>JBFMCQ010000091.1:0-12356 GCA_040754295.1 Pseudomonadota bacterium | reverse complement strand
TTACGACGACTACGTGAAGTACAAGGGCGAAGCCGGCGCCAAGGACGCCGGCAAATGGCGATTGGAAGGCAAGGACTACATCGTGCAGGAAGGCGACGTGATGCACTTCCGCTTCAACGTCTGAGCCGTAGCAGTCGTTTCACGACGTATCGAGGCGTTCCAATTATGAATACAAAGCCCGCACTTAGCGGGCTTTTTCGTGCCACGAAGGATCATGGCGGCTCTTGCCATACTACGAAAAAGCGGGTATGACAGCGGGTACGTATCCACCGAGCGAAGGCAAAAAAGTGGGTATGTGACCGCAACAGGGAGCGTCGATGCTGAGCGATACCAAGTGCCGCAACGCCAAGCCCGGGGCGAAGCCCTTGAAGCTGCCTGACGGCAAAGGCCTGTACCTCATGGTGATGCCCAACGGAACGAAGGCATGGCGCTACCGATTCAAGCTGACGAAGGGCGGTGAAACTCGCGAGAGCGTGTATGCGATCGGGCACTACGCCGCTGCGCCACCGGGCGAGTCCAAGGAGCAGGCGGCGGTTCGGCGCGCCGCCGGCGGCTTCACGCTAGAAGAGGCCCGACAGGAGCGCCTCCGAGCGCGCGGGCTCGTCAAGCAGGGGATCAACCCCGCGCACTACCGCCAGCAGCAGCGGCAGAAGGTCGCGCGCGACGCCGAGGCGTCGTTCGAGATCGTGGCGCGGGCGTGGATCGAGGGCAGAGACTGGACGCAAGCCACGAAGGACGAGCGTCTGCGCCTACTCCAGCGCGTCGCGTTTCCGCAGATCGGCGCCATTCCGGTCAAGCAGATCGAGTCGGCGTCGATCCTCTCCCTGCTGAAGGCGGCCGCGAAGAAGAACGGGCCGACGGTTGCCGCGCAGGCGAGGACCACAATCTTCAAAGTGTTCGAGCTCGCACGCGAGGAATACGGCGTGACGTCGAACCCGGTACTCGCATGGCAAGAAGCACTGCCGAAGAATAAGACACAGCATAAGCGCGCGCTCACGCCGAAGGAGATCGGCGAGTTCCTCCGCGACCTGGACGGGCGTGAGCGCAACGTTCAGACGGTTGCTGCCTTCCGCCTCATGTGGCTGACGCTATGTCGTCCGAGTGAAGTGACGGGCGCCCGCTGGTCGGAGATCGACCTCGAGGCCGCGGCTTGGACCATCGGCAGCGAGCGCATGAAGAAGCGGATGGAACATCGCGTTCCCCTGCCCGCTCAGGCGGTGAACCTATTGAAATCGCTGCAGCCGCTCACTGGCCACCGTCCCCACGTCTTTCCGCATCGCGACCGACGCAGCGAGCCTATGACGGACGCGAACCTGCGCCAAGCGCTGCACGCAATGGGATGGGCCGGCCGCTACTCGCCACACGCTACGCGCACGACGGGTAGCACGATCCTCAACGAGCAGGGTTATCCCGCCGACTGGATCGAGCGCCAACTCGCACACGGCGAGCCGAACAGAGTTCGCTCGACGTACAACCATGCGCGGCACTTCGCCGACCGCACGCGGATGATGCAAGCCTGGGCCGATTACCTGGACTCGCTCAAGAACGGCGCCGGCAACGTAGTGCCGCTGCACGCGGCATAGGGGAAGCTATATGAACGACACCATCACTCTCGCTGATCCCGCCGTGAGCTGTGACATGGCAATCAACGTCGCCCGCCACGTCGAGGCCCTTGCCTTGGTGCTCGCCGTCGCGCTGGATTCGCCGCGCAAGGCTGAGGCGCAAGGCGCGATGCAAGACGTGCTGACCGTCATCCGCACCGAGGCCGGCCGAGTGCGCAGGCGCGCTGAGGACGCGGCCGACGCGATCCGGCTGTCGTCGGCCTGACGATTCAACCGCGCCGGCGCTGACCTCGCCGGCACTCGGGCGGCCCGGAGCGCGCCGCCTCCCTACGCATGGACGCCAACCCATCCGGCGACGCCGGGCAACGTGGAGACGATGACCATGCGGGCTCTTGAGCACCTGAGCACCACCGAAAACCTGCTGGCGATGGCGCAGGCGATTACGAAGATCGCCGAACCGGGTAGCGCGATTGAGATTCTTGCCCGCCAGAGCCTAGCGCTGCTGATCGCCCTGCAGAACGATTTGACCTGTGAGGTCGAGGGCGCCGCCGCGGGCTGAGGCCGAGAAGGAGGAGTTCGACGGGCCACCTGGACAATATACGGCTTTGCCGTATAATCATTCTGTGCTCTTGACCGTCGTAGAAACCGCACTGTTCTCGAAGCTCTGGCCGGACTACTGGACGGAAGAGGAACGCGGCGCGTTCGCGGCCTGGCTGGCGAATCACGTGGATGCCGGAGACGTCATTCCCGGGTCCGGCGGCTGCCGCAAGGTGCGGTGGAGTCGGGCAGGTATGGGCAAGCGCGGCGGCGTGCGGGTCATCTACTACGCACAGACCGCGCGGGGCCGGCTCTGCCTGCTGTTGATCTACGCCAAGAGCGCGCAGGACAACATCCCCGCCGGGGTGCTGAGAAAGATTCGAGAGGAACTGGACGATGCCTAAGACCGAGCGTGAACTGCTGGCCCGCGACGCGAAGCGCGACATCGGTGCCGAGCTGCTGGAATCCGTGCGCCAGATGAAGGCAGCCAAAGTGAAGCGCGTCGCCGCG
Organism: Pseudomonadota bacterium; assembly: GCA_040754295.1. Taxonomy (GTDB): domain Bacteria; phylum Pseudomonadota; class Gammaproteobacteria; order Nevskiales; family Nevskiaceae; genus Solimonas. Next base: position 9,747 of record JBFMCQ010000091.1, on the reverse strand, counting down.
GTGAAGCTGACGCCTGCGGCCGCCGCGCGCCTCAAGACCGGCCTGTCTCAGTCGCAGTTCGCGGCGAGCATGGGCGTGTCGGTGCGCACGCTTCAGGACTGGGAGCAGGGCCGGCGCGAGCCGAGCGGCGCGGCGCAGACGCTCCTGAGGATTGCAGCCAAGCATCCGAGGGTTGTGCGCGAAGCGGTGGCGGGCTGACGCAGCGCCGCAGCCTGTGCAGCGCCGACCATTCGACATTGCCGGAAAGGATTTCCTCACCGTCGAGGAAGCCGCGCACTACGCCTGCGTGTCGTACTCGCAGTTCCGCGCCAAGGCTCGAGAATACGGCCTGCGGCCGTTCCCGTGGATGGGCAAGACCGTGTACCGCAAGGATGACATCCGGCGGGCGATGGAGCGAGCCGCAGAGCTGGCCGCTGGCGATGACCCGGCACCTGACTCCCCGTCGCTCGCGCGGACCGGCTTCGCTCTCCTGGCTGCCGCCACCGAGGCGCACGAACGTCGACGTCGGCGAAGGGGGTGATCATGGCAGACGACAAAGAGGCGCGACGGCGCAAAATACTCGCTTCGCTGCCGAACAAGCATACTGCCTATTTCGAGGCACTGTACCAGCTCTATCAGGAGCTGAACGGCGAAGCGCCAAAGTCTGAACCGTGGCAGTGGCCCGTCGCACCGACGACGAGCCCTCACAACATTGCCTTCCGTGCGGCGATGTACGCCATCGAGTACCGCATCGTCTGCCCCGTATGGGTGTCTGACGCGGTGATCGCCCGATGGGAGGCCTTCAGGACCTTCGAGCTCGGCTCGCTCGGCGACGCCTTCGGAATCAAGCCGCACAAGCACTCCAAGGCGCGGCGCAAAGAGCTGAATCCGTGGGAAGCTGACTGCGTGGTGAGCGTGTTTGAAGACCGCCTCGCGGCCCAGAGAAAAAACGTAGTTGCGAAGAAACGGCGCGCCATTGCGGACACGGCCGAAGATCTCCGTAGGTCCGTCGATTGGGTGAGGCTAAAAATCCGCGAAGCCAAGAAGCGCAGCGACCAGCTCGCCGAAACCGAATCCGGGCTTCTCGTGGGGAGCACGGCTAAGAAATCTCGAAAATAAATAGCCGCCGCCGCTGTCCGTCGGCTGGATGATTGCGCATCACGTACCAACCGGATGCGCCAAATGCCCGCACGCGCCACTACTACGTCGCTCGCCGACGTCGACGGTCTGCCCGACGCTGCGTTGATCCGCTTGCGGACGGTTGCGGCGCTACTGGGGGTGTCGACGACCACAATCTGGCGCCTCGCGCGCGCCGGCCATCTCCCACCGGTCAGAGTGTCGCAGCGGTGCACCGCTTGGCGCCTCGGCGACGTGCGCGCCTACATCGACAGCCTGACCAGCGTGGCGGCCTGACATGGGGGCCCACGATGCGCACAGTCGCGCAGGCAGCGTAGGACGCTGCAGCTCGCGATCAGCGGGCGAGAGACGCGCCACATCGACCCCGGATTGCACGTCATGCACGCCGGCGCGCACCGCACGCCGGCGCCGCGTGGCTGACTACGCCGCCTACGAGGCAGCCAAGGCGGGGTGGATAGCCGCGCATCCGTCTGCACCGCCCGCGGAGTACGGCGCGGCGATGCAGCGGATCGCTCGAGCGTGCGGAGTCTGACGATGGCCAGCCGCACTTTCACGAAGCTGTTCTCGTCGCTCACCGAGTCCACCGTCTGGTGCGAACCGTACCCAACCCGCATCCTCTGGGTGGCGCTTCTGGCGATGGCCGACCGCAGCGGCTGCGTGCACGCCAGCGTTCCCGGCCTGGCGCGCCGAGCAGGAATTACGCTCGAGGAATGCGAGGCGGCGCTGGCGTCGTTCCTGGGTCCGGATCCGTACAGCCGCACCAAGGATCACGACGGCCGCCGCATCGAAGAGATCGACGGAGGATGGCGGCTACTGAACTACCTCAAGTACCGCGAAATGCGCGACGACGAGGCCAAGCGTGAGGCCGACGCGGAGCGCCAGCGTCGCCACCGTGCCGCGAAGCAGAACGCCGACGACATGTCGTTGCCGGTCACGACGCCCGCCGAATGTCACGGGCAAAGCGTGACAGGGCGTGACAGTCACGCGAGGTCACGTGAAGTCGCCCAAGCAGAAGCAGAAGCAGAAGCAGAAGCAGAAGCAGAGAAAGAAAACAGCTCTGCGCGCGCAGGCGCGCGCTCGGTGTCGAAGCCTGCGGCCGGCGACCTGCCCGACGGCTTCGTTGAGTTCTGGCTTGCGTATCCGCGCAAGGTCTCCAAGCCGCACGCCGTGAGCGCATGGCGGAAGCTGAAGCTGGACACGGGGGCGCTGCCGGCGGTCCTCGCTGGTCTCGAGCGCGACAGGCGGTCGGCGCAGTGGCAGCGCGACGACGGGCAGTACATTCCGCACCCGGCGACCTGGCTCAACGGCCGACGCTGGGAAGATGAGACGGCAGAACGCGCCTCGCAAGACGGGCAGCCAACCCGCGGCTTCTACGATCCACCGACACGCCGCTCGGCCGACGTCCTGCGCGAGCTCGGCATGGAGGGCGCCCGGTGAGCCCGAATCCGCGTCCCGTGCTGGCGAGCGTCGAGTTCGAGCAGGACGTGCTCGGCGGTCTGATGCTGGCGAGCTTGCAGGGCACTCCGATGGTCCACGAGGTCGCCGCGATTCTCGGCGACGACGCGCTGACCGACGAGGGCCGGCGGCTGATCTGGTCGGCGATCGTAGAACTTGCTGCCGCGGGCAAGCCGCACGACGGCATTTCGGTTGCAGGCCGGCTCAAGGAACGCGACGAGTTGCAGCTCGCTGGCGGCCTGGCGGGCGTCATGTCGATGATGAACGAGACCGGCAGCACGGCGAACCTGCCGGCGAAGGCGGCGCACCTGCGGGAGTACGCCAAGCGCAGGGCCGTCTACGCCGCCTGCAAGGACGCGATGGAGGCGGTGTACCGCTCCGACGCAGCGGAGGCTGTAGCAACCCTCTCCGCGCGCCTGGATGCGATCCTTGCCACCGGCGCGAGTGACGCCGACCCGTTCTCCCGCGTGATGACGCTCGCGGAGGCGCGGATCGAGCGTGCGATCGCCGAACGCCGCTACGGGAGGATGCTCGGCGTGCCGTTCGGACTGCCGGCACTCGATGCGATGACGGGCGGCATGCAGTCGGGCGAGCTCTGGGGCATCGCCGCCCGCACCAGCATCGGCAAGACCGCGGTTGCCAATCAGGTCGCCCTACACGCGGCTGGCAAGGGGCATGCGGGCCTGATCATCACGCTCGAAGAGTCGCCCGAAGGCATCGGCCTGCGCGCGATCGCAAACCGCAGTGGCATCCCGCTCGGTGCGATGCGCGTCGGCACCGCAAACCTCGACGCGGTGACGGACGCCATCACCCGGCATGACCTGCACCGCCTGCCGCTCCATGTCGACACGACGACGTTCGATCTTCGCGCCATCGTCGCCCGGATCGCGCAGTACCGGCGCAAGCACCGTATCGCCTTTGCCGTGGTCGATCACATCGGCCTCGTCCGCGTGCCGCGCTCGAGCGGTCAGCGACGCTACGAGGCGCTCGGCGAAGTTACGCGCACGCTCAAGCAGTGCGCCATGCAGTTCGAGATCCCCATCCTCGCGCTGATCCAGGTCGGACGCGACAGCGAGAAGGAGGGGCGCCGGCCGATGCTGTCCGACCTGCGCGAGAGCGGAAATATCGAGCAGGACCTGAACGGCTGCGTCGCGCTCCACCCGCGCGGAACACCGGACGAGACCACGGGCTGCGTTTCGTTGGAGCTTGGCTTGCTGAAGAACCGCTATGGCGGGCGCTGCTGGCTCAGCGAGGCGTTCGAGTTTCATGGCTCGGTGCAGCAGCTCCGGCAGATCTCGGAGCACTGGCGATGACGCACCAGCGCACCCCGAAGCTCAACGACGCCGTGAAGGCCTTCATCGTCCATGCGCTCGCCTGCTTCGACACGCCGTCCGATGTGGCGGAGGCGGTGAAGGCCGAGTTCGGCGTGACCGTCACGCGCCAGGCTGTTGAGCGTTATGACCCGACCAAGTACGCCGGTCGGAAGCTAGGGACGAAGTGGCGCCTTCACTTCGAGGTTGCACGGAAGGCGTTCATGGAACAGCTCGCCGACATCCCGATTGCTCACCGCGCCTGCCGCCTGCGCGCGCTGCATCGAATGTTCCAGCGCGCCGAGCAGACTAAGAACTTCGCGCTCGCTGCCGCGCTGCTGGAGCAGGCCGCGAAGGAAGTCGGCGACGTCTTCACGAACCGGCGGAGCGCCGGCGCGCCGCGGCCGGTCACAGCACGCTCATTGTTTGCACCGGCAGTGGGGTGACGCGCTATGCAGACGGACAACCAGAACGCCGATCGCCGCCGAGACCGATGGCGGCGCGCGCAGAAGGCCCGACGGGAGCGGATACGCGCCGGCGGCAAGGTGCTGGTGCACCTCTGGTGCACGCCGGACGAGGCAGCCCAGGCGAAGGCGGCGGTCAAGGCACATCGACGGGCGGAACGGCTGAAACAAATCCAGCACCGCGGCCAGCTACAGACGATGACGCGTCATCGGTCGAGCCTGACTGAGGCCTGACGCGGGATGGCCCTGGAGAGGTGCGCGGTACGCGGTACGCAGCGCCATGTGCGCGCACGTGCGCGCGAGGGCGCGACGGTTCTGTGTAGTACGGCTAAGCCCCTGGGCCACGATGCAGGGGCGCTGACGAGAGCGGCGGGTCGAGGTTCACCGCCTCCCGCATTTTCCTTGGAGGCAACACCATGGCAACGATGATCGACTTGAGTGATCAGAAAACCCGCAAGGCGCGGCCCGCACCGGACGTGCCTGCGATTGCCAAGGTGTCTGCGCCAGTGCCGACGGCCACAGCGAAGGGCTTCCCATCCATCACCCAGCCCATGTCTGCGGGCAGCATCTATCGCAGGGGTGACCGCTTCAGCGACATCTCGATCGCCGGCGGCGTGAAGTACGCGCCGTCGGCGTCGTCGGTTTCCAGTCCGGCGCAGGCGCAAGGTATCGCCGATCTTACGCGGTTACCGAACCTCGCGAAGCCTGCGCCGCTGACGCGCACCGCGACTGCAGCAATTGCCGGCGGTATCGGCGACGTCGGCGCTCTTTCGCAACCGGCGGGCAGCGGCGTGCGGTCGATTGCGGATATGTCCAACGGCTTGGCGGCGGGCCGCCGATTCCTTGCCGACCGGGAAGCCGAGCGCAACGAAGCCCGCGCACGGCAGCAGTTTGACATTGCGCGCAGCACGGCGGCGGAGAGCGCCATCGCTAAGCGCAACTCGCTGGAGAACGCGTCCCGCGAGGCCCGGATTGCGGCAGGAGGCCTGCGTCTGGTGTCGGGCGGTCGCACCCAGCGCATGCTGATGGGGAAGTCGATCGACCTGAAGGCGCAGGCAGCCAGCGCCGCGGACGACATCGGGAATCTGGACTTCGTGCGCGCGCCGGAGCAGGAGGCGAGCCTCGCGCTCGGCAAGCGACATGGGGCCGCTCATGCGGCTCTGGAGGAACAGCAGGCGATTGCCGCCGGCATCGGCAACGTGAGCGCGCTGCGCGATCAGGCGATCATGGATCAGCTCGCCGACATCGGCAGTCTGTCGCCCGCCGCGCGCAGCTCGCTCGAGCGGTACGTGCAGATCTCGCAGGGGCGGAGCCCGGCCGAAGCACCGGCCGAGACTTTCGGCAACCCCGTCGACGAGACCGACACCACCGGCAATGCGATCCGCGCGCAATACGGAAATCGGGGCACGCGGCGGGTGATCGAGGGCGCGCGTCCGCTGCCGAAGTCGGGCGCCGGCGTGATGGTGGGCCCGGATGGCACGCTCATAGCCGGTGGCGGCGTGCCGAAGTTGACGGAGCAGCAGAGCAAGGATCTCGTTTTCTTCACGCGCGGCAGCGAGGCGCTGAAGAACCTCGAAGGGCGCGGAGATGCGCTGGCTGACCCGGTCGCGAAGGCTGGGGCAAGCGTGCCGCTGATCGGCAACAAGCTCGCTGGCGACAAGTACCAGCGTGCAGAGCAAGCCGGCCGCGATTTCCTCGCCGCCGTTCTCCGGAAGGACACCGGTGCGGCCATCACGAAGCAGGAGATGGATCTCTACGGCAAGACCTTTCTGCCTCAGCCGTTCGACACGCCCGAGACGTTGAAGCAGAAGGCGGCAGCGCGCCAGACCGCCCTCGAAGCGATCAAGCTCGGCTTGGGCCCGGCGCAGCAGCTCGTTCCTGAAGACGAGCGCGGCGCGCGTGGCGGGAATGCGCAGGCGCAGGGTCAGGACGATGACGCCGCTTCGGCGCTGCTGGCCGAGATCGAGGCCTACAACGCCAGGCGCCAGAAGGAGAAGCGGCGGGCGGTGATGGAGGGGCTCACGAACGTCCCGACGAGTGAGAGCGACCTCCTGGACTACAGCGACCTTTGGAAGTAGCACGATGGCAAAGCCATGGAGCGAGGTTGCAGCGTCGCAGGCTTATCAGCAGCTTCCTGCCGACGAGCAGCAGGTGGCGCGCCGGCAGTATTTCGATCAGGTCGTCGCGCCAAAGGTGCCGCAGGCAGAGCGCGGCGCAGCCTGGGCGCAGTTCAGCACCTGGGAGCCGCAGGCCGCAGGTTCGCGCGACACGCGCGCGGTACCGCGTGCCGGCGCGCCAGCTCAGGACGTCGGTCTCGCGAAGGGACTGGCGCGCGAGGCGACGCAAGGCTTGACGTTCGAGTTCGGCGACGAGATCGGACTTGGAGCAGCAGCGCTTGCGGCTAAGGCAGCGCAGAAGCTTGGCGCCGCGCCGGATACCGGGCAGTCGACGGGCGACATTTACCGCGATATGCGCGGCCACTACGACGCCGAGCGTCAACAGTTCGCGCAGGATCACCAGGTCGCGGCGACGGCGGCGAACATCGCGGGCAGCTTGGCCACCGGCGGCGCTGGTGGCGCGAAGGTGCTAACCAGGGTCGCGCGCGCCGCGACGCCGGTCCGCGTCGCGACGACCGCCGCGGTCGGCGGCGCTCAGGGCGCGCTGTACGGTGCGGGGGCCGCCGATCCCGGCGAGCGCATGGAAGGCGCTGCGAGGGGCGCTGCGATCGGCGCCGTAGTTGCACCTGCTGCGAGTGAAGCCATCGGCGGCGGCGTGAAGACACTGGCGAGGCAGCGCACAAAAAGCGCTGTCGATGTGCTCACACCCGCGCGCGACGACGTCGCCGGTGCCGCGCGGCAGCTCTACGAACGGGCGGACGGGCTGAAGGTGGTGCTCAAGCCGCAGACAGTCGGCAGGCTGCAGAGCGAGCTTTCGACGCGGGCGAAGCAGGAAGGCTTCAACGCGCGTATTCACCCGAAAGTCGCAGCCGCGCTCGACTCGTTCGACGACCTGGCGACAGACGTGCCGACTCTCGGCCGACTCGAGCAGCAACGGCGGATTCTCGGTGCAGCGGCGAAGAGCCTGGAGCCCGACGAGCGCCGGCTCGCATCGGAGCTGATCGACCACTACGACGACGTCATCCAGGGCTTGAAAGCGGTCGACGTGACGGCCGGCAACGTCGTGCAGGCCGGCGCCCTGCTGCGACAGGCCCGCGGACTCTGGCAACGACAAGCCAAGCTCGGCGTCATCGAGGATGCAGTCGAGCGGGCGCAGAACCAGGCCTCCGGCTTCGAGAACGGCCTGCGTACGCAGTTTCGCGCGATCCTCAACAGCCCGAAGAAATCGCGGGGCTTCTCGCCGGCCGAGAAAGCCGCGATGCAACACATCGTGCGTGGTGGAGCGGGCGAGAACACGCTGCGCCTACTCGGCCGCTTCGGGTGGGGCGAGAAAGGCGCGACCAACGTCGTCGGTGCCGCGATCGGTGCCGGCGCCGGTGCGGCCGCGAGCGGAGGCGTCGGCGCGGTAGCTGTCCCGGTCATGGGCCAGATCGCCCGGCGAGCTGCAGCGCGTGCTACCGCGAAGAACGTCGAGCAGCTACAGCGACTCGTTGCCGCTGGCGCGCACCCGCGGTTCATCGTGAACCGTTACGCGCAGCTCGCCGGCCCGCGAGCAACGCCGCAGGAGCTCGCGCAGTACCTCGTCACGGCGCCGCAGCAGGATCTGCTGGCGCTCGCGGGCAAGCTCAACACGTTGAAGGGGCCGCAGCGCAAGCTGGCGACCGACGCGATCGCACTGACGATCGCGGCAAACGCTGGTGCGGCGGCGGGGTCGGCGACGCCGTGATGGACGGCTCGGGCGAGCTGGCCCTGCAGTTGCCGCCGGCGCTGCCGCGGCGCCCGCTGTATCGCAACAAGAGGACGCGGCGGCCGACGAAGTACCCCTACCACATGGTGGAAGACGCCCGCGCGATGCGGGCGAACGGATACCTCTACACCGAGATCGCCAGCGCGCTGGCCCAACACTACGCCGAAGAGCTGCGTCGCATTGGCGTCGAGAAGATCCCGTGGATCACAGTCAGGGACTGGACGCAGTGCTACTACCGTGTTCGCGGCTGAGGAACTGACGAACGTCGGCCGCCGCCCCAGGCTTTCCCGAAATTGACGCGCCCCACCGCGAGTGGCATTTTCGGCCGGTCGCCATGGCGGAGGACTGCCGATGCGAACCTTCGTGCTGATCGTGCTGTTGTTGTGCACTCAGACAGCAGCCGCTGAAGTCCATAAGTGTGTCGACGGCGCGGGGAAGCTGTCCTATCAGGATCACCCATGTCGAACGGATCAGAAGCCAGCGGCAGCGAACCCGAAGGCGGGCGTCGTGATGAGCAAGCCGAGCAGTGGCGGAACATGGCAGGAGAACGTCGGCGACTACCTGGAAAGCCGCGAGGCTGAGCGACAGCGCGCCAGAGCTGAGCAGCAGGCGGCCTTCGAGCGCGAGAACGAAGCGTTCGATCGTAGTCGGGTGCCGATAGACCCCGAACTCCAGCGTAAGTGCGAGCTGGAGCGGCGCTCAATCGACAGAGCGCGCCGCGGCACGCCCTCGTGCGATCAACTCGACCGCCTCTACGGCATCCAGAAGCCGGCCAAGATCTTCGTGAACGGCGGCAGGGCTTCACGCGGCGCGACGACCCGTTTCGACCAGTACGGCAACTCCTACACGGACTTCAACAACGGTGGGCCGCTGATCGACCAGCGGACAGGGCGGCCCTGCACCGACCTTGGCGGCGGCAACATTCGGTGCGACTGAACAGGGGCCCGCTCCGAGCGGTTCAGGATGATGCAGCGCCGGGCGGACCCGGGCGTCTCCACGGACTCCAAGAGACTGCAAGCGGAGGCTCCTGCGCAACCTACGACCGATCCCCTCTGATTGGGTAAGGTGGTTCAGGTCGCGCAGGGCGTGGAGAGTGTACAGGCACGATGGGCAGCGGCTGCCTGCGACGGGGTCGCTTGATGGCTACCAATACCCGGCCGAAACGGATTGAGCAGCATGGCTAAGCTTTCTGTCGCGGATCGCCACTATGGAGCCAAACCGGGATCGGCGTAATGGAGCCAGGCGATGACCGCCGTAATGGCGCCAGCGGATGATCGGCGCAATGGCGCCACTGGGGTGAGCCCGCAGATCGTTCGCGCCAATGGTCCGCGGAGGAAAGTGGGTACGAAAGCGGGTACATCTGAAGCAGCAATCGCGCGAAACTTTGTAGTTTCCTGCGCAAAACCGCCCTACTTCCGCTTCAACGTCTGAGCCACCCCCTTGCGGGATCGGCGCAAGCCGGTGTCACAGCCGCGACGCCGCTCCCTGCGCGCTGGCGCCGCTTTTCGCCCGGCATCGAGCGGCCGCGCGATAAGTCT
>JBFMCQ010000090.1:7936-12678 GCA_040754295.1 Pseudomonadota bacterium | reverse complement strand
GGTCGGGCTTCCGCCCGACCGGCGCAGTTGGCACGGGCTGTGCTTGCCAATCCCCGAGAGTGGTGCACGGTCTAACGGCGGACCGCCAGCGCCTGGATAACGAGGTCCATCTCCGCGCGAGCGAAGGTGACCTCTTTTTTTTTGGAGGTTGCGTGGAGATGGCGGAAGGCTCGGTCAACGGCATGTCGCAGCCGCCGATCGTCGTCGTTGGCAGCGGGCCTGCCGGGGTGCGCTTGGCCCGCGAGCTGCTGGCGCGCGATGTCAGGCGGCGCGTGCTCGTACTCGGCGGCGAAGCCTGTGAGCCTTACGATCGTGTGCGCCTGTCGTCGGCGCTCGCCGGCGAATGCAACTGGCAGATGCTCTCGTCCGGCGCCGGTCTGCCGTCCGACCCGCGCATCGAGGCGCGCTACGGCACGCACATCGTCTCGATCGACCGCGTGCGCCGTTGCGTCATCGACGCCCAGGGCCAGCAGTATCCGTACTCGGCTCTGGTGCTCGCGACCGGTTCGCGGCCGCATGTGCCACAGATTCCCGGTGTCGAGTTGCCGGGCGTGTTCTGTTTCCGCGATCTGCGCGACGCCGAACGCCTGCTCGCGCGGCGTGTGCGCTCGCGTCGCACCGTCGTGCTCGGCGGCGGCCTGCTCGGCCTCGAAGCCGCGCGCGCGATGCGCCGCTTCCGCACCGAGCTGATCGTCGTCGAGCATGCCGACCGGCTGATGCCGCGCCAGCTCGATGCGCAATGCGCCGCGACGCTGCGCGGCGAAGTGGAAAAGCTCGGCATACACGTCGTGCTCGACGACGGCGCCGCGGAGATCTGTGGCCACGGCGCCGTGGAATCGGTGCGGCTGCGCAGCGGTGCGCGCATTCCCTGCGATACCGTGATCGTCGCCACCGGCATCGTGCCCAACGTGCAGCTCGCGCTCGCCAGCGGCCTGCCGATCGGTCGCGGCATCAAGGTGGACGATCGTCTGCGCACGCAGGACCCGGACATCTACGCGATCGGTGAATGCGCGGAGCACCGCGGCGTCGTCTACGGGCTGGTCGCGCCCTGCTTCGAGCAGGCCGCGGTCGCGGCCAGCGTCATCTGCGGTCGCGACGTCGGCTATCTCGGCTCGCTCGCCGCGACGCGTCTCAAGGTGCTGGCGACGCCGGTCTTCAGCGCGGGGCTCACGCCCGACATGGCGCCGAGCGGCGCGGTCTCGGTGCTGCGCTATCGCGAGGACCGCGTCTGCCGCACGCTCGTCCTGCGCGGCGGTCGCCTCGTCGGCGCCCAGGCGGTCGGCGACTGGAGCGAGCTGCCGCGCGTGCTCGAAGCGGTGCAGCGCGAACGGCCGCTGGGCTGGCTCGCACGCTGGCGTTTTCGCCGCAGCGGATTGTTGTGGCCGGCGCACGAGCAGGTCAGCGTCGCGGCCTGGCCGGCGAACGCGACGGTCTGCAACTGCACCGGCGTGACGCGCGGCGAGCTGTCGGCGGCAGTCGCGCGCGGTTGTGCGAGCCGCGATGCGCTGGCGCAGTGCACGCGTGCATCGACCGTGTGCGGTTCCTGCCTGCCGCTGCTCGACGAGCTGCTCGGCGCAACCGCGCAGCGCGCGCCGGTGTGGGGCGCGCGGCCGCTGCTGGCGATGACCGCGATCGCCGCACTCGCGGCACTGCTGATCGCGCTGCTGCCGGGTCTGCCCTACGTGCCGAGCTGGGCCGCGACCGAGCTGCGCTGGGACCGGCTGTGGCGCGACGGCGTGCTCAAGCAGATCACCGGCTTCTCGCTGCTCGGCCTGGCCGCGCTCGGCTTGCTGCTGTCGCTGCGCAAGCGCATGACGCGCCTGCGCCTCGGCAGCTTCCCCCTGTGGCGCAGTCTGCACGTGCTGCTCGGCATCGTCGCCATCGGCGCGCTGCTGCTGCATACCGGCGGGCGCGTCGGGCACGGCATCAATGCCTGGCTGATGAGCGTGTTCCTGGCGACGATCGGTGCCGGCGGCGTCGCCGGCGCGCTGATCGCGCTGGAGCACCGCCTGGCGCCGGCGCAGGCCAAGCGCCTGCGCGGCCAGCTGACCTGGCTGCACATCCTGACGTTCTGGCCGCTGCCCGTTCTGCTCGGCTTCCATGTCCTCAAGATCTATTACTTCTGAATGCGTAGCCGAACGACGCGCTGGGTCGCGGCCTGGCTGCTGCTCAGCGCAGCGGCCGCGACCGGGCTCGCGTGGATTCTTCTCGACGATCGGCCGCTCGCCGCGCGCGCCTGGTTCACCCCCGGACCGATGACACACGGCCATCACCAGATCGAGCTGGCCTGCGGCAGCTGCCACACGAGTCCCTTCGGCGGCGGCGCGGTGCTGCAGGATGCATGCGTCGACTGTCATGGGGCGCAGCTCAAGCGCGCCGACGACTCGCATCCGAAGTCCAAGTTCACCGATCCGCGCAACGCCGATCTGATCGCGCTGCTCGATGCGCGCGAGTGCGTCGCCTGCCACGTGGAGCATCGCCCGGAGATCACGCATCCGATGGGGCTGAGCCTGCCGCCGGACTATTGCGTGACCTGCCACCGGGACATCGGCGAGGAGCGCCCCACGCACGCCGGCCTCGGTTTCGACACCTGCGCCAGCAGCGGCTGCCACAACTTCCACGACAACCGCGCGCTCTACGAGGACTTCCTGCTCAAGCACGCACAGGCGCCGTGGCTGCTGCCGGCCGCCAAGCTGCCGGCGCGCGACTTCGCGGCACGCTGGCGCAGCACGCACGCCGCCGCGCCGGCGCTGCAGCCGGACCATCCGGGCGACCCACAGATCGTGCGCGACTGGCTGGAAACCGCACATGCGGACGCCGGCGTACAGTGCAGCGACTGCCATGCACCGCAGGCCCAGGCCTGGCGCGACCAACCGGACCACGAGAGCTGCCGGAGCTGCCACGCCGTGCAGGTCGACGGCTTTCTCGCCGGCAAGCACGGCATGCGGCTCGCCGCCGGGCTGGCGCCGATGACGCCGGCCCAGGCCCGGCTGCCGATGCACAGGGAAGCGGCGCATCGCGAGCTGTCGTGCACCAGTTGTCACGGCGCGCACCGTTTCGATACGCAGTACGCGGCGGTCGACGCCTGTCTGGGCTGTCACGCCGACACGCACAGCCTCGCATTCAAGGACTCGAAGCACTTCGCGCTGTGGCAGCAGGAGCAGGCGGGCGCACTGCCGGCCGGCAGCGGCGTGAGCTGCGCCAGCTGCCATCTGCCGCGTGTCGTCGACGACACCGGCGGTGCAGAGAGCGTGCGCGTCGAGCACAACCAGAACGACACGCTGCGGCCACCGGAGGCGATGATCCGCCCCACCTGCCTGCACTGCCACGGCCTCGGCTTTGCGATCGACGCGATGGCCGATCCGCAACTGCGCGCCAACAACTTCCAGGGCCGGCCGACGACGCACATCGAGTCGATCGACATGGCCCTCACCAATCTCGAAGCCGACCGCGTCCGACGACGCGCGCGGCCGGCCGAGTAGTTCGCGGTTCTTATCGACTCAGGAGCAAGCATGAAACGCAAGCACAGTTACAGGATTCTCCTCGGCCTCGCGGCGTCGCTCGCCGCGAGCGCCTGCGGCAAGGCGCCCGAGGCACCGGCCGGTACCGGGGAAGCGAAGACCATCAGCGCGAAGACGATGGCCGATGCACTGCACGCGGTGATGTCCGCCGACCGCACCGTCTACACGCGGCTGATCGTCAACCGCCTGCAGAACGAAGAGAAGATCATCAAGGCATCCGAGCACTGGAAGGAGGACAAGGCGCTGGTGCTGCCGGCGCAGATGTTCCGCTTCGGCGCCGAGATGGTCGCCGAGAAGAACATGCCGTTCTCGTATTCGCTGCAGTCGCTGTGGCCGATTAACAAGCAGAACGCGCCGAAGACCGAAGTCGAAAAGGCGGGGCTGCAGTTCGTCGCCGACAACAAGGGCGAGAACTACTACGCCGAGGAAGAACTCGGCGGCCAGAAGTACTTCACCGCGGTCTATCCCGACATGGCCGTCGCGCCGGCCTGCGTCACCTGTCACAACGAGCACAAGGACACGCCGAAGACCGACTTCAAGCTCGGCGACGTGATGGGCGGCGTGGTCATTCGCATCCCGATCTGAGCGATGCGCGCCGTGCTCATCCCCGTGCTGCTCGTCGCTGCCTGCCAGCGCGGCACGCCGGCGCCGCCGCCAGCGGCCACCGCCGCAGTGCAGCCGCCGCAGTTCGACGATCCGCATCTGGCCGCCGGCCGCGCGGTGTGGATCGGCACCTGCAAGGGCTGCCACGACATCGGCGTCGCCGGCGCACCGAAGCTCGGCGACGCCGACGCCTGGGCACCGCGCATCGCCAAGGGCATGCAGACCCTGTACGCACACGCGCTGCAGGGTTACTTCGGGCCGGGCGGCACGATGATGCCGGCGCGCGGCGGCAACGACCGCCTGAGCGACCAGGACGTGACCGCCGCCGTCGACTACATGGTTGCCGCGAGCCGTGCGCAATGAGCACGCGCCGCGAGCCGATACCTTTCTTTCAACCGCAGAGGCCTCACCCATGACTCCACAACAAATCGAGCTCGTGAAGTCGAGCTGGACCCAGATCGTTCCGATTCAGGAAACCGCGGCCGGGCTGTTCTACGGCAAGCTCTTCGAGCTCGACCCCGCGCTCAAGCCGATGTTCAAGGGCGACATCAAGGTGCAGGGGCACAAGCTGATGACGATGCTCAACACCGCCGTGCGCGGACTCGACCATCTCGACGC
>JBFMCQ010000090.1:0-7836 GCA_040754295.1 Pseudomonadota bacterium | reverse complement strand
TCTACGGCAAGCTCTTCGAGCTCGACCCCGCGCTCAAGCCGATGTTCAAGGGCGACATCAAGGTGCAGGGGCACAAGCTGATGACGATGCTCAACACCGCCGTGCGCGGACTCGACCATCTCGACGCACTGGTGCCTGCCGTCAAGGCGCTCGGCCGCCGCCACGTGACCTACGGCGTGAAGGCCGAGCACTACGGCACGGTGGCCACGGCGCTGCTATGGACCCTCGAGCAAGGGCTCGGCGAGGGCTTCACGCCGGAGGTACGCGAGGCGTGGACAGAGGCCTACACGGTGCTGGCGACGACGATGCAGGCGGACTGAAGCGCTGTCGTCCACCTCCCTTGGCACGCCGCGTGCGATGGCTTGAGTGGAGCGCACGAGGTCCAAAGACGGGCCTGTCAGTGCAGGGATAACGAAGCCCATCTCCAGCGCTGGAGGTGGGCTTTTTATTGGAGCCTTGCCAGTGATTCCCGATTCATGCCCGATGCAGCGATCGACTTGTTCCAGCCGCCGGCGCCGGACGGCGGCGGCGGACGGCGGCGGCTCATCGCCTGCGTGTGGACGGCGCACGCGGCGCGTCTGTTCCCGTCTCTCTCAGACGCGTCACGGCGCGCCGTCCTCGCGCAGTTCCGTGATCGCGTCGTCTCGGATCCGCACGTGAACGCTGCACAGATCGAGCTGGTGCGCAGCACCTGGGCGCGCGTGCGCCCGGTGCAGACCGCCGCCGCGGAGCTGTTCTACGGCAAGCTGTTCGAGCTGGAGCCGCGGCTGCAGCCGCTGTTCAAGGGTGACATCGCCGCACAGGGGCAGAAGCTGATGCACATGCTCGACGTGGCGGTGCGCGGGCTCGAGCATCCGCAGGCGCTGGCACCGGCCTTCAGGGATCTGGGCCGGCGTCACCAGCGCTACGGCGCAGCGCCCACCGACTACGGCACGGTGGCGATCGCGCTGCTGTGGACGCTCGAGCAGGTTCTCGGTCAGGCATTCACCGCCGATGTACGCCTGGCCTGGACCGAGGCGTACACGCTGATCTGGCGGCTGATGCAGGCGTAGCCGACTGCACCGCAGCCGTGCGAGGGCGCGCTGCGCTGGTGCGCTGCGCAGCCGCGGCCGGCACGGCAGCGTGCAGCGCTGTCAAAACACCTGCGCAGGCGCATGGCATGGTGCTTGCGTTAATCCCCGCGAAGCTGCAGCGAGCCGGCCAACGGCGGTCCGGCGGGGCGCCCATGACGGGGCCGGGGGCTGCAGACGCGCACTCAAGGACAACGGCGTCCATGTACCGGTTTATCGACCGACACATGGGCGCCTTTTTATTTGCCCAACGCTTATCGAGGACGAGACGAGATGAAAATCTGGTTTGAGGACGGCAGGAAGGAGGTCGGGGCCCTTCGCTCGATCGGGCGGGCGGTGCTGCCGGCGCTCGCGCTGCTCGCCGCCACGCTCGCCGGCTGCGGCGACAAAAAGACCGCGGAGACAACCGCGGAGCCGGCGGCCGCCACCGCCGCGCCCGCAGCGGCCGCCGCGGCGCCGATGGCAAAACTGGAGAAGCCCGATCTCAAGTTCGGCTTCATCAAGCTCACCGACATGGCGCCGCTGGCGATCGCCTACGAGAAGGGCTACTTCGAGGACGAAGGCCTGTTCGTCACGCTCGAGGCGCAGGCGAACTGGAAGGTGCTGCTCGACCGCGTGATCTCCGGCGAGCTCGACGGCGCGCACATGCTCGCCGGCCAGCCGCTGGCGGCGACGATCGGCTTCGGCACCAAGGCCGACATCATCACGCCGTTCTCGATGGACCTGAACGGCAACGGCATCACCGTCGCCAACGCCGTCTGGGAGGAAATGAAAAAGAACGTGCCGATGGACAACGGCAAGCCGGTGCATCCGATCAGCGCGCAGGCGCTCGCGCCGGTGGTCAAGCAGTACAAGGCCGCGGGCAAGCCGTTCAACATGGGTATGGTCTTTCCGGTGTCCACGCACAATTACGAGCTGCGCTACTGGCTCGCCGCCGGCGGCCTGCACCCGGGCTACTATGCGCCGGCCAAGGGCGATGTGGTCGGCCAGCTCCAGGCCGATGTGCTGCTCTCCGTCACCCCGCCGCCGCAGATGCCGGCGACGCTCGAGGCCGGCACGATCTACGGCTATTGCGTCGGCGAGCCGTGGAACCAGCAGGCGGTGTTCAAGGGCATTGGCGTGCCGGTGATCACCGACTACGAGATCTGGAAGAACAATCCGGAAAAGGTGTTCGGCATTCGCGCCGACTTCGCCGAGAAGTATCCGAACACCACCAAGGCGCTGACCAAGGCGCTGATCCGTGCGGCCTGGTGGCTCGACGCCAACGACAACGCCAACCGCATGGAGGCGGTGCAGATCCTGGCCAAGCCGGCCTACGTCGGCGCCGACGCCGAGGTCATCGCCAATTCGATGACCGGCACCTTCGAGTACGAGAAGGGCGACAAGCGCGCGGTGCCGGATTTCAACGTCTTCTTCCGCTACCACGCGACCTACCCGTACTACTCGGATGCGATCTGGTACCTCACGCAGATGCGCCGCTGGGGGCAGATCCCGGAGGGCAAGCCGGACGAGTGGTACTTCGAGACGGCGAAGAAGGTGTACCGCCCGGACCTGTACGCCGAGGCGGCCAAGGCACTGATCGCCGAGGGCAAGTTCAGCAAGTCCGACTTCCCCGACTTCGCCACCGAGAGCGGCTTCAAGCCGGCGACCGACGAGTTCATCGACGGTATCGCCTACGACGGCCGCAAGCCCAATGCCTACATCGACAGCTTCGCGATCGGCCTGAAGAGCCAGGAAGCCATCAAGTGATGCACGCGCTCACCCGGTGGCCGCGTTCGGCCGCCACCGGGTGAGCGCACCGGAGACGCGAGATGCTCAACCAAACGATCAACACGCTCAACAAGACCGGGCTCACCTGGTTCGTCCCCTTCGTGCGGCTCGCCGCCGGCGAGGATCCGCGCGAACAGGCCCGCGCGATCCTGCGCATGATCGGCGTACCGCTGCTGGCCTTCGGCGTTTTCCTGCTGTTGTGGGACGCTCTGGCGAAGAGCGTGGAAACCAGCCTCGGCGCGCTGCCGGGACCGGCGCAGGTCTGGGATGCCGCCGGTCAGTTGATGGACGAGCACGCCGCCGAGCGCGCCAAGGCCGCGGCGTTCTACGCGCGTCAGGAAGCGCGCAACGCACAGATTCTCGCGGCCGATCCACAGGCGCAGGTGACGATCCGTGCGTGGACCGGCAAGCCGACCTACATCGATCAGATCGGCACGAGCCTGCTGACGGTGTTTCTCGGCTTTGCGCTGGCCACGGTCGTCGCGGTGCCGCTGGGCATCGTCTGCGGCCTGTCGCCGACGGTGCAGACCGCGCTCAATCCGCTCATTCAGTTGTTCAAGCCGGTGTCGCCGCTGGCCTGGCTGCCGATCGTCACGCTGGTCGTCTCCGCGGTCTATGTCTCGGCCGACCCGATGTTCGAGAAATCCTTCCTGATCTCGGCGATCACGGTGACTCTGTGCTCACTCTGGCCGACCTTAATCAATACCGCGGTCGGCGTGGCCTCGGTCGACAAGGACCTGATCAACGTCTCCAGGGTGTTGAAGCTGTCGTGGTTCGCCGCCGTGCGCAAGATCGTGCTGCCGTCCTCGCTCAAGCTGATCTTCACCGGGCTGCGGCTGAGCCTGGGCGTGGGCTGGATGGTGCTGATCGCCTCGGAAATGCTGGCGCAGAACCCGGGGCTCGGCAAGTTCGTCTGGGACGAGTTTCAGAACGGCAGCTCGCAGTCGCTCGCGCGCATCATGGTGGCCGTGTTCACGATCGGCTTCATCGGCTTTCTGCTCGACCGCATCATGGCGACCTTGCAAAGCCTGGTGAGCTTCGGCGAGCCGGTGTCGTGAGGAGCGCGGCGATGAAGACGTCTTTGGGTGCGGCTCCGGCCGCAACCGCTTTGGGCGTCGCACCGGCAACCGCGGCCAGGGCCGCGCCTGCGAGCGCCTGCCTGGAACTGCGCGGCGTGAGCAAGGGCTATGGCAGCGGCGCGCGGCGCACGATGGTTCTGCGCGACATCGACCTGACGATACCCGAGGGCGAGTTCCTCGCCATCGTCGGCTTCTCCGGCACCGGCAAGACGACGCTGATCTCGCTGATCGCGGGCCTGATCGAAGCCGACGGCGGCGAAGTGCTGGTGCGCGGCAAGCCGGTCACCGGCCCGGGGCCGGATCGCGGCGTGGTGTTCCAGAGCTATTCGCTGATGCCGTGGATGAGCGTGCGCGAAAACGTCGCGCTCGCGGTCGACCAGGTGTTCAAGGATCTGCCCAGGGCCGAGCGCAGAACCCGCGTCGAGAAGTACGTCGACATGGTGGGCCTGACGCCGGCACTGCACAAACGGCCGGCGGAGCTGTCCGGCGGCATGCGCCAGCGCACCGCGGTCGCGCGCGCGCTGGCCGCGAATCCCGATGTGCTGCTGCTCGACGAGCCGCTCTCCGCGCTCGACGCGCTGACCCGCGCCAAGCTCCAGGACGAGATCGTGCAGATCTGGGACCGGGAGAAGAAAACCTGCGTGCTGATCACCAACGACGTCGACGAGGCGATCTTCATGGCGGATCGCATCATCCCGCTCAAGCCGGGCAGCGACGGCAGCGGCGCGACGCTCGGGCCAGCGTTCAGCGTGGGGCTGGCGCGGCCGCGCGACCGCCGCGCGATGAACCACGATCCGGACTTCGTGCGCATCCGCAAGGAGGTCACGCAGTATCTGATCGAAGCCGGCCAGGCCGCGACCGGTGCACACAGCGACAAGGTGGTGCCGCTCAAACCCGTGGTGCCGACGACCAGCGACGAGCATCCGGCCGCGGCCAAAGCAGCGCGCAAAAAAGGGCCGGTGCAGCCCGAACGCTTCGTGGAGTTCTCGCAGGTCTCGAAGATCTATCCGACCCGCACCGGACCGTCGAAAGTCGTCGACGGCTTCGACCTCAAGATCCGCCAGGGCGAATTCATTTCGATCATCGGCCACTCCGGCTGCGGCAAGTCGACCGTGCTGTCGATGATGGCCGGCCTCAACGAGATCAGCGAGGGCGTCATCGTGCTCGACGGCCGCGAGATCGACGGCGCCGGCCCGGATCGCGGCGTCGTCTTCCAGGCGCCGAGCCTGGTGCCGTGGCTGTCCGCGCTCGACAACGTGATGCTCGGCGTGAACCAGGTGTTCCCGCACATCACCAAGGGCGAGCGCCGCGAGATCGCCGAGCACTATCTCGGCCGTGTCGGTCTGGCCGATGCCCTGCACAAGCGCGCATCCGAGCTGTCCAACGGCATGAAGCAGCGCGTCGGCATCGCCCGCGCGTTCGCGCTGCAGCCCAAGCTGCTGCTGCTCGACGAGCCCTTCGGCATGCTCGATTCGCTGACGCGCTGGGAGTTGCAAGAGGTGCTGATGGAGGTCTGGGCACGCACCCGGCTCACCGCGATCATCGTCACCCACGACGTCGACGAGGCGATCCTGCTCGCCGACCGCGTGGTGATGATGACCAATGGCCCGAACGCGCGGGTCGGCCGCATTCTCGACGTCGACCTGCCGCGGCCGCGCACGCGCAAGGCGCTGCTCGAACATCCCGATTACTACCGGCTGCGCGAGGCACTGCTCGGCTTCCTCGCAGACTGCGATCCGCATTGATCGCACTGGGCAAGCCGCGACCGCCGTTCCGCAATGGTGCGGCGCACCGCGCGGGTGCGTTGCGGCTCGTCAGAACGGTGCATCGGCGCCAGCGGCGAGGCCCAAACGCCGCCCGCGCACGGGGCGGCACGAGCTGGCACGCTGTTTGCGTTAACCAAGCAGTCAGCGCGGCGCCCTCGACCAACGACGGTCGGCGGATCCAACGGCGCCTGACAGCATCATTCACAGGACAACGGCGTCCATGACTCGGTCCGCAGGGCCGGTGCATGGACGCTTTTTTATTGCCCGACCGAAAGACAGCATGACCCACCGACCCAAGCCACAGCCTCTGGCCAAAGCCACCTCGATCCGGCTGTTCAGCCTGGCGACGCCGCAGATGCGCGCCTTTCATCTGAGCTGGCTCGCCTTCTTCGTCTGTTTCTTCGCGTGGTTCGCCTGCGCGCCGCTGATGCCGGTGATCAAGGGCGAGTTCGGGCTCACCAAGGACCAGATCGCCAACATCAATATCGCCGCCGTCGCGGTCACGATCCTGGTGCGCCTGATCATCGGCCCGCTGTGCGACCGCCTCGGTCCGCGCAAGGCCTACACCGGTCTGCTGCTGCTCGGCAGCATCCCGGTCTTCGGCGTGGCCGCCGCGCAGAGCTACGAGAGCTTTCTGTTCTTCCGCCTGCTGATCGGCGCGGTCGGCGCGAGCTTCGTGATCACCCAGTACCACACCTCGGTGATGTTCGCGCCCAATGTCGTCGGCACCGCGAATGCCGCCGCGGCCGGCTGGGGCAATGCCGGTGGCGGCGCGACGCAGACGCTGATGCCGCTGGTGCTCGCCGCGGTGGTCTGGCTCGGCGTCGAGCAGACGCTGGGCTGGCGCGTGGCGCTGCTGACGCCCGGCGTGCTGATGCTCGTCGTCGCCGGCCTGTATTGGCGCTACACCCAGGACTGCCCGGCCGGCAACTACAGCGCGCTGCGCGCGACCGGCCTGTTGCCGGACAGCGGCAAGAAGGCCGGCTGGCAGAGCTTCCGGCGCGCCGCCGGCAACTACCGCGTGTGGATGCTGTTCATCACCTACGGCGCCTGCTTCGGCGTCGAGATCTTCATCCACAACATCGCCGCCATTTATTACGTCGAGCACTTCGACCTGTCGCTGAAGAGCGCCGGGCTGGCCGCCGGCAGCTTCGGTCTGCTGGCGCTGTTCGCGCGCGCGCTGGGCGGCATCGCTTCCGACCGCATCGCCGGGCGCTTCGGTCTCGACGGCCGCGGGATGCTGCTGTTCGTGCTGATCGTCGGCGAAGGGCTCGGCCTGCTGTGGTTCGCGCAGGCCGGAAGCGTGGCCATCGCCATCGCCGCGATGATCGGCTTCGGCCTGTTCACGCACATGGCCTGCGGCGCGACCTATGCGCTGGTGCCCTTCGTCGACCGCAACGCGCTCGGCGGCGTCGCCGGCATCATCGGCGCCGGCGGCAATGTCGGCGCGGTGGCCGCGGGCTTTCTGATGAAAGGCGCAGCCGACACGCAGGAATGCCTGTTCCTGCTCGGTGTGTTCGTGACCATCGCTTCGCTGTGCGCGATCGCGGTGCGCTTCTCTGCCGAGCACAAGGCACGGGAAGAAGCGCTGTACCAGCAAGCGCTCGGCGAGCGCTTGGCAGCCACCGCGTAGACGGTGCGCCACCCAACTCCGGAGAGGCACATGAAACTACTGGTCATCGGCAACGGCATGGTCGGCCACAAATTCTTGGAAGAGCTCACCGCCAAGAACCTGCCCGATCTCGAAATCACCGTGCTCTGCGAAGAGCCGCGGCCGGCCTACGACCGCGTGCAGCTGTCGTCGTACTTCTCCGGCAAGACCGCCGAAGATCTGTCGCTGGTCGCGCCCGGCTTCTTCGAGCGCGACGGCCTGGTGCTGCGGCTCAACGCCAGGGCCAGCGCGATCGACCGCAGCCGCAAGGAAGTGCACACCTCCACCGGCGAGATCCTGCACTACGACAAGCTGGTGCTGGCCACCGGCAGCTACCCGTTCGTGCCGCCGGTGCCGGGTAAGGATCGAGAAGACTGCTTCGTCTACCGCAGGATCGAGGACCTGGAGGCGATGACGCAGGCGGGCAAGCGCTCGAAGGTCGGCGCCGTCGTCGGCGGCGGCCTGCTCGGCCTGGAAGCGGCCAAGGCGCTGCAGGACAT
>JBFMCQ010000089.1:0-14039 GCA_040754295.1 Pseudomonadota bacterium | reverse complement strand
CTGGTCTCGCGGCTCGCGCTCTGGCCCTGCGGTCCGGTGTAGATGCGGGTCGCCGTCGCGGTGCCGGTTTCGGGGTCGACGCTGCGCGTGCCGCTGCTGCCGTAGCTGATGCTCTCGCCGGCGGCATTGGTCCGGGTGACGCTGCGGCCGAAGCTGCCGTCACCGCGGTAGCGCTCCTTGAGCACGGTGTTGCCGTTGGCGCGGTACTTCTCGACCTCGGCTGCTGCCTGACCCCCGCCGCGTTGCACGCTGCGGACCAGCTCGGCGCCGTTGGCGCGCTGCACGCGCCGTTCGCGGTCGGCGCTGGCCTGGGTGCCGGCGAGCGCCAGGGCGAGAGCGGCGAGCGTGGGGAACAGTATCGGGCGGCGGTACGCATGGAGCTTTGCGTTCATGTTCGGTCTCCTTGAAGGTTCAGCTTACTGTGGAAGAGCCCCGGGCGGTTCACGGGGTCTGCTGCGCGTCGCGCAGCGCGCGCGCCTGCTCGCGCAGGCCGCCCATTTCCTCGCGTGTAACCACGCCGTTGCCGTCGGCGTCGGCGCGGTTGAAAAGCTCGGTGGGGGCGGACAGCCATTCCTCGCGGCTGACCTTGCCGTCGCCGTCGGCATCGGCCTGCGCGAAGCCGCCGCCGGGTCCGCCGCGCTCGGCGAGGCGCTCGCGGACGCGCTCGCGCGCCTGCTCGCGGGCGGCCTCCATTTCGGCCGTGGTTACGATGCCGTCGCCATCGGCGTCGACCCGATCGAAGGCGCCGGCCTTGGCGGCCAGGAACTCCGCGCGCGAGATAGCGCCGTCGCCGTCGGTGTCGAGACGGTCGAAGGCGCGGCCGCCGCCGGGCTGGGCCAGCGCCAGCGGCGCCACGAGCACCAGGCCGAGCGCGAGCAGAGACTGGAAAGCATGTTGGACAAGGGGTTTGCTCATCGGGGGGAACTCCTGGGCGCCGCCGGCGAATCCGGCGGCTTCGAGCGTGATACCCGGCGCGCGCGCGATTTCCTGCGCGGCTCCGGCGCCAGAACCCGGCCGCCTGCGCCTACCGGTTGGCGTCCGGCTGCGCGTCCGGGTGCGCGCGCTGGAACGCCGGCAGGCTCGCGCAGTGCGCGGCCACGCGCGCCAGCCGCGGATAACGCGAGGCGTCGCAGCCGAAGCGCGCCGCCGCGTAAATCTGCGGCACCAGCAGGCAGTCGGCCCAGCTCGCGCTGTCGCCGAACACGAACGGCGTTGGTGGCGCGCTGCGCAGCTCGTCCTCGAGGGCCGCCAGACCGCGCGTGATCCAGTGCCGCAGCCAGGCGGTACGCGCGTCCTCGCCGAGCCGCAGAGTCTCGCCGAGGTAGTTCAGCACCGAGGTGTTCTGCAACGGCTGGATGTCGGCATTGATGGTCTGGCAGAACGCTCGGATGCGCGCCTGCATGCGCACATCACCGCTCAGCAGGGCCGGCTGCGGGTGCGTGGCCTCCAGATACTCGAGGATCGCCAGCGACTGGTTCAGCGCGAAGTCGCCATCGACCAGCACGGGCACGCGCGATTGCGGATTGAGCGCGCGGTACTCGGCCGAGAACTGCTGGCCGCCGTCCCGCACCAGATGCACCGGCACGATCTCGTAGGCCAGTCCCTTGAGATTGAGCGCGATGCGCACGCGATAACTCGCCGACGAGCGCCAGTACGAATAGAGCTTGAGCATCGTCGCTAGGCCTCGCCTCTGGGTTTGTAGCGCGCCACCACTTGCTCGATCGCGCCGAAGATCGAGCGCCCCGCTGCGTCGAGCATCTCGATGCGCACTGCGTCGCCGAAGCGCAGGAACGGCGTCTTCGGCTTGCCGTGCACGATGGTTTCGACCATGCGCACCTCGGCCAGACAGGAATAGCCGGCGCCGCCTTCGGCGAGGGGCTTGCCGGGGCCGCCGTCGGGCCCGCGGTTGGAGACGGTGCCGGAGCCGATGATGCTGCCTGCAGCCAGCCGTCGCGTTTTCGCCGCATGCGCGATCAGCGTCGGGAAATCGAAAGTCATGTCGGCGCCGGCGTTCGGTGCACCCAGCGCCTGCCCATTGATCGACGAGCGCAGCGGCAGGCTGAGCCTGGCGCCGTCCCAGGCGTCGCCGAGCTCGTCGGGCGTGACGGCGACCGGCGAGAACGCGGACGCCGGCTTGCTCTGAAAGAAGCCGAAGCCCTTGGCGAGCTCCGCGGGAATCAGATTGCGCAGCGACACGTCGTTGACGAGCATGACCAGCTGGATGTGCGCGCGCGCCGCCTCGGCACTCAGGCCCATCGGCACGTCGTCGGTCACGACCGCGATCTCGGCTTCGAGATCGACGCCCCAGTCCTCGGTGAGGACTTCGATCGGCCCCATCGGGTCGAGAAAGCCGTCGCTGCCGCCCTGATAGATCAGCGGATCGGTCCAGAAGCTCGGCGGCATCTCGGCGCCGCGCGCGCGCCGCACGAGCTCGACGTGGTTGACGTAGGCCGAGCCGTCGGCCCACTGGTAGGCGCGCGGCAGCGGCGAGCGCGTGTCGATCGGATGGAAGGCCTCCGCGTCGTCGCCGTAGCCGCCGGCGTCGAGCCGCTCGGAGACCATGCGCAGCTGCGGCTCGACCGCGCGCCAGCGGTCGAGCGCCGACTGCAGCGTCGGTGCCAGCTGCGCAACGGCGATGCAGCGCGTCAGATCGCGCGAGACGACGACGAGGCGGCCGTCACGCGTGCCGTCCTTGAGGCTTGCGAGCTTCATGCCGCGGCCGTCATGCCCGCGCAGGGGCGAATCCTGCGATCGTACGCGCGACTGGGCATTGCCTCGTTCATGTTTCGCTGTTCTCCGTCTGCCAGGAGCGATGGTAGTCGGACCACTCGACCGATGCCGCCGCCTCGCCGACTTCGAGTGCGTCGCGTGCATCGATCATCACCGCGTACTCGTCGGTCGCCGGCTTGCACTGCGTGAGCATGTTCTTCAGCGCCCTGGGGTGCGGTCCATGCGTAAAGCCGCAGGGATGCAGGGTCATCATGCCCGCGCGGATATCGTCGCGCGAGAAGAAGTCGCCGGCGTGATAGAACAGCACCTCGTCATAGTCGTCGTTGTTGTGGAAGAACGGCAGCTTGATCGCACCCGGATCGCTCTCGAACGGGCGCGGCGCGAAGGTGCAGACGACGAAGCGCTGGGCGACGAAAGTCGTGTGCGCCGACGGCGGCAGATGGTAACGGTGCGACATCAGCGGGCGGATGTCCTTGACGTTGATCCGCACCGGCATCAGCGTGCCGTGCCAGCCGAGCGCGTCGAGCGGGTTGTACGGATAGGTCACGATCGACAGCTGGTTGCCGCGCTTGATCCGCAGCTTCCAGTCGCGCGCATCGGACTGTTGCGCTTTGAACGCGTCGTCGATGCGCGGATAGTCGAGCAGCGCCGGATCGAAGATCGCGTGCTCGCCGACGAGCCCCTTGTCCGGCAGCTGGTAGCTCGAGTTGGTCGCTTCGATCAGCAGCCAGGTCGTCGGCTCGGTGCACTCGATGCGCCACATCGTGCCGCGCGGCAGCACGAGGTAGTCGCCGGCGTCGAGCCGCAGATGACCGTAGTCGCAATACAGCTCGGCGCGGCCTTCGTGCAGGAACAGCAGCTCGTCGCCGTCGGCATTGCGCGCCAGATCACTCATCGCGTGCGGACACACCCAGTGGCGCAGGCGCAGGTGCGCGTTGTGCAGGATCGTCTTCGCATCCCACGGCGAGGCGGTGGTCGCGCCGAGCTTGCCCAGATCGAAGGCGCGCGGCCGCAGCGGCCCTTCGCAGAGGGTCCAGCCGGTCGGCGGACGCGGGTGGATCATCTGCGTCGACGGCCCGAAGAAGCCCTCCTTGCCCAGCTCGCGCTCGACCGTGCCGGGCGGCAGGTCGGCGTGCGCCTGGCGCGAAGCCTGGCCTTCGACGATCGGGCGGTAGATCCACTTACGCATGGGACGTGAGGGGTGAGGCGTGAGGCCTGAGGCGCAACGGCGCCGATGCGGGCATGCCGTGCCTGCCGCCTTCAATGGATTCCGAGTGCCTGTGCTCCACGTGACCTAGACCCTCCGCTTCAAACGCCTCACGCCCCACGCCTCACGCCTCACGCTCGCCGCCTCACGCCTCACTCAGCACCCCGCGCCGGATCTGATCGTCCTCGATCGATTCGAACAGCGCCTTGAAGTTGCCTTCGCCGAAGCCCTCGTTGCCCTTGCGCTGGATGATCTCGAAGAAGATCGGGCCGATCACGGTGCTGGTGAAGATCTGCAGCAGGATGCCCTCGACCGGTGCACCGTCGATGAGGATGCGCAGCTCTTTGAGGCGCGCGAGCGGCTCGCCATGGCCCGGTACGCGGCGGTCGACCTTGTCGTAGTAGCTGTCCGGCGTGTCCATGAATTGCACGCCGCGCGCGCGCAGCGCCTCGACCGTCCGGTAGATGTCGTTCGTCGACAGCGCAATGTGCTGGATGCCCTCGCCGCGGTACTGGCGCAGAAACTCCTCGATCTGCGACCTGTCGTCGGCGGATTCGTTGATCGGGATGCGGATCCGGCCGCACGGCGAGGTCATCGCCCGCGACACCAGGCCGCTGAGCTTGCCTTCGATGTCGAAGTAGCGGATCTCGCGGAAGTTGCCGATGCGCTCGTAGAAGCCGGCCCAGGCGTCCAGGTTGCCGCGCTCGACGTTGTGCGTCAGATGGTCGATCTCGACGAGGCCCACGCCCTGCGGATTGCGCTCGACGCCGTCGAAGAACCTGAAATCGACGTCGTAGATCGAATGCTGCGGACCGTAGCGGTCGATGAAATAGAGCACGCTGCTGCCGATGCCGTAGACCGCGGGCAGGCGCAGCTCCATGAAGCCGGGCCTGGTGTCGAACGGCACGGCGCCCCGGCCGACGGCGTGCCCGTAGGCTTTGACGGCGTCCTTCACGCGCCAGCCCATCGCGCAGGCGCTCGGGCCGTGCGCCTTGGCGAACTGCTCGAAGTGCGTGTACGGCGTGCCGTTGACGAGGAAATTGATGTCGCCCTGGCGATACAGCGTCACGTCCTTGCTGCGGTGCTTCGCCACGGCGGTGAAGCCCATCATCTCGAAGAGTTTGTGCAACTGCTCGATGCCGGCGGCGCTCGGCGCGGTGTATTCGACGAACTCGAAGCCGTCGGTGCCGAGCGGGTTGGCCGGTGGCCTGGCGTTTCGGGTCTTGCTCATGGCGAAAGGTTCTCCGCCCCGGTGCGTACGGGGACTTTATGCCGAAAAGATCCCGGCGGGCATCCCGCTTCTGGCGGCGCGCCGGCCGGCGCGCGGCTGTACCGCCGCGTCGCCCGGATACAGGCGATCGGGCTGCAGCTCCGGCTCGTCGCGCAGCGCAGCGGCGAGCCGCGAGAAGTCCTGCGCCATCGCATCGGCGAGCGCGTCGAACGAGCGGATCACGAAATAGGTCTTCTGGTACGCGTCGATCATGTAGCGCGTGCGCATGCAGCGCTGCAGGTCGAAGCGCACGCGCAGCGGCTGTTCGCTTTCGACCGCGTACGGCGTCTCGCCGCCGGACGAGAGAATGCCGGCGCCGTAGGCACGCAGGCCGTCGTCGGCCTCGATCAGCCCGAACTCGACCGTGTACCAGTACAGCCGCGCGGCCAGCGGCAGCGCGCCGGCGTCCAGTGCCTTCAGACCCTGCTCACCGTAGCGCTGCACGAAGCCGGCGAAGCGCGGATCGAACAGCATCGGCACGTGGCCGAAGAAGTCGTGAAAGATGTCCGGCTCGACGAGGTAGTCGAACTCCTCGGGCTTGCGCAGCCACACCGTCACCGGGAAGCGACGCGCGGCGAGGTGACGGAAGAACGGCGCGTCGGGGATGAAGCCGGGCACGGCGACGAGGCGCCAGCCGGTCGCCCGCTGCAGCAGCTCGCTGGTCCGGTCCAGATCCGGAATGCGCTCGCTGGCGTCGGTGCGCGCGAGCCCTGCGGCGAATTCGCGGCAGGCGTACCGCGGTACCAGCTGCGACTGCCGCGCGTACAGGCGCCGCCATAGCGCGTGGTCAGCCTCGCTGTAGCTCTGCCAGGCCTGATCGACGGTGAAATCCGCTCGCGCGCGCGAGTAGTCGCCGCGCAGCTCGCTGGTGGTGTTGGCGCCGTACATGCGTCTCCTCCGCACCATGAGGATGCTTGTAGTTACTTTAACGCCGAGCCGACGCCGTTTTGCTGCAATTCATGCTCTCGTAGGCCGACAACTCGGTTAAAGTCACTACGAACCCATCGCGCGATGGTGATTTCGTGCAAAACGATCTGGACCGTACCGATTTGCGCATCCTGCGCGAGCTGCAGCGCGACGGCCGCCTGTCCATCGTCGAGCTCGCGGAGCGCGTCGCGCTGTCGCCGACGGCATGCCAGCGCCGCGTGAAGAAGCTCGAAAGCTCCGGCGTCATCGAGCGCTACGCGGCGATCCTCAGCCCGGCTGCGCTCGGGCATCGGGTCGAAGCCTTCGTGCGCGTCAGCATCGAGCGCCAGTCGCGCGACGTGACGCACGCGTTCGAAGACGCGATCCGCAGGCGCGCCGAAGTGCGCGCGTGCTACGTGATGACCGGCGATCTCGACTTCCTGCTGCACGTGCAGGTCGCCGACCTGCAGGCCTTCGCCGAGTTCTCGATGAAAGTCCTCATCGGACTCCCCGGTGTGAAGGACGTGCGCTCGAGCCTGGTGCTGGAGTCGATCAAGAAGGACGAAGGCATCGCGCTCGGTGGCTGAGCGCTTGCCGCGATCAGCCCGCGAAGCGATCCGTCGCCTCGACCAGGCGCGCGAGGATGCCCGGCTCACTGGCGGCGTGGCCGGCGTCCGGCACGACGATCAAGTCGGCTTCCGGCCAGGCACGGTGCAGATCCCAGGCCGAGCGCATCGGGCAGACGACGTCGTAGCGCCCCTGGATGATCACGCCGGGAATGTGGCGGATCTTGTGCACCTGCGCGAGCAGGTAGTCGTCGCGATCGAAGAAGCCCTTGTTGATGAAGTAGTGGCACTCGATGCGCGCGAACGCTTCGGCGAAGCGGTCCTCTCCGAAGCGCTCGGTCATGTCGCTGCTCGGGAACAGCTTGCTGGTCGAGCCTTCCCAGATGCTCCAGGCGCGTGCGGCCTCGCGCCGCACTGCCGGGTCGGGACTGGTCAGACGCTTGTAGTAGGCCTTGACGAAATCGCCGCGCTCGGCCTCTGGGATCGGTCGGACATAGTCCTCCCAGCTGTCGGGGAACAGCCAGTTGGCGCCCTCCTGATAGAACCAGCGGATCTCGGCTTCGCGCAGCAGGAAGATGCCGCGCAGCACCAATGCCTTGCACGCCCGCGGATGATTCACCGCGTACGCGAGCGCGAGCGTCGAGCCCCACGAGCCGCCGAAGACGACCCAGTTGTCGATGCGAAGCAGCGTGCGGATGCGCTCCATGTCGGCAACGAGCTCCCAGGTCGTGTTCTCGCGCAGCTCCGCGTGCGGAGTGGAGCGACCGCAGCCACGCTGATCGAACAGCACGATGCGGTATTTCTGCGGGTTGAAGAACTGCCGGTGCCACGGCTCGACGCCGCCGCCGGGTCCGCCGTGCACGAACAGCACGGGCTGGCCGTCGGGATTGCCGCACTCCTCGATGTGCAGCTCGTGGAGCTCGGAAACCTTGAGGCGCCGGGTCCGGTACGGCTCGATGGCGGGATAGGGCTGCGCCATGGTCGTCTTTTCTCTTTCGATCGCGAGGCGGGTCGTTAGCTTAACCGGTCGACCGCCCGACCGCTCGACGAGCGGCGATCGTGTGTCGTCGAAAAAGCATTGCCGCGCGCGAGGCGCTGCGCCTAACATCGCAGCGTCCCTGTTGTGCTGGCGGCAACGCCGTCATGGAACCATCGTCAGTGATCACCGGATTCGTCCGCCGTCCGCACACACTCGCCCTCGCGCTCTGCGCCGCGGCCCTGATTTCGCCGCCGGCGCCCGCGTCGAGCGAGTCCGTCGCGCCGCCGCTGCTGGATGCACCGGCGCCGCAGGCGCCGGGCGCGCCGCTCGAAGGCCTGTCCTTCCCGCCGCTGCCGCAGGCGGCACCGGCGCAGGGCCTGTCGTTTCCGCGCTACGCGCGCCTGATGCCCGCCGTCGAGTTCTGGTCGCGCGTGTTCGACGAGTACTCGGAGCTGCAAAGCGCCGTGCATTCGACGGTGTACCCGCACAAGGTGCTGCGCCTGCTCGACTTCCGCGGGCCGGCGATGCGCATGACCGAGGCCCAGCTCGACAAGCACCGGCGCCGCGCCGAGCAGGACGCGCGCGACGAGATGGAGGCCTTGATCCGCTCGGTGCATGCCAAGCGCGCAACGCCGCGGAAGATGAGCGCCGAGGAGCGGCGCATCTTCGATCTGTTCGCCGACGTCGACGACGACCACCGCTTCAAGGCGATGCTCGGTACGATTCGCACGCAGCGCGGCCTCAAGGAACGCACGCGGGAGGCGCTGCGCGTCTCCGACCGTTACCTGCCGTACATGGAGCAGATCTTCGAAGGCTATGGCATGCCGACGGAGCTGACGCGGCTGCCGATCGTCGAGTCGAGCTTCAACCTCGAAGCCTACTCGCGCTCCGGCGCCGCCGGCGTCTGGCAGTTCATCCCGTCGTCGGCGCGCATCTACATGCGCCTGAACGAAATCGTCGACGATCGCCGCGATCCGTGGACCTCGACCGACGGCGCCGCGCGCCATCTGCGCGACGACTACGCGATGCTCGGCGACTGGCCGCTCGCGATCACTGCATATAACCACGGCCGCAACGGCATCGCCCGCGGACTCAGGGCGACCGGCGGCAAGACGCTGGTCGACCTGATCGAGCGCTACGACTCGCCGCGCTTCGGCTTCGCCGGCAAGAACTACTATGCGGAGTTTCTGGCTGCACTCGACGTCGAGCGCCGCTGGCGCGAGCAGGAGAACCGTCCCGCCGGGCTCGATCCGCTCGAGTTCGAGGTCGTCGAGACGCGGCACTACGTGCCGTACGACACGCTACGCCGCCTCTGCGGCGCCGACGACGCAGTGTTCCGCCGGCTCAATCCCGCGTACAGGCCGGAGGTCATCGACGGCCGGCTCTACGTGCCGCCGGGCCATCTGATTCGCGTGCCGGCCGGCTCGGCGCGCAGCTTCGAAGTCGCCTACGCCCGGCTCGGCGATCACGAGCGCTTCGAGCGCCAGCGCGTCTATTACTTGTTGCACAAGGTCGGCAAGGGCGAGACGCTCGGCGGTATCGCCCGCGAGTACCGCGTGAGCATCGCCGACGTCCGCAAGGCTAACGGCATCGGCAGCTCTTCGCTGATCCGCATCGGCCAGGTGCTGAAGATTCCGCCGCACGAGGAATCGCGGCCGGGCCCGATCAGCGTCGCCGTCGGCGAATCCAAGCCGTCGCTCACGCGCGCGCAGCGCGCCGCGGCACGCAGCGAATCCGACGGCTCCACGCACGTCGTCGGCCGGGGTGACACGCTGATCGAAATCGCGCGCCGCTACGGTGTGAGCGTCGACGCGCTGAAGCAGGCCAACGGACTCTCCTCGTCGATGATCCGCGTCGGCCAGCGTCTCAGCGTGCCGGCCGGCGGCAGCCGCGCGGCGAGCTATCGCGATCACCGCGTGCGCCGCGGGCAGACGCTGAGCTCGATCGCGCGCAGCTACGACGTCAGCATCGCCGATCTGCGCGACGCCAACGGCATGGGCAACTCGAGCCTGATCAAGGTCGGGCAGACGCTGCGCGTGCCGGCGCAGGATTGATCAGACGAAGTAGGCAAACAGGAAAATCCCGATCATCGCCAGCGACGCCGCGAGCTTCGCGATCGTCCCGAACAGCAGGCCGAGCCAGGTGGCGACGCCGACGTTGGCGGCCTGCGCGAGTCCGCCGCGCGCCGACAGCTCGCCGATCACCGCACCGACGAAGGGCCCGAGGATGATGCCGGGCAGACCGAAGAACAAGCCGATCAGACTGCCGAGCACCGAGCCCCAGATGGCCTGGCGGCTCGCGCCGACGCGCTGCGCGCCGAGCGCGGACGCCACGAAGTCGACCAGGATCGCCAGCACCGTGAGCACCGCGAGCACGACCAGCGTGACGGCGCCGACGCGGGCGTAGCCGTCGATCCATGCGGCGAGCCACAGGCCGCCGAAGACCAGCGGCACACCGGGCAGCACCGGCACGACCGCGCCGGCCAGCCCGGTGCCGACCATCGCCGCCGCGACGATCCACAACAGAATCACCAGAGCCGGGTCCATCAGGCGCTCCGTGCGGAACTGCACCGGCGGTCGGCGCATCCGTGCCGCCGGGCTTGCAGCGGCCGATTGCGCGCCGCACGAAATGTCATACACTCACCTCAATGAGAGCAGCACCCCGCATGTCACGCAAGCTTCTTGCGCAACGCCTCAGGGACCTCGACAACGCCGCCGATTATCAGGCCTGGCGCGAGATCGCGCTGGAGCTCGACCGGCTGGAAGGTGCCGACGCGTGGAAGCTCGACGACGCCAGCGGCGACTACGACCATCTGCTGATCAAGGAGCGGCTCGCGCGGCTGCGTGAGCTGCGCAAGGCCGGCGACGCGCGCCAGCTCGCTTTCGACCTCTACGAAGGGCTGCACGGCAATCTCGGCAACATCTCCAATCCCGGCCTGTATGCCGTGGCGCGCGTCGGCACGAAGAAGCTGATCGAGGATTACATCGCCGAAGTCGCGCGCTGTCTCGACTTCATCTGCGCAGGCGACTTCGCGGACTTCGGTTTCGAGGACAAGATCCAGTTCTTCAAGCGCACGGCAATCGCCTTCGGCCGCTCGGCGCTGATGCTCTCCGGCGGCGGCACTCTGGGCATGTTCCATCTGGGCGTGATCAAGGCGCTGCACGAACAGAACCTGCTGCCGCGCGTGATCTCCGGCTCCTCCGCCGGCGCGATCATCGCCGCGATCGTCGGCACGCGCCTGGACCATGAGCTCGATGCACTGTTCGATCCCGGCGGGCTGCATCTCGAAGCCTTCCAGTCGCTGGGGCTGCGCGAGGCGCTCAAGGGCGGCGCAATGATGGACGGCCGCCAGCTCGAGCGCTGTCTGGCATCCAACGTCGGCGAGTACAGCTTCGTCGAAGCCTTCGACCACTCCAAGCGCATCGTCTGCATCACCGTCTCGCCGGCCGAGCCGCATCAGCACGGACGCCTGCTCAACTACCTGACCGCACCCCACGTACTGATCCAGCGCGCGGTGCAGGCCTCGTGCGCAGTGCCCGGCGTGTTTCCGCCGGTCATGCTCGAAGCGCGCGACTATGAGGGCAACGTCGTGCCCTATATGCCCGGCAAGCGCTGGGTCGACGGCACGCTGTCGGCGGATCTGCCGATGCTGCGCCTGGCGCGTCTGCACAACGTCAACCACTACATCGTCAGCCAGACCAATCCGCACATCGTGCCATTCATGGCGCAGATCGACCGCGAAGAACGCGCGCGCCGCGGCCTGGCGCCGCTCGCCGCCGAGCTGGTGAAGTCCAGCGGCACCGGCGCGCTGCGGCTGGCGCGCAAGCATCTCGATCCCTACGGCAGCGGCCGCGTGATCAGCAAGATCGACAACGTCGTGCGCCAGCGCTACTCCGGCGACATCAACATCTACCCGCGCAGCACACCGCGACGCGTGCTGCGCATGTTCAGCAATCCGCTGCCCGAGGACATCCAGCGCTACGTCCGCTCCGGCGAGCGTGCCACCTGGCCGAAGATCGAGCGCGTGCGCAACCAGACGCGCATCTCGCGTACCTTCGAAGACTGTCTGCGGCTGCTCAAGGCACAGGAGCAGGAGCTGCTGCACCGCCCGCAGCCGACGCGCAAGACGCCGCGCCTGAGCGCCGCGAACTAGACAACGTAGCGGCCCTCAGGCGCCGCGCGACTTCAGCAGATCGCGGATCTCGGCCAGCAGCTTCTCCTCGGCGCTCGGCGCCGGCGGCGCCGGAGCCGGTTTTGCTTCCTCCTTGCGCTTGAAGCGATTGATGCCCTTGACGATGAAGAAGATCGCCAGCGCGATGATGACGAAGTCGACGGTCACCTTGAGGAAATTGCCATAGGTCAGCAGCACCGCCGGCTGATCGCCGACGGCGGGCTTGAGCGTGATCGCCAGATCGGCGAAGTCGATCCCGCTGACGACCAACCCGAGCACCGGCATGACGATGTCGCCGACCAGCGACGACACGATCTTGCCGAACGCGCCGCCGATGACGACCGCGACCGCGAGGTCGACGACGTTGCCGCGCATCGCGAACTGCTTGAACTCTTTGAGCACGCTCATCGTGAACCCCTCGCTCTCGGGTTTACAGGCTCGCCGCCAGGCCGGAGTCGAGATCCGGGTAGCACGGAACATACCCGAGCTCGGCGCGCGCGCGGTCGATCTTCAGCCGCTTCGATTCCTCCATGAACGACCACATTTGCGGCGTGAAGCGGCGCTGCGCGGTTTGGCGGTCGACTTCTTCCGGCGGATCCAGTCCTAGCACTCGCGCACAGCGCCGGAAGTAATCGGTCATCGTCGTCGGATGGCCGTCGGCGATGTTGTAGGCGCGGCCGTCGCCGCCGCGCTGCGCTCCGAGCACGCAGGCCGCGGCCAGGTCTTCGGCGTGCACGCGGTTGCTGTACGGCGCATCGTCCGCGCGCAGCACCGGCAGACGGCGGCGCAGGCGCTCGACCGGCAGGCGCCCCGGCCCGTAGATTCCGGGCACGCGCAGGATCACCACCTGGGCGCCGGCGCGCTCGCGCCATTGCAGCAGTGCGGCTTCGGCGTCGGCGCGCCGCAGCGCGCGCTCGGTCTGCGGCTCGAGCGGCTCGTCTTCATCGATCCAGCGCCCACCGCAGTCACCGTAGACGCCCGACGTGGAGACGTAGACGACGCGGCCGATGCGGCCGCGTTGCGCCTCGAGCCAGCCGCGCAGCCGGGTGTCGCGCGTGCCCGCCGCAGGCGGCGGTGCCAGCCAGAACAGCCACGGCCAGTCGCCGCAATGCAGCGGCCGGTCGAGATCGTGCATGTGCACGCCCGCACCGAGCGCCTCGAGCGCCGCGCGCTTTTGCGGGTTGCGCAGGATTGCCGTAACCTCCCCGCCGACCGCCCGCAAGCGCCGCGCGATGCGTAGGCCGATATCGCCGCAGCCCGCGATCAGCGCGGCGCGCAGCTCGTTCCCAAGACCGTTCATGATCCATCGAGTGTACCTGCAGTCCAGGCGCTGGCTCGCCCACGACGTACTCGGCCTGTGGCTGCAACTGCCTGCGGACAGCCCCTTCCGCTACCGGCCGGGGCAGTACATCGACCTGCTGCTCGACGACGGCCGCCGCCGCAGCTTCTCGATCGCCAATGCGCCGGATGGCGGGGCACTGGAGCTGCACGTGCGCGTGCGTCCCGGCGGCCAGTTCGGCCGCTGGGCGGCGCAGGAGATGCCGGAGCATGCGCAGCTGAGGTTCGAAGGTCCGCTCGGCGGTTTCCACCTGCGCGACGACCGCCGGCAGCCGATCCTGCTGGTGGGCGGCGGCACCGGCATCGCACCGCTGCAGGCGATGCTCGAAGACCTGCTGCGCCGCGGCGACCCGCGGCCGCTGCATCTGTTCTGGGGCGTGCGCACGCAGCGCGACCTGTATCTGCACGAGCGCCTGCAGCAGTGGGCGCAGGCGCACCGGCAGCTGCACTACCTGCCGGTGCTCTCCGAGCCCGACCCCGACTGGACCGGCGCGCGCGGCTTCGTGCACGAGGCGGTGCTGCACCGCCTGCCGTCGCTGCGCGGCTTCGACGCCTATCTGTCGGGACCGCCGGCAATGATCGAGGCCGGCCGCAGCGCCTTGGTTGCCGCCGGACTCGATCCGCAGCGGCTGTTCTACGACGCGTTCGAGCACGCGTTCGAAACCTGGCCGAGCCTCGGGTGACCGCGCGCCCGACCTACACTGCGTCTACCCTAGACTGAAGTTGCACCCTTTTCCCTCATGCATTTTAGCGATAGGTCCTTCTGCAAGAAGGGCTTAGGCGTTATTTCTGGGCTTGGACGGCATTGATATGTAGCCATGTAAATGGCTTGATATTGGCTTGGAGCGCCCGTAGAATGTGCCCATGCACAT
>JBFMCQ010000088.1:0-14103 GCA_040754295.1 Pseudomonadota bacterium | reverse complement strand
GCGTTCGGCGGCCTGCGCGTGCTCGACGAGCTCGAGGACGATCCGCTGCCGCGGATCTGTTAACGCCCGCCGGTGCCTGCCGCCGGGACTGACGCGGGTCAATGCCGGGGCGCGGGCTTTGGCTGGAAAATGAATCATGGAATCGACCCGGATCAACCCGACGGCGCTGCTGCAGGCGCAGGCCTATGCGCATCCGGTGCGTGATCTGCACCTGGTCGAAACCCATATCTCCTGGGTGCTGCTGACCGGCGACTATGCGTACAAGATCAAAAAGCCGGTGAATCTGGGCTTCGTCGATTTCTCGACGCTGGAGCGGCGCCGCCGCGCCTGCCGCGACGAGCTGCGCCTGAACCGCCGCTACGCGCCGCAGCTGTATCTGGACGTCGTGCCGATCACCGGCAGCGGCGAGCACCCCCGGGTCGGCGGAACCGGCGAGCCCTTCGAGTACGCGGTGAAGATGCGCCAGTTCGCGCAGGACCAGCAGCTCGACCGGCTGCTCGACGCGGGGCGGCTTCGCATGGAGGACATGGACGCGCTCGCAGAGGCGATCGGCGCCCTGCATGCGGCGGCGCCGGTGGCCGGGGCGGGATCACCGTATGGCTGGCCGGCGCGCATCCAGCGCAATGTGCAGGACAATCTGGACACGCTGCGCGCCGGCACCGAAGGCGTGCTGCATGCTGCGGTCGCGGCGCTCGAGACGTGGACGCAGGCGCAGAACCGGCATCTGCTCGGGACGATGCACGCGCGGCGTTCGGGCGGCCAGGTGCGTGAAGTGCACGGCGACCTGCATCTGGCCAACCTGGTGCGCCTGGATGCGGCGATCGTCCCGTTCGACTGCATCGAGTTCAACGAGGCGCTGCGCTGGAACGACACGATCAGCGATCTCGCCTTCCTGACGATGGACCTGCGCGCCCGCGGGCGGCCGGACCTGGCCTATCGCGTGCTCGGCCGCTATCTGGAGGTGAGCGGCGACTACGCCGGCCTGCGCCTGCTGCGTTACTACGAGGTCTATCGCGCGCTGGTGCGCGCAATGGTCGCGCTGATCCGGCGCGAGGGCAGCAGCGGCGCCGGGCAGGCCGCGCAGCAGCGCGAGCTGGAGCGCTACCTTGGCCTGGCGCATGCGCTCGCCGCCGCCGAGCGCCGTGCCCTGGTGCTGATGCATGGCCTGTCGGGCTCCGGCAAGACCTGGCTCAGCACGCAGCTGGTCACTGCGCTGCCCGCGGTGCGCACGCGCTCGGATCTGGAGCGCAAGCGCCTGCATGGTCTGGGCGAAGTCGAGCGCTCCGCCTCGGCGGTCGACGCCGGGATCTACTCCGCGCAGGCCTCGGCGCAGACCTATGAGCGCCTGGCCATGATCGCGCAGCAAATCCTGGACGCCGGCGAGACCGCGATCGTCGACGCCGCGTTCCTGCGCCGCGCCGAGCGCGCGCGCTTCCGCGGGCTGGCGCGCGAGCTCGGCGTGCCGCTGGCGATCGTCAGCTGCCACGCGCCGCAGGACGAGTTGCGCAGGCGCGTCGAGCTGCGCACCCGGCGCGGGACCGACGCATCGGAAGCGGATCGCGAGGTGCTGGAGCACCAGCTTGCCGCTGCCGAGCCGCTCGGCGACGACGAGCGGCGCGGCGCGCTGCTGATTTCGACCGCCGGCTGCGCCGACGTCAGCGCGCTGGCCCAGCGTCTGCAGCAGATGCTGTTTGCGTGAATCTCGCGTAGCGAGATGCCGACCTCGCCGGCGGGCTGGCGGCCGGCCCGTAGCGGCTGATGCGACGGACGGGCAGCGGCGCGCGAGGGAGAACGGTCGAGCTGACGCAGGTCAATGAAGACCGGCACCGCTGCTGCGATCCTGGCTGGCGTCCGCAGCCATCCAGGATCGCCATGCAGACCCCGCTCGAAGTCGACTTTCGCAACATCCCGCCGTCCGCTGCGTTGTCGGCGGCGATCCGCAAGCGCGCCGCCAAGCTCGAGACGTTCTGCGACAGCATCGTCGGCTGTCACGTGACGATCGAGTCGCCGCATCACCACCACCACCAGGGCGTGCGGTATGCAGTGCACATCCGGCTCACCGTGCCGGGTAAGGTGATCAGCGTGAGCCGGGAACCGGACACGGCGGCGCACGAGGATGCGTATCTCACGCTGCACGACGCCTTCGACGCGGCACAGCGCCAGCTACAGGACTACGTGCGCGTGCGCCGCGGCGACGTCAAGGAGCACGCGACGCAGAACGGAAGGCCGGTCCGATGATCGGGCAGTCAGGTCTGATCGCATGGTTCGAGGATCTGGGTCGCGCCGACGTCGCGCGCGTCGGCGGCAAGAATGCGTCGCTCGGCGAGATGACGATGCGCCTTACCGGTGCCGGCATCCGCGTGCCGCCGGGATTCGCGACCACTGCGGACGCATACCGGCTGTTCGTCGAGGCGAACCGGCTCGGCGAGCTGATCCGCGACACCATCGCCGGGCTGCACGCGGGCGCCTCGACGCTCGCCGAAGCCGGGCAGACGATCCGCCGCGCGTTTTTGCGCGCACGGATGCCGGAGCCGCTGGTCGAGGCTTTGCGCGCGGCCTACGCGGAGTTGTCGCAGCGCTGCGGTGTCCAAACCGCCGACGTCGCGGTCCGCTCCAGCGCCACTGCCGAGGATCTGCCGGAAGCGAGCTTCGCCGGCCAGCAGGAGAGCTTCCTCAACGTCGTCGGCGAGGGCGCGCTGATCGACGCCTGCCGCCGTTGCTACGCGTCGCTGTTCACCGACCGTGCGATCAGCTATCGCGACACGCACGGCTTCGATCATCTGCAGGTCGCGCTGTCGATTGGCGTGCAGCGCATGGTGCGTTCCGATCGCGGTGCCGCCGGCGTGATGTTCTCGATCGACACCGAAACCGGCTTCGACAAAGTCGTACTGATCAACGCGTCGTGGGGTCTGGGCGAGTCCGTCGTTCAGGGCCGCGTCGATCCGGACGAGTACCACGTGTTCAAGCCCTTGCTCGGCGATCCGGTCTATGTGCCGATCGTCGAGAAGCGCTGCGGCACCAAGGAGCTGAAACTGATCTACGACGCTGCCGGCGGCACGCGCGAAGTGCAGACCGCGCTCGCCGAGCGCGCCGCGCACGTGCTGGCCGACGACGAGATCCTGCAGCTGGCGCGCTGGGCGCAGGCGATCGAGCGCCACTACGGCGTGGCGATGGACATGGAGTGGGCCAAGGACGGCATCAGCAGTGAGCTGTTCGTCGTCCAGGCGCGTCCGGAAACCGTGCAGTCGCGCCGGCAGGCCGGCGTGTTCCGCAGTTACAGGATTGCGGACAAGGGGCGGCGCCTCGTCGCCGGCCTGGCGATCGGCGACGCGGTTGCGAGCGGCCGCGTGTGCATGATCCGCAGCGCGCAGGAGCTGCAGCGCTTCGTCGATGGCGCGGTGCTGGTGACCGGCACCACCGATCCCGACTGGGTGCCGGTGATGAAGCGCGCGGCGGCGATCGTCACCGATCATGGCGGGCGGACCTCGCACGCCGCGATTGTCAGCCGCGAGCTCGGGCTGCCGGCGATCGTCGGCACCGGCAATGCGACCGAGCTGCTGCACGACGGACAGGACGTCACGGTGTCCTGCGCCGAAGGCGACGAAGGCGTGGTCTACGACGGCATCGCCGGCGTCGAGGTCTGCGACGTCTCGGTCGAGCACCTGCCGGCCACCCGCACGCAGCTCATGCTCAATCTCGCCAATCCCGCGGCCGCGTACCGCTGGTGGCGGCTGCCGGCGGACGGCGTCGGTCTGTTGCGCATGGAGTTCGTCATCGCCAATCACATCAAGGTGCATCCGATGGCGCTGCTGCGCTTCGACACGCTCAGGGATGCGCAGGCCAAGCGGCGGATCGCCGAGCTCACGCGCGGCTACGCCGGCAAGGCAGAGTATTTCGTCGAGCGGCTGGCGCGCGGATTGGCGCGCATCGCCGCGGTCGCCCATCCGAAACCGGTCATCGTGCGCTTCTCCGACTTCAAGACCAACGAGTACGCGAGCCTGCTCGGCGGTGCCGAGTTCGAGCCGCACGAAGAGAATCCGATGATCGGCTTTCGCGGCGCGTCGCGCTACTACGCGCAGGCCTACCGCGACGGCTTCGCGCTCGAATGCCGCGCGATCCGGCGTCTGCGCGAGCAGATGGGTTTCGCCAACGTCGTCGTGATGATCCCGTTCTGCCGTTCGGTGCGCGAGGCGGACCGCGTGCTCGAAGTCATGGCCGCCGAAGGTCTCGAGCGCGGTCGCAACGGCCTGCAGGTGTACATGATGTGCGAGATTCCGTCCAACGTGATTCTCGCCGACCGCTTCGCCAGCCGCTTCGACGGCTTTTCGATCGGCAGCAACGATCTGACCCAGCTCACACTCGGCGTCGACCGCGATTCGGAACTGCTCGCGGCGCTGTTCGACGAGCAGGATGAGGCGGTGAAGACGATGATCGAGAGCGTCATCACCAAGGCCCACGGCGCGCAGACCAAGGTCGGCCTGTGCGGACAGGCGCCGAGCGATCACCCAGAGTTCGGTGAGTTTCTCGTCGACTGCGGCATCGACTCGATCTCGGTGACGCCGGACAGCTTCATCGCGGTGAAGCGCCACGTCGCCGAGGCCGAGGCCCGGCAGCGGCTGCCACCGGCGCGTCCCGGCCCCAAGCTGTGACGGCGGCCTTGCCGGCGTTGCCGATGCTCACTCGCCTACGCGGCTTCGTGCACGCGTGCGCAGTGACGCTGGAACCAGTCGCCCGCGAGCCGCGCGACCTGATCGAGCGCGCCCGGCTCTTCGAACAGGTGCGTGGCGCCGGCGACCACCGCGAGTTCCTTCGGTGACGGCAGCTGTGCGTAGGCCCGGCGGTTGAGCGCCAGCACCTCGGGGTCCGCGCCGCCGACGATCAGCAGCGTCGGCGCGGTGACCCGCGAGAGACTGTCCTGGGCGAGATCGGGGCGGCCGCCGCGGGCGACCACGGCATGCACGTCGGCGTCGGGCAGCGCGGCGGAGCGCAGCGCTGCGGCCGCGCCGGTGCTGGCGCCGAAGTAGCCCAGCGGCAGCGTTTTCAGCGCCGGGCGGTTGTGCGCCCAGGCGGTCGCGTCGAGCAGGCGCTGGGTCAGCAGCGGGATGTCGAAGCGCGCGGCGTGGTCGCGGTCTTCGTCCTCGGTCAGCAGATCGAAGAGCAGCGTCGCGAAGCCGCGCTTGACGAGCGCATGCGCGACCTGGCGGTTGCGGCTGCTGTGACGACTGCTACCACTGCCGTGGACGAAGACCACGAGGCCGATGGCCTCGGGCGGCAGGGTCAGGCAGCCGGGCAGGCTGGCGCCCGGCACTTCGATGGTGACGCTGCGTTCATGACGGTGAGGCATGGCGGAGGCTCCGGTGGGGGCGGGAGTGGCATCGCCCGCTGGCTGGCGGAAATGCGCTGCCCATGCACTATCCAACGCGGCGCGGTGTTGCGAACTGATCTGGGTCAACGGTGCGCACGCCGGGGTCTCTAGAGGGAATCGAGGGTCGATTGATCTGCGTCAATGCGCGCGCACGGGGCCGTCGGCATTCTAGGGTCGCTCTCCCCCCGGTCCCCGCAATCGGGACCACTGGGCCGCCTCTCCGGCGGCCCTTCTTTCAGATGCGCGGACTTCTCAGGCCGCAGCGCCGGCTCGACGGTGCACGCAGCGCGCACGATTGGCCGGATGCGTAATTGTTTTTGGGGCGTCAGAAGGGCAGCTCCTGCTTCGGTGCCCGCCATGCCGCGGTGAGCATGCCCATCGCTTCCTTGATGCGCTCGGGCGGCAGACCACCGTCGTGCAGTGCCTTCGCCATGGTTTTGGCGCGCTGTTGCCACTCCTCGGGCGGCGGCATCTGGTTGTCCGACAGCTCGAGGTGGTCGAGCATGCTTTCCATCAGGTCGATGCCGGCGCGCCAGTGCGCGTTGTCGGCGCCGTGCTGGAGCAGGCGCTTGACCAGCAACGGTCCCCAGCAGGTGTTGAGGAACTTGATCGCCGGAGCCGGCACCCAGCGGCCGAAGGTGCGCAGCTCCAGCTCGCGCACGACGAGCCGCTTGGCTTCTTCGATGACCGCCTCGCGGCGCTGGCGCGCCTGCTCCTTCTGCCAGGTGAAGAACGCCTTGATCTGCTCTTCGCGGATCGGTTGTGCAGTAAGCATCGCTTCGCGCACGAAATCCGGCGCGAGGTCGAACTGCACCAGCACTTGCTGCAGCACCTCGGCCATGCGCCGCGCCTCCGCGGTGCCGGTGATGCGTGACGTGGCCGACTTGAGCATCAGCTCGTTGACCAGACTGCGCAGCGGATGGGTCAGCGCCGTAAACAGCGTGGCGTCCGTGAGTGCCGACTTCACCAGCGGAAAGCGCACCGACTCGTGCTGCGGCTCCATCTCGCGCGGCACCAGCGGATCGGCGATCGCCTCGTTGAGGAACTGGCCGGCCAGCGAAATGCGCTGCAGCGGCACCCAGCGGCGCTCCGGTTTCAAGTCGCCGCCGGAGAGCGCTTCATTGCTCTGCAGGCGCAGCAGGTCGCTGGCGAGCGCGCTGTCGGAATACCCTTCGTCCTCGTCGGCGGGTTTGGCCGCCGCCGCGCGCAGCATCGACTCGGTCTTCGAATCGATCGCCGGCGCCGGCGTTGGCTCTGCCTTGGCCGGTGCGGCCGTGGGCGGCGGCTCGGCGACCGGCGCGGCCGGCGGCCGCGCGCGCAGCGCTTCTGCGCGCGCGATCTCGCGCTCGCGCAGCGCGGCCGCTTCAGCGGCGCGCCGCTCGATGTCGGCGAGCGACTCGATGAGAATGCGGTAGAGCCGCGGCAGCTGCGGGAAGAACAGCTCGTCGAAGCGTTCGAATAGCAAGCGCAGCTCGGCGTTGCGGCACTGCATCGCTCCCGCCGTTTCCTGCAGCGCCCGGCACAGGCCGGCCGGCGCCAGCGCGCCGGTATAGAGCGGGAAGTACACCGTGCGCCGGATGTTATCGAGGCGCACGTCCAGCGTCGCGACGAGGTCTGCGTAGAGGGCCTCGGCGCGCAACTCGGTCTGCGAAAGCGCCAGCGTGTCGTCGTTCACGGCCGCGTCTGCCGCAGCCTTCTTCGCCACCGCATCGGCGGTGCCGATCAGTCCGGTGTCGACCCGGCTCACGAAGTCCGCGACCCAGCGGTCGGGATCGGCCTCGATCGCACGCGCCAGCGCGTTGCAGATGCGCTGCTCGGGGATGAACGGCGAGGTTTGCGCGCGCTGGTCCAGGGCCCGCGGCAGCTGGCGGACGAAGCCGCCGAAGACCTCGGTAAGCACCAGGCTCACGGTACGCCGCAGCGCGTCGACGGCGGGGCGGCCGATGCGCTGGAGATGCGCGCGCTCGGACGCCGCCGACCCGGCAGCCCGCTGCTCGGCCGACACCGCCTCGCCTGAATTGCTCATCCCGACTAAGCCACCCGATCCGATACCGTCGACACCCGCCGCGCCTCCCGCAGTGGGCTGCCCGTCGCAGACATTACGCGATCTTGGGGCCGGGAGGTAGTTTCGCCGGCGCCGTCGGTTTGCTTCGGGTTAGACTTCGCCGGCGCACCCGGAGCACCCCATGTCGAATGCCGCGAGGATGCCGACGCTGTTCATCTCGCACGGCGGCGGCCCCTGCTTCTTCATGGAGTGGGATCCGCCGGATACCTGGAAGGCGCTCGGCGACTGGCTGCGCGGGCTGGCGGCGACACTGCCGCGGGCGCGCGCGGTCGCGGTGGTGAGCGCGCACTGGGAGGCGCCCGAGTACCGCGTCACCGCGCAGGCGCAGCCGCCGCTGATCTACGACTACTACGGCTTTCCGCCGCACACCTACGCGCTGCGCTATCCCGCGCCCGGCGATCCGGCGCTGGCGCGGCGCATCGTGTCGCTGCTCGCCGGCGCCGGATTGCCGGCGCTGGCCGATGACGTGCGCGGCTTCGACCACGGCGTGTTCGTGCCCTTTCTGCTGATCTACCCGCAGGCCGAGGTGCCGATCGTGCAGCTGTCGCTGCGCCGCCCTCTGTCCGCGGCCGAGCACCTGCGCGCCGGCGCCGCGCTCGCGCCGCTGCGCGACGAGGGTGTGCTGATCGTGGGCAGCGGCTACAGCTACCACAACATGCGCGGCTTCGGCGGCGCCGGCGAGCGCGCCGCGGCCGAGTTCGACGCCTGGCTCGCGCAGACGGTCGAACTGCCGGATGCCGCCGAACGCGCTGCGCGCCTGCAGGCCTGGGAGCGCGCGCCGTGCGCGCGTCAGGCGCATCCGCGCGAGGAACACCTGCTGCCGCTGATGGTGGCGGCCGGCGCAGCCGGCGGCGACGCGGGGCGGCGCGTGTTCGC
The DNA here is from genome assembly GCA_040754295.1 of Pseudomonadota bacterium. GTDB lineage: Bacteria > Pseudomonadota > Gammaproteobacteria > Nevskiales > Nevskiaceae > Solimonas. The sequence goes on along the minus strand of JBFMCQ010000088.1, from coordinate 5,797 downwards.
CGGTCACGTCTGGGGCATCGCCACCTCGGGGTTCCGGTTCGGTTGAGCGTCGCCGCAGCCATGGCGACCTCGATGACACGATCGACGCTCGTCCCGGTTGGCGGACCGGTCGAGCATCCTTGCAGCCCTTACCGGCGAGGCGGCGCTGCCGAGGATACGGCGGCCGGCATCCATCAGACCGGCCGGTTCTCGTTCGGGTTGCGCACCGGACCCATCCGCTCGAGGCCTTGCTCGTACGAGATCTCCGGAAACCTCGTCGTGTAGCCCTGCGCGGCCTGGTAGATCGCGTCGAGCTTGGCACCGGTGTCGAGCTTCTTGAGATCGTTGCGCTCGATGTAGAGCAGTTCCAGCAGTTCGTTGTACGCGGTCGCTTCGTCGATCGGCAGCACGTGGAAGCTCGCGCCGCCGTAGGGCACCGTGTAGCGCGCCGACAGATCGATGTTGTTGCAGAACAGGAAGTACTTGCCGTTCTCGTCGATCGCGTCACCGAGTGCCTCGACCAGCGGTTTGAGGTACTCGAACGACAGCAGGTAGCAGGCGAGGAAGGGAATCGTCGGCTTGCCGGCTTCGGCGATCACCATGACCTGTTCGGCGAGGATCTCCGGCGGACGCGCCTCGTCGGCCAGCCTCGGCGCGAACCTGAGCGCGATTTCGCCGCGGAAGCCGTAGCGGCCGGCGACGCCGGTCTTGCCCCTGAACACGGGATTGAACAAGCGGCCCTCGGCCTCGAGGCTTGCCAGTGCGGAATCGGAAAAGACGCTCATGCGGGTGTTCCTGTGGTGGTGCTGCCGGTGGAGGTGTCGGTGTTGCGGATGAAATCGGCGGTGCGGAAAAAAGCCTGCGTGAGGGTTTCGCGCAGGTCCGGATCGACGCAGACGCTGGCGAGCGCGCCGCGCATGCAGGCCATCCAGGCGTCGCGCTCGGCGATGCCGATCGGAAAAGGCAGGTGCCGGCGGCGCAGGCGAGGGTGGCCGCGCTCGGTCGAGTACAGCGGCGGGCCGCCGAGCCACTCGCACAGATAACGCACGAGCACGGCCTTGACCGGCGCGAGATCGGGCGGGTGCAGCGCGCGGATCCCGCGTGCCTCGGGCAGCCGGTCCATGCGCGCATAGAACTCTTCTACGAGGTGTTCGACGGCGATATGTCCGCCCAGACGCGCGTAGTGCGTGAGCGCGGCGCCGGCAGTGGGAGTGTCTTGCGGCATGGCGGATTTCGGTCGGTGTGTACCCGGTGCGTACAGGGCACTGACGCAACCTTCATACCGCTGCGCAGGCCGCTGCGCAGGCAGGACGACACGACTGCGTAACAGGCTGATTTACATCGATGCGTGCGCAGCGCGCGGCGCGCCCACGGCGATGTTCTCTAGGTCACATCGCCAGCGATTTTGTCGGGTTTCGGACAATCTCATCGCCGGCCAAAAAATGCCCGACAGGAAAATAAAACCCAATGAATACATGCTGCTAATGCGCATGCAGCCGGATGGCACGCGCGTTGCTCCAAGGGCCTTGCACCGCGATGTCTTGCCGACGAGTGGCTTAAGACGAAGACCTATAAAAGGCCTTGGGCTGCAGACCGGTGGCAGTGCGGCGCTCGCGATGGGAAATCATCCGCGCGCTGCGGAAAACCTAACCGCAATTCAGGAGTTTGAAAATGGCTTCTCTGAGACAAATCGCGTTTTACGGCAAGGGCGGTATCGGCAAGTCGACCACTTCGCAGAACACGCTCGCGGCGCTGGCCGAGATGGGCCAGAAGATTCTCATCGTCGGTTGTGACCCGAAGGCGGATTCGACCCGCCTGATCCTGCACAGCAAGGCGCAGGACACCATCCTCTCGCTCGCCGCCGAGGCCGGTTCGGTCGAGGATCTCGAGATCGACGACGTCATGAAGGTCGGCTACAAGGACATCCGCTGCGTCGAGTCCGGCGGTCCGGAGCCGGGCGTCGGCTGCGCCGGCCGCGGCGTCATCACCTCGATCAACTTCCTCGAGGAGAACGGCGCCTACGACGGTGTCGACTACGTGTCCTACGACGTGCTCGGCGACGTGGTCTGCGGCGGCTTCGCGATGCCGATCCGCGAGAACAAGGCGCAGGAAATCTACATCGTCATGTCGGGCGAGATGATGGCCATGTACGCGGCCAACAACATCTCCAAGGGCATTCTCAAGTATGCCAACTCCGGCGGCGTGCGCCTCGGCGGTCTGGTCTGCAACGAGCGCCAGACCGACAAGGAGCTGGAACTGGCCGAGTCGCTGGCCAAGAAGCTGTCGACCAAGCTGATCCACTTCGTGCCGCGCGACAACATCGTGCAGCACGCCGAGCTGCGTCGGATGACGGTCATCGAGTACGACCCGGAATCCAAGCAGGCCAACGAGTACCGCACGCTGGCGCAGAAGATTCACGCCAACGCCGGCAACGGCGTGATCCCGACGCCGATCACGATGGATGAGCTCGAAGACCTGCTGATGGAGCACGGCATCATGAAGCAGATCGACGAGACGCAGGTCGGCAAGGCTGCGGTCGCGGCCTGAGACGAGAGTCGAGAGTCGAGAGCCGGAGCCCGCTGCGGGCTCCGGCATTCCCCGCCGGGCCCCGACTCTCCTCCCTCCACTCTCGAATCCCAACAGGAGACAGACATGAGCGTCACCGTTGAAGAGCAGAAAGCGGCCAACAAGGCGCTGATCGACGAAGTCCTCAAGGCCTATCCGGAAAAGATGGCCAAGCGTCGCGCCAAGCACCTCGGCCAGTTCGAGGAAGGCAAGCCGGACTGCGGCGTCAAGTCGAACATCAAGTCGCTGCCGGGCGTGATGACGATCCGCGGCTGCGCCTACGCCGGCTCCAAGGGCGTGGTCTGGGGCCCGATCAAGGACATGATCCACATCAGCCACGGGCCCGTGGGCTGCGGCCAGTACTCCTGGGCCGCGCGCCGCAACTACTACATCGGCACCACGGGCGTCGACACCTTCGTGACCATGCAGTTCACCTCCGATTTCCAGGAGAAGGACATCGTCTTCGGCGGCGACAAGAAGCTGGAGAAGATCATCGACGAGATCCAGGAGCTGTTCCCGCTGAACAAGGGCATCTCGATCCAGTCGGAATGCCCGATCGGCCTGATCGGCGACGACATCGAGGCGGTCTCGAAGAAGAAGAACAAGCAGTACAACGGCCATACCATCGTGCCGGTGCGCTGCGAGGGCTTTCGCGGCGTGAGCCAGTCGCTGGGCCACCACATCGCCAACGACTCGATCCGCGACTGGGTGTTCGACAAGGCCGATCCGAACAAGCGTCCGGAGTTCGTCAGCACGCCGTACGACGTCGCCATCATCGGCGACTACAACATCGGCGGCGACGCCTGGTCGAGCCGCATCCTGCTCGAAGAGATCGGCCTGCGCGTGATCGCGCAGTGGTCGGGCGACGGCACGATCGCCGAGCTCGAGAACACGCCGAAGGCCAAGCTCAACGTGCTGCACTGCTACCGCTCGATGAACTACATCAGCCGGCACATGGAAGAGAAGTTCGGTGTGCCCTGGGTCGAGTACAACTTCTTCGGCCCGACGATGATCGAGAAGTCGTTGCGCGAGATCGCCAGCCACTTCGACGACACCATCAAGGCCAATGCCGAGAAGGTCATCGCCAAGTATCGCCCGCTGATGGACGCGGTGATCGCCAAGTACAAGCCGCGCCTGCAGGGCAAGAAGGTCATGCTGTTCGTCGGCGGCCTGCGCCCGCGCCACGTCATCGGCGCCTACGAGGACCTCGGCATGGACGTGGTCGGCACCGGCTACGAGTTCGGCCACAACGACGACTACCAGCGCACGACGCACTACGTCAAGGACGGCACGCTGATCTACGACGACGTGACCGGTTACGAGTTCGAGAAGTTCGTCGAGAAGATCCAGCCGGACCTCGTCGGTTCGGGCATCAAGGAAAAGTACGTGTTCCAGAAGATGGGCGTGCCGTTCCGCCAGATGCACAGCTGGGACTACTCGGGTCCGTACCACGGCTACGACGGCTTCGCGATCTTCGCGCGCGACATGGACATGGCGATCAGCTCGCCGGTCTGGTCGCTGGCCAAGGCGCCGTGGAAGAAGGCCGCGTAAGAATGCTGCGAGCAGGGAGCGCCGCCGCGAGGACGGCGCTCCCCGCCCGGCGAACCAGGATGCATCGATAGGAGTCCAGTGTCATGCCGCAGAGTGCCGAAAAGGTTCTCGATCACGAGCTGCTGTTCCGTGAGCCGGAGTACCAGGAGCTGTTCCGCAACAAGAAGGAAAACTTCGAGTTCAACCACCCGGACGCGAAGATCAAGGAAATCGTCGAGTGGACGAAGACCGCCGAGTACAAGGAAAAGAACTTCGCGCGTGATTCGCTGACGGTGAATCCGGCGAAGGCCTGCCAGCCGCTGGGCGCCGTCTACGTCGCCAACGGCTTTCACAAGACCCTGAGCTTCGTGCACGGCTCGCAGGGCTGCGTGGCCTACTACCGCTCGCACTTCTCGCGGCACTTCAAGGAGCCGACGTCCTGCGTCAGCTCGTCGATGACCGAGGACGCGGCGGTGTTCGGCGGCCTCAACAACATGATCGACGGCCTCGCCAACACCTACAACCTCTACAAGCCCGAGATGATCGCGGTGTCGACGACCTGCATGGCGGAAGTCATCGGCGACGACCTCGACGCGTTCATCAAGAACGCCAAGCAGAAGGGCAGCGTGCCGGCCGATTTCGACGTGCCGTTCGCGCACACGCCGGCCTTCGTCGGCAGCCACATCACCGGCTACGACAACGCGCTGCTCGGCGTGCTCAAGCACTTCTGGGACGGCAAGGCCGGCACCACCGAGCCGCTCAAGCGCGAGCCCAACGAATCGATCAACTTCATCGGCGGCTTCGACGGCTTCGTCGTCGGCAACATGAAGGAGATCAAGCGCATCTTCGAGCTGTTCGGCGTCGAGTACACGATCCTCTGCGATCCCTCCGACGTCTGGAACACGCCGACGGACGGCGAGTTTCGCATGTACGAGGGCGGCACGACCAAGGAGCAGGTCGAGAAGGCGCTCAACGCCAAGGCGACCATCGTCTTCCAGGAGTTCTGCTGCGAAAAGACCGCCAAGTTCATCCGCGAACACGGCCAGGAAGTCGTGGTCCTCAATGCGCCCTGCGGCGTGGCCGGAACCGACCGGTTCCTCATGGAGATTTCGCGACTGACGGGCAAGCCGATCCCCGAGCAGCTCGAAAAGGAGCGCGGCCGCCTCGTCGACGCGATGGCCGACAGCCAGGCGCATCTGCACGGCAAGCGCTACGCGCTGTACGGCGATCCCGACCAGATGCTGGGTTACACGCAGTTCCTGCTCGAACTCGGCGCCGAGCCCGCGCACGTGCTCGCGACCAACGGCACCGAGGATTGGGCGGCCAAGGTCCAGGCGCTGTTCGACGCCTCGCCCTACGGCAAGGAGTGCAAGGTCTATCCCAAGCGCGACCTCTGGCACATGCGCTCGCTGCTGTTCACCGAGCCGGTCGATTTCCTCATCGGCAACACCTACGGCAAGTATCTTGAGCGTGATACGGGCACGCCGCTGATCCGTCTGGTGTTCCCGATCTTCGATCGCCACCACTACCACGTCTATCCGACCTGGGGTTATGAGGGTGCGATGCGCCTGCTGGTGACCTTCCTCGACGAGTTCTTCGAGGCGCTGGACGCCAACACCATCATCCCGGCGAAGACCGACTACTCCTACGACATCATCCGCTGATCCTGTGTGGGCGTTGTCGCCGGCGCGGCTCTCTCCCGTACGGCCCGTCTACGGGCGGG
>JBFMCQ010000087.1:0-14464 GCA_040754295.1 Pseudomonadota bacterium | reverse complement strand
ATCCGGGCGCGACCGCGCCGTCGCGGCGCTACCCGGCGGAGGCGTTCGCCGAGGCGGTGCGCGGGCTGTGGCAGCGGCTGGGCCTGCCGATCGTCATCGGCGGCGACGCCGACGAGGCCGGCCTCGTCGAGGAAATCCGCGCGCGCGCCGGGGTTCCGGCGCGCACGCTCGCCGGCGGACTGACGATCGGCGACTACGGAGCCGCGATCGAATCGGCGGCCGTGCTGGTTTCGAACAACACGGCGCCGGTCCATCTGGCCGCCGCGCTGGGCACCCCGGTCGTCGATCTGTACGCGCTGACCAATCTGCAGCACACGCCGTGGCAGGTGCCGCATCGCGTGCTGTCGCACGACGTGCCGTGCCGCAACTGCTACCGCAGCGTCTGCCCCGAGGGGCATCACCAGTGTCTGCGCGGCGTCGCGCCGCAGGACGTCGTCGATGCGACCGCCGCCCTGCTGGCGGAGGTCGGTGCGATGCCCGCTCCGGCGCAGCCCACCGCCACGCCCGATCCGGAGGTCGTCCTATGATCACGCTCGGCATCAACGCCGCCTTCCACGACTGTTCCGCAGCGCTGGTCCGCGACGGCGAGGTGATCGCCGCCGCCGAGGAAGAGCGCTTCACCGGCATCAAGCACGGCAAGCGGCCGCTGCCGTTCACGACCTGGCAGCTGCCGTTCCACGCGATCGACTACTGTCTGCGCGAGGCCGGGGCGACGCTCGCCGACGTCGACCGTCACGCCTATGCCTTCGACCCGCAGCTGCTCGCCGACGCGGCGCCGGCGACGGGCGCCGCGCCGCCCGGCCGCAGCACCGGGGCCGCTACGGCGGTGATCCCGGCGCTGCAGGGTCTGCCGGAGACGATCGAGCTGCCGCTGGAGCCGTCGCGCATGCGCGCGGCGGCTGCGGACCGCTCGCCGTGGGATCCACTGTTCCTGTCCTATGTCGTCAACGCGCCGCGCCAGCTCGCGTCCGGCGCGCCGCATCACTTGCAGGAGCGCCTGCGCGGCGTCGACCCGGAGCACATCCGCCAGCGCTGGCGCTACGTCGAGCACCACCTGGCACACGAAGCGAGCGCGTTCCTTGCCGCGCCGTTCGCGGACTGCGCAGTGCTGACGATGGACGGCCGCGGCGAGCGCGCGACGACCAGCAGCGGCGTATTCCGCGACGGCCGCTACCGGCGCCTGCGCCAGGTCGACCTGCCGCACTCGCTGGGCCTGCTCTACGAAGACGTCACCGCCTGGCTCGGCTTCCTGCACAGCAGCGACGAATACAAGGTGATGGCCCTGGCTTCGTACGGCACGCCGCGCTACCTCGATCTGTTCCGCGACATTGTCCGCGTCGGCACGGACGGCAGCTACACGGTCGAGCGGCCGGATCTGAAAGCGCTGCTCGGTCCGCCGCGCCGTCGCGGCACGGCCGTGGAGGCCGAGCACTGCGACGTCGCGGCGTCGCTGCAGAAGGTGCTCGAGTCGACGGCACTGGAAATCGTCCGCTGGCTGCACGGCGCCTGCGGCTGCAGGCACCTGGCGATGGCCGGCGGCGTGGCGCTCAACTGTGTGATGAACGCGCGTCTGCGCGACGAAGGCCCGTTCGACGCGGTCTGGGTGCAGCCGGCCGCCGGCGATGCCGGCACCGCGCTCGGCGCGGCGCTGTGGGTCGACTGGACCGAGCGGGAGCGCGAGCCGCAGCGCAAGCGCTGGGTCATGCGGCATGCCTATCTGGGGCCGGCCTACGGCGAGGACGAGATCGAGCGGCTGCTGCGCTGGGCCAAGCTGCCCTACCGCCGCCCGCGCGATCTGGCACGCGCAGCCGCGCAGCTGCTCGCGCAGGACCGCATCGTCGGCTGGTACCAGGGACGCATGGAATTCGGTCCGCGTGCGCTCGGCGCACGCTCGATTCTGGCGTCGCCGCTGTCGGCGACGATGCAGCAGCGCCTCAACGAGCTGAAGGACCGCGAGGACTTCCGCCCGGTGGCGCCGGCGGTGCCGGAGTCCCATGCAGCGGACTGGTTCCGGCCGCGGCAGACACTGCGCGACGCGTCCCGGGCGTGCGCGGCCCGGGCGCGAGAGGTGTTCCCGGCGCCGTTCATGCTGTTCGTGTTCGACGTCGATCCGGAGCGCAGCGCGCGCATTCCCGCGGTGCGCCACGTCGACGGCACGGCGCGGGTGCAGACCGTCGCGCGCGACAGCAACCCGCTGTACCACGACGTGCTGACGGCCTTCGGCGAGCTGACCGGCGTGCCGGTGCTGGTCAACACCTCGTTCAACACGCGCGGCCGGCCGATCGTGTGCACGCCGCGTGACGCGCTCGAGACGTTCTGGACTTCGCCGCTCGATGCGCTGGCGATCGGGCCGTTCCTGGTCGAGAAGCCGGCAGCGGAGGCGGCGTCATGACCGGGCCACGCACGCTCGCGCTGTCGGTGGTCGTCGCCACGCGCGACCGTCCCGAGCTGCTGCGCCGCAGTCTCGCTGCGCTGCTGACGCAGGATCTCGATCCGACCGCGTACGAGATCGTCGTCGTCGACGACGGCAGCGACCCGCGCACGCGGCAGACCGTCCAGCAGCTGCAGGCGCAGACGCACGGCCTGCCGGTGCTGCGCTACCTGGCGCCGGCCGCGCGTCGCGGACCGGCTGCGGCGCGCAACCGCGGCTGGCGCGCGGCGTCCGGCGAGGTGATCGCCTTCACCGACGACGACACCATCGCCAACCCGGCCTGGCTCGCGGAAGGCCTGCGCGCGCTGACGCCGGAGGTCGCCGCCGTCGCCGGGCGCATCGTCGTGCCGCTGCCGCAGCGGCCGACCGACTACGAGCGTGACGCCGCGCAGCTGCAGCACGCCGAGTTCGCGACCGCGAACTGCTTCGTCCGCCGCAGCGATCTGGCCGCGCTCGAAGGCTTCGACGAGCGCTTCACCAGCGCCTGGCGCGAGGACTCCGACCTGCATTTCCGCCTGCTCGAATGCAGCCTGCCGGTCAAGCGCGTCGACACCGCCGTGGTCGTGCACCCGGTACGGCCGGCAGGCTGGGGCGTGAGCCTGCGCCAGCAGCGCAAGGTGCTTTTCGATGCCCTGCTCTACCGCAAGCACCCGGAGCTGTATCGGCGCCGCATCCGCGCGCGGCCGCGCTGGGGCTATTACGCCATCGTCGGACTGCTGGTCGCAGCGGCCGCGGCGGCCCTGGTCGGCCGGTCGACGGCCGCAGCGGTCGCGCTCGGCGCGTGGGCGCTGCTGACGCTGCTGTTCTTCTTGAAACGCTTGCGCGGCACCTCGCTCGCGCCGTGGCACGTCGCCGACCTGCTGGTCACGTCGATCGCGATTCCGCCGCTCGCGGTGTTCTGGCGCATCGTCGGCTGGCTGCGCTTCCGGGTGCTGCTGCTGTGAGCGCGCAGACTCCGCTGCCGCCGCTGCGCAGTGCGGCGCGCATCGCCGTGCTGCGCGCGCTCAATCTGGGCGATCTGTTGTGCGCGGTGCCGGCACTGCGTGCCCTGCGCGCCGCCGCACCGTCGGCACGGATCACGCTGATCGGCCTGCCGTGGGCGCGCGCCTTCGTCGATCGCTTCGGGCTGCTCGTCGACGCTTTCGTCGAATACCCGTTCGGCGAAGCCTTGCCGGCGCCCGGGAGCGCGGAGATGGAAGCGTTCCTCGCGCCGCTGCGCGCACGGCGTTTCGATCTCGCGCTGCAGATGCACGGCGACGGCAGCCGCAGCAACGCGATCGTCGGCGCGCTCGGCGCGCGCATGCACGGCGGATTCCACCCGCCGGACACGCCTGCGCCCGGTCCCTGGTATCTGCCGTGGCAGGACGACGAATCCGAGATCCGGCGCTGGCTGCGACTGGCGGAGCACCTCGGTGCCGGCAGGCACAGCGAAGCGCTCGAGTTCCCGCTGCGCGACAACGATCGCGAGGCCGCCGCCGCACTGTTGAGCGCGCGCGGCGTGCGCGGCCCCTATCTGTGCGTGCATCCCGGCGCGCGCCTGCGCTCGCGCCGCTGGCCGCTGACGCGCTTCGCCGCCGTCGCCGGCGCGCTGCGCGCGGACGGCTGGCCGCTCGTGCTGACCGGCTGCGCCGGCGAAGCGGAGCTCACGGCCGGACTCGCCGACGCGCTGCGCCCGCCGCCATGGGCGCCGCCGGATCCGCCGGTGGTCGACCTCGCCGGCTGCACCGATCTCGGCACGCTCGCGGCATTGATCGACGGTGCCGCCGGGCTGGTCTGCAACGACACCGGCGTCTCGCACATCGCCGCCGCGCTGGCAACGCCCAGCCTGGTCGTCTCCTGTGGCAGCGATGTGCGGCGCTGGGCGCCCGGGGACCGCACGCGGCACCGCGTGCTCGCCGCGCATCCGCCGTGCCGGCCGTGCGCCTTCGACGACTGCCCGCACGGCCACGTCTGCGCGCTGGAGATCGGCAGCGTCCACGCGCTCGCCGGCGTCCGCCGCCTGCTCGAGGAGCTGCAGATCCGTGCCGCGTGACTGCCCGCCGTTGCGCGTGCTGACCTGGCAGGTCCACGGCAACTACATGTTCTATCTGTCGCAGGTCCCCTGCGAGTGGTGGCTGGTGACGCGCGACGGGCATCCGCCGGGTTACGCCGGCCGCACGCCCGGTTTTCCGTGGGGCGCGAACGTGCGCGAGATACCGGAGAGCCAGGTGCCGGAAGCGCAGGTCGACTGCGTGCTCTACCAGTCGCGCCGCCACTGGGAAACCGACCGTCACACGCTGCTCGCGCCGGCGCAGCGCGAGCTGCCGAGCGTCTACCTCGAGCACGATCCGCCGCAGGCGCATCCAAGCTGCACGCGCCACTGGGCCGAAGGTGTTTCGCTGCTGGTGCACGTCACGCCGTTCAACGCGCTGATGTGGGACAGTGGAGAGATACCCGCCCGCGTCGTCGAGCACGCGGCGATCGTGCCTGCCGACATCCGCTGCAGCGCGCGGCGCAGCGAAGGCATTGCCGTGATCAATCATCTGCAGCGGCGCGGCCGCCGCCTCGGCGCCGACGTCTACTGCGAGCTGCAGCGCCAGGCGCCGCTGCGGCTGATCGGCATGGATTCCGAGTCGATGCCCGGCGGGCTCGGCGAGATCGCGCACGCCGAGCTGCCGGCGTTCATCGCCGAATACCGCTATTTGCTCAACCCGATTCGCTGGACCAGCCTCGGGCTGTCGGTGGTCGAGGCGATGCTGCTCGGCATGCCGGTGCTCGGCCTGGCGACGACCGAGCTGGTCAGCGTGATCGAAAACGGCCGCAACGGCTGGCTCGCGACCGACCCGCAGCAGCTGGCCGAGGTCATGCGGCAGCTGTCGGCCGACCGTGCCCTGGCGCTGCGCTGGGGTGCGCAGGCGCGGGCGACGGCGCAGGCGCGATTCGGCATCGAGCGCTTCGTGCGCGACTGGTGCGAGGTGTTGGCGGCGGTGACGACGAGTGGCGCCTTGCCTTCGGGCGTCCGTGCCTCTTCGTTGGCATAGCGAAAAAGCACGACAGGTACGCCCCTTGCTCGCCCAATGCCGCGCGCCTAGCGCACCCCTTTCCATTCCTGCAAGGAGCACGACATGGCCAACACCACCGGCACGACGCCGATCATCGGCGGCGAAGAGAACACCAGCGGACCCGGTCCGGAGATCATGGCGGCGGATACGCTCGAGGGCGATCGCGTCGTCAATGCCGCGGGCGATCATCTCGGCAAGATCCGCGACATCATGATCGACGTCCCCAACGGACGCATTGCATACGCGGTGCTGTCGAGCGGCGGCGTCATGGGCCTCGGCGACAAGCTGTTCGCGATCCCCTGGGACGCGCTCGTGCTCGACGCCGACAATCACCGCTTCGTGCTCGACATCGACAAGGAGCGCCTGAAGAACGCGCCCGGCTTCGACAAGGACCACTGGCCGGCGATGGCGGACTCGCGCTTCGCGCAGTCGGTCTACGAGTACTACGACACGCCGCCGTACTGGATGTAGCCGACACCCGGCAGCAAAGCGGCGCCGGCGGCCTTTGCCTCGCGCCGCGCCACGATGAGGGCCGATACCGCCGCAACGGCGGGCGCGCCGACGTCGGCACGCACGCTGGCGACGCTGGCGCAGGCGCTGTGGCCGTTTCGCCGCCGCGTCGCGTTGACGCTGCTGCTGCTGCTCGCCAGCAAGCTCGCGTTCGTCGCGGTGCCGTGGGCGCTCAAGCGCATCGTCGACCAGTTCAGCTCGCCGGAGACGCTGGCCGTTCTGCCGGTGTTCGCGCTGCTGCTGTACGCGGTGCTGCGCCTGCTCGGCGGCATCTTCGGCGAGCTGCGCGACCTCGTGTTCGCGCGCGTCACGCAGCAGACGGTCGCCGATCTGATGCGCCGGGTCTTCGATCATCTGCACCGGCTCGGCGCGCGCTTTCACATCGGTCGTCAGACCGGCGCCGTCGTGCGCGACGTCGAGCGGGGCACGACCGCGGCCGGCTATCTGCTGACGACGTCGGTGATGACGATCGTGCCGACCATCGTCGAAATCGGCGCGATCCTCATCATCATGGCGGTCGCCTACCCGGTCGCGTTCACGGTGATCATCCTCGGCACCTTCATCGGCTACAGCATCGTGACCGCGGTGCTCACCGAAAAGCGCGTGCGGCTGCAGCGCGAGCGCAACGAGCTCGACAATTCGGCCAACAACCGTCTGGTCGACAGCCTGCTCAACTACGAGACGGTCAAGGCGCATGCCAACGAGGGCTATGAGTCGCACCAGCTCGGCGACGTCCTGGTGAAGCGCCGCGACGTCGGCCTGCGCATGCAGTGGGCGCTGTCGCGCCTGCACGTCTCGCAGAGCACGGTGATCGCCATCGGCGTCGCCGCGGTCATGCTGCTCGCCGGCCAGCGCGTGCTCGAAGGCGCACTCACCGTCGGCGACCTGGTGCTGATCAACGCCTACGTGATCCAGATCTGCCTGCCGCTGAACACGCTGGGTTTCGTGTTTCGCGAGGCGCGCGATGCGCTGGTGAACTCGGAGCGCATGTTTCGCCTGCTCGACGTGCCGCCGGAGATCGTCGAGGCGAAGAACGTGCCCGCGCTCGTCGTCGAGCGCGGGCAGGTGCAGTTCGACTCGGTGCAGTTCGGCTACGACCCGGCGCGCCAGGTGCTGTGGGACGTGAGCTTCACGATTCCGCCCGGCGGCACGGTGGCCGTCGTCGGCGGCAGCGGCTCGGGCAAGTCGACGATCGCCCGCCTGCTGCTGCGCTTCTACGACCCGGTCGGCGGGCGCATCACGGTCGACGGCCATGACATCCGCGGCGTCTCGCAGCAGTCGCTGCGCGCCAGCATCGGCATCGTTCCGCAGGACACCGTGCTGTTCAACGACACGATCGCCTACAACATCGGTTACAGCCGTCCCGGCGCGACGATGGCCGACGTCATCGCCGCGGCGCAGGCGGCGCACGTGCACGAGTTCATCATGGGGTTGCCGGAGCAGTACGAGGCTCGCGTCGGCGAGCGCGGGCTCAAGCTTTCCGGCGGCGAGAAGCAGCGGATCGCGATCGCGCGCGCGATCCTCAAGGACCCGCCGATCCTGATCCTCGACGAAGCGACGTCCGCGCTCGACACACGCTCGGAACGCGCGATCCAGTCGGAGCTGGACCGCATTTCGCGCGACCGCACGACGCTGATCATCGCGCACCGGCTGTCGACGGTCGTCGACGCCGACGAGATCCTCGTGCTGGAGCGCGGCCACATCGTCGAGCGCGGACGTCACGACGCCCTGATCGCGCAGCAGGGCGTTTATGCGCAGATGTGGGCGCTGCAGCAGAAGCAGGGCGATCTGGAGCGCACCGAGCAGAAGCTCGCGGTGCATCCGATCAATCTCGCCGCGGTGCTTGCCGGTGACGTCGACACGCTACGCGCCGAGCTCGACGCGCGCCGCATCACGCTGTTCACGGCCATCGATCCCGACAGTGCACGCGTCAACGGCGATCCGACGGTGCTGCAGCAGGCGCTGTGGGAGCTGACGACGCATGCCGCCGACCTGTGCGGCCCGGGCGGGCGCCTGGAGCTGCGCCTGGAGCGCAGCGGTCCGCAGGCCCTCGTTGTCATCACCGGTGCGCGCGCACAGACGCCGCCGCCGGTCGACGAGGACGCGCGCACACCGCTCTGCCCCACGCCGCCCGACCCGCTGCGCATCCGCAGCGCGATCGAGGCGAACAAGGGCCGCTTCGAGATCAGGAACGGCCGCGACGGCGTACCGGCGTACCACATCGAGCTGCCGCTGCGCGCCGTTTCCCCGCCGGCGGCGGCGCGCAGCATGCAGCTCGCCGGTAACGCGCTCGCCGGAACGCGGCTGCTCGTCGTCGACGACGATGCCGATGCACGCGAGGTGCTCTCCGCGGTGCTGTCCGCCTTCGGCGGTGAAGTGGAGCAGGCCGAGTCGAGCGCGGAAGTCACCGAGCGCCTGCGTGCGCGTGGCGACGACGATTGGCCGGGGCTGCTGATCTGCGACATCGCGCTGCGCGACGACGACGACGGCTACGCGCTGCTGCACGCGGTGCGCAGCCTCGAGGCGCAGCGCGGCACACCGCTCGACCGCCGTCTTCCGGCGATCGCCCTGACCGGCTTCGCCGGCGTCGATGCCCGCGTGCGCGCGCTGCTCGCCGGCTTTCAGCTGCATCTGGTCAAGCCGGTGGAGTCGCGCGAGCTCGTCGCCGCGGCGGCGAGGCTTGCGATACGCCGACGCAATGCACGCGCGGAGTGAAATCTGCACCCAAACGCGCGGCCGTTTCGCGGACGCCGGGGGACGGGCATGCCGGTTGCTCGATCACGGTGAATCGAACGAACGCGAGGTCCAAGAGATGCCCACCAGGCAGCAAACGAGCCCGCCGCGCCCGCGCGGCCATGGCGGGGACGACGAGCGCAGACTGCGCGACGACCGCAGCCGCCTCTGGGATTACGACGACGAAGCCGCGGAGGGCTTCCCCGGCGGGCGCAGCGGCGCCATGCCCGGGCGCGGCCAGACGCAACGCAGCGCGGGGCGCGCCGACGCGTGGCGCCTGCAGCACGACTGGGACGAGGACCGCTACGGCTATCCCGAGGCGACCAGCTATCGCCGCGAGATGAGCCGCGGCCCCGAGTCGTACGCGCCCGAAGGCCGCTTCGGCGCCGACTACGGCGAGCCCGCAGGCGCCGACAGCTACCGCCGCGCGCGCGCCTGGAACCTCGGCGGCGCCGGCCAGGCCGGATACGGCGGCTCGATCGACGAATCCGACTACCGCCGCTGGGGCGGCGAAGGCGGGCGCGGCAGCGGCGGCGGCTACGACATGGCCGGCGGCTACGCTGCGATGGACGACTACGGCGCCGAAGGTGCGTGGCGCGGCGACGCCTCGCAGGGAGGTCGCGGCGGCACGACCGGCAACCCGTGGCAGGCGCGGCGCGGGCGCTACGCGCGCCAGGGACCGAAAGGCTACGCACGCTCCGACCAGCGCATCTGGGAGGACGTCTGCGAGCGGCTGTATCACGCCGACGACGTCGACGTCAGCGACGTCAGCGTCGATGTCAACGGCGGCACGGTGAAGCTCGAAGGCCGCGTGCCGGAGCGCTGGATGAAATACCGGATCGAAGACATCTGCGACGACGCGCTCGGCGTGCTCGAGATCGACAACCGCATCCGCATCAACCGCGCCGGCCCGCGCTGGCAGGACCAGCCGGAGGGCGAAGGCGTGCAGGGCGCGGATACGCCGGCGCAGCGCGAGCACTGAGCACGAGGAGCAGGCAATGGCCCGAAAGCCCATGTATCCGCGCTACCCGCCGACCGATCGGGAGCTGCTGCAGGAGCGCGGCTATCCGCTCGGCAGCGGCCGCGGCCGGCGCATGAGCGGCGCCGGTAGCGGCTCGACGATGATGCATCTGGATCCGCAAGACTTCGGCGAGGACTGGCCGCAGCGGGACGATCAGACGACCAGCGCCGCCGCAGCGGAGCGTCCGGACCGAGCGCAACCGGCAGCGCACGACAGTGACCGCTTCGGCTACGGCGGCGTCGTCGACGAGTCGGACCGCCGGCGCTACCAGGCGGCAAGCCGCGCCGCCGGCGCGCCGGCCGCAGTGTCGCGCCGCGAGCGGCGCGGACCGAAGGGCTATACGCGCTCCGACGAGCGCATCCGCGACGACATCTGCGGGCGCCTGCACTACGCCGACGACGTCGACGTCGGCGACGTCGGCGTCGAGGTCAGAGGCGGCACCGTGCAGCTCGAAGGCACCGTGCCGCAGCGCTGGATGAAGTACCGCATCGAGGACATCTGCGACGATGCGCTCGGCGTGCTCGAGATCGACAACCGCATCCGCGTCGGCCGCGGCGGCACAGCGCCGGCGCAGGACCTGCAGAGCCTGGAGCGGCAGGCGTCGTCGGTCGGGCTGCAGCATTGAGGCGGCAGTGAGCGGCTACGCGACGCGCGCGTTCTGGCGCCACCCGGACGCCGACACCGGCCATCCGAGCCGCGGCATGCCGCACGGGCCGTTCGACGTCTGCGTCGTCGGCGCCGGAATCGCCGGACTGTCGACGGCCTACCAGCTGACGCGGGCCGGCCGCCGCGTCCTCGTCGTCGACGACGGGCCGGTCGCCTCCGGGCAGACCGCACGCACGACCGCGCATCTCGCCAGCGCACTCGACGACCGCTTCAGCACGCTCGAGAAGCTGCGCGGCTCCGAGATCGCAAAGCTGGCGGCGCTCAGCCACGCCGCGGCGATCGACACGATCGAGGCGACGATCGCACATGAGGGCCTCGACTGCGCGTTCCGGCGCAGCGACGCGTACCTGCTGGCGCATGCGCCCGACACCGTCGCCTTCCTCGCCGAAGAGGAAGACGCCGCGCGGCGCGCCGGCCTCGCCGTGGAGCGCGTCGACCGTGCGCCGCTGCCCGGGTATGACTCGGGCCCGTGCCTGTGCTTTCACCACCAGGCCCAGTTCGACCCGATGGCCTACATGGACGGGCTCGCGCAGCGTATCTCGGCGGCCGGCGCGACACTGCTGACCGGCACCCGCGTCGCCGAGGTCTGCGAGGGTACGCCGGCCGCCGTCGTTACCGACGACGGCGTGCGCTTCGAAGCCGGCGCCGTCGTCGTCGCCACCAACGCGCCGATCAACAACCGCGTGACGCTGCCCGCGCGCGAGTTCCCGCACATCACCTATGTCGTCGCCCTGCAGCCGCCGCCGCAGCTGCCCGAAGCGCTGTTCTGGGATACCGAGGAGCCGTATCACTACGTGCGCATCGGCGAGCACGACGGCGTGCGCGCGCTGCTCGTCGGCGGCGAGGACCATTACACCGGACGCGCGAACGGCGACGCCGGACAACGCTTCGCGCGCCTGGAGGCCTGGGCGCGCGAGCGCTTTCCCGGTGCCGGGCCGGTGCTCGCGCGCTGGAGCGGTCAGGTGGTCGAGACGCTCGATGGCCTGGCGTATATCGGCCACAGTCCCGGTCAGCGCAATGTCTTCGTCGCTACCGGCGACTCGGGGATGGGCATGACCCATGGCACGATCGCCGGCCTGCTGCTGGCCAAGCTGATCGCCGGCCTCAGCAGCCCGTGGTCGCCCGCCTACGATCCGGCGCGCCTGCCGCCGCGCACGCTGCGGCTGTGCACGCAGGAGAACCTGACCAACACCGCCGCTTACGGACGCTGGCTGCAGCACGGCGACGCCGCCTCCGAGGATGCGATCGCGCCGGGCGGCGGCGCCGTCGTGCGTCGCGGCCTCGCGCTGCGCGCGGTCTACCGCGACGACGACGGCGCACTGCACGTGTGCTCCGCCGTATGCCCGCATCTCGGCGGCGTGGTGCGCTGGAACCCGCTGGAGCGCACCTGGGACTGCCCGGTGCACGGCTCGCGCTTCGCCTGCGACGGCGAGGCGCTGCAGGGACCGGCCAACGCCGGCCTGCGCCGGATGTAGGTCGGGCTCAAGCCATCCGCCTCGGTCGCGCGCATGGACGTCGAGCTCGCCGCGCCGCCCGCATACATGCAGATCGAGCCGGTCGGCCAATGCAATCTGCGCTGCCGCATGTGCGCGATCCAGTTCAGACGCGACGGCCTGCCGCCCGGACCGGCGGCGTTCATCGACTTCAATCTGTTCACGCGCCTGATCGACCAGGCGCGCGGGCTCGAGGAGCTGCACCTGCAGGGCCTCGGCGAGCCGCTGATGCATCCGCGCTTCTTCGAGATGGTGCGCTATGCGGCGGATCGCGGCATCCGTGTGTCGACGAACTCGAATCTGACGCTGCTGACCGAGCGGCGCGCGCGCGAATGCGTCGATAGCGGCCTGCACGCGATATACGTCTCGCTCGACGGCGCAACGCCGGACACCTTCGAGTACGTGCGCGTGCGCGCCCGCTTCGGCCGCGTGCTGCGCAATCTGCGGCGGCTGCTCAATGTCCGGGCGCACAACGGCGGCGGCCCGGAGATCTCGCTGGTCGCGGTGACGATGCGGCGCAATCTCGCGGAGCTGCCCGAGCTGGTGCGCCTGGCGCACAGGCTCGGCGTCGAATGGCTGTATCTGCAGCACCTGTGTCACGACTTCAGCGAGGAGAGCCTGCCGGCGCAATACCGGCCGATGCGCGACTTCGTCGAGCGCGAGACGCTCGTCAACGAAGACCCCCGGCGCGTCGCCGCGGTCCTCGATGAAGTGCGCGCGCTGGGCGCGCGTCTGGGCGTCAAGCTGCGCGTCCCGCGGCTGCAGCCGCAGGCCTACCCGCCGCCGGCCGCCGGCCGCGGCCGCTGCAGCTGGCCGTGGCACGGACCCTACGTGAGCTATGCCGGCGACGCGATGCCGTGCTGCATGGTCGGCACACCGGACCGCGTGCGCCTGGGCGATCTCGCGCGCGACGACCTCGACAGCGTCTGGAACGGCGCGGCCTATCGCGAGTTCCGCCGCCGGCTCGCGTCCGCCGCACCGCCGGCGGTGTGCCGCGGCTGCGCCGTGTACGCGGGCACGTTCTGATGCGCGCTCCCGGACGTCCGCCGGGGTCGGTTCCCGCGCTCGGGCGGGCGGCGCGCTCCGCGGCGCGGCTGCTCGATCTCGGCTGCGGACCCTTCGCCCGCGCCGCTTGGATCGACTGCGAGGCCGTGGCCTGATGCCCGGCCGGCGCCTGCTGCTCGTCTCCCCGCATTTCGACGACGCCGTGCTCGCCTGCGGCCAATGGCTGGTGATGCAGGCCGGGGCCGTCGTCGTCACCGTCTTCGCCGGGATACCGGACGGCTTCGAAGGCGTCACCGGCTGGGATGCCGACTGCGGCTTCTCCAGCTCGCGCGCGGCGCTGGACGCGCGCAGAGCCGAGGACGACGCCGCGCTCGCGCTGCTCGGCTGCCGCGCGCTGCGCCTGCCGTTCTGCGACGCGCAGTACGGCGTCGCGGCGGACGCCGAGCGCGTCGCCGATGCGCTCGGCGGGATTCTGACGACGACGGCGGCGGACACAGTGGCGTTTCCGCTCGGCCTGTTCCACAGCGACCACATCCTCACCCGCGACGCCGCGCTGATCGCACTCACGCGCGGGGCCGCCGCGGCGGCGCAGACGCTGGCCTACGAAGACGCCCTCTACCGCCGGCTGCCGCATGCCACGGACGCGGCGCTCGCGGCGCTGCGCCGCGCCGGCGTTCGCATCGGCGCACCGGTCGAGCGCGACGACGCGGCCGCGCGCGCGCGCAAGCGCAGCGCGCTCGCCTGCTACCGCAGCCAGCTGCGCGGCCTGGCGACGCCCGGCCGCCCGGGACACGCGGACGCGATGGCGCCCGAGCGCTGCTGGCCGGTCGTCGTACCGCTGCGCGGAAGCTGACACTCGTGCGGCAGCCGCCCCGCATCACGCTGGTGATCCTCTCGTGCAATCGCGCCGACGAGCTGCGGCGCACCGTCGAGCACGCGCTGGCGCTGCCGGAAAGGCCGCCGATCATCGTCGTCGACAACGGCTCCGCGGATGGCGCCGGCCGCCGCATCGCCGCGAGCTTCCGCAGCGTGCGCGTGCTCCAGCTGCCGCGAAACCTCGGCGCCTGCGCGCGCAACGAAGGCGCGCGCCTGGCCCGTACGCCGTACATCGCCTTCAGCGACGACGATACGATCTGGACCGCCGGCTCGCTCGCGCGGGCGCAGGCGCTGCTCGATCGCTACCCGAGCGTCGCCGTGCTCTGCGGCCGCGTGCTCGTCGGCGCACATCGGCGCGAGGATCCAGTGTGCGCGGCCATGGCGCGCAGCCCGCTGCCGAGTGCCGGCCTGCCGGGCCCGCGCCTGCTCGGCTTTCTCGCCGGCGCCAGCGCCGTCCGGCGCGACGCCTTCCTCGCCGCCGGCGGCTACGCGCCGCGTTTCTTCATCGGCGGCGAGGAGGAGCTGCTGGCGCTCGACCTGCTCGCAGCCGGCTGGTCGCTCGCCTATGTGCCCGAGCTGACGATCCTGCACTTCCCCTCCGCGCAGCGCGAGCGCCGGCGCCGCGAGCAGCTGCTGCTGCGCAACCGGCTGTGGACGGCGTGGATGCGGCGTGCGCCGTCCAGCGCGC
>JBFMCQ010000086.1:0-14483 GCA_040754295.1 Pseudomonadota bacterium | reverse complement strand
CGCCGCCGCCGCCCAGATCCTGCACCGGCCGCAATCGCACGTCGAAGCCGGCCAGGCCGCGGGTGGCGCGCGCAAGCCGGTGCATCACCGCGAAGGTCGAATCCTCGCGGCCTTCGCCGAGCGGCTTGAGATTGATGTACAACTGTGCCGAGCCGCCGCCGAAGCCGCGGCCGCCGCCGACGCGCGAGCCGATGCTCTCGACCGCCGGGTCGCGCCGCAGGATCGCGACGATGCTTTGCAGGCCCAGCGCCGTGGCCTCGAAGGAAGTGCCGGGGCCGGCGCGCACCGTGCCCTGCAGCTGGCCGGTGTCCTCCTGCGGAAAGAAGCCCTTCTGCACTTGGCTCGCGAGCCAGATGCTCAGGCCCAGCAGCAGCAGCGGCAGCAGCGCCATGCGCCAGGGCCGCCGCAGCGAGGCGTCGAGCGCGCGGCGGTAGACGCCGAGCATGCCGGCATGGAAGGCCTCGATGCGGCGGCCGAGCGCCGAGTCCGGCGCCTGCGTGGCCTGCGCGCGCAGGAAGCGCGCGCACAGCGAAGGCGTGACGGTGAGCGCCACCACCGCCGAGATCGCGACCGCGGCGGCCAGCGTGAGCGCAAATTCCTGGAAGATGCGGCCGAGGAAGCCGCCCGCGAACAGCAGCGGAATGAACACGGCGATCAGCGAGGCCGTGATCGACACCACGGTGAAGCCGATCTCGCGCGCGCCGACCAGCGTGGCCTGCAGCGGCGGCAGGCCGCGGTCGAGATGGCGCACGATGTTCTCGATCACGACGATGGCGTCGTCGACGACGAAGCCGATCGCGATCACCAGCGCCATCAGCGAAAACGTATCGAGCGTGAAGCCCAGCAGATACATGGCGACGAAGGCGCCGGCCAGCGACAGCGGCACGGCGACGCCGGCGATCAGCGTCGGCGCCAGCCGGCGCAGGAACAGCAGCATCGTCAGCACCACCAGCGTCAGGCTGATCATGAGCGTGAGCTGCACTTCCGCCACCGAGGCGCGGATCGTCGGCGTGCGGTCCTGGAACGGGATCAGCTGCGTGCCGGCCGGCAGCCACGAACTCAGCTCCGGCACCAGCGCCTTGACCGCATCGACGGTGGCGACGACGTTCGCGTCCGGCCGCTTGCGCACCAGCAGCAGGATCGCGCGCCGTTCGTTGAAGTAGGCGGCCTGATAGCGATCCTCCTCGCCCTGCCTCACGTGTGCCACGTCCTTGAGGCGCACCGGCACGCCGCCGCGGATCGCGATCACCGCCTCGGCGAACTCCTCGGCGGTGCGCAGCGCGTCGTTGGCGGCGATGCTCATCGTCGTCACGCCGTTGTCGAGCAGGCCCTGCGGCGCGGTGACGTTGGCGGCCGCGAGCGCATTGCGCACCTCGTCGGTCGACAGGCCGCGCGCGTAGAGTGCGCGCAGATCGAGATCGACGCGGATCGCCGGCGTCGCGCCGCCCGCCAGCTCGACATCGGCCACGCCCGGCAGCTGGCGGATGCGCTGCGCCACCAGCGTGTCGGCGAGGTTGTAGAGTTCGTACAGCGGCTGCGTCTGCGAGCTCATCGCCAGGATCAGTACCGGCGCGTTGTTGGGATTGAGCTTGAAGTAGTTCGGCGCGCTGGTCAGGCCCGCCGGCAGGTCCGGCGCCGCCGCGTTGATCGCCGCCTGCACGTCGCGCGCGGCGTCGTCCACGTCGCGCCCGATCTCGAAAATCAGGAACACCGCCGTGCTGCCCTCGCTGCTGCGCGAATTCATCGTGTCCAGGCCCGCGATCTGCCCGAGATGCCGCTCCAGCGGCGAGGCCACGGTCGCGGCCATCGTGCCCGCGTCCGCGCCCGGCTGGCTGGCCGACACGAAGATCGCCGGGAACTCCATGTTCGGCAGCGCCGCCACGCCCAGCAGCGAGTAGCACACCGCGCCCAGCGCGAACAGGCCCAGCGCCAGCAGCGAGGTGCCGATGGGCCGCCGGATGAAGGGCGCCGAGAGGCTGCCCAGGGCCTCGTTGAGCCGCTCCTGCCGGTCGCCCGGCGCGTCGTCCTCGGCGCTCACGGCAGTCTCGGGCCGCGCTTCGAAGCCGCAGCGCTGCTCACGTTGCCGCCTCCACCGCCCGCAGGCCGCGGCGCGCCTGCCACCAGGCGCCGAGCCGCTCGAAGTACAGATAGATCACCGGCGTGGTGTAGAGCGTCACCAGCTGCGACAGCAGCAGCCCGCCGACGATGGCGATGCCCAGCGGCCGGCGCAACTCGCTGCCGATGCCGCTGCCCAGCGCCAGCGGCAGGGCGCCGAGCAGGGCCGCCATCGTCGTCATCATGATCGGGCGGAAACGCAGCAGGCAGGCGCGGCGGATGGCGTCGGGCGCGGCCAGGCCGCTGCGCTGCGCTTCGATCGCGAAGTCGATCATCATGATCGCGTTCTTCTTGACGATGCCGATCAGCAGGATGATGCCGACGATGCCGTCGATCGACAGCGGCAGGTCCGCCAGCCACAGCGCCAGCAGCGCGCCGACGCCGGCCGGCGGCAGCGTCGAAAGTATCGTCAGCGGGTGGATGTAGCTCTCGTAGAGCACGCCGAGCACGATGTAGATCACCACCACCGCGGCGAGAATCAGCAGCAGCGTGTTGCCGACCGAGTCCGAGAACTCCGCGGCCTTGCCGACGAAGCCGGCGCGGATGCGCGCCGGCAACTGCACCTGCCCCTCGACTGCGCGGATCGCGGCGACCGCGTCGGACAGCGAGAACTCCGGCGCGACATTGAACGAGAGCGTGATCGCCGGCAGCTGGCCCTGGTGCGAGATCACCAACGGCGCGTTCTGCATGCCGGCGCGCGCCAGCGCCGACAGCGCAACGAGGGTGCCCCCGCCGCTGGTGCTGATGGAGTTCGAGGTGTTGATCTCGGCGCTGCCGCCGTTGGCGCTGATGGTGTCGCTGCCGCTGGTGAGCGCGCCGCTGCTGGCGCCCCTGACCATGAGCTTGTCGAGCAGATCATCGCGCGTGCGAAAACGCGGATCCACTTCCAGCACCACGCGGTACTGGTTGAGCTCGGTGAAGATGGTCGAGATCTGGCGCTGGCCGAAGGCGTCGTAGAGCGTGTCGTCGATGCGCTGGATCGGCACGCCGAGGCGGCTGGCCTGGTCGCGGTCGATGTCGAGCATCAGCTGCAGGCCGCGCGCCGCGAGGTTGGACGTCACGTCGGCCAGCTCCGGGCGCGCGCGCAGCGCCGCCTCCATGCGCGCGGCGTAGTCGGCGAGCTCGGCGCTGTCGACGCCGCTGAGGCTGTACTGGTACTCGGTGGCGGCCACGCGCGTGTCGAGGGTGACGTCCTGCACCGGCTTGAGATACAGCGCGATGCCGGGCAGCTGCGCCGCCGCCTCGTGCAGGCGCGCCAGCAGCTCGTCGAGCCCTGCGCGCTCGCCGCGCGGCGCCAGCACGATGCTGAGCTGGCTCTGATTGAGCGTCGGATTGATCGAGCCGGCGCCGACGAAGGCGGCCACGCCGGTCACGCCCGGCACCGCGCACAGCGTCTCTGCCACCGCCTCGGTGCGCGCCTTCATCGCGGCGAAGGCGATGTTCTCGTCGGCCTCCACCACGCCGGTGATCAGGCCGGTGTCCTGCTCCGGCAGCAGGCCCTTGGGCATGACCAGATAGAGCAGCGCGGTGAGTGCGACCGAGGCGGTGGCGACGCCCAGCGTCAGGCGCCGGTGCGCCAGCACCCAGTCGAGGCTGCGTTCGTAGCCCGTGAGCAGGTGGCCGAACAGTCCCTGGCGGGCCGGGCCGCCGGCTTCCGGCACGCCCTCGGCCGCGACCGCGCCGCGCCGCAGCAGATAGGCGCACATCATCGGCGTGAGCGTGAGCGAGACCAGCGCCGACAGCGCCACCGCGATCGACAGCACCCAGGCGAATTCACGGAACAGCCGCCCGGTGACGCCGGGCATCAGCAGCAGCGGGAGGAACACGGCGATCAGCGAGACCGTGAGCGAGAGCACCGTGAAGCCGATCTCGCGCGCGCCGATCTCGGCGGCCGCGCGCGGCGACTGGCCGCGCTCCAGGTAGCGCACGATGTTTTCGAGCATCACGATGGCGTCGTCGACGACGAAGCCGGTGGCGACGGTCAGCGCCATCAGCGAGAGGTTGTCGAGCGAAAAGCCGGCGAAGCTCATCACCGCGAAGGTGCCCAGCAGCGACAGCGGCACCGCGACGCTGGGAATGATCGTCGCCCACAGCCGGCGCAGGAACACGAAGATCACCGCCACCACCAGGATCACCGTCAGCACCAGGGTGAACTGCACCTCGTGCACCGAGGCGCGGATGGTCACCGTGCGGTCGGCGAAGACTTCGAGCGCCACGCCCGCCGGCAGCACCGCGCGCAGCTCGGGCAGCAGCTGCTGGATGCGGTCGACGGTCTGCACGATGTTGGCGCCGGGCTGGCGGCGGATGTCGAGCAGCACCGCGCTCTGGCCGTTGGCCCAGGCCGACACCTGATCGTTCTCCACGCCGTCGACCACGCGGGCGACGTCGCGCAGCCGTACCGGCGCGTCCGCGCGGTAGCGGATGATGAGGTTGCGATAGGCTTCGGCGTCCTGCAGCTGATCGTTGGTGCCGATGCTGTAGGACTGGTAGACGCCGTTGAGCGCGCCCTTGGGCGCGTTGACGTTGGCGGCCTGGATGGCGCCGCGCAGGTCTTCGAGCGTCAGCCCGAGGTGGCTCAGCTGCGCCGGGTTGACCTGCACGCGCACCGCCGGCCGCACGTTGCCGGCGATGCTCACCAGGCCCACGCCGGAGACCTGCGACAGGCGCTGCGCCAGGATCGAGTCGGCGTAGTGGTTGACCTCGCGCAGCGGCAGCGTGCGCGAGGTCAGCATCAGCGTGAGGATCGGCGCGTCGGCCGGGTTCACCTTGTTGTAGACCGGCGGGTAGGGCAGCGTGCGCGGCAGGGTGCCGCTGGCGGCGTTGATCGCCGACTGCACGTCCTGCGCCGCGGCGTCGATGTCGCGGTCGACGTCGAACTGCAGGTTGATCGTCGACAGCCCGGCCGAGCTGTCGGAAGTCATCAGCGTCAGGCCCGAGATCTGGCCGAGCCGGCGTTCCAGCGGCGTGGTGACCAGCGCCGCCATGGTGCTCGCGCTCGCGCCCGGATAGTCGGTGGTGACCTGCAGGCTCGGCGCGTCGATATCGGGCAGCGCCGACACCGGCAGCTGGCGATAGCCGATGACGCCGGCCAGCACCAGCGCCGCCATCAGCAGCGCGGTGGCGATGGGCCGGCGGATGAAGACGGTCGAGAAGCCCATGCGCGCCCGGATGTTCCTGCGGCCGGGCGGCTCAGGGCACCGCTGCGCCGCGCTTGGCGCCCTGCTGCAGGGCAGCCGCGGCCGCGACCGGCCCGGTCTCACCGGGCGGCAGCGGCTGGACCTTGCTGCCGGGCCTGAGCCGGAACTGCCCTGCCGTCACCACGCGCTGGCCGGCATCCAGGCCCTGGACGATGAGGATCTTGCCGTTGGCGGTTTCGGCCCCGGTCTGCACCGTCTGCATCGTCACGGTGTCGTCGTTCCGCACCAGGTAGACGTAGTTGCCCTGCGGGCCGCGCTGCAGCGCCTGCAGCGGAATCACGATGCCCGAGACGGAGCCGAGCTGCAGGCGCAGGTTGACGAACTGGCCCGGCCACAGCGCATTGTCGTCATTGGCGAACTCGGCCTTGAGCCTGAAGCTGCCGGTGCTGCTGTCGATCTGGTTGTCGATCACCCGCAGCTCGCCCCGGGCGATCACGTGGCTGTCGCCGCGGTCCAGCGCCGTCACCGCCAGCGGCTGCGGGGAAGCCACGGCGGCGCTGCGCACCAGGTCCAGGTTCTGCTCGGGCAGCGTGAACACCGCGTTGATCGGCTGCACCTGGGTCAGCACGACGATGCCGGTGCTCTGGCCGCCCTGTACGATGTTGCCGACATCCACCTGGCGCAGGCCGGTCACACCGCTGATCGGCGCGCGGATGCTGGTGTAGCCCAGCTGCACGCGGGCGTTGGCGATCGCCGCCTCGTCGGCCGCCACCAGCGCCTCCAGCTGGGCGACGGTGTGGCGCTGGTTCTCCATGTCCTGCGCGGAGACGTAGCCCTGCTGCACCAGACCCTGATAGCGCCTGAGCGTGCTGCGCGCGGCGTCCAGCTGCGCCTGATCCTGCTGCTTCTTCGCCAGCGCCTGGTCGAGCTGCGCCTGGTAGGGCCGCGGATCGATGCGCGCGATCAGCGCGTCCTTGTCGACGCGCTGGCCTTCCTCGAAGGCGATCGACTCGATCTGCCCGCCCACCTGCGGACGCAGCGTCACCGTGTTGAGCGCCTGCACCGTGCCCAGCGCGTCGAGCAGCAGCGGCACGGTCTCGCGCGCCGCCGTCACCGCGGTGACCGGAATCGGCCCCTGATCGCGCATGCCGGGCCCCGCTGCGCCGCCACCGCGCGCCGCATCGCCCGCGAAATGGCGATAACCGAACACGGCGGCGAGCACCAGCACCACGACGACGATCCACTTCCAGCGGGACATGGCTTCCCCAGTGGCCGGGCGAAAAAAACGGGAGCGGACGGAGGGCGCGTGCTGTGGCAGGCGCCGCATGCAGTATAGGCGAGCGCCGGCGGCTTCGAGCCACGGCGCAGAGGCTGGGCCTGTACAGACGGGCGCCGTTCGCTGGTGCTGGTGAAGCGCCTGCACTTGCAATTGCCAAAACGGCGGCCAAGCTAGCTCCGCTCCGCCGACAGGCTCAGATACAGCGATCGCGGCGTGCCGAGCCCGAACGAGCCGCGGTTGTCGTTGTCGAGGTACTCGGCCGGCGAGATATAGCCGTTGTAGCGCTCGTCGAACAGGTTGTAGACCTGTAGCTGCAGGCGCAGGCTGCCGAGCCGGCTCGCGCGCCCTGCCAGCTCGTAGCCGAGCGCGGCGTCGACGACGGCGTATTCGGGCACCGATTCGTCGTTGACGGCGGTCGAGTAGCGCCGGCTCAGGTACCTGCCGTCGAGCTCGAGCGACAGCCGCTGCACGCGGTATTGCGCCCACAGGCCCGCCATCACGCGCGGCGCATCCGGCAGCGTCTTGCCGTCGACGGCGATGGTCTGTTCGCTGCCGGTCTCGGGGTCGTAGCGCTGGTAGTCGCCGGCGAAAGTCGAGCGGTTGAGCGTCAGCGTCGAGCCCAGGCGCAACGAGTCCAGCGGCTTCCAGTACGCGGCCAGCTCGAGGCCGCGCGTGCGCACTTCGCCGACGTTGCGGTAGACCTGCCGCGTCAGCGTGAACGGATCGGCGACCGTCAGCACCAGGATGCGGTTCTCGTAGTCGATGGAGTAGAGCGTCGCCGAGGCATTGAAGCGTTCGCCGAGCCGGCGCAGGCCCAGATCGATGTTGCGCGAGGTTTCGGGCTCAAGCTGCGGATCGTAGGTCTCCGCGCCCAGCGCATCGCGCGGCGCGGCGCTGAAGTTCTCGGCGTAGCTCGCGAACAGCTCGACGACCGCGGGCTGCGTGTAGCGCAGGCCGAGCTGCGGCTGGAACAGGTCGCGGTCGATGCGGCCGATGTCGGCCTGCTGCCGGCGATTGTAGGCGGCGAGGTTCGGAATGCCGGCGAAGCGGCGATCGACGTAGAGGCCCTTGAAGCCCAGATCGAGGCGCAGTCGCTCATCGAACCAGCGGCTGCTGTGCCTGCCGTAGAACTGCGCGACCTGGGTGCGGAAGTCACGATCGTAGTAGGTGACGATGGGCGCAGCGTCGTCGTCGATGTGCCCGCCGTCGTCGGTGTTGTAGAGCGAGCGGCTCTGCGTGAAGTCGTAGTGCTCGTACCAGCCGCCGAGGCTCAGCGTGCCGCGCGCGCGCTCACGAGTCAGCGCCAGCGTGGCGCCGCCGCGCCGGCCGTGCAGCAGCTCCTTGCGCTGCGCGATGCCGCTGCCGTCGTAGGGCTGGTTGTCGCTGCGCCCGGCGCTGCCGGTCTCGGGGTCGATCGAGGCCGCGTACTGCGCCTGCGCGGCGTCCGGGCTCACGCCGGCGTAGCCGTAGCCGCGCTTGTGCTCGTAGTACGGCAGCAGCTGCGCGCTCCAGCCGGCGCCGAGCGCCGTGCGCAGCTGTACGCTCAGCAGCCGGTCGCTGCGGCCGTTGGTCCAGTAGCCGTAGTAGAGCGCGTCGCGCGCGGGATCGCCGGTCGGCTCCTCGAGCAGATCGAAGGTCGGCGAGACGTGGCCCTGCGCATCGTAGGTCTGCATGTCGTGGTCGTCGCGATCGCCGTAGCGCCAGGTCAGCAGTGCCTCGACGGGGCCGAGCGTGCCGGCGAGCTTGAAGGCCGCGTGGTCGACCGCCATGTCGGCCTCGGGATTGTCGAACTGCGTGGCGCGCGTGCGCGCGGCGAGGATCTGCGCGCTCGGCCCGTCCGGCCACCAGGCCGGCGTGTCGACCCGCGCGTGCACGCGCCTCAGGTCATGGGCCCCGATCGTCGACGAGAGCTGCGCGCCCCACTGCCCGGTGGGCGCCGGCGTGAGGTAGCGCACCGAGCCGCCGAGCGCATGGTACGAGGGCATCGTCACGTCGCCGGAGCCCTGCGTGACCGTTGCTTCCGCGAGATCCTCGGCATCGATATAGCGGCCCGGCGGCGTGCCGTCGCGTACGTCGTAGCTTTCCAGCGGCACACCGTCGAGCGCGATGCCGAGCTGATTGCTGGCGAAGCCGCGGATGCGCACCGAGTCGGCGAACTCGTAGAGCCCGTAGGGATCGCTGGCCTGCACGTTGACCCCGGGCAGGTCGCTCAGCAGCGTCTGCACGGCGGCGCCCAGGGCCTTGGCGGGCGCCTCGCGCGGCCTCAGCGTGTTCGAGGCGCGGGTGTGGCCGCGACCGACGATCAGCACGTCGTCGAGCAGAGGCGGTGCAGGCGTCGGCGCCGGCGGCGGGGCTTCGCCGGCAAGAATGGCCACGGTATCGGCGCTGATGATCTGGAAGTGCAGCGAGGTGCCGCGCAGCAGTGCGGTGAGCGCCTTCACCGCCGTCGCGCGGCCATGGAAGCCCGGCGAGCGCCGGTCCCCCAGGTCCTCGGCGGCCATGACGAGCTGGATGTGCGTCGCATCGGCGAACGCGGTAAGCGCCGCGGCGAGCGGCTGCGCGTCGATGTGGAAATCGGTTTCGCTGGCGAGATCCGCGCAGGCGAGGCGGCTGTGCAGCGCGCACAGCAGCATCAGTGCCGCCCAGCACAGGCCTCGCAGCCCTCGATGCTCGCCCTTGGTCCTGATCGCTGTCCTGATCGCCGCCGCTCTCGCCGGAGTGACTCCTCCGCTTCCGGCACGCCGCCCGGCCGCGCGCTGCCGCGCAGCCGCAAAACCGCCCGTTCTGTTCCCCGAAGTGCCGCCGTCGGCAATGCAAAACGCAGGCCACGCCGCGGCACGAGGCGGCGCGCGGATGCGGGCGGCGCGCATTCCGCTGCGCGCTTACGGGCGCACGGCGATAACTTCGATTTCGACCAGATACTGCGGTGCGGCGAGGGCCGCACCGGCTCCGTCGAACGCGCCGGCACCTTGGGCTGCTCCGGCGTGCTTATTCTCCGGTCTTGGCTTGGGGTAAGAGGGCCCGGACTTCGGCGGGCGTGACGGTATCCGTGTAGCCGTTGCCGAAGTGCGTGCGCACGTAGTTGACGACATCGGCGATCTGCTCGGCGCTGAGCATGCGCGCGAAGCCGGGCATCGCGCGCGAGCCGTTGATGACCAGCATCAGCGGATACTGCTTGGCCGCGAGGCGCGGATTGTTGGCCAGCGCCGGATAGCTCCCGGCGCCGGTCGCGCCGACCCCGCCGGCCATGTGGCAGGCCTGGCAGACCGTCGCGTAGATCTTCTCGCCCTGCGGCGCCTCGCCTGCGGCCGGCGCGGCGCCGGAGGCGAGCATCAGCAGCGCGAGGGCTGGTCCGCAAATCTTGTTCATGCGCGCCTTCCTTTTCAGCTGTTGTGCACTTTCTTGTGCAGGCGTGTGACGGCGTCGAGCGCGGAGGTCACGGCGCCTTCCTGCCAGGCCGGAATGTAGGAGGCGTGTTCACCGGCGACGAGGAAGCGGTTGTCGATCTGGCAGAGGTTGTCGTAGTGCTGCGCGCGGCTCTCTTCGGTCCACCCGCCGGCGCAGCCCAGCGTCCACGGCACGCGGTGCCAGCAGACCGAGATGCCGTTCTCGAACTCGGTCTTGTACTGCGGATGGATCATCGCGCCGTACTCGACCGCCTTGCGGATGCGCTCCTCGGGCGTCATCGCGGTGAACTCGTAGGAGTCCGGGCCGCCGATGTAGGCGCCGAGCAGCACGCCCTTGCCGGGCTTGTAGTAATCGGTGCTCGGATAGCTGATGTTGCGGATCGGCAGGTCGGTGTAGGTGATGCCGCCGTGGATGTGCTCGTCCTGCTCCCAGAAGCGGCGCTTGAACTGCAGGCCGATCTTCACCGAAGGCCAGTACGGCACGGCATTGATGGCCGCCTGCATTTTCGGGTTCACGTTGACTTCGATCTGGCTGAGGATCGACAGCGGAATCGTGCACAGGCAGTAGTCGGCGCTCGCGCTGCGCGGGTTCTGGCCGGTCTGCGCATCGACGCAAGTGACCGTGACGCGCCGGGAGTCCTGCCGGATGCGGACCACCTTGGCCTTGTATTCGATCAGGCCGTCGAGCTCGCGGCCGAAGGCCTCGCCGATCATTCCCATGCCGCCGACCGGCTGGAAGATCGCGTTCTGGTGCGAGAGCGAGCTTGCCGCCGAGAGCGCACGCCAGAGTCCCGACTGCAGGATCTGCGAAAGGCCGATGATGTCCGTCGAGAACTCGGGCCTGGCCGAGAGGCCGCCGCCCGGCTGCTTCTTGTAGCCGCGCCGGCTGCTCGACTCGCGGCCCGGCACGTAGCGGTAGTTGCGGTCGAGCGCACCCCAGGATTGCAGCGAGGCGAGCAGCTTTTCCTGGTCCTCCTCGCTGACGAGTTCGTCGAGCCGGTTCTGCTGCGTGAGCTTGGACAGGAGCTCGGCGACCTGGCCCGCCCAGTCCGCCGCGATCTCGCGGTAGCGCTGCGGCTTGCCGCCGAAGGCCTGGGTGCTGTGCAGGTAGGCGTTGTGGTTGAGCTGCATGAAGGGCTCGAGCGTGACGCCGAGACGGCGGCAGTAATCGAGGATGCCGTAGTGGTTGTAGGGGATGCGCCAGGGGCCCGGGTTGAGGTAGAGGCCGGCATCGAACTCGCACTTCTGCGTGGCGCCGCCGAGCTCGGTGTAGACGTCGCCGCCCCGCAGCGACCAGTTGCGGCCACCGGCGCGGTCGTTGTACTCGAGCACCTTGACCTTGTAGCCCGCATTGCGCAGCTCCAGCGCCGCCACCATGCCGGCGAGGCCGGCGCCGAGTATCAGTACCGATGTGCCCTTGGGGTCGCCTTCGAGCCGGATCGGGCCGTCATACGTGGACTGCGCGGCCAGGCCCAGGCTCGTCATCGCGCCGTAGGATGCGGCGCTGCCGGCGACGGTGCCGATCATCGCCAGCAGCTCGCGCCGCGTCATCGCGCGCCGTTGTTGTGTACTCATGCGTGCACCGAATCGTTCTGCCCGGCCGGCGCGGCGGCCACGCGCGCGTAATCCCGTTGACACACCGCGAGCGGCCGCGGCAGCGGAAGAAGGACGGCGACCTGCGAGCCGCCGTCGCTTGCCGCGTAGTACCTTTAGCTAGAAGTCGTACGACACCTTGCCGAACCAGCGCGCACCGAAGTAGCCGATCGGGCTGCCGGTGATGTAGCGGCGGCTCGTGAGCGTCGAATAGGAGGCCACGTAGTAGTCCCAGATCGGCTGTTCGATGCCGTCGGGATACTCGTTGAACACGTTGTCGCCGCCGATGCTGACGTTCAGGGACCGGGTCGGCCTGTACGTGAGCTCGATGTTGGTGAGCGCGAGCACACCGATTTCGTTCTTGTAGAAACCGTTGTTGGGACCCGTCAGCTCGATCTGGTCCCGGACGACATCCGGCAGGCCCGAAGCGGAGGCCAGCTGGTACTGCTTACCGTAGATCTGCTCGCGGATGTGGAGCGAGAACCTGCCGAGCGTGATGAGCGCGCCGAAGTTGACGCGGTACTTGGGCGAGGCGTGCTCGAAGTTCTCGATCGTGACGGGGCTGTACAGCGTCGCGCCGCCGAGCGCTGCGGGCGCGGGCTTGGCGCTGAGCACTTCGGTCTCGTTGTAGTTGGCACCGACCGACCAGTCGATCGAACCCCAGTCGAAGGGCGTCGGATACGTCGCGACCAGGTCCAGGCCGCGCGTGCGCGTCTTCAGCGCGTTGTTGAAGATCGACACGCTCACGTTGGCACGCGCCGTGGGATCCAGCGAACCGCCGGGAGCCGCAGGATCGACATCCCCGAGGTAGCCGAACCCGGCCAGCGCCTCGCCGAGCGCGCGGTTGTAGCCGCTGGGGTCGTAGAGATCCGGAAACAGCGTGCCGTAATCGTCGTAGCACGCCGATTCCGGCGCGCCGTCTTCACGTGCGCCGTCGCGGCAGCCGTTGCCATCGCCATCGGCGGGCACGGGGATCAGCGGGTTGGCAAAGCTGCCGGTCGAGTAGCTGATGCTGCCGCGCTGGATGCGGTCCTCGATCGTGATCTGGTAGGCGTCGATCGTCGCCGCCATCCGCGGAATCGGGTGCAGCACCAAGCCGAGGCTGAAGTTGGTGGACGTCTCGGGCTGCAGGCCATCGCCGAAGCCGAGCGCCGCGGCAGCCGAGCTGTTCGGCTGCAGCTGCGGGTTGGCACTGGTCGGGCCGACGTTGACCGCCGAGTAGAAGCCTTCGCCCAGCGTCGGCGCGCGAAAGCCCGTGCTCGCCGTGCCGCGCACGGCGATCCAGTCGGCGAAGTCGTAGCGCGTCGTCAGCTTGCCGATGGTCTCGCTGCCGAAGTCGCTGTAGTGCTCGTAGCGGCCGGCGATGTCGACGAGCCACTTCTCGGTCGGCGTGAGAATGAAGTCCACATAGGCCGCGTAGCTGGTGCGGTGGTAGGCGCCGGTGTTGACCGCCGGGTTGTAGCCCGGGAATGACGCTGCGCCCGCACCGTAGTACGAGGCCGGCTCGCCCGGATCGATGCCGTACTCGTCGCGGCGGAATTCGACGCCGGAGGCGACGGTCATCGGCGAGGCGAGGCCGATCTCGAAGTCACGCGAGAGATCCAGGCCGCTGGTCCACTGCGTCGCCCAGTAGCTGCCGTCGTAGAAGTCCTCGGGTGAGGCGCCGGTTTCGTTCCAGATCGTGAAGTTCATCGAGTCCGTCGTGAAGACGTCCATCTCGTCCTTGCCGTAGACCGTCGAGAGATCCCAGGCCCAGCCGGCGGTCTCGCCCGAAAGGCCGACAGCGAGCGAGTAGTCGACTTCGTCCGAGGCTTCCTTCGGGTTGAAGCCGAATGCGTACTTGTTGACGAACCTCTCCTGCACGCCGTTGACGGTATCGCCGCGGTCGCCGTCGCCGTTGAGGTCCACGCCGCCGTCCTGTGAGGGACGCCGATAGGTCTCGAACGACTCCGCCCGTTTCTTGCCGTAGTTGCCGAAGGCGTAGAGCTCGATGTTGGCACCAAGCGCGTAGCCTGCGTTGAAGAACCCCAGCTGGCGATGGACCTCGGGCGGATCGCCGACGCGGTTGATGTGCGGGAAATCCGGGTGGAACCTCATGTTCGTATCGGGGCTGCTGAGGTAGCCGACCAGCGCGGGGACGTTGGGCCCGGGACCGCTTTCGGGCGCGTAAATGCCGCCGTTGGAGTCGATGTAAGCCTGGCAGTCCGCGGGATTGGCGACGCAGACCGCGGGACCGTAGGCCTCGGCGCGCGTGACGGTCTGCTGATTCGTGACCTCGGCGGTGAGGTTGAAGTAGCTCTTGTCGCTGCCGAAGCCGAAGTTGCCCGACCAGGTGTCGGTGCCGCCGCCGCCATCCTGGTAGCCGCCGTAGCTGGCGTCGAGACGACCGCCCTGGTAGTCCTTCTTGAGGATGATGTTGATGACGCCCGCGATCGCGTCGGAGCCGTAGATCGCGGCGGCGCCGTCGGTGAGCACTTCGATCCGATCGATCGCGCCCACCGGAATGAACGCGAGGTCGGCAGCGGCGTTGCCGCTGCTGGCGCCGACGTTCGAGGTGATGTGGCGGCGCTTGCCGTTGACGAGCACGAGCGCGTGGTTGGCTGAAAGCGCGCGCATGCTCGCGGTGAGCGTCTGGCTCGCCATGTCGCCGCCGGTCTGGTTGGCGTTGTACGAGGGGATCTGCGTGGCGATCGCGTTCATGAGATCGGGCGCGCCCGATTCCTTGAGCGTTTCGGCGCTGAGCACCTGCACCGGCGCCGGGCTGTCCGACGCCTGCATGCCCACCTTGCGCGTGCCGGTCACGATCACTTCCTCGACGGCCTCGGCCGCCGCCACTTCCGCCGCGGGCGTGGCATCCGCGCTCTGCGCCCGTGCGGCCGGTGTTGCGAGCGCCGTACACAAGACCAGCGATGCGCAGGCCCCGACCCGCGCGGGGGGGGGCGGCCCCGGCGG
>JBFMCQ010000085.1:0-14789 GCA_040754295.1 Pseudomonadota bacterium | reverse complement strand
CGAACAGCCTCGGCCGCCAGACCTCGCTGCAGCAGCTCGGCACCCGTTTGCCGTTTCTCGGCGCGGCACCATTGGCTGTGCAATTGAGCCAGCGCAGCGAAACACGCTGGCTGATCGGCGGCGACGCGCGCGAGCGCGACATGCAGCGGGCCGAGCTCAGCTGGGCACCGGCGCTCGCCGATTTCAGCCTCAGCTGGTCGCACCATCGCGGGGTGGCGCCGGCGCTGCTCGAATGCGACGTGCAGGGCCGCGTGAAGTTCGCGAGCTTCGGTGCCGATCTGCCGCAGCTGCAGCTGCGGGGCCGCAGCTGCGACGTGTTCAGCCGACGGGCACCCGGCATCGAGTCGGCTCAGGGCTGGTCCGCGGCGCTGCTGTGGCCCGAGGGCGGCGATGAGACGACGCTGCGGCTGCTGGCGCTGCAGCCGCTGGCGCCGGCCGACCCGACGCTCGAGCTCGCAACCGCCTACGAGCTCGGCTTCACGCGGGTTCAGCGTCTCGGCAGCTGGGAGGCGAGCGGTGGTCTGGCCGTGCGCCGCGGCAGTGCCGCCGGTGCGCACGAAGCCCTGGCCTACTGGAACGCCGATGCGCGCCTGCGCCGGCGTCTCGAGCTGCTCGATCTGACCGCGAGCTATCGCACCGGTGCGGCCGAGGACTGGTTCCTGCCGCTGCCGGCGAGCCAGTCGGAGCAGGTCGCGCTCGGCGTCGATCTGTCCGCGTGGCTCGCTCACAACCTGCCGGCGAGCGACGTCGGATTGTCGTTCTCGTACCGCTGGCAGCGCCACGAATCCTCGCGCGGCAGCGAACGTCAGGACGGCGTGCTGCACGCGCGCGCGAGCTGGGCCTGGGGCGGCGGCGCGCACTGAGCGCCGGTTTCAGGGAATCGGGTGGTCCTCGAAGAACGACCAGATCGCGTCGTTGGCGCGCAGATCGTCGGTCGTGCTGCCGCCGCAGACGCCCTCGACCGCCAGGCGCGAGCTGCCCGGCCAGGTGTGGCCGGCGCCTTCGATCGTACATAGCGTGACGTCGGCACCGGCGCTGCAGCCCGAGTACGTGAGGCAGCGCGCATCGCCGTTGCGATAGGTCTCGGCCGGCGGTGTCGCGCAGCCGTTGTTCGATACCCAGACGTCGATGCTGTCCTGCACCGGCGGGCGTTGTCCGCCTTCCGGCCCCTGGCTCTGGCCGCCTTCGAACGGCGCACACCGGTCGGCGAGGCCGTGCAGGTGCAGCACCGGCACCGTCCGCGCCGGCCGGCACGCGAACACCGGCAGCTGCAGCAGCGTGTCGTAGTCGCGGTTCATCAGGTAGGCCGCGTTGGGTGCGATCGCGGCGATCCGGTGCGACAGCTCGCAGGCGAGGCGGTAGGCCATCATGCCGCCGTTGGAGTGGCCGGTGGCGTAGATGCGTTGCGTGTCGACGCGCACGACTTCGTCGACATCGTCGAGCATCGCGTCGATGACGGCGACGTGGTCGATGCCGTCGGTCTCGGCCTCGCCGCAGCAGCTGCCGGCGTTCCAGGTGCGGATGCCGCGCAGCTCGCGGTCGTAGCCCTGCGGCCGCAGGTAGACGAAGCCGTAGCGGTCGGCGGCATCGTGCAGGCTGGTGAGCACGTCCATCCCGGCCACATTGCTGCCGCCGCCGTGCAGCGCGAGAACCACTGGCGGCAGCGCACCGGCATCCGGCGGAATGTACAGCGCGTACGCGTGCAGGCGGCCGTCGACCAGCACGCTGCGCGTGAGCTCGCGGCCTTCGCGCTCGCTGCTGCCGCCGGAGCAGCCGAGCA
Source organism: Pseudomonadota bacterium (assembly GCA_040754295.1). Lineage (GTDB taxonomy): Bacteria > Pseudomonadota > Gammaproteobacteria > Nevskiales > Nevskiaceae > Solimonas. The sequence continues at coordinate 13,009 of JBFMCQ010000085.1, read as the reverse complement.
GCGCAAGAACGAAACCCGCTGCCAGCCGTCTGAGCCAGGATTTCATCGGTGGAGCGGCCCCGGCCGCGCTGAATGCCGGCAAAGAGTCTCGCCCGCTGTGCGGTTCGCCGTCTGTCGGTACAATTCGCTTCCTCCCGGAGCTTGTTCAATGAGTGCAGTCGCCGAACAGGCGGCGCGTCGTCGTACGTTCGCCATCATCTCCCATCCCGACGCGGGCAAGACCACGTTGACCGAGAAGCTGCTGCTGTTCGGCGGCGCGATCCAGCTCGCCGGTACGGTCAAGGGCCGCAAGGCCACGCGCCACGCCACGTCGGACTGGATGGCGCTGGAGCAGCAGCGCGGCATCTCGGTGACGACCTCGGTGATGCAGTTTCCGTACAACGGCAAGATCGTCAACCTGCTCGACACGCCGGGCCACGAGGATTTTTCCGAGGACACCTACCGCACGCTGACCGCGGTCGACTCCGCGCTGATGGTCATCGACGCCGCCAAGGGCGTCGAGGCGCGCACGATCAAGCTGATGGAAGTCTGCCGCCTGCGCGACACGCCGATCGTCACCTTCGTCAACAAGCTCGACCGCGAAGGCCGGCCGCCGCTGGACCTGCTCGACGAGGTCGAGAAAGTGCTGGGCCTGCACTGCACGCCGATCACCTGGCCGGTCGGCATGGGCCGCGACTTCAAGGGCGTCTATCACCTGCTCGAAGACCGCTTCTACCTGTACTCCGGCGACAAGCACCGCGTCTCCGACATCGAGACCATCGACGGCCTGATGAACCCGGCGGTCGCCGAGCGCTTCGGCGCGATCTACCACACGCTGCGCGACGAGATCGAGCTGCTGCAGATGGCCGGCACCGAGTTCGATCTCGACGCCTACCGCGCCGCGAAGCTGACGCCGGTGTTCTTCGGTTCGGCGATCAACAACTTCGGCATCCGCGAGCTGCTCAACGGCTTCACCGAGTGGGCGCCGCCACCACTGCCGCGCAGCGCCGTTGTTGTAGCAGCGGCCCCCAGCCGCGATGGCGCGGCGCTGCGAGAATCGCGGCCGGGGGCCGCTCCTACAGGCAATCTGCGTGAGGTGCGCCCGGATGAACCCACGTTCAGCGGTTTCGTGTTCAAGATCCAGGCGAACATGGACCCGAAGCACCGCGACCGCGTCGCATTCCTGCGCGTCTGCTCGGGCGTCTACCGCAAGGGCATGCTGCTGCACAGCGTGCGCCTCAAGGGTCCGCTGCGCATCGCCAACGCGCTGACGTTCATGGCCAGCGAGCGCGAGACCGTCGACGCCGCGTACCCGGGCGACATCATCGGCCTGCACAACCACGGCACGATCTCGATCGGCGACTCGTTCTCGGAAGGCGAGGAGCTGCGCTTCACCGGCGTCCCGAACTTCGCGCCGGAACTGTTCCGCCGCGTGATCCTGAAAGACCCGCTGAAGGCCAAGCAGCTCAACAAGGGGCTGGACCAGCTGTCCGAGGAAGGCGCGACGCAGGTCTACCGGCCGATCGCCAACAACGACGTCATCCTCGGCGCCGTCGGCGTGCTGCAGTTCGACGTCGTCCAGTACCGCCTGAAGGACGAATACGGTGTCGACTGCGTGTTCGAGCCGGTCCAGGTCAACACCGCGCGCTGGGTCGCCTGCGACGATCCGAAGAAGCTCAAGGAATTCGTCGACAAGAACGAGGCGCGGCTGGCGAAGGACCACTACGGCGATCTGGTCTATCTCGCCTCGTCGGCAGTCAACCTGTCGATGACCAAGGAGCGCCACCCGGACGTGCGCTTCCTCGATACCAAAGAGCATGGGTGAGAGGGCTCGTCGCCGCCTGAAACGGCATCGTCGAGATTCCGAACGAGCAGCCGGCCACGGGGGCTAGCCGCTTGGCGGCGTAACCTGCCCTAGGTCATCAGTCGCACGCTGGACCGTACGCTCGTGTAACATGCTATCCGCCCGCAGCTTCCGGCCATCGGAAGTGCGACGCGCGGCGGGCGCCGATCGTGGACAATCCCGGCGCGTCACGCTTCACTTCAGATCTGAACACTTCGATGCACGCACCCCTGAACTCCCGCAGGATCGACCCTGCGAGCTGGCCGATGCTGGTCCTCTTCGTCGTCATCCACCTCGCTTGCTTCGGTGCGATCTTCACCGGGGTGACCTGGGCCGATATCGGCCTGTGCGTCGCGCTGTACGCGATCCGCATGTTCGGTGTCACTGCCGGCTATCACCGCTACTTCGCGCACCGCACCTACAAGACCGGGCGCGTGATGCAGTTTCTGCTCGCCTGGCTGGCGCAGTCCTCGCTGCAGTCCGGTGCGCTGTGGTGGGCGGCCAAGCACCGCGACCATCACAAGTACTCCGACACGCCGCTGGATTCGCACTCGCCGCGCCAGTACGGCTTCTGGTTCTCGCACATGGGCTGGATCTTCAACGCCCAGGCCGCGCACGCGGACTACGCACGTGTTCCCGAATTCACGAAGTACCCGGAGCTGCGCTGGCTCGACAAGCACCACTGGCTGCCGGGCACCGTGCTCGGCGTTTCGGTGTGGCTGATCGGCGGCTGGTCGGCGCTGGTCGTCGGCTTCTTCTGGTCGACCGTGCTGCTCTGGCACGGCACCTTCTGCATCAACTCGCTGGTGCACGTGTTCGGCAAGCAGCGCTACCTGACCGGCGACGATTCGCGCAACAACTGGTTGTTCGCGCTGCTCTCGCTCGGCGAAGGCTGGCACAACAACCATCACTACTACATGGCGTCGGCGCGCCAGGGCTTCCGCTGGTGGGAAGTCGACATCACCTACTACCTGCTGCGGGGCCTGAAAGCCGTCGGCCTGGTGTCCGATCTGCGCGATCCGCCGGCGCACGTGCTCGCCGGGCAGCGCCCGGTGTCCGCCGAGATGAAGGACCGCATCGCCGCGCTGCTCGCGCGCTCGTACTGTCCCGACCGCATCGTGCGGCGCATGCAGAAGCGCTGGGCGGAGCTCAATCCCGGCGCCAGCTTCGACGAGTGGCGTGCGCGCTGGAACGAGCAGCTCGCCCAGGGACGCGAGCGCATCGCGCAGCTGGTGCACCCGGAGCTGCCGAGCCTCGATCAGCTCTATCGCCGCGCGCGGCGGCAGTTCGCGCGCACGCCGGCGCTCGAGGAGATCGTCGCTCGCGCCCGCGAGATGCTGGCGCAGTCGGTGATGATGCGGCTCGAGGCGGTGCCGGCCCGCTAAGTTGCACGACCCCTACGCAGCCCTCCGCTACGGCGAATTTCGCAACCTCATCGGCGGGACGTTCCTGCTGACCTGCGCGCTGCTGATCCAGCAGATCGCACTCGCCTACGAGCTCTATCGGATCACCGGCGACCCGCTGTCGCTGGGGCTGATCGGTCTCGCCGAGGCGGTCCCGTTCATCGGCCTGGCGCTGTTCGGCGGCCATCTCGCCGACCGCCGCGAGAAGCGCGCTCTGATCCGCGCGAGCCTCGGCGTGATCCTGCTCGCCTCGGCGCTGCTCGCGCTGCTGTCCAGGCCGTTCGCGCGCGACGCGCTCGGGCACGTCGGCTGGCTCTGGGCCGTGTACCTCTCGATCGCGGTGCTGGGTCTTGCGCGCGGCGTGCTGTCGCCGACGTCCTCGTCGTTCCGCGCCTTTCTCGTGCCGCGCGAGATCTACGGCAATGCCGCGACCTGGTCGAGCACCTGCTGGCAGGCCGGCGCGATTCTCGGGCCGGTCGCCGCCGGCTTCGCTTATGCGGCGGTCGGCCTGACCGGCGCGCTGTTCATCGCGATGGGTCTGATCGTCTGCACCGAGCGTCTGGTCGCGACGATCGCGCCGCGCCCGGTGCCGGTCGAGCCCGGCGCGCAGGCGCGGCTCTGGCAGTCGTTGCGCGAGGGTCTGTCCTATGTGCGGCGCACGCGCATCATCCTCTACGCGATTTCGCTGGACATGTTCTCGGTGCTGTTCGGCGGCGTGGTCGCGATCCTGCCGGTGTTCGCCGAGGATATCCTGAAAGTCGGTCCGCAAGGCCTGGGCGTACTGCGCAGCGCACCGGCGGTCGGCGCGATGCTGACGATTCTGATCTGCGCGTGGCATCCGCCGACGCGCAAGGCCTGGCGCAACCTGCTGCTCGCGGTCGTCGGCTTCGGCGTGGCCACGCTGGTCTTCGCGCTGTCCGAGCGCATGTGGCTGTCGGTGCTCGCGCTGTTTCTCACCGGTGCGTTCGACAGCATCAGCGTCGTCATCCGCCAGACGATCCTGCAGGTCGTCCCGCCCGATCATCTGCGCGGGCGCGTGCAATCCGTCAACAGCATCTTCGTCAGCTCCTCGAACGAGCTCGGCGCGTTCGAATCCGGTGTCGCCGCGCGCCTGCTCGGCACGGTGCCGTCCGTGGTCTTCGGCGGCGTGATGACGCTCGCGATCGTCGGTGCGGTATGGCGCCGCTCGCGCGAGTTGTTCGGCGTGAAGCTGGTGCATCACGCCTGAGCCGCAGCGCTCAGACGCGAATGCGCACCCAGTCGCGCCGCTCCCAGGCGGCGATGAAGATCGCGGCCTGGACGATGCGGTAGCCGCCCATCGCGATCCAGATCGCGGTGAGGCCGAGGCCCAAGGCCGGGCCGAGGATCCAGGCCAGCGGCAGGAAGACCCCCCATTGCAGGCCGGTGGCGACGATCATGACGAGGCGCGAGGCGCCGACACCGAGCAGCGCCTGCATCATGATCAGGCCCAGACCGTCGAGCAGGATCGAGGCGCCGATCAGGCGCAGCGGCAGCACGCCGAGCTCGACCAGCACGGGATCGCGCAGGAACAGCGCCAGCAGCGGACGCGTCGCCAGCAGCATCGGCATCGCGACGGCAGCGAAGATCCAGACGCCGACCCGATAGACGTCCCAGCTCCAGCGATGCGCGTCGTCGGCGTCCTGGCGTCCGAGCGCCTGAGCGCTGAGCGTCGCCGCGGCGATGCCGAGCGCGATGCCGGGCAGCACCGCGGTGAGCGTGATCGTCGTCAGCACGTTGGCGACAGCGAGCTCCCGCGTGCCGACCTGACCGACGATCCAGAACAGCACGGCGAAGCCGGACGAGAACAGCAGCTGCTGCACCGACGACGGCAGTCCGATGCGCAGCAGGCTGCGGAACTGCGCCGGCGCCGGTCGGCGCACGAGGAAGCCCTGCGCCCGCGCATGCTTGAAGCCCAGGCTGAAATAGAGCCCGGTGCCGACGAGGATCGCCAGCGTCGTGCCCAGGCCGGCGCCGGCGGTGCCCATGCGCGGCAGGCCGTAGAGGCCGTGGATCAGCGTATAGCTGAAAACCACGTTGAGGACATGCATCGTCACCAGCGTGCGCATGTAGTAGCGCGTGAGCCGCGCGGCGCTCCAGTAGCCGCGGAACGCGAAGTTCATGCCCACTGCGGCGACGGCGACGAGGCGCCACTGCAGGTAGGGCACGCCTTCACGCACGACGGCGGGATCGTCGACCAGCGCCTCGAAGATCCACGGCGTCGCCAGGATCAGGATCAGCGACAGCGGCAGACCGATTGCGAGCGACAGCAACAGGCCGCCGTTGAGCGGGGCCGCGGCCTCGTCGCTGCGGCCTTCGCCGATGCGCCGCGCGGCGATCGCCTGCACCGCCGGCGAGAAGCCGGTGATGAAGGCCACCGCCATGAAGTTGAGGAAGCCGCTGAGCCCGGTCGCCGCGAGCGCGGCGGGGCCGAGCGCACCGACCATCCACGCGTCGACCAGATTCAGCAGATTCTGCGACGCCATGCCGCCGAGGATCGGCAGCGACAGCGCCAGCACCTCGCGCCTGCGCTGCGGGTCCAAGTTACTTCTGCTGCGCGGTGTTGACGATCGCCGCGGCGAGCGAGAACGGGCGCTCGCCGAGGCTGCGGCGCAGGCGCTCGGGCAGGTGGCGCTTGTCGATCTGCACGACCGACACCTGCGCGAAGCCGTCCGGCGCCTCGCCGGCCCAGGACTCCGCGACCGGCTCGTCGGCGGCGCGCCTGGGCACGATGCCGAGCGCCGCGAGCTTCTCGGCCTGCGGCAGCAGTGCATGGCTGCCCTGCGCCAACGAAGCGGTGGAGGTCTGGATCTCGATCCAGGTATTCAGATCGAGCTGCAGCAGCGGATCGGCGAGCGCGCGCACGCCGGGCACGCGCAGCGCCCGCTGTGCCGCGCTCTGGATCAGCTGGCCGGCGCGCTCGCGCAGCTTCAGCGCAGTGCTTCTGCCGTCGTGCAGCGCGTGCCGCTCGTTGGTGCGCGCCGCATCGAGCGCCGGACGCAGCGCGCTGGCGAAATTGGTCTGGATGTGCGCGCGCAGGCGCATGTGCTCGCCGTCGGCCTGCGGCTCGCTGAGCATCTGCAGCTGCACCCGCCACAGCGGCAGATCCTGGCCGACCGGAATCTCCGCGGCGAAGGACAGCCGCTCCTCACCGGCCGCGCTGTTGCGCGGACGGGCGGCGGCGATGCGGCTGATGCGGCGGCGGATGCGCTTTAACATGCGCGCTCTGAGGCTCCGGAGCTGCTGGCAGATGTCCGCATCATATCGCTTCAGGGTGAACGGCCGCGTGCAAGGCGTGTTCTTCCGTCAGTCGACGGTCGATACGGCGCGGCGCCTCGGCCTCGACGGCTGGGTGCGCAACTGCGCCGACGGCGCGGTCGAAGGCTGTGCGCGCGGCGCGCCGGAGGCGCTGGAGCGGCTGCGGCAGTGGCTGCACGAAGGCCCGCCGGCGGCACGCGTCAAGCGCGTGGAGTGGAGCGAGACGGACGAGGGCGTCGAGCCTGGCTTCGTGATCCATCGGTAGGATGCGGTGAGCCACGTGCGACTGGCGGCGCATCGATGCGGTTCGCCTTCGGCTCATCGCATCCTACGTGTGGGCGCGCAGCGATGCCGCGAGCATGCTCGCATTGCGCGCCGCGAACGCGTAGATGCTGAGCTGCGGATTCGCGCCGATCGACGTCGGAAACATCGAGCCGTCGAACACCGACAGGTTCTCCACCTCGTGATGACGGCCGCGGCTGTCGACGACGCAGCGGCTGCGATCCTCGCCCATCGCGCAGCCGCCCATCAGATGCGCCGTGTACAGCGTGATGCGCTGCTTCTCGATCGGCAGCGCGGCGATCGCGCGGCGCGCGTCGGCCCAGGAGCGGTAGTCGCGTGCATCGAGATGCACCGGACGTACGCTGCGTGCACCGGCGGCGAACTGCGCTTCGGCCATGGACAGATACGCACGGCGCAGCGCGTCCTGCAGCGGCGCGCCGAGCGCGTAGTCGAGCAGCGCGTGCCCGGCGTCGTCGATGCGCACGCGGCCGCCCGGTGCGTCGTCGTCGAAGCCGTCGCGCAACAGCGCGATGTTGACCTGCGCGTGCGGCAGCTGCGCCATGTCCAGACTCAGGCGCTCGCCGTGGCTGCCGAAGAGACCGCTCATCAGCAGCGGCTGCAGCGGCGGCACTTCCAGCTTGTAGCCCACACCCTGCGCCGGCCAGAGGAAGTGATCGGAGTACACCGACTGCGGCGCGCCGTGGAATCCGTCGACCGGTGCGTCGAACAGCGCCAGGCTGGCGTTGACCGGGTGAATGCAGCTGCGCCTGCCGATCAGGCGGCGCGGGTCCGGAGCCTTTGAGCGCAGCAGCAGCGCCGGCGTATTGATCGCGCCGGCGGCGAGCACGTAGTGGCGCGCCTTCACCGTCAGCGTCACCCCGGTCGGCGTGCGCACGTCGGCGCCGAGCGCGCGCACGGTGAGCCGCTCGATGCCGTTTGCGCCCAAGTGCAGGCGCTCGGCGCGGGCGTGGTGGATCAGCGTCATGCCGCCGGCGAGCGCTTGCGGAATCGTCGTCACCAGCATCGACTGCTTCGCATTCGTCGGACAGCCGAGACCGCAGTAGCCGAGATTCCAGCAGCCGCGCACGTTGCGCGGAATCGTGCTCCAGCTCCAGCCGAGCTTGTCGCAGCCGTCGCGCAGCAGCGCGTTGTTGCGATTGGGCTCCGCCGCCCACGGCGCGATGCCGAGGCGCTCTTCGATGCGCGCGAACCACGGCGCCATCTGCGCCTCGCCGCTGTCGCGCAGCGCGTAGGCCTGCGCCCAGTGCGCGAGCGTCGGTGCCGGCGTGCGCAGGCTCGTCGTCCAGTTGACCGTCGTCGAGCCGCCGACGGAGCGGCCCTGGAAGATCTGCACCGCGCCGTCCGCGGTCGTGCGGCCGGCGCCCTCCTGGTACAGCGTCGAATAGCCGCGCAGCTCGTCCATGTCGCGGAAGTCGGCGGCCGTGTACAGGGCGCCTTCTTCCAGCATCAGCACCTGCAGCCCCGCGGCGGTGAGAATCTCCGCCGCCGTGCCGCCGCCGGCACCGCTGCCGACGATGACGACGTCGGCTTCGAGCGTGTCATCGGCGCTCAGCGTCGATGCATCGCGGACCTTCCAGCCCGCGGCGATGCCGTCGCCGTAGATGTCGGTGATCGCCATCGCGCGCTATGCCTTCAGTGCGGCGACCGCCCAGGCCGGCGGCCCGGGATAGCGCGACGACGCCCAGCTCTGCGGCTGGCTCCACCAGCCGAGCGCGGCGAGGCGGGTAAGACCACGGTAGCCGGCGTTGAACAGCTGCAGCCGGCTGTCGCGCCAGGCGTGCAGGAAGGCCAGCAGCTCCGCCGGTGCGGCGCGGTCCCACCGCGCGGTGACGCCGCAGGCGAAGCGGCGGAACGGGGACCAGTGCAGCAGCTCGAGCAGCTGGCGCGTCTGCGCCTGCGCGGGCGCAGCGAGGCAGCTGCAGGCCAGGTCGATGCGCCGGAGCGCTTCGGTGCGGACGCGCGCGTCCGCCGGCAGCGCCGGGCCGTTGACGACCGGCAGCAGGGCGCCGAACAGCGCGAGATCCTCATCGGACAGCCAGCGATAGCCGGCAGCGACGCGGGTGGGGCCGCTGCTGCAGCCGGCCAGCGTCGCGGCAGTGCCGAATGCGGCAAGGCTCAGGGCGCCGGTCGCGCCGAGCTCCAGGAACCGGCGGCGGCTGATCTGCGGAACAGGCATCGATCTCCTCGTGCGACTCTGCGGTCGCTGCCGTACGGAGCGCGCACCCTAACAAATCGTGACGCATGCGTCATCTTTTTGGCCGGCCGGCGCAGTAACGAAAACGGCGCCCGAAGGCGCCGTCTTGCGAAAGCCGCGGGATTCAGTGCGCGGCGCCGGTCGCCATCTCGAAGGCGCGCTGGTAGATGATGTCGAACGAGAAGCTGCGCGTGTGCGCCTTGGATTCGACGTATTCGGCCATGCGCCGCAGCCGCGTCGGCAGCTGCATGATCTTGTCCTGGGCCGAGCGGCCGACCGCCGACAGGCCGTCGAGCGCGTCGATCGCCCAGTGCCGGACCAGGTCCTCGACGAGCCTGAGGTATTCGCGCGGGCCGTAGATGCCGGCACGGCGCTCGACCTCGGACATCTGCGCGTAGCCGTCGATCGTGTGCCCCGGCATCGCCAGCGCCGGTGCGACGGCGGCGAGCGCCGCGAGCGCGCGGTTGGTGTCGGCCTTGAGCACCTCGGCGAAGCTGTCGCGGTAGAACGCGTAGTGCCGCGCTTCGTCGGCGCAGATGTGCGCGAGAATCTTCTGCAGCTTGGACTCGTACTGGCCGGCGATGCGCCCGGCGTTGGCGTGCGCGGTCTGCGTCGCCTTCTCCTGCAGGCTCGTGTACGCGAGCAGGCGATACGGATCGTCCTTCCAGTCCGGATTGAAGCCGGACTCGATGTACTGGTACTGCATGTGCTCGAGCGCACGCATGTCGAACAGGCGCGCGTCGCGCACGTAATCGCGCAGCACGCAGCCGTGACGGTCTTCCTCGGCGGTCCACAGGTTGTTCCACTCGGCCCAGACGCCGTCATGGCCCATGTACTGCGCGACGAGGCGGTGGAAATGCGGCAGGCCTTCCTCGGTCAGCAGGTTCAGTGCGAGCGCGACGCGCACGCTGTCGGGCAGGCCGCGGGCGTGGCGGCGCAGCTCGGCCAGCTCGGCCTCGTGCTCGGCGTCGGTCTGTTCGTGCGCCGGCAGCAGCTCGCTGGGCATCCACAGCTTGCGGCTGCTGCGGTGGCGCTCCATGTACTCGGCGATGCGCGGCGCGATCGCGCCGAGCACCTCACGCTGCGCAGGCAGATCGGGATTCTTGTCGCTGGTTAACATGGCTCTTTTCCGAAGTGGTGGCTCTATCCGTAAGCAAGTCCTACACCAGCCCCCTAATGCCCCGGCCCCAAATGGCGATTGTAGCCTGCTTCCGGCGTGCGGCGGTAAGGTCAATTTCCGTGCCCGGCGCTAGCGTCCGGCGCTGCGGATCAGCTCGAGGAACTCCTGGCGCGTGCGCGGATCTTCGCGGAAGCGGCCGAGCATCACCGAGGTGATCATGCTCGAGTTCTGCTTCTGCACACCGCGCATCATCGCGCACAGATGCTGCGCTTCGATGACGACGGCGACGCCGACGGCACCGGTGACGCGCTCGATCGACAGGCCGATCTGCTGCGTCAGGTTCTCCTGGATCTGCAGGCGGCGGGCGTACATGTCGACGATGCGCGGGATCTTCGACAGGCCGATGACCTTGCCGCTCGGCAGATAGGCGACATGCGCCTTGCCGAAGAATGGCAGCAGATGGTGCTCGCACAGCGAGTACAGCTCGATGTCCTTGACGATGACCATCTCGTCGTTGCTGGACTCGAACACGGCGCCGTTGACGATCTCTTCGAGATCCTGCTCGTAGCCCTGCGTCAGGAACTCCATCGCGCGCGCCGCGCGGTACGGCGTGCGCAGCAGGCCCTCCCGATCCGGGTTCTCGCCGAGCGATTCGATGATCGTGCGGTACTGTTCTTCCATCGGTCCTGGCCGGTGAGGCGAAGCCGGATTATCCCATGAGCACGCAGCCAGCAACGTAGAATGGGGGGCGTGTACATCCTGTACAAGACGGCACCATCCGTGGCGCCGACTTTCAAAACAAGCGGACCGTGGCCAATCACAGCCCAGCCAACTTGATTCAGCAGGTCCCGATCGACCTGATCCGTCCCGGCAGTCAGCAGGCCCGGCGCTACTTCAATCCGGACGCGCTCGCGGAGCTGGCCGAGAGCATCCGCGAATCGGGCGTGGTGCAGCCGGTCGTGCTGCGCACGCGCGTCTGGGGCTACGAGCTGCTCGCCGGCGAGCGCCGCTGGCGCGCGGCGCAGCAGGCCGGGTTGCACGAGATCCCGGCGGTCGTGCGCGACGATCTGTCCGACAGCGAAGCCTTCGTCATCGGCCTCATCGAGAACCTGCAGCGCGAGTCGCTGACGCCGATGGAAACCGCCGCGGGCCTCAAACGCCTCGGCGAGCTGTTCGAGCTGACCCACGAAGAGATCGGCGAGCGCGTCGGCAAGTCGCGCGAATACGTCAGCAACTATCTGCGCCTGCTCAACCTCGCGCCGCCGGTGCAGGCGCTGGTCAACGAGGGGCATCTGCATCTCGGCCATGCGAAAGTGCTCGCCGGCGCCCCGGCGGGCGATCAGGTGCGCTGGGCCGACGAGGTGATTCGCTTGAAGCTCTCGGTGCGCCAGCTCGAGCGCAAGCTCGCCGCCGCGCGCGCGCGCCGCATCGTGTTCAAGCCGGGCAAGCCGGGCGACTGGAAGCTGCTCGAGCGCGAACTGTCGGACCACCTCGCCTGCCCGGTGACGGTACAGGCCGGGTCCGATGGCAAGGGCGAGCTGCGCGTCCGCTTCCATTCGCTCGACGAGCTCGATGGCGTGCTCGAGCGCATCGGCTACTCGGCGCGATGAACCGGGTGCGCCGGCTGTCCATCGAGTGTTGCCATTTATCGACAGGCAAAGGGGATAAGCTTGTGGATAAACCCGATGTGCGGCGCAGCAAATGCCGCAATTTTCAGGCCCGGCTCCGGACGTGAACAAAAAATTACCGCCCGCTGCCGGCGCTGTCACATTCGCGCTTTGACGCAGGTCAACGATGCAGTTCGAGCTGTTCCGCGATGATTACCGGTTGCGCGAAAAGGTCAGTCCGCGCGCGCGCAACATCCGTATCGAGGTCCGTCCCGGCCGCGAGGTCGTGCTGATCTACCCGCGCTGGGCGCCGCGCGCCGAGGCGCTGGCATTCTTCCGCAGCCGCGAGTCGTGGATCCGCGAAAAGCTCGAGGAGCTGGCCGCGCGCGACGCCGCCTGTCCGGCGCCGCCGCCGGCGCGCTGGGACGGCACCGACGAAATCCTCCTGCACGGCGTGCCGGTTCCGGTCTGCATCGAGCCGGCGACGCTGCGCCAGATCCAGGTGCGCATCGAGCCCGAGGTGGTCACCGTGTTCGCGCCGGCCGTCGCGCGCGACAACGCGCACAAGCTGGAGCTGGCGCTCAAGCGTGCGCTGATGCAGCGTGCCGAGCGCGCGGCGCGGATGCTCCTCGACGAGGAGTCGGCGCGCCTGACCGTGCGCTGGAGCGGCCTGTCGATCGCCGATCCGCAGAGCCAGTGGGGCAGCTGCGGCCCCGACGGCGCGATCGCGCTGTCCTGGCGCCTGGTGATGGCGCCGCCGCCGGTGTTCCGCTACGTCGTCGTCCACGAGCTCTGTCACCTGCACGAGATGAATCACTCCAGCCGCTTCTGGGCGCTGGTCGAGCGGCAGCTGCCGGACTATGCGGCGCACAAGGCCTGGCTGCGCGACCACGGCCAGCGGCTGCACCACTACCTGCCGCGACGAAGGCGCTCCGGATAGCGGCGTGCGCGCCGCTTTTTCCCTGGGAGCGCCGGGCTCCAGCCCGGCATGCCGTTTACCAGTGCCGAGCTGGGGCTCGGCGCTCCCAGGAGAAGAAGAAGCGCGGCTGCCCGCATTGAAAGTCGGGGCCACGGACGGCGCCGGCTTGCACAGGATGCGCACCGTGCTTGTTTTGAAAGTCGGCGCCATGGACGGCGCCGGCTTGCACAGGACGTGCACCGTGCTTGTTTTGAAAGTCGGGGCCACGGACGGCCCCGGCTTGCGCAGGATGCGCACCAAGAAAGAACCCTCCCACGTGGCGCAGGAGGGTTCTTGGGGTGCCCCGCGGGGGGGATGCGGGGCGG
>JBFMCQ010000084.1:10173-14928 GCA_040754295.1 Pseudomonadota bacterium | reverse complement strand
ACGGCGCGGCGCTGGAGCTGCACGACACCGGGATTCCCGAGGAACTGCCGGTCGATGCGCAGTGGGAAGACGTCCTCGGCGACGTGCCTGCACAACCGCGCAGCACCGACAGCGACGAGCTGCGCGATTTCCTCGAAGCCAACCTGCACCGCTCCACCGGCCTGCACGAGCACCTCATCGAGCAGGCGCGCGTCGCGCCGTTTTCGGCACGCGAAGCACAGATCGCCGAGTACCTGATCGATGCGATCGACGAAGACGGCTACCTGCGCAACTGGCCGGAGCTGCTCACCCAGCTCAGGAGCGCGCTCGGCGCCACGCCGGCGGAGGCCGAAACCGTGCTGGCGATGGTGCAGGAGCTCGACCCCATCGGCGTCGGCGCCCGCGACCTCGGTGAATGCCTGCGACTGCAGATCGAGGCGATGCCGGCGCGCACGCCCGGTGCCACCGCGGCGTTGACCCTGGTCGGCGAGCACCTGCCGCTGCTGGCGCGGCGCGACGCCGCGCTGCTGGCCAAGGCGAGCGGACTGCCGCTCGACGAAGTCGCCGCCGCATTGACCCTGATCAGGGCGCTGCAGCCCCGGCCCGGGCGACCCTTCCAAGCCCATGAGTCGGACTACATCTCGCCCGATGTCTTTGTTTACAAACGCAATGGGCGCTGGGCCGTGAGCCTGAATCCGGAACACATGCCGCGCCTGCGCATCAACAGCCATTACCAGGGGCTGATCCGCCGCGCCGACAGCTCGCGCGACCAGCAGATGCTCAAGCAGCATCTGCAGGAAGCGCGCTACTTCCTGAACAGCCTGGAGGCGCGCAACGAAACCCTGCTGCGGGTGGCGCAGTCGATAGTTGAAGAGCAACGGGCTTTCCTGGAATATGGACCCGAAGCGATGCGCCCCCTGGTCCTGCGCGACATCGCCGAGCAGCTGGGCATACATGAATCGACGGTTTCACGCGCCACAGCCAACAAGTACATGCTCACGCCGCGTGGGCTGTTCGAGCTCAAGTACTTCTTTTCCAGCCACGTGCAGACGACCGGCGGCGGCGTCTGCTCCGCCACCGCGATCCAGGCGATGATCAAGCGGCTGGTCACCGCGGAAGATCCGGGACGGCCCCTGTCGGACGCCACCCTCTCCGAAATCCTGCTCAGGGAAGGCATCCAGGTGGCGCGACGCACGGTCGCCAAATATCGGGAAGGCTTGGGGATCCCCCCCTCGCACGAACGTAAACCGCCGGCCTGAGATAGCCGGCCCCCCTTGTCACAGGAGGTCCACGATGAACCTGAACGTCTCCGGTCACCACATCGAAGTGACGCCGCCCATGCGGGACTACGTCGTCACCAAGCTGCGCAAGCTCGAGCGTCACTTCGATCACCTGATCAGCGCGGAGGTGATTCTGTCCGTCGAGAAGCAGCGCCAGAAAGCGGAAGCCACGGTGCACGCCAGCGGCGCGAATCTGCATGCCGAAGCCGTCGATGGCGACCTGTACGCGGCGATCGACCTGCTCTCCGACAAGCTCGACCAGCAGACGCGCCGGCACAAGGAAAAGCTGCGCGACCACCACCAGAAGGAGGCGCACAAGCGCATGGCGTCCTGACGTAGAATCACGCCTCCCGAAGGGCCCGGGCACCGCTCGTTCCCGGGCCCTTCGTTTGCCCCGAGGAACAGACCGCATGAAAATCGCCGAAATCCTGTCGCCCGACCGTGTCAGTCAAGGCCATACCTTCACCAGCAAGAAGAAGGCCCTCGAAGAACTGTCGAATCTGCTCGCGCGCGGCGTGCCCGGCGTGCAGGCGGCGGACATCCTCACCAGCCTCGCGGCGCGCGAAAAGCTCGGCAGCACCGGCCTGGGCCACGGCGTGGCGATCCCTCATGGCCGCATGGCCGGCGTCAACCAGAGCGTCGGCGCGTTCATGCGCCTGAAGCACCCGCTCGACTACGACGCGCACGACGGCGAGCCGGTCGATCTGGTGTTCGGCCTCCTGGTGCCGCAAGGCGCGACGGAAACCCATCTCAAGCATCTCGCCGCGATCGCCGAGATGTTCTCCGATGCCCAGTTCTGCCAGCAGGCGCGCAAAGCCGCCGACGAAGGCGCCCTGTACAAGCTGATCAGCGCCTATCCGCCGAGCGCCTGAGGCGCCGACGCAGGATGCGGTGAGCGAACCGCATCAGACGACCCCGATGCGGTTGCCTGCGCTCGCCGCATCCCAGGAAGACCCATGACGCGCGCCGCTTCGAGCCCCGCATCCACGCTGCACGGCGTGCTCATGCGCGTGCACGGCGTCGGTGTGCTGCTCACCGGTGCGAGCGGCGTCGGCAAGAGCGAACTGGCACTGGAGCTGCTCAGCCGCGGTCACAAGCTCGTCGCCGACGACGCCGCGGAATTCGTGGTCGAGCGCGGCCGCGTGCGCGGCTATTGTCCGGCGCTGCTGCGCGGCTTTCTCGAAGCGCGCAGCCTCGGCATCCTCAACGCCCGCCAGCTGTTCGGCGCACGCAGCGTCATCGCCTCCTCGTGGCTCGATCTGCTGATCGCGCTCGACGCGCCGAACTCGATCAGCGAAACCGGACTCGAGCGTCTGTCCGGGCGGCGCGGCAGCCGCGAGATTCTCGGCGTCGCGATCGCCGAAGTCTCCATCCCGATCCGCCTCGGGCATAATCTCGCCGTGCTCGTCGAAGCTGCCTGCCGGGATCATCGTCTGCGCCGCCGCGGCTACCGTGCCGACGACGATCTGGCGCGCCGGCAGCTCAAGGAGATCAGGAAGCAAGGCAGGCGGGGCCCCAACCAATGAAGCTCGTCGTCGTCAGCGGCCTGTCCGGCGCCGGCAAGACCGTGGCGCTCAAGCAGTACGAGGATCTCGGGTACTACTGCATCGACAACCTGCCGCTGCAGCTGGTCGGACCGATCTCGCGCCGCGCACAGCGCAGCGCCGACGAGCGCTACGACAAGCTCGCGATCGGCGTCGACGCACGCGAGAGCCCCAAGGAAATCGCGCGCTTTCCGCGCTATCTGGAGCGCCTGCGCGAGCGCGGCATCGAGACCCGCGTCGTCTTCCTGCGCGCCGAGGACGGCGTGCTGCTGCAGCGCTATTCGGAAACGCGCCGGCGCCACCCGCTCGCACTCGGCGACATCTCGCTCATCGAGGCGATCCGCCTGGAGCAGGACCTGCTCGGGCCGATCGCCAATCTCGCCGACGCGACGATCGACACGACCAACAAGAACCTGCACGAGCTGCGCGAAGAGATTCAGGCGCAGGTGCCGGGCGGCGGCTCCGGCAGCCTGACCGTGCAGCTCGAGTCTTTCGGCTACCGCAACGGCCTGCCCGACGACGCCGACTTCGTCTTCGACGTGCGCTGCCTGCCCAATCCGCACTGGGAACCGACGCTGCGCCAGCTCACCGGCCGCGATGCCGCGGTCGGCGCGTGGCTGGACCGGCATCCCGCCGTGCAGCGCATGACCCGCGATCTGCTGGCGTTCCTGGAGCGCTGGCTGCCGGAGTACCGCAGGCAGGACCGCGCGTATCTGACCGTCGCCGTCGGCTGCACCGGCGGCCAGCACCGCAGCGTCTACATCGTCGAGCGTCTCGCCGAGGCGCTGCGGCCGCATTACGAGCAGCTGTCGGTGCGCCACCGCGAGCTGTGGCAGGCCGACGAGCGCGGCCGTGCCCAGGGCAGAAGAGCATGAGCGTCGGCCTGTTGCTGGTCACGCACGGCAAGCTCGGGCACTACCTGCTCGATACGCTGCGGGAGATGCTCGGCCAGCTGCCGCTGGCCGCCGACGTGCTCGAAGTGCGCCGCGTGTCCTCGCACGACGTGCTGATCAGCCAGGGCCGCAAGATGATCGAGCGCCTCGACTCCGGCTCCGGGGTGCTGATCCTCACCGACGCCTTCGGCTCGACGCCAAGCAATATCGCCAACAAGCTGTGCACCGACTCGCGCACGGCGGTCGTCGCCGGCATCAACCTGCCGATGCTCGTGCGCATCTTCAACTATCCGCACCTGCCGCTGCGCGAGATGACGCGCAGCGCCGTCGAGGGCGGCAGCCGGGGGATCATCGAGTGCCCGCGATGAAGCAGTTTCCAGTGAACAGCAGTTTCCAGTTTCCAGAAGAAGAGAGTCCTCCCGCCGTCACTGGAAACTGGAAACCGGAAACTGAAAACTGGAAACTGGAAACTGGAAACTGGAAACTGCCTTGAATGGAACGGACGATTCCCATCATCAACAAACTCGGCCTGCACGCGCGCGCCGCCGCAAAGCTGGTGACGCTGGCGAGCAAGTTCGAGGCCGACGTGCGCATCCGCAAGGACGGCCGCGAGGTCAGCGGCAAGTCGATCATGGGCGTGATGATGCTCGCAGCAGCCAAGGACTCCGAGATCACGCTGATCGCCGAAGGCAGCGACGCCGCGCAGGCGCTGGACGAGCTCACGCAGCTGGTGGCGGAGCGGTTCGGGGAGGACGAGTGACAAGGCAGTTGCCAGTTTCCAGTTTCCAGTTTTCAGTTTCCAGCAACGGCGGGACGACTCGCTTCTTCTGGAAACTGGAAACTATTCACTGGAAACTGCTGGCGGTTTCCAGTTTCCAGTTTCCAGAAAGCGGAGCTTGCGCATGAGCCTCTGGCTCTGCGGTCTTGGCGTCTCGCGCGGGATTGCGATCGCGCGCGTGCAGAAGATGCACGGCGGCGAAGTCGACATTCCGGAATACGCGCTCGGCGCGGACGGCGTGGACGCCGAGGTCGCGCGCTTTCTGGCTGCGCATCGGCACG
>JBFMCQ010000084.1:0-10073 GCA_040754295.1 Pseudomonadota bacterium | reverse complement strand
TCGCGCGGGATTGCGATCGCGCGCGTGCAGAAGATGCACGGCGGCGAAGTCGACATTCCGGAATACGCGCTCGGCGCGGACGGCGTGGACGCCGAGGTCGCGCGCTTTCTGGCTGCGCATCGGCACGCACGCGAGCAGCTGCGCGAGGTGCGCGACCGCATCCCCAAGGACACGCCCGGCGACATCGCCGCGTTCATCGACACGCACATCCTGATGATGGACGACCGCTCGATCACCGATTCGACGGTCGCTCACATCCGTAACGAGCGCGTCAACGCCGAGGCCGCGCTGCAGCGCACCCGCGACGCGCTGATCAGCGTGTTCGACCAGATGGACGATGCCTACCTGCGCACGCGCCGCGACGACGTCGAGCACGTCTGCGGCCGCATCCTGCGCGTGCTGCTCAAGTCCGAGCGCCAGCTGCCGGCGCGCGGCGACGGCGGCGAGGCCTTCGTCGTGGTCGCCGACGACGTCACGCCGGCCGACATCATCCTGCTTGCGCAGCAGCAGGTCGCCGCCTTCGTCACCGAGTACGGCGGACCGCTGTCGCACACGGCGATCCTGGCGCGCAGCCTCGGCATTCCGGCGGTCGTCGGCCTGCGCGACGCGCGCCGTCTGCTGCGCGAGAACGAGCTGATCGTCGTCGACGGCGAATCGGGCCACCTGATCGCCGACCCGGACGAGCAGGCGGTCGCGTTCTACCGCGCGAAGCAGGCCGAGCACGCGCGCCACCGCGCCGACCTCGGCAAGCTCAAGGGCCGCGCGGCGATCTCGCGCGATGGCGTGCGCGTGCGCCTGCTCGCGAACATCGAGCTGCCGGAGGACGCGCGCGTCGCCGAAGAAGCGGGCGCCGAGGGCGTCGGACTGTACCGCACCGAGTTTCTGTACATGAACCGCAAGGAGCTGCCGAGCGAGGACGAGCAGTACGACGCCTACGCGCGCATCGTCTCGGCGGTCTCCGGCACGATCACGATCCGCACGCTGGATCTGGGCGCCGACAAGCAGGTCGACAGCGGCCGCACGCACGGCCCGCTGCCGACGAATCCGGCGCTCGGCCTGCGCGCGATCCGGCTGTGCCTGCGCGAGCCGGAGCTGTTCCGCGTGCAGGTGCGCGCGCTGCTGCGCGCGTCGGCGCACGGCCGCGTGCAGATCATGCTGCCGATGATCTCCAGCCTGCAGGAGTTCCGCCAGGCGAGCACGCTGATCGAGACCGCGCGCGACGAGCTGCGTGCGGAAGGCAAGCCGATGGCCGACGACGTGCCGATCGGCGCGATGATCGAAGTCCCGGCCGCGGCCATCGCCTCGCCGCTGCTCGCGCGCCACGCGCGCTTCTTCTCGATCGGCACCAACGACCTGATCCAGTACACGCTGGCGATCGACCGCGTCGACGACGAGGTCAACTATCTCTATGACCCGATGCACCCGGCGGTGCTGCAGCTGATCGCGCATACGATCGACGCCGGGCGCAAGGCCGGCATCCCGGTGGCGATGTGCGGCGAGATGGCCGGCGACCCGCGCTTCACGCGCCTGCTGCTGGGCCTCGGGCTTACCGACTTCTCGATGCATCCGGCGAGCGTGCTGGAAGTCAAGGCGATCGTCGTCGACTCCAACATCGCGCGCCTGCGCCAGGCAGTCGCCGAAGCGCTCGAAAGCGGCGAGCCGCAGGAGCTGCGCGAACGGATCGCCGCGTTGCAGGACCTGTAAGCCGGACTTCAGGCGGGAGCCAGACCTACCGATGCTATGCTCGGCCCCGGCACGGGGCCGATAGGAATGACTGAGCGCGATCCCAACGAAGCGGCACTGCGGCGTCTGCGAGAGCGCCTGGCCGGCGGCAAGATGCTGCCGGTCAAGCGCGCGCTGCACGCGCTCAATCCGGCCGAGATCGCCAACCTGCTGGTATCGCTGCCGCCGGCCGAGCGCAATCTCGTCTGGGAGATGGTCAGCTCCGGGGACGACGGCGAGGTGCTGCTGCACGTGCCGGACTCGGTGCGTGCCGGCCTGATCCGGCAGATGGACGTCGCCGAGCTGGTCAAGGCGGCCGAAGAGCTGGAAATCGACGACCTCGCCGACTTCCTCGAGCACCTGCCGGAAACGGTGACGCAGCAAGTGCTCAAGGCACTCGACGCCGATGATCGTGCACGGCTGGAGCAGGTGCTCGCCTACGAGCCCGACACCGCCGGCGGGCTGATGAACACCGACACGGTGACGGTGCGGCCGGACGTCTCGCTCGACGTCGTGCAGCGCTACCTGCGGCTGCGCGGCGAGCTGCCCGCACACACCGACGCCCTGTACGTCGTCGACCGCTACGGCGCCTACCTCGGCGCGCTGCCGCTCGCCAAGATCCTCACGCGCGCGCCCGAGGAGCTGGTCGCCAATGTCATGGAGCGCGAGACGCCGGCGATTCCGGACAACGAAGCCGCGCACGACGTGGCACGCCGGTTCGAGGCCGCGGACCTGCTTTCGGCGCCGGTGGTCAACGGCAAAGGCATCCTCGTCGGCCGCATCACGGTCGACGACGTGGTCGACGTGATCCGTGCCGAGGGCGAGCACCACATGATGTCGATGGCCGGCCTTGCCGAAGACGAGGACTTGTTCGCACCGGTGCGCGCGGCCGCGCCGCGGCGCGCGATCTGGCTCGGTATCAACCTCGTCACCGCGTTTGCGGCGGCGTGGGTGGTCGACAACTTCGAGGCGACGATCGGCCAGGTGGTTGCACTCGCGGTGCTGATGCCGGTCGTCGCCAGCATGGGCGGCATCGGCGGCAGCCAGACGCTGACGCTGATGATCCGCAGCCTGGCGATGGGTCAGGTCGGCGCCGGCAACACGCGTCTGCTGCTGCGCAAGGAGCTCATCGTCGCCGCGATCAACGGGCTGCTCTGGGCGCTCGTCGTCGCCACCATCGCCGGCTTCTGGTTCAAGAGCCCCGGGCTCGCGGTCGTCATCGCGCTGGCGCTGATCATCAACCAGGTCGTCGCCGCCGCATCCGGGGTGCTGGTCCCGCTGCTGCTCAAGCGCATCGGCGTCGACCCGGCGCTGGCCGGCTCGGTCGTGCTGACCACGGTCACCGACGTCGTCGGCTTCTTCGCGCTGCTGAGCCTGGGCACGCTGATCCTGCTGTAGTCCGGCTGTAGTCCCGAAAAGCCGTTGCGATACGGTGTCGCAGCGTCAGCGCCAGCAGACGCGGCGCTGCCAGCCCGCCGCCAGTGCGCGGCCCAGATCCGCCGGGCCGAGCACGGCGAGCGCCGCCCTGCGCTCCTGCAGCTCCGGAACCCGCGGCAGGTACCAGAGCTCACGGCTCAGGCGGTGCATCAGGCTCAGCGGATCGGAATCCGCCGCCAGCCGGGCCCACAGCGCCGCTGCCGCGCATTGCAGATCGCGGCGAGTGACTGCGCCCGCCGCCAGTCCGGACAGGGCGTGCTCGACGGCCTGCGCACAGGCCTGCCGCCGCTCGGGCGGGGCGCCGGCTTCGACCAGCAGCAGGCCGACATCGCTGAACAGCGACAGCCGCGAGCCCAGCGCGCAGTCCCCGGGCTCCGCGAAGCGCAATGCGAGCAGTTGGTCGGCGAGCAGCAGCGCGTAGCGCTCCGGGTCCGACCAGCCCGGCGTGGGCAGCACCCAGAGCGGATTCTCCCATCGGGTTGCCGCCTGGCGGGGCGCATCGAGGCGCGCAAGCGCGGCACCACGATCCTGACCATGCACGACGTCACCGAACTGGGGCTGGAGAAGACCGCCGAGATCGCCCTGGAGACCGCCTGGGACGGCACCGACGCGGTCTATCTGTCGTTCGACATCGACGCCGTGGACTGCGGCTTCGTGCCCGGCACCGGCTGGCCGGAGCCGGGCGGCTTCCTGCCGCGGGAAATCCTCTATCTGCTCGGCGCGGTGGCCAAGGAGGGCATCTGCGGCATGGAGGTGGTCGAGGTGTCGCCGCCGTACGACCAGTCCGAGATCACCGCGCTGCTCGCCACCCGGGCGATCGTCGACGTGCTCGGCACCCTGGTCGCGCATGGCAAGCTGGGTGCGCACCGCCCGATCATCCGCGGCTGGGACGGCTGATGGGCGTGCCGGGTCCGCGGCGGCTCGAAGCGGACGTGTCGGTCGACCGGAACCGTGGATTTCTGGCCGGCGGCGCGACTCAGCGCCAACGGCGCCGCCGCGCGGCGGCGAGCAGCAGCATCGCCAGCAGCGGCCAGAGCGCTGCGAAGGCGCCGCCGCCGGAGTCGCCGGGTTCGAGCGGATCGGAAGGCTCCGGCGGTTCGCTCGGCTCGCTCGGTGCACCGGGTTCGTCCTCGCCGAGTGCACGCGTCCAGAACGTGTAGTCGCCGGAGACCATGGTCTGGTCATCGGCCTCGGCGCGGATGCGGAACCAGTACGGCGTCTGCGGCTGCAGGCCGGTGATGTCCAGGCGCCCACCGGCGCTGTCCTCGACGGGGTAGCTCTGCGGGTAGTCCGGCAGGCGCTCGGACAGCTCCACCGTGTAGCGCACCCCGGGCACCGCGGTCCAGACCACACGCACATCGGTCTGGCCGGTGGCGAGCACGTCGATACCTTCGATCCGCAACCAGTCCGGTTCGCTGGCCGCAGCCTGCAGCAGGCCGCGCTCGTTGGCGACGAAGGCGCGAATGTCCTCGCTGGAAAACGGATAGGGATCGACGATCTGCGGCCAGGCGCCGCTGTCCAGGGCGGCGGCGATGCGCTCCATCTCGTCGAGATGCCAGGATACCCAGCCCGAGGCCTGCAGTGACGGACTGCGACCGCCGAATACGGCACCGGCCATGTGGAACCAGATTTCGGTGGCCACGCGCTGCTTGGTCAGCAGCGTGTCCAGCAGGTTGTAGGAGCCGGCATCGAGCAGCTCGCGCAGCGCCGGCAGCGCATCGAGATTGCGCTGTGCGATCTCCATCGCCTCGTGCTTTTCCTGCAGCAGCTCGCGCAGGTTCTGCAGCGAGGGCGCGATCAGCCCCGCGGTCACCGGCACGTAGGCCGAATCCCATTGCGAGATCGTCTTGTCGAGCATCAGGGTCATGGCGTCGAGCGCGCTGTCCGGGAGGCCGCTGCCCTTCTCGAAGGCCCACTCGCCCTTGGCGTAGTACATCTTGCGGCCGACCCAGTAGGTGCGGCGCAGGATGTCGAACAGCGTCTGGTGGGCCGGGCTTGCGGGTGCGAGGCCGAAGCGCTGGGTCACGAAGCGCGACAGAATCGCCTGCCAGGGGCTGTCGGCGTCGGCGAGCAGCTCGGCCTGGGCGTGGAGGTTGGCCTCGTTGAGCGTGCCGATGGCCGAGCGTTCGTAACGGTCGACGCGGCAGGACGAGCCGATCAGCGTGCCTTGCGCGCCCGCGTGCCGCGCGCGGCTCTCGCGCAGGCGCTGGGCGAAGTATTCGACCGCCACGAAGGGGATGGCGCCGCGCCCCCAGTACTCGCCGGCGCAGTCGAATTCGAGGAGCTGCGGGTGCGTGCCGACGTCGCCGACCAGTTCGTTCAAAGGATAGTAGGGCTCGAAATCGTTGGGCTCGGACTTGGTCATGACCACGATCGGCCGCTCGGTTTCCGCGACCGCCGCACGCAGGTAGGGAATCTCCAGACCCTTGTGATAGAACGTGCGCACGTAGACCTGCTTGCCGAACTCGTCCATCACCACGCGCGCGACCGCCTCGATCATCCCCTTGTACTTTTCCTTGATGGCGGCGAACTGCAGCGGCTGGCACGACGGCAGGATCAAGGCGAGCTCGGTCGGCGCGCTGCCGAAGCTGAGCATCACGCCGTCGATCTGCGGCAGCGCCGTCAGCGCTTCGCGATAGGCCTGCATCTTGGCCTGCAGGTCGGCGCCGTCGGGGTCGAAGCAGTAGCTCAGCGTGCCGGAGGTGTTCAGCTCCTGCATCCACACGATGGCCTGCGCGCCCTGCGCATGGATGGCATCGGCGAGTGTGCGCACGCGCTCGACGACCTCCGGCTCGTTCTGCAGCTGATCGACGCGCGTGACGATGCGATGCGACAACTGCACGTGGGTGACGCCCCGGGCCTGCACCTGTCCGATCACGGAGAGGTTGTAGTCCGTGTCGTTCTGCGTCAGCGTCCAGCCGTGGAAAGGCAGCGCATCGGCAGCGTGCAAGCGCGCCGGCAGCAGGCAGGCGAGCACGGCCGCGACCACGAAAACTGAAAATCCCCGGCTTCTCATCGGTCCCCCGTCACGATCGGCGTCGGCGGGTATAGCAGACCCGTGTGACGGTTTCGGTTCTTCTGCGCCTCCCTTGCGGCCGGCCGCGCGGCGTCGGCGCTCGACGTGCGACGGGAGCGTCGGTCCTGCTACGCCAGCCGGCTGACGATGCGGATTTCCGAGGTCAGCGTGCGGTGCACCGGGCATTTGTTGGCGATCTCGAGCAGGCGCGCGCGCTGCTCGTCGCTCAGCGGACCTTCGAGCGTGATCACGCGCTCGATCTCGTCGAGCTTGCGCTCCTGCCGCTCGCACTCCGCGCAATCCTCGACGTGAACCTTGCGGTGGTGCAGCTCGACTCCGACGCGCTCGAGCGGCAGCCGCTTGTGGTCCGCATACATCCGCAGCGTCATACTCGTGCAGGTGCCGAGCGCGGCGAGCAGGTATTCGTAGGGATTCGCGCCACGGTCGCTGCCGCCCTTGTCGGCCGGTTCGTCGGCTTCCTGCAGGAACGGCCCCATGCGCACGTGCTGCGCATAGCGGCCAACGGCCGCCGAATACACGACGACGCTGCCGCGTGGCTGCGGCGGCGGAATCTCGGTCGGAATCATCGCGATCCTCTCAGCTTTAATAAGACGGGTCGAACGCCCCGCATGCTTTCCCGGTTCAGGAAAGCCGGCACCAGGCCACCCATGACTCAGGATAGGCCGTACCGGCGACGAGCGCCGCGACGCCCATCGCGATCAGCACGACCGCCGCGCTGCGACGCAGGCCCTGCGTCCCGCCGACGTGCGCGATCAGCGCGCCGCTGCCGGTCAGCAGCGGGCTTGCGCCGAGGCCGAATGCGCCGAGCAGCAGCGCGCCGGGCAGCACACTGCCGGACAGCGCGGCCAGCCCGAGTATCGTGTACAGCAAGCCGCACGGCATGGCCGCCCAGGCCAGGCCCTGCAGCAGCATGCGCGGCTGCGCCGGGATGCGCGCCAGCCAGCGCGGCACGCGTGGCGGATGGCAGGCTGAATGGCGCGGCCGCGCCTCGCTGCGATACTGATGCACGCCCAGCCCGACGAGCAGCAGCGCCGCGCCGAGCTGAATCCAGTGTCCCCAGGCGGCGGCCGGCAGGTCGCGCAGCAGCCATTGACCCATGCCGCCGGCCGCAGCGCCGAGCAGCACATAGCCGGCGATGCGGCCGGTCTGCAGCAGGACCAGCGCACGCGCCAGCGGCAGTGTCCCGCGCGCGCGCAGCATCGACACCTGCAAAGCCCCGCACATCAGCGCGCAGTGCGGGCTCGCGGCGAGCCCGGTCGCGAACAGGGCCGGCAGCGTCAGCTCGATCATCGCGGTCCGTCACATGTCATGCAGGAACGCCACGCTGCGCGCGGTCACGCGCTCTTCGGCGCGCTCCTGATCGAGCAGCTTCTTGAACATGTCGCAGAGCTGGCGGTAGCCGCAGTTGGCGATCACCGCCTGGTAGAGCTTCACCAGGTATTCGTCGAACGCGACCGCGAGCGCGAGCGCGTCGTCGACCGTCAGGTCCGGCTCGATCTGCGGCAGCTGCAGGGGGATGCGCTCGAACTCCGGCATGTACTGCATCCACTCCTTGAGCAGCGTCTCGTTGCCGGGCTCGGCTTCGAACTCGCCCATCGCCTGTGCGAATCGCCGCTCGTGATCGGCCAACCACTGCAGCAGCAGCCGCGCGCGCTCCTGCTGCGCCTGGTCGGCCGCGGCGTCGAGCAGCCGGGCGGCGCGCGCGTGAAACGCACGGATGAAATCGAGAATCTCGGCAACAGTCTTGTAGCGCATGAGGACTCTCCACGGACACGGCCGCTACAGCGGCAAGCGGCGTACCCGCACCTGCGCGCGGCGGCGGCCGGCGCCGTTGACCCGGGTCAGATCCGCGGGCCAGGCCGCGCACTCGCTAGTCCGGCACGCGGCGCTGCTGCTCGTCGAGCGCGTCGTACTGGCCGCTGTGCACCGCCCAGACCAGCACCGCAGCCGCGGCGGCGACGAGCACGATGCCCAGGGGAATCAGCACGTAGAGGATTTCCATCAGCAGGCCTCCATGGCTTCGAGTGGGGCGTGGTCGGGGCGCGGCTCGCTGCCGGCACTCAGACGCAGGGCATTGACCACGACGAGCAGCGACGACACCGACATCCCCAGCGCCGCCATCCATGGCGCGAGCACGCCGGCCATCGCCAGCGGCAGCACGCCGAGGTTGTATGCGATCGCCCAGGCGACGTTCTGGCGGATGCGCCGCTGCATTTGCCGGGCGAGGCACCGCGCGGGCAGCAGCGCCCGCAGCGAATCGCCGATCAGCAGCAGATCGGCGCGCGCCTGCGTCAGCGCGGCCCCCTGCGGCATCGCCGCCGAGACATCGGCGGCAGCGAGGAATGGCGCGTCGTTGATTCCGTCGCCGACGGCGAGCACGATGCGACCGTCCCGCTGCAGGGCGCGCAGGCGCGCGAGCTTCTGCTCGGGCGTCTGCCGCGAAAAGACACGGCGGATGCCCAGACGCTGGGCCAGCGCGCCGGCGGCATCCGCGCTGTCGCCGGTGAGCAGCTCGACGTCGATGCCGGCGTCGAGCAGACCGGCGACCGCCGTGGCCGCGTCCTCGCGGACCACGGTCGTGAGCACGAAGCGCGCGAGCGCCTCGCGCTCGTCGCGCAGCTCGATCACCGTCTCGCCGGCGCCGCCCGTCACGTCGCCGCGCGCTGCACCGAGCTCGTAGCGACGGCCATCGATCGTGCCTTCGACGCCCTGCCCGGGAATCTGCCGCTGCGCATCGGCGACGCCGCGGCTGTCGATGCCGGCGAAAGCCCGCGCGATCGGATGCACCAGTCCGCGCTCCAGCGCCGCGGCGATCGCCGTGCACTGGGCGGCGTCGAGTCCGGCCAGCGGCTCCACGCGCGCCAGGCGCAGCTGCGCCCGCGTCAGCGTGCCGGTCTTGTCGAACAGCACGGTATCGATCTGGCCCAGCCGTGCGAGCGCCTCGGGCCGTGCGGCGAGCACGCCGCGTGCGGCGAGCTTCGATCCGGCCGCGGCGACCGCCGCCGGCACCGCCAGCGACAGCGCGCACGGACAGCTGGCAACGAGAACGGCGAGCGCGACCGACAGGCTGCGCTCGGGATCGACCGGCCACCACAGCGCGGCCGACAGGCCGGCGAGCCCGAGCACGACGAGGATGAACACGCCGGCGAGCCGGTCGGCGAGCATCTGGAAACGCGGGCGCTCGGTCTGCGCGCGATGCAGCAGCCGCGTGATCTGTGCCAGCCAGGTCGCCGCGCCGACACCCTCGGTGCGCAGGCGCAGCGCCTGCTGCCCGAGATTGAGGCTGCCGGCGAGCAGCGTATCGCCGCGCCGGTGCAGGACCGCTTCCGATTCACCGCTGAGCAGCGCTTCGTCGAGCTCGGCCGCGGCATCGAGCAGACGGCCGTCGACCGGCACCGACTCGCCGGGTGCGACGACGACGGTGTCGCCGGCTGCGATCGTCGACAGCGGCACGGTCTGCAGGCCCGCCGCGGTCTCGCGCTGTGCGGTCAGGCGACGGCCGCCGGCGAGCAGGCGCAGCCGCTCGCCGGCCATGGCGCGCGTGCGGCTCTCGACGAAGCGTCCGATCAGCAGCAGCGCGACGAACATCGTCGCCGTATCGAAATAGACTTCGCCGCTGCCGCTGAGCGTGCGCCATACCGAAGCGCTGTAGGCAATGCCGATCGACGCGGCGACCGGCACGTCCATGTTGACGCTGCGCGCGCGCAGCGCGAGGCCGGCGCCGCGGAAGAACGGCCAGCCGGCGTAGAGTACGCCCGGCGTCGCGACGACGGCCTGCGCCCAGCGCAGCAGCGCGCGCAGACCGGCGTCGATGTCCGCGCCGTCGGTATACTCGGGCCAGGCCAGCATCATCACCTGCATCGCGCAGATCGCGGCG
>JBFMCQ010000083.1:0-15364 GCA_040754295.1 Pseudomonadota bacterium | reverse complement strand
GCCCGATCTCGCCGAGCAGGTCGGCGAGCGGCGGGATGTTGAAGTCGCGCTCGAGCAGCGTCGGCTGCACGCCGAAGCGCGCATAGGCGCGGTCGAGCAGCTGCCAGACCGGGTCGATCACGTCGGAGCCGTGCGTATCGACGCGCAGATCCTCGGCTTCGACGTAGTGCCCGGCGACGTGCACGTAGCGCACGCGCTCGCCGGGCAGGGCGTCGAGGAAGGCCTGCGCGTCGTAGCAGTGATTGATGCTGTTGACGTGGATGTTGTTGACGTCGAGCAGCAGATCGCAGTCCGCGCGCTCGATGACGGCATTGATGAACTCGAGCTCGCCGAGCTCGGTGGCGAGCGGCGCGTAGTAGCTGGCGTTCTCCAGCGCGATGCGCCGCTCGAGGATGTCCTGCACGCGGCGCACGCGCGCGGCGACGTAGTCGACGGCCTCCTCGGTGAACGGAATCGGCATCAGGTCGTACAGATGGCCGTCGTCGGAGCAGTAGGTGAGATGCTCGGTGTAGTCGGCGATGCCGTGACGGTCGAGAAACAGCTTCAGCTCGTGCACGAAGTCTTCGTCGAGCGGTGCCGGCGAGCCGATCGACAGCGACAGCCCGTGCGTGACGAACGGATAGCGCTCGGTCAGCGCGCGGAACTGGCGGCCGAGCCGGCCACCGACGCGCATCCAGTTCTCCGGTGCGACTTCGAGGAAGCCGACCGCAGACGGCCGCTGCTCGAGCAGTGGTTGCAGCAGCGCACGGCGCAGACCCAGACCGGCGCCGGTGACGGATGCCTTCATGCGGCAGCCCCGACGTGCGAACGGAGCCCGGCGCCGGCTTCCCGGCGCCGGGGGGACCCGCTTACTTGACCTTCTCTTCGGCGGACTTGCCTTCGCCGCACTTGCCTTCGCCGCACTTGCCTTCGGCTTTCTTCTCGCCGCACTTGCCTTCGCCGCACTTGCCTTCGGCCTTCTTCTCGCCGCACTTGCCTTCACCGCACTTGCCTTCGGCCTTCTTCTCGCCGCACTTGCCTTCACCGCACTTCGCTTCGCCGGCTTTCTCATCGCCGGCCGAGGCGACCATGTAGCCGGCACCGAGATCGGCGGTCTGGAACACCGAGGCCTGGGCGGCGGCGCCGGTCAGTGCGAAGGCAGCACCGAGCGCGATCGCGAGGGGTTTGCGATTCAGATTCATCGTTGTCTCTCCTGGGTGACGAAAGCCCTTGCGGGCGGTTGATGTACATGGGCCTCCCCTGCGCGGGGCCGTCCCTGACGATGCGCGGAGCATGCCGCGCGAAGCTTATACGCTGATGAAGCGTTTGCGGATCCAATAATCGACGGACACGTAGCGCCCGGCACCGGTGAAGAACAGCGACAGCAGCATCACCAGATAGGTCGCCGCGAACTCGATGCCGTTGTTGAGCACCA
The DNA here is from genome assembly GCA_040754295.1 of Pseudomonadota bacterium. GTDB lineage: Bacteria > Pseudomonadota > Gammaproteobacteria > Nevskiales > Nevskiaceae > Solimonas. The sequence continues at coordinate 13,950 of JBFMCQ010000083.1, read as the reverse complement.
CCAGCCGGCCATGCTCGGTCAGGTAGTCGTAGTCGCCGTGCTGGCGCAGGATGGCCTTTGCCTCAGCCAGCCGCTCGATTGCCATCATGGTGCGTTCCGTCGCGAACGGCCCGGCATCTTCGGCGATCGCCAGCCAACCGTGCTCCCAGTGCACCGTCACCATCGCCACCAGCATGGTCACGATCAGCGGCACCGCGATCCAGCGCACGGCGAGCCCGACGGCCAGCAGCAGCGCACCACCGAGCTCGGCGGCGGTCGCCAGGCTCGCCAGCAGGTACGGAAACGGCAGGCCCAGCCCCCATTCGGCGTTGCCGAACCACTCCGCCGTGCTGTCGAAGTGCTGCAGCTTCTGCCAGCCGGCCATCCAGAACACCGGCACCAGATACAGACGCAGCAGCAGCGGCGCGACGAAATCCAGCGCCCGCGTGCGGTCCAGCGCGCCCTGCAGACGCTCCGCCCATGCCAGCATTGCCCACCCCCGTCTTCATGTCCGCCGCATATTACGGCCGGCGCGGCCGCACGGATGCAGCGGGCGGCTCAAGCGGCCGCCGCGCGCGCCTCGAACAGCCTCGACCACTCGACGAACTGGTCCTCCGGCATCGCCCGGCTGTAGAGGAAGCCCTGCTGCAGCGGGCAGCCGAGGTCGCACAGCCGGTGCGCGTCGTCCTCCGTCTCCACGCCTTCGACGATGATCGACAGCCCGAGCCGGTCGGCCAGGCCGCTCATCGAGCGGATGATCTCCGCGGCGCGCTCGTTGTGCGCGGCGGCGCGCGAGACCATCGGGTCGATCTTGATGCGGTCGATCTGGAACCGGTACAGGTGTGTCAGCGACGAATAGCCGGTGCCGAAATCGTCGAGGCACAGGCGGATGCCCATCGTCCGCAGCGCATGCAGGATCTCCGCGGCCGACTCCAGATTGCCGACCAGCGCCGTCTCGGTGATCTCGGCGATCAGCTGCGACGGCGGCAGCCCGCTCTCGGCGAGCACCTCGCGGCAGATCTGCAGGATGTGCGGCGACAGCAGCTTCGCCGACAGATTGAACGAGACGTTGAGGACGAAGCCGCGGTCGGACCATGCACGGATCGCCGCGCAGGCCTGCGTCAGCACGTCGCGCGTCATGTCGCGGATCGTCTCCGAGCTTTCCGCGATCAGGATGAACTCGCCGGGCAGCACGACACGCCCGTCCGGCTGGCGCCAGCGCACGAGGATTTCGGCGCCGACCACCTTGCCGCGGGCGATGTCGACGACCGGCTGGAAGAACGGCACGAACTGGCCTTCGCGCAGGCCCATGCGGATCTGCTCGGCCAGCGCCAGATGCTTGCGCAGCCGGTGCGTGTGCCCGCGCTCGCCGAAACGCAGATGACCGACGCCATCGCTGCGCGCGTGACGCAAGGCCTCGAGGCAGACGTTGACGTATTCCTCGGCGTCGCGGGCGTCGTCCGGGTAGATCGCCGCACCGGCCGACAGGCCGAGCAGGTAGCGCTGGCCCTCGACTTCGATCGGCGGCGTCAGCCGCGAGAACGCCTCGGCGGTGATGCGCTTGAGATCCGCGCGCGTGACCGCTTCGGCGATGCCGCGGTCGACCAGCACGCCGAGAATCTGCGGCTCGATGCGGAACACCGACACCGGCAGGTAATCGAGCGCGTGCAGCCGCAGCGCCGCGGCGCGCATCACCGCCTCGGCGATGCGGAAGCCGAAGCCGCTGCGCAGGTTGTCGTAAGTGTCGACGCCAACCAGGATCAGGCCGTGCGTGCCATCGATCGGACGCAGGCGCCGCACTTCGCGCAGCTCGACGTCGAGACTGTTGCGGTTGGGCAGGCCGGTGCCCGGGTCCTCGTAGGCGATGCGGCGGATGTGCTCGGCCTGCGCCTGCAGCTTGCGGATCGCGCGCACGATGTCGCCGAACTCGTCGCGCGTCTCCTGCAGCCGCTCGCTGGGCTGATGGCCGGTGAGCACGGCGTTGAGGCTCCCGGTCACCGCGCCCAGCGGCTTGACCAGGCGCCGGTACGCGAAGACGCTCAGCCCTATCGACAGCAGCAGCGCGCCGGCGACGCTGCCGAGCGCAACGCCGAGCTGGTCGCGAAGGCGGTCGAGACCGCTGAGTGCCTCCGCCAGGCCGTTCGTGTTGTTCTCTTCGAGCAGCGCGGCGAACGCGCGCCCGGCGCGCTGCTGCAGGTCCAGCGTCAGCGCCGAAAGCTCGGCCGCCGCCTCGGGCGTGAGCGGCTGCTGCTGCAGCAGCGCCTTGATCGGCACGGCGCCGCCGGTCAGCAGATTGCTGACCTCGGTGGCCAGCGGCCCCGGCGGCAGGAAGCGCAGCTGACCGAGCGCGCCGTCCAGCTCCTGCTCGAGCCGCCGCAGCGCCGGCGTCGGGTCTGCGCCGGCATCGACCGCGTACTGCCCCAGCACCGCCTGGTAATGCGCCTCGCGCAGCGCCGTCGCCGTCACCACCGACATCGAGATGCGGTTGGCGCGCGCGCGCAGATTCGGCTCCAGCGTCTGGTCGGAGCGCAGCGAAGGCACGATCATCAGCCCCGCCACGGCAACGGCGAGATTGACCAGCACGATGAACGCAATGAATTTGGTCCGGACCGTCATCATCCACGCTCGATGAACGGCCAAGACCGGCCGACAGCCGGCTTGGCGGATGCAGCCATTCTAGCCCGCAGCTTCCCCATGAACCCCAGCATATCCCCTGCGGCGCCGATCGTGCGCCGGTGCGCAAACGCCCTTGCAAATCCAGTACCCCGGCCGCCGCCGCACGCCCTTCCGCTACAATGCCGCCCTTTCGCGCGGCACGGCGACCCTTTCGCGAAGGGCCTGTAGCTCAGTCGGTTAGAGCAGCGGACTCATAATCCGTCGGTCCTGGGTTCGAGCCCCAGCGGGCCCACCATTTCCTTAGACGCGGATCGCAGTGCCGAAGGGTGCGCCGCGCGCGTTCGGACAGCTCGGCGAAACAGCCGGCAATCTCCCAGGTTGAGTCCGCGCAACTGTCGGCGAAGTCCCTGCGCCACTTGCGCGGGCGGCGCTTGCGCTGGTACGGGCTTGCTACCAGCGCCATCCCTCTGGGCGCACTCAGACCCCCGGGTAGAACAGAACACCGAGCACGGAAAGGCCTCCCCAGAACGGAATCTCCGCACTTTCGGTCCACGGCTGCACCTTCTGCGCCGCGCCGACGATGTGCACGAGCGTCAGCAGCGCGGTGTTGCCGATGAAGATCTGGAAGTAGAACGGCTGCAGCTCCGCATGCGCGGCCGCATGCCAGGCGGCCCAGACCAGCACGAGCGCGAGCACGCCCAGGCAGCGGCCGAAGTACAGCGCGAGCTCCGGCTGTGCCTCCACACGCCAGCGCAGCGTGCGTGCCCAGCTCAGCGGCGCCAGAGAAATCGGCACCGCGAAGGCCACGAGCGTAAGAAGGGCGACCACGCGAAGAAACGTGGTCGAGTGCTCCGCGAACAGTCCGACCATCTTTTGTCACCCCCCGTCATTGCACCGGAATCGCCGGCTCCACCGCGCCGGTAGCCATGCGGCCTGCACAGCGCTCCCCCTGCGACGCGCACACATCGTACCTGTTGTCGATGCCTGCGGCCGCTACGCCAAGCCCGACGAAGTCGCCGGACAGATTGCCTTCCTGCTCAGCGACGCCGCCGCGCTGATTACCAAAACGGTGCTCGTCGCGGACGGCGGCTACACGCTCTGAGGCGCAGGCCGAGCCGGCTCAGAGCGCGCGTCCGTCAAAGCTCTGCACGCTGAGCGCGTCGAGGTTCACGTCTTCCAGACAGCGGACGTTGATCGCAGCCATTCGCCTGCCGGAGGGATCGGTGCCCTCGCCGTAGGGGTGAATGCCGCAGACCGGGCAGAAGCGGTGGCGGATGACATGCTTGTTGAAGCTGTACGTCGCCGCCGCATCTTCCGGCGTCTGCAGGTGCAGGCTTTCGCGCGGCACGAACCAGAGCAGGGACCCTTTGCGCTGGCAGATCGAGCAGTTGCAGGAGAGCACGCTGCCGGGCTCGCCGTCGACCTCGAAACGAATTCTTCCGCAGTGACAGCTGCCTTTCTGAGTCATGGGACGCTCCTCGTGACGATGGACGCCCTGCATTTTCACGCAGCCGGAGACTGCGTGCGCGGTGGCTACTGCACGGTCGCCGAGGCCGGCGCGGCGTCATCGGCGGACGGCGCGCTCTGATCGGCCGACTCCGGCGCTGCAGCGGCCCGGGCGTGCTCGTCCGGCGGCGGCGGCAGCGTCTGCACATCGAGGGTGGCCGTGCCGATCGCCGAGGGATCGTCGCGCAGGCGGACGTAGAGTTTGCCGTCGTCCGGATGCGGCACCGGCAGGCTCGATCCCGGGAAGCCGTCGGAAACCTGCACCGCGCGCTCGAAGCCGGCGTCTCCGGAAACCGCGTCGATCAGGAACAGGTCGGCGCCGGAAAGCTTGCAGGCGCGCTCGGCGTCCTGCGGGCATTGCAGCTCGGCGAGCTGCGGCAGGCGCACCAGCGTGGCGAGCGGCTGCCAGTCGCCGGCGACATCGCCGATGCGCGCGCGAAACTTCAGCGGACCGAACGCCGAGAAGCCGAACGCCTTCGACGGATCGAGCATGACCAGGGCGACCGTAGCGTTTTCGAGGCGCACGCCGCCGTTGGCGATGCTCAGCTGGGTCGAGAAGGATTCGTCGGCAGCCGCCACCTCGATGATCTGGTTGCGCGCGAAGGTCCGCGGCGCCTGCGCGCGCAGCGAGAACACCAGCCGCGCGTCCTGCGGCAGCTGGTCGCTGCCGCCGAGCGCGATATTGCTGCCCGGGCCGCTCGACGGCCGCGTGACGCTCTTGCCGATCAGCGCGACGCTCGGCCGCGGCGGCTCCACCCGCACGTTCGTGCGCAGCGTGCGTCCGTCCTTGAGTGCCACGTCGGCGTTGAGCCGGCTGCCCGCTGCCAGCGTGGCAGCGGCTTGCGCGTCGGCCGAGACCATCGTCAGCGCATCGTCGGCGCCCTGCGTCGACAGCTCGCCGGGAAGAAACATCGCACCATTGACGCTCAGCTGAGCGACCTGGTCGAGCCGGCTGCCGCGGAGCACGCCGTGGCGGTCGCCGGCATGCAGCGTGAAGCTGTCGAGCCGTGCGGCACTGGTGAACACCTGGATCGGCACCGGCTGCGGCTGGCTCAGCCCGGATTGCGCGACCAGCACCGTCATCGGACCCGGCTCGGCGTGCTGCAGCGGCAGCGTCACTTCCAGCTCGCCGGGCTTGCGGATCTTCCATTTCGCCCTCAGCTCCTTGCCGGACGCGTCGCGCAGCATGATGTCGTCGACACAGCTGACGCTGTCGGCCTGCAGGTGGATCGTGTCCGGACGTCCGGCGATCAGCGCGTCGTCATCGCTCGCAGCGAGCGTCCACGCGGCGCTGCGCGCGTTCCTGAGCTCGAAGCCCGGTCCGCGATACAGATCGAATCCCCAGTAGCCCTCGAGCGATCCGCTCAGCGTGTCGCCCAGCGTCGACGACTTCAGTCCGCGCGTGTTGACGACGTAGCCGCCGCGCGCCGGGTCCGCGGTCGCCGGCACGCGCACGGTCCTGCCGTCCGTGCCCCTCAAGGCCAGCGTGACGTCGTGCAGATAGTGCGTCGAGAACGTCAGCGGCGCACCTTCCACCGGCAGCACCAGCTCGCTGCGGCTCGCGCAATAAATCTCGGACGGATCGACCGCGCGCAGCGGCGGCAGCTGCGGCGCCTCGATCGCCGGGAGCGCGACGACGAGCACCGACTTGGGGTTGTAGAAGGACGGCGCGGTATTGAGCGTCAGCGCGACCTTGCCGCCGCGATACGAAGTGAGCGCCGGGATGTACTGGTACAGCGCGGTGCTGAAGGAATCGAAGATGCGGACGATGTCCAGCACCGACGCGATGTACGGACTGTAGATGCCATAGCCGAGCTCGGGCGTCGCGCTCGCCGCCATGACGAGGTCGGCCACCGGCCCGGACGTGAAGGTCTGCGCGATCGACATGCTGTGGCCGTCGCTGAGGATCAGCGCATCCTGGTCCTCGGTGAGACACGCCGCCTGCAGCTGCGGGATGCGGTCGAGGCAGCGCTCGTCGACCTTGATCGCGAGGCTGCGCGCCAGCAGCGGCGCGGCGTCGCGCAGCTCCGCCGGATCGCGGCGCTCGAGGTGATGCACAGCGGCGAGATAGCGCTCCAGTCGCGAGCGGTCGAGCTGCGCCTGGTTCAGGTCCTGCGTCGCGCGCACGAACGCGCCGGGGCGACCGCGCACCGCGTTGACGATGCCCTTGAAGTCGCCCTTGGTTTCCGGCGCCAGAAACACCAGCGCCTGCTGCGCGCCCTCGGGCACGGTGACGGTCAGGCCTTCGCGCGCGCAGCGCGCCTTCCAGGTTTCGCAGGCGAAGAACCAGCTTTCCGGCGGCGGATTGGTCGGGCCGCTGAGAAACGCGGCGACCATCAGGTAATTCGCCGACTGCGTTTCCGGAAACTCCGGCTTGATCCAGATGCGATCGCCCTCGGCAAGATGCGGCACTTCGGACGCCGGCAGCATCATCTTGCCGCGCGTGATCACCATGTCGAGCGTCGGACCGGCGAGATCGAAAGGTGCCGGCCCTTCGGCGCGCACGGTCGCGACCGGAAGGATCAGGATCAGCAGCTGGCAGAATCGCAGGAGCATGTCGGTGCGGCGTCAACGGTCGAGTGGGGTCCGGCGCTCAGCGTGCGTGCGTCGGCGATGCGTCGTCGGTGCGCGAAAACCCGCTTTGACCGGCCACTGCGTCCCAGAGCCGCTCCGCGTCGGCGACCAGCGCGGCCAGGGCCTGGCGCTCGGCATCGAGCCGCCTGCGGTCCAGCGCGGACGCCGACGACCATGCGTCGGCGATGTCGACGAGCCGGGCGCTGCCGCGCGCCGTACCGTAGGGATAGCCCGTGCGCACGTCGACGAGCACCGCGGAAGCCGTCGAGACGATGCGCGCATCCGCGCCGGCCTCCGCGCCGAGCGGCACGTCGTCCAGCGGCTCGACGCTGCGCCCCTCGGCCTCGAAGCGCGTATCGACGGTGTAGACCAGCAGCACGTCGGCGAGGCTCTTCGCCGCGGCGAGGCGCAGATCGTCCAGAGAATCGAGCTCGGTGGGCAGCAGTGCCGCGCGCAAGGGCTCGGCCTCGGCCACCAGCGGCCACTGCAGTAACGGCTGCAGCGCCTCCCTGTCGATGGCGTCGGGCGCCACGCTGAAGCGGCCGGCGGCGACCGGCTGCGCGGTGAGCGACTCGTAGTCCGCCGCCTGGATGCGCACATGGCTCACACGGACCGGAACGCCCGGCGCCGGTTGTACCAGCTCAAGCGCGGGCGCGACGCCGGCGGCCAGTGCGCCGAGCGGCGCGGGACCGCCGGGCGCGTCGTAGCTGGCGCAGCCCGCGCAGAGCACCAGGGTGACAGGGGCCAGACGCCGCACGGCAGATCCTCGGTCCGATGAAAGCCGCGAGTCTAGGACAGCGCCGCGTGCGAAGCATCCGGCGCGCGGCCAGCGGCCCGCGAACCCGCAAACGGTACGAACACCAACTTGCCGCAAACTGAATTGCCCCCGCCGCGGCGGGTCGAGGCGGGCCGGCGCCCGCCGTCGCCCACGGCAACGGCAGCGGGCTTTGCAGGATCAGACGACGGTCAGTGTCACGTCGATGTTGTTGCGGGTGGCGTTGGAGTACGGGCAGACCGCATGCGCCTTGTGCACCAGCGCCTCGGCCTCGGCATGCGGCAGTCCGGGAATCGACACGCGCAGCTCGACCTCGATGCCGAAGCCGGCCGGAATTGCGCCGATCCCGACGTGCCCTTCGATCGACGTCTCGGCCGGCAGCGCGCGCTTCTCGCGTGCGGCGACGAACTTCAGCGCGCCAAGGAAGCACGCGGAGTAGCCGGCGGCGAACAGCTGCTCGGGATTGGTGCCGGCGCCACCGGGGCCGCCGAGCTCGCGCGGCGTCGTCAGGCGCAGATCGAGGACGCCGTCGGACGAGACCGAGCGGCCGTCGCGCCCGCCGGTCGAGGTGGCACTGGCGCGGTACAGGACTTTTTCGATCGACATGAAACTCTCCATCAACAGGTGGTACGGGCAGATACCGACGCCGCGTGCCACCCACGGCGCCGGTTGTATTCGCTATTGACTAGCGCGCGATCTATCACGCACGAAATGTCCGGAAATCACTGCTCGGTGCTCCGCAACAGCTTGTCGCGCAAGGCTTCGAGCTGACCCTTGAGCTGGCGCAGTTCCGTCGGCGAACAGGCGGCCGCGCAGAAAATGCGTTCCGGCACGGTCTGCGCCCTGCCCCTGAGGGCGCGGCCTTCGCGCGTCAGCGCGACCACCACCTGACGCTCGTCGCTGGCGGCGCGCGTGCGCGTGATCAGCCCCGCCGCTTCCAGCCGCTTGAGCAGCGGCGTCAGCGTGGCCGAATCCAGGTAGAGCCGCTCGCCGATCTCGGAAACCGTCAGCCGATCGCTCTGCCAGAGCACCATCATCACCAGATACTGCGGATAGGTCAGCCCCAGCTCGGCGAGCAGCCTGCGATATGCCTTGTTCATCGCCTGGCTCGCCGAATACAGCGCGAAGCACAGCTGGCGGTCGAGCTGCAGGGGATCGCAAACAGCGTCACCACCGGCGGCAGCTCGACCGTGCGGCGATGCACCAGCGGCATGATGATGTTGTTTTCCAGCTGCTGGATCGCGAGGTAGAGCCCCAGCACCCAGAAAATCGTCGCGCCGCCCTCGGAGAGCGCGACCAGAATCGCGGGGATCGCCGCCAAGGCCGGGCCGACCAGAGGAACGAACTCGGACACCCCGGCGAGGAAGCCGAGTGCGAGCGCGGACGGCATGCCGATCAGATAGAGCCCCACGGTCGCGAGCACGCCGACGACCATCATCGAAACGAGCTGCCCGAAGAGCCACAGGCGCAGCGCGCGGCCGGCGTTGTCGAACGCGCTGCCGACCTTGTCGCGCAGCGCTTGCGGAATCAGCATCAGCGCGCCCGCGCGGTGCCGCTCCGGCTGCGCGGCGAGGTAAACGGCGGCGACGCAAGCCAGCACGCGCAGTACGATCGCGAACAGGTTCGCGGCAAAGCCGACCAGCAGCACATCGGCGAGCCGCCAGACCAGCAGCGCCAGCGCGACGACGACGCTGACGAGCACCGCCGTCCTGAAAACGCTGTACGAGCTGTGGGCAGAGCCGCGCCGCTCGGTCATCTCCTGCCGTCCGTGGCATTACCGGTCCGCCTTGCAGCAGCATGCGCGCGGCCTCGATCGCGCGCACAAGCAGCACCAGCGACGAGATCACGGACAGCAGGAAACGTACCCCAAGCTTGTGGCGACCATGGACTGAAACACGCTATGGAGGCGGCACCCGGTGATTGCATCACTCAGCGTCTTGAGGGTATCCATTGCCTCGATCTGCGCGATCAGAATTGTCCGTGGCGGCCGCCGCCGCTGCTGAAGCGGCCGGCACCGGCGAGCGTCTCGCCCGACTGCAGCGTCGCGAGGCCGTGGCGCAGCTCGTTGGCGATCGCGTCCGCTTCGCTCGCGCCCCACTGCTCGTAGGCGCTGCGGCGGTCGTTGCGCAGGCAGGCCTGCGGGAATGCCGCGAGCTGCAACGCGAGCTTTTCCGCCGCGGCGAGCGCCTGCCCGGCCGGCACCAAACGGTTGGCGAGGCCGATCCGGTACGCCTCGCGGGCATCGACCGGACGGCCGGTGAGGATCAGATCGAGCGCGTGGCTCATGCCGATCAGGCGCGGCAGGCGCACGCTGCCGCCGTCGATCAGCGGCACGCCGAAACGCCGGCAGAACACGCCGAAGACCGCGGTCTCGTCGGCGACGCGCAGATCGCACCATACGGCGAGCTCGAGGCCGCCGGCGACGCAGTAGCCGCTGACGGCGGCGATGACTGGCTTCGACAGCTGCATGCGCGTAGGCCCCATCGGTCCGTCGCCGTCGGCCGCGACACGGTTCGCGCGCGCGGCGTCGCCGCCGGCCACGGCCTTGAGATCGGCCCCCGCGCAGAAATGCCCGCCGGCACCGGTGAGGATCGCGACCTCGAGCGCGGCGTCGTCGTCGAAGCGGCGAAAGGCGTCGGCGAGCGCACGCGCCGTGGGGCCGTCGACCGCGTTGCGGGCGGCCGCACGCTCGATCGTCACCGTCAGCAGCGGCGGTTTTCGGTCCAGCACCACGGTGGTTGCGGACATGCGCAGCCCTCCGGCAAACCCGCCGCATTATCGCGAACTGGCGCGCAGGCCGCCGGCCCGCCGCCCGGCTCAGACCGCAGCGCGCGCCTTGTAGCGCCGATGATCGACCATCAGGCAGCGGTTCTGCACGACGCGGATGCCGGCCTTGGCGAGACGCTCGGCAACGGTATCGTTGCGGATGCCGAGCTGCATCCACACCGCCTTCGGATGCTTGGCGAGAATGTCCTCGGCGTGCTCGGCGACGTCGCCGGAGCGGCGGAAGACGTTGACCAGATCGATCTCGCCCGGCACGTCGACGAGCCGCCGGTAGACCGGCTCTCCGAGGATGTGCGCGACCTCCGGGTAGTACACCGGCACCGGCACGATCTCGAATCCGGCCCGCTGCAGGTATTCGGCAACGTAGAACGCCGGCCGATCCGCCTGCGCCTCGGTCTTGATGCCGATGACCGCGATGCGCCGCGTCAGCGCAAACAGATCACCGATGCGGGCATCGTCATCGATGATGTTGCGGCGCCAGTCCGCTGCGTTGTCCTGTTGTCCGCCCGTGTCCATGTATTGCCACCGATGTACAGCAGCACCGCAAACGCCGCGAGCGCAGCGACCACGACCGCCGCGGCCCAGAAATAATTGCGCTGAAGCCGCCGCGCATGCGCGCGCGACATCGGCCGCGCCGGCACCGCCTCGCCGACGCCGCCGCCGCGCGACGGCCGGCTGCGACGGCCCATCTTGATGAACAATACGCCGCCGACGGCAATCAGCGCCATCAGCACCGCCAGCGCGATCGTCAGTAGTGCGTCGGTCGCGTCCATCTGCGCGCGAACCGCCTCAGCCGGCGACGCCGCAGGCGATGCGTGCACCGCCGCCGCCGAGCTTCTGCGGCTGATCCGAGTAATTGTCGCCGCCGGCATGGATCATCAGCGCATGACCCTCGATCTGCTGCGGCTCGATGCGCGGCGCCAGCACCGGCTGGCGCGCGCGGCCGTCGCGGTCGACGTACAGCGCCGGCAGATCGCCGAGGTGGCCGCTGCTCCATGGCGCGCGGTGGGCACCGGTGTGCCGGGGATCGAGATGCCCGCCGGCCGCCGCCGCGGCCGTCATCTCGCCGTCCTTCATTGCCGGCTCGCAGCTGCCGTTCTCGTGCACGTGAAAGCCGTGCAGACCCGGCGGCAGGCCGCTGAGCTGCGGCGTCAGCACGGTGCCGTGCTCCGACGACGTGATCCGGATCTCGCCGAGCTTTTCGCCGACCCCATCGGCGTTGACCGCGTGCATCGAAACGGTCATTTCGGCCGCCGCAGCCGTAGCGGCGCCGCAGAGAATCACCAGCGCGGTGAGCAGTCTGTTCATGCGCGATCTCCACTCGTTTCGGTCCCAGCTGCCCTGCCGCAAACATCCTGCCCGCGCCGCGTGCGCGCAGCGCGCCCCGCAGCGCCCGCAAACTGCGCGCCCGCGGGCCCCGGCGCGCTCAACTTGCAGGAGCTTCAGATATGGATCGCGCGGCCGAGCGCGCCGAGCGCCGCTTCGGGGACCGTCTCGCTCAGCGTCGGATGCACGTGGATCGTGTGCGCGAGGTCTTCGAGCACGGCGCCCATCTCCAGCGCGTGCGCGAACTCACCCGAGAGCTCGGAGACCTGCGCGCCGACGGCGTGGATGCCGAGCACGAGGTGGTTGTCGGCGCGCGCGGTGATACGCACGAACCCGCCGTCGGCGCCGGCGTCCATCGTCAGCGCGCGGCCGTTCGCCGCGAACGGGAACTGGCCGGTGACGATCTCGAGGCCCTGCGCCCTGGCCTGGTCCGGCGCCAGCCCCACGGCGACGATCTCGGGCTCGGTGAAACAGACCGCGGCGATCGCGACCGGATCGAAGGCGCGGCGCCGGCCGGCGATGATCTCGGCGACCATCTCGCCCTGCGCCGAGGCCTTGTGCGCGAGCATCGGCTCGCCGACCAGATCGCCGATCGCCCAGACGTTGCGCATCGACGTGCGGCACTGCGCATCGACCTTCACGAACGCGCCGCTCAGGTCGACCGCCATGTTTTCGAGGCCCCAGTCCTGCGTGTTCGGCTTGCGGCCGACGGCGACGAGGATCTTGTCGCAGTCGAGCGCGCGCGGCGCCTCGCTGCCGGTCTGCACCTCCAGCTTCAGTCCGCCCTTCATCTTCCTCAGGCCGAGCGCCTTGGTCTGCAGATGCACGGCGACACCGCGCTTCGTCAGCCACTGCTCGACCGGACGCACGAGCGCGGCATCGTAGCTCGGCAGGATGCGATCCAGCGCCTCGACGAAGGTCACCTCGACACCGAGCTTGGCAAGCGCGATGCCCAGCTCCAGGCCGATGTAGCCGGCGCCGACGACGACCAGGCGCCTGGGCAACTCGCTGAGCGACAGCGCCTCGGTCGAGGAGATCACGTCCTCGCCGAACGGCAGCTGCGGCAGCGCCGCCGCCACCGAGCCGGTCGCGAGGATCACGTGCTCGGCGCGGATCTGCGCCGGCGACGATCCTTCGACCGTGCAGGTCTTGGCGTCGGAGAAGCTCGCGCGCCCCGGCACGACGCGCACCTTCGCCTTCTTCAGCAGGCCGGCGACGCCGCCGCTCAGCTTGTCGACGATGCCGTCCTTCCACTGGACCGCCTGCGCGATGTCGAAGCGCGGCGCGGCGCCGAGTGCGATGCCGAGATGGCCGGCGCCGACGTGGCGCGCGAGCGCGTCGAACTTGCCCGCGGCGTGAATCAGCGCCTTCGACGGAATACAGCCGCGGATCAGACAGGTGCCGCCGAGCCGATGGGCTTCGACGAGCGTCGTGTCGAGCCCGAGCTGGCCGGCGCGGATCGCCGCGACGTAGCCGCCGGGACCGCCGCCGACGACGAGGATTCTCGTGTCGATTTTTTCCATGTCAGTCCATGAACAAGGTCGCCGGATGCTCGAGCAGCGTCTTCACCGCCTGGATGAAGGACGCGGCATCAAAGCCGTCGACGATGCGGTGATCGAAGGACGAGGACAGATTCATCGTCAGCCTCGGCACGACAGCGCCGTTGCGGAAGGCCGGTCGCTCGACCAGCTTGTTGACGCCGATGATCGCGACTTCGGGCGCGTTGATGACCGGCGTCGAGACGATGCCGCCGAGCGCACCCAGGCTCGTGATCGTGATGCTCGAGCCGGAAAGCTCCTCGCGCGTGGCCTTGCCGGCGCGCGCGGCCTCGGCCAGGCGCCCGATCTCCGCGGCCATCTGCCAGACGTCCAGCGTCTCGGCGTGCCGCAGCACCGGCACGAGCAGGCCGTTGGGCGTCTGCGTGGCGATGCCGCAGTGCACGGCGGCGTAACGCCGCAGGATGCCCGCTTCGTCGTCGTAGGTCGCGTTGACCTGCGGGAAGCGCGGTAGCGTGCGCACGATGGCCTTGAGCAGAAAGGGCAGCAGGCTCAGCTTGGGCTGCCCGGGCTCGCGCGTCTCGTTGAGATGCCTGCGCAGCGCTTCGAGCTCGGTGACGTCGAGCTCCTCGACGTAGGCGAAGTGCGGGATGCGCTGCTTGGCGCGCTGCATCGCCTCGGCGATCCTGCGGCGCAGGCCGATGATCTTGATCTCCTCGACCGCGGTGCGCGGCGCGCCGCGCGCGGCCGGTGCCGGGCCGCTGCCTCGGCTCTGCACGTAGGCGTCGAGATCGGCATGCGTGATGCGGCCGGTGGGACCGCTGCCAGGGACGTACTGCAGCTCGATGCCGAGCTCGCGTGCGCGCTGGCGCACGGCGGGCGAAGCGAGGGGTT
>JBFMCQ010000082.1:0-15492 GCA_040754295.1 Pseudomonadota bacterium | reverse complement strand
GTGGCCAGGATGATGCGCGCGATCTCGTCCTGGGTGAGCACATCGGGCAGCGACTGCACCTTGGGCGGCCTGAGCATGTCCACCCAGGTCCATTCCCGCTCCAGCACGTGCTCGAAGAAGAACTGCAACGCGCAGCGCTCGATCTTGACCAGGCTCCACGAGCGGCTGTCGATCTGGCTCAACGCCCCGCTTCAGCCGCAGGCTCGCCGGAGCGGCAGCGGAGGCGGGACTGTCGGCTGGAAGCAGACCGTTGGGTATGACCTCTACAAATCTTTCGGCTTCAAGCCCGTATTCTTTGCAATGCGCGCCAGCATGCGAGGCCCGATTTCTTCACTGTCGTGAAATGCAAACACGACGTCCTGCCAGCCTTGGCGCTGCAAAGTCTTGTGTGAACCCGACTGCCGTTTCAGATTCCACCCTATGCGATAAAGAGCTGCCAGAACACGCTTGGCCTTTACGGAAGGCCAATTGCTCATGCTGCGGCGAGCGTGATGTGAATGGGCCGTGGACGAGCCTCGCCGTGCTCCAACTGCTCTGCCAGAACGCGCAGCGCCAACACCTGAGCTTTGGCCAAGGCTTCTTCCGACGAGGCACCGTACGCGAGAACGCCGGGAAGTTCCGGTACTTCCGCAAGCCATCGCCCATCTTGTTCTTGCTCGACTTCGAGAGTGAAATCCATGGCTGCTCCGATACCGGGTCGTTGCCAATAGTCTACGCGGGCAGTCTCTGTTATGCCCAACGCCTAGCTTCAGCCGCGGCCCGCGAGCGTAGCGAGTGGGACGTCGGATGGACCACCCGAGCCAAGCCATTGCGGCTCGCGTGATGCTGCCTTCCGCTGGGATAAACACGTCGGCTCCGCAAGAAACGAACTTTCGAGGTTCAATCACGCGGCCCGTGCGCTCCCTGTCTACGCTTCGCAGCCGGGGTCACCCCACGTCCACGCAAGACTCGGTACCGGCCGGTGGCTAGCCTTTGCCGGGGCGGGGCTTTCACCCGCCAGAACTCCTCACGGAGATTTCCGCTTCAGAATCCTTTCATCAGCTTCCCTCTCCTCCAGGCTTTGCCTGGCGCAATATCCCTATTCGTTAGGGCGCGGGCTGTGGAAAGAATTGCTCACGCCCTGATACTCCTACATCACTTAACAGCGATTCCCACCAGTCGGCGAGGCTATTGAGCATCTCATACGTGGACATGACTGTGCCCGGGCCGTCGCCATTCCGCATGATCTGCGCGCTGGAGCTGATCTCGGTTGTTCCGTCGGGCCGCTCCATAACGAACTCGAACACCCTGGCCTTGAACTTTGGGTCCAGCCTTTTCAGGTAGAAATGTTTGTTTGCGTTGCAAATCTGATGGCATGCATTGATCGATGGGTTCTTCTCGCGGAAGAATGCGAGGAAAGACTTATCCGAACTGGTATCAACATCACCTACCACCTCCTTTAGTTTTCTCTCTAGCGCTTGATCCGCACGGACGGTGTGATAGAGCCAGTCCACCAACGCGAGAGCCGTCGAAGCCGCATTAACTGTTGCATACAGGCCCGCATCTTGAACATGCAGGGCATCTTTTGGTTTGACGCCCGTATGCAGCTTGTCTGGCATCGATTTGATCAGCCAAAGCTCCCAGCAAAGCTTTCTCAGGACCTGCCAGATATTGATCAGTCCTAACGTTCTGTCGCTTGCGTTGAAAGTCATTGAGAGCCCTAACACCAATTAGACGACACGGGACATGTCCGATAAACCAGGCTACATTCTGATAAACCAGTCACGGTTTTCCCATGTGCTTGAATGGTAACAAGTCGTCCGGTCATGGGGGACTTCGATGGTTGATAAGCTGGCACCAAGCGCATCGCCGCCTCGGCTTCTGGATCAGGTGCGCTACCGCGTCCGAACCCTTCACTACAGCCTGCGTACCGAAACGGCGTACGTGGACTGGATTAAACGCTTCATTCTGTTCCACGGCAATCATCATCCCAGCGAGATGGGCGTGGTGGAGGTGGAGGCGTTTCTCAGTCATCTGGCGGTGGAGCGCAAGGTTTCGGCCAGATGGAGGGGGTGCGGCTGCGGGTGAAGGACGTGGACCTGCAGCGCCGTGAGGTCGTCGTGCGGGAAGGCAAGGGCGGCAAGGACAGGGTGACCATGCTGCCGGAGGTGCTGGCGGTGAAGTTCCCGAACGCCGCGAGGGAATGGGGGTGGCAGTACGTGTTTGCGGCCAAGGGGCTGTCGGTGGATCCGCGCAGCGGGGCGTGCGCCGCCGCTGGAAGGCCGGCACCTGGACCTGATTCTGGTTGTCGGTGGATCCGCGCAGCGGGGCGGTGCGCCGCCACCATCTGAACGAGAAGCGCGTGCAGCGCGATCTGCGTGCCGCCGCGCGCTCGGTGCCGATTGCGCGGCCGGTGTCGCCGCATGTGCTGCGCCATTCCTTTGCGACGCATTTGCTCGAGGCCGGCTATGACATCCGCACGCTGCAGGAGTTGCTCGGCCACAGGGATGTGAGCACCACCATGATCTACACCCATGTGCTGAACCGCGGCGGGCGCGCGGTGCGCAGTCCGCTGGACGGGTTTTCCAGCCTGGAGCGGTAGAGGGGGCTTGCGCGCGGCGTGCAGGTGGCGCGCGACTCAGGCCGCGTAGGTCTTGTCGAGGTAGGCGAGGATGTCGGTGGACTCGAACATCTCGACGCCGGTGTTGGGGTCGATCAGGTAGGGTACCTGCACGCGGCCGGTGCGCTCGAACAGGAGTTTGCGGTTGCGGGTGGTGTCGACGGGCGCGTGCAATAGCTGGTCGCGGACCGCGGGCGGGCCCATGTCGCTCCAGCGGCCCTTGCCGGTGTTGCGCAGCAGGTAGGGCAGCTCCAGCTCGCAGAGGCGCTCCCGCACCGGCATGACGTTCGGGCTGCTCTCGAAGCTGAACAGCTCCAGCGGCTGCTCCGGCGCGCGTGAAGGCCGCGCCTTCCGGCCGTGCCCGTAGCGCACCGCGCTGGCCGCCAGGGACGTGGCCACGGCCAGCCGCCGGCGCAAGCTACCGGTGCGCGGCGCCGGGCGCTCGTAGGTGGCGGCAAGGTAATCGATGATGTCGGCGGACTCGTAGAGCTGGCGCCCGGTGTTGGGATCGACCAGGAACGGGAACTGCTGCCGGCCGCCGAGTTCTTCGCAGCGCGGGCGATAGCGCTGGCCGCCGACCGGACAGGGCCAGATCAGCGCGTCCAGGTCGAATTCGGTCAGCGCCTCGCGCACCAGGCGGCAGTAGGGGCAGGCCTCGATGTCGTAGAGCTCGAGGGGTTTCTCCGGCTGCCGCTGCGCCGGATGGAACGCGGTCGTGCCGCGCCAGCCGCGCAGCGAGCTGGCGAGCGAGCTGGTGAGAAGGTCGAATGCACTGGCCATGTGTTTACTCCCCTGGGACGACGGCGGCGCTGCGTGAGCGTTCCTGGCCGGCGACCATAGCGCAGTTTCGTGACAGCCGGCCACTCCTGGATGCCACGCTGGCGGCCGCACCAAAACCGGACGGCACGCACGGGCGGCCGTCCGGTCGGGCGCGTGAGGACGGCTTAGGCGGCCAGCAGGCTGGCCACGCGCTGTACGGGCGACGGCGTCACGCGGCGGTTGCCGCGGTAGAAGCGCAGATAGCCGTCGTGCAGATTGCCGTAGCGCAGCGCCGGCACGTCGAGCAGGTAGTTCTGCAGGTTCTGCCAGGGTCGCTTGGTGCCCTGCCGCGGCAGCCGGTCGTTGGCGCGTCGGATGTAGCCGGAGTTGAGGTTGAGGAAGTTCTCCTCGGCCACGCAGCCCTCGTCGTCTTCGGGCACGACGCGCTCGGCACCGAGCCGGCGCATCTCCTGGAGAACCCGGGATACGAAAGCATTGGCGATGTTCGCCTTGAGGGTCCAGGACGCGTTGGTGTAGCCGAACACCAGCGCGAAGTTCGGCACGCCTTCGAGCATGATGCCCTTGTACATCAGCGTGTCGTGCAGGTTCAGCACGCGTCCGTCGATGCGGTACTCGGCGCCGCCCAGCAACTGCAGGTCCAGACCGGTGGCGGTGATGATGAGATCGGCCTCGAGCTCGCGCCCCGATTTCAGCCGGATGCCGGTTTCGGTGAAGCTGTCGATGTGATCGGTGACGACCGAGGCCTTGCCTTCGCGCAGCGCCTGAAACAGGTCGCCGCGCGGCACGGCACACATTCTTTCGTCCCAGGGGTTGTAGCGCGGCTCGAAATGGCTGATGTCGCCATTGGGGCCGAGCTGCCTGCGCACGGACGACAGCAGCACCCGACGCATGGTCTTGGGCGCGCGACGACAGACGTCGAAGACGGCGCGCTGCAGCACGACGTTGCGCACGCGGGCCAGCCGGTAGGTCAGCGCCTCGGGCAGGACGCGGCGCAGGTTCTCCGTGATCAGGTCGCGCTCCGGCACCGAGACCACGTAGGTGGGCGAGCGCTGCAGCATGGTGACGTGCGCTGCCTTGTCGGTCATCGCCGGCACCAGGGTCACGGCGGTGGCGCCGCTGCCGATCACGATCACGCGCTTGCCGCTGTAGTCGTAGTTCTCCGGCCAGTGCTGCGGATGTATGACGTCCCCCTTGAAGCGCTCGACGCCGGGAAACGGCGGAGTGTAGCCGGCGTCGTACTTGTAATAGCCGGTGCAGCCGTAGACGAAGCGGGCCGTGAGCGTGACTTCTTCAGGCTGCGGCGACTTCTCCTTGACCGCCGTTACGGTCCAGAAGTTGTCCTTGCTGGACCAGCTCGCCCGGGTAACCTTGTGCCCGAAGCGGATATCGCGGCTCACGCCGTACTCATTGGCGGTATCCTCGATGTACTGGCGGATCGAGGGACCATCGGCCAGCAGCTTGGTGTCGGTCCACGGGCGGAATTCGTAGCCCAGGGTGAGCATGTCGGAATCGGAACGGATGCCGGGGTACTTGAACAGATCCCAGGTACCGCCCACGCGCTCGCGGCGCTCGACGATGGCCAGCTTGATGCCGGGAATGCTGGATTTGAGGTGACAGGCGGCACCGATTCCGGACAATCCTGCACCGAGAATGATGACGTCGAACTGGGCTTGAGACATCGGGCAAACTCCATCGGAAACGCGGTTTGAAGGGCAGCTTGGGACCAACTATAGCAGCCCAAGTATAGGTTCATCCGTAGTGCGGAGTCCAACAACGCGCGAGTCGGTTTCGCCGCTGCGCCCGCTCATGCGCTACGTCCCCACTCCGGGTGCTTGAGCGCCATGCGATAGTACAGCGGCGGCAGCAAGAGCAGGGTCAGCACCGTCGAGGCGATCGTGCCGAAGATCAGTGAAGTGGCGAGGCCGGCGAACATCGGGTCCCGGTACAGCACCAGGGTGCCGAGGATCACCGTCGAGGCGGTCAGCCCGATCGGCCGCAGGCGCACGCCGCCCGCCAGCTTCACTGCCTCCTCGAGCGTGTGCCCGCGGCGCTGATAGTCGTGCACGAAGTCGATGATCAACAGGGAATTGCGGATCACCACGCCGGCGAGCGCGACGACGCCGATCATCGAGGCCATGCTGAATGGCATGCTCAGCAGCCAGTGGCCGGGGAAGATGCCGATCAGGCCGAACGGAATCGCCGTCATCGCCATCAGCGGCAGCGAGAACGAACGGTAGATGCCGACCATCAGCAGATAGATCAGGACCAGCACCACGCCGTTGATCGCGCCCATCTCGCGCGCCGCGTCCAGCGTCAGGCGCATCTCGCCGTCCCAGAGCAGCTCGTAGCCGTCGATCGTGTCCGGCGGCTGATCGAACAGCGTCAGATTGCCGGTGCGCAGCTGCACGCCGGCCGCCGCCAGCCCGTCGAGCGCCGGCTCCATGTCCATGATGGCGAAGGCCGGCGCGGTGGCGGCCACCACGTTGCCGCCGACATAGGTCACGCGCTCGTTGTCCTTGCGCAGGATGGGATGCTCCCGGGGCCGGCGCACCACGCGCACCAGCTCGGACAGCGGCACCGTTGCGCCCTGCGCGTTGCGCACCGCCACGCGGTCGAGTCTTAGCGGGTCCACCTCGTGCTGGCGCGGCACGCGCAGGCGGATCGGCACCGGATTGTGTTCGCCGGGGATGTGGGCCTGCGACACGACCAGGCCGTCCATCACGGCCCGCACGGTCTGCTCGACGTCCGCCGTGGTCACCCCCGACAGCAGGGCCTTTTCCTTGTCCACGACCAGGTCGATCTGCTCACCGTCCGCGGCCACGGTATCGAACACGTCCACCACGCCCCAGGTCTGGCGGAAGCGCGTCTTCACCGCGGCGGCGAGCGCCCGCAGTGCGTCTTCGTCCTCGCCGTGGATGTTCGCCAGGACCACGGCGCGGGTCGGCGGACCCGGCGGCGCCTCCATGAAGCGCAGGTCCAATTGCGGGTACCGCGCACGCAGCGGCGCCGTCGCCGCGCGCAGCTCCTCGACGATCTGCATCGAGGTCTTGCGGCGCAGCGACTTATCGACGAGGTTGACCCGGATTTCCGCCTGGTTCGGCCCAGCGCGCTGGCTGCCGCCGCTGACCTGGGCCGAAAAATCGACCACGCCGGGCAGGCCGACATAGGTCAGATAATGGCTGACCAGCGGATGACGGCGGATCACCTCACCGAATTCGCGCGCGACGCGGTCGGTCTGCTCGACCGCCGCGGTTTCCGGCAGGTCCAGAGTGATCGCGAAGGTACTCTTGTCCTCCTTGGGCATGATCGACAGCGCGACGCCGCCCGCCGACACCGGGCCGCCGGGTCCACCGGGGCGCACGAACTGCCAGGTCGGCATCAAGGCAGACGCGAGCAGGGCGGCAAGCACCGCGCGCACCGCCCAGCGCCGCCGGCCTGCACTGCGGATCAGCGGATCGACCAGCCGCTGATACCGCCGCTGCAGAACGCCGCCCTGCGCCGGGTCCGCCGGCGCGCCGGTATGCTGCGGCAGCCAGCGCACGCAGGCCCAGGGGACCACGGTGTAGGCGACCAGCAGCGAAAAGGCGATCGCCACGGCGACGTTGAACGAAATCGCGGCAAAATAGGCCCCGTTCATGCCGGTCAGCAGCTGCAGCGAAGCGAAGACGAGCACGATGGTGATCGTCGCCGTGGTCGTCGGCTTGCCGATCTCGTGGGTCGCCAGTACCGCGGCGCGCCGCCGGTCCTGCACGCCCTGCTCATAGTGGCGGTGGATGTTTTCCATCACCACGATGGCGTCGTCGACCAGCATGCCCAGGGACAGGATCAGCGCGAACAGCGAAATGCGGTTGATGGTGACGCCCGCGATCATGTCCGCCGCCAAGGTCAGGCTCAGCACCAGCGGCACGACCAGGCAGACGATCAGCGCCTGCCGCAGGCCCAGGATCGGCACTAGCACCAGCAGCACCGCGCTGATCGCGATGGCCAGGTCGAAGAGCAGCTTGTTGACCGTGTGGTTGGCCTCCTCGCCGTCGTTGCGGGTGGTCAGGACCACCACGTCCGCCGGCACGAAGCGCGCCTGCATGCGCGCCACCATGTCGAGCACCTCGTCGGCGACGACGACGGCATTGGTGTTCTGCTTCTTGGCGACGGAGATCGTCACCGAGGGCAGCTCCCCGTGCAGCTCGCGCTGGGCGTAGCGCGGATCGGCCGGGCCGAAAGCCAGGCGCGTGAGCCGCTCCGGGTCCGCGGCCGGGCCGTCGACGACCTCGCCGATGTCCTCGACGTAAATGAGCCGGCCGCCGTGGGTGCCCAGGGGCAGGCGGCGGACCTCGTCCAGCGAAGCCAGTTGCCCCTTGAGCCGCACGCTGCGGCTGTGCCCCTCCCGCACCGAGCTGCCGACGATCGCGGACAGATTGCTCGCCTGCAGGAGGGCGATACCTTCCCGCAGCGTGAGGCCATAGGCCTGCATGCGGGCCGGGTCCAGGTCCAGGCGGATCTCGCGGGTGCGGCCGCCATGCACCTCGACCACCGACACCGCCGGCAGCGTGCTCAGGCGTTCGGCCATGCGCTCGGCGATCCGGCGCAGCGCGTAATCGTCGTAGCCCGCGGAAGCCAGCGAGACGGTGACGATGGGCACGTCGTCCACGTCGAGCTGCCGCACCGTGGGCTCAAGCGTGGCCGGCGGCAGACTGTGGCGATAGGCGGCCACGCGCTGGCGCACGCGGCTGATCGCGTCGTCCTCGTCGACGCCGACGTAGAACTGCAGCTGGATCTGCCCCATGCCCGGCATGGCGGTGGCGAAGCTATGTTCCACACCGGCGATTTCGCGCAGTCGCGCCTCCATCGGCGCCACGATCAGCCGCTCGACCTCCGCGGCCGTGCTGCCCGGCAGCTGCCAGCTGACCATGGCCCCGGGCACGACGATCTGGGGATTCTCCTCGCGCGGCGTGATCAGCGCCGAGAGGAGGCCGAGCAGGAACACGGCCACCACGAACAGCGGCGTGAGCTTGGAATCGACCGAGGCCGCGGCCAGCCGCCCGGCTAGGTTCAAGCCGGGCTCAGACACCGGCGCCTCCTCGCGCGCGCCGCCGCACCCAGGCCCTCACGCAGCCTCCGCCACGGCGGTGACGAGATCGCCTTCGCGCATCTGCTGCGGCGGCGCGAGCACGATGCGCTCGCCCGGGTCCAGGCCGGCGCTGACGACCAGGCCCTGCCCGCTCTCACCCTCGGTGCGCAGCCAGCGGAAGCGTACGCGCGCGTCCTCGCCCACCACGTACACGCCGCGCAGCCCGCCGCGCTCGACGACGGCCGGGGCCGGCACGACGACGGCCTCGCGCGTGCCGACCGTGAAGCGGGCGCGGCCGAACATGCCGGGCAACAGCCCCTCGCCGCCCGGCAGCCGCACCTTCACCTCGAAGCGGCGCGTGACCGGGTCGCCCGAAGCCACACGGCGCTGGACCTCGCCCTCGAAGCTCTTGCCCAGCGCGTCGATGCTCACCTGCACGGGATCGCCGAGCCGAATCGCACCGATGCTCTGCTCGGCCACCTGCGTCTCGAACAGCAGGATGGAGTCCGACTCCACCGTCAACAGCGGCACCCCCGGCGCCGCGAGGTCGCCGGCGCGCCGGTGCCGCGCGATCACCAGCCCGTCGATCGGGCTCAAAATGCGGACGTACTGCCGTTCCGACTGCGCGCGCGCAAGCTCGGCCTCGGCCGCCACCAGCGCCTCGCTAGCCATCTGCAACTGCAGCCGCGCCTTGCGCAGAAAGGCGCCGGGGACGGCACCGCGCTCGTGCAGGGTTTTCGCGTCGTCGAAATCGCGTTGCGCGTCGTTTTTTGCGGCGCGGGCCTGCTCGAGTGCCGCGCCCGCGGTGCGGATCGCGGCTTCGATGACCCGTGCATCCAAGGTGGCGAGTACCTGGCCTTCGGTGACGCGCTGTCCCTCCCGCACTTCGATCGAGCGGATGTAGGCCGCGACGCGCGAACCGATGTCCACGCGCTGGTCCGACACCACCGAGCCGGTGCCGGTATGCAGCAGCGGCAGCCGCTGCGCCGCCACGACCGCGGTTGGCACGGAAAACGATCGTGGCGGCGGCGGCTCATGCGGCGCGTGAT
This sequence comes from Pseudomonadota bacterium, assembly GCA_040754295.1. GTDB lineage: Bacteria > Pseudomonadota > Gammaproteobacteria > Nevskiales > Nevskiaceae > Solimonas. The sequence continues at coordinate 5,996 of JBFMCQ010000082.1, read as the reverse complement.
CGCCGGCACAGGCCGCAGCCAGCAAGGCGACGCCCAGCAGTGCGGCACGCACCGGGCGAGCGCCCCCGCCCGGCACCCGCCCCGCTCGCTCCCCCGCGCGCAAGGGCGTCCCCCGGATTGGTCTCATTCTTCGACTCTCGATATTCGCTGACTGTCCAGACCCGCGCTGCGCGGGATAGACACTCGTAATGAAAACAGTTCTTTACAGAAAGTTTGCTCGAAACTGTCCGGTTACGGATGTGCCGAACCGACCGCAGCTGCCGTCGTCCGCCACCGACGCCTTTCTGGGCCCCCGCTAGGACAAGCTGGCTCAATCAGCAATGACATGGATCAATTGCGCTCCAGCTGTTTGCCGTCAACATGGAACCGGTTTCGGTTTGAACCGGTTTCGGTTTCGAGACTACCTAACATTTGTTTTATACGCTAGAGGGGACGAACATGGCAGTTGCAAGAAGCAGTAGCAGGACTCGGCTTCCGAAGACCGGCAAAGAACCGGATTCGGCCCGGCTCGACTACGAGGTGCTCATCGTCGGCGCCGGGATCGCGGGCATCGGCATGGCCGTCGAGCTGATGAAACAGGGTATCGACTCGTTTGCGTTGCTCGAGCGCGCCGGCGACGTCGGCGGCACCTGGCGCGACAACCGCTACCCCGGCATCGCCGTCGACATCACCTCCTTCACGTATTCCTTCTCCTTCGAGCCGAAGCCCGACTGGTCGCGCGTATTCGCGCCGGGATCCGAACTGCAGGCCTACGTGCGTAGTGTGGCTACGAAGTACGCTGTGTATCCCAAGGTTCGTTTCGGTGTGGCGGTCGACCATGCCTCCTTCGACGAAGATCGCCACTGCTGGCGGGTGCACCTGAGCAATGGTGAGTGGCTCGTGTGCCGCTACCTGGTCGGCGCGACCGGCGGCCTGATCACGCCCAAGATGCCGGAGATCGCCGGCATCGAGCGCTTCGCCGGCAAGCTGATGCACACGGCGCGCTGGGACGACGACTGCGATCTGACCGGCAAACGGGTGGCGGTGATCGGCACCGGGGCCACCGCCGTGCAGCTGGTACCGGCCATCGCCCCGCGCGTAGCGCATCTGGACGTCTACCAGCGGACGCCGATCTGGCTGCTCAAGAAGCCGGACGCCGAGATTCCGCAGTGGGTCAAAACCACGTTCCGGCTGCTGCCGCCGGTTCAGCGCGCGCTGCGCCTGTTCACCGATGTCAGCACCGAGACGGTGATGGTCGGCGCAGCGCTGTACTACCGCCAGATTCCGGGTCTGGTGCGCTGGGCCGAGCGCGCGTGCAAGCAGAACCTGCTCGAACAGGTGCCCAACGACCCCGAGCTGCGCGCCAAGCTCACGCCCACTTACGACTTCGGCTGCAAGCGGCCGTCGTTTTCCAACGACTATTTCCGCAGCTTCACGCGCGACAACGTCAGCCTGGTCACCGACCCGATCGCGGGCATCGAGCCCGAGGGCGTACGCACCAGGGACGGCGTGCTGCGGCCCGTCGACGTGCTGATCGCGGCAACCGGCTACCGCGTCTTCGAGAAGGGCAATATCCCGTCGTTCCCCGTCTTCGGCCGCGGCGGCCGCGAGCTGGGCGAATTCTGGGAGCAGCACCGGCTGCAGTCCTACGAAGGCGTGAGCATCCCCGGCTTTCCGAACTTCTTCATCATGCTCGGGCCCTATTCCTTCATCGCCACGTCCTACTTCAAGACGGTGGAGGCGGCGGCCCAGCACATCGTGCGCTGCATCCGCGAGGCGCACAAGAAGGGTGCGGATTGCGTGGAGGTGCGGCGGCGGGCCAACGACCGCTACTTCGAGCTGATCCAGCGCCGGCAGAAGAACACGGTTTTCCTCGGCGCCAACTGTGTCACCTCGAACAGCTACTACTTCGACGCGCACGGCGACGCGCCGATGCTGCGGCCGATGACCAGCTGGGAGGCGCTGTGGCGAGCGCGCCACTTCCCGCTGAACGACTACAGCTTCACCGCCCTGCCACCGGAGGACTACGAAGCGCCCGCCGGGAGCATGCGCGACAGCAGCGAGACACGGGCCTCGCGGCCCGAGTGCACGGCGGTCGCATAGATAACCGTCTGACGGCCATTCGAGGCCGAGTTGATTCAACCCAAGTTCGTTTTTTTTCAACGGAGAAGCACATGGCACTGGCAAACCGAAAGATCGGCTACGACGAGGTGGAGCCGCGCGACCTGCATTTCGACGTGAGCGCGGTTCCGAAATACTGGATGAACAACGATCCGTGGACCACGCACTGGTGGAACGCCATCCTGGCGGCCGTACCTGAGGGCGAGCGCTGGGTCATGCAGGCGGTGCGCCGCAACCTGTCACGGCTCGACAACGAGGAAGTCCGCAAGGCCGCGATCGGTTTCATCAAGCAGGAGCACTACCACGCGCGCGAAGGCGAAGCGCTCAACGACGCGCTGCGCGCACAGGGCGTGGCGATCGATCAGGTCGAGGCCGGCTTCCTCAAGATCCGCGGCCTGATCGAGAAGCTCTTCGGCGACGGCATGCAGCTGTCGCTGGTCGCCGCCTTCGAGCACTTCACCGGCACCATCTCTTCCCTGTTCGTCGACCATCCGGAACTCATGAAGGGCATGGACCCCGCCGTGGCCAGCATGATGGCCTGGCACATGGTCGAGGAGACCGAGCACAAGTCGGTGTCCTATGACGTGTTCCAGGACGCGGTGGGCAGCTATCCCAAGCGCGTCGCCGGCCTGGTCATCGCCACCGTGGTGTTTCTGGCCATGACCGAGTACCAGCGCCTGTACCTGGTTTACAAGGACGGCCAGCTGTTCAACTGGCGCTCGGCGCTGCGGGCCCTGAGCTTCCAGTACGTCTACCCCGGCGTGATGCGCCGCCTGGCGAGCCGCTACCTGCCCTACTACCTTCCCGGCTTCCACCCCTGGGACGACGACAATCGCGCCAAGATCCAGAGCTGGAAGCGGGTTTTCCGCAGCACTCAGGACGCCGCCAAGGCCTATTCGGCTCTCCTCGCCGCCGCCTGAGCGGCGGCCGGCCCTTCCCCGCCGCGCGTCGCTGAAGACGGCGGCGGGGCTTTTCGCGCGCCGCGGTGAGCCCGCGGCTCCATCTGAGATTGCCGGCCGATCAGACGCTCCCGGCTCAATACTCCGCGCCCCGGCCCGGACCCACGCATCAGGTCGGCGCGGCATGCTCGGCGAGCAGGATGACGACCGCGTAGCGGGCGGTCTTGCCCGCCCCGACCAGTAGCACGAACGGCACCAGGCGCACGCGAAGAGCGCCGGCCGCGAAGGTCAGCGGGTCGCCACCGAACGGCAGCCAGGCGAATAGCAGCGACCAGATGCCGAAGCGCGCGAACCAGCGCTGGGCGCGCTCCAGCTGCGCGTCCGACACCGGAAACCAGCGGCGTCCGCGCCACCGCAGCACGGCGCGGCCGATGGCCCAGTTGACGACGGCCCCAAGCGTGTTGCCCACGCTGGCGGACAGCCAGAGCAGCAGAAGGTCTATATCCGGTTGGCGTGTCGCGAAAGCGACGGTGACCTCCGAATAGAACGGCAGCAGCGTTGCCGCGAGGAACGCGGAGGCGAAGACTGCGAGATAGATCATTCCGGGTCGAGGCGCTCCGTACCTGCCGTGGCTCCATCGTTTCGTGCCGGCGGACGGCGGCGTGCGTGACGGTTTGCAGCCGAGCGCGCGGGTCGATCCGGCGAAGGGCTGCCCGCGGGTCGCGGCTGCAGCGTCGAGCCGGCGCCTTCAGTCGGCGTCCCCGGTGTAGCGCGGCGCCGTGATCCCGGGAACGCCTGGCAGGTCGCCGCTGCCTTGGCCCACCTTGAGCTGGGCCTTCAGGCCTTTTTCGGTATGCTGAGCGATGTCGCAGTGGACCAGATAAGTCCTGTCGTCGCCCGGCACGACGAAGGTGCCGGTCATCGTGCGCCGCCCCTCCGCTTCCAGGTGAAACATGCCCTGGGCGTACACATAGGACGGCAGGCCGTGCAGCATCCACATGTGCCGGACCTCGTCCTCGTTGACCAGGGTGACGCTGACGCGGCTGCACGGCGGCACGCGCCACTGGTAGTCGCTGTAACCGAAGACCAAGCCCGCGGGCGCGTACTTGCGTCCCACGTGCACCTCCAGGCTCACGTCCTCGCTGATTGCGGGGCAGTCCGCCGGCAGCGTATCGCCGCGATTCTCGCCCATGACCATGCCCTTGGCGTCCCAGACCATGCGATGGCCCGGGCCTTCATAACCGGTCTCGGCCGCCTGTGCCGCCAGCGCGAATGCACAGCTCAGCGCGGCGATGATGCCGGCCCGGCGTCGCTGTCGATCTCGCATCCCGGTCGGGCCCGCCTCACTCTGCCGGCGAATCGGACGGCGACCGATCCGAAGCCTCTACGCGGATCGTGCGCGTCGCGGCCAGATCGTATTCCTGATGACGGGCGTTGGAGATCGTCACCTTGAGCTCGTGTTCGCCCGCTTCCAGCGTCTCCGGCAGCACCAGCTCGTAGGCCATCCGCCCCGCGCCGACCATGGCCTGGAGCTCACCGTCGAGGTACAGGTGCCAGTGGTCGCCCGACACGCTCATGCCCTCGGCCCGCACCTGGACCGGGACCGTGGCGCCCGGCGCGAACACGGCCTCGGCGCCCGGCTCGAGGATTTCGATCGTCATTCCCTGCGGGGGAGAGACTCCGGCATCGCTGTGCGCGGAGCCGCCGGCGGCGGGGTGGTGCTGGGCGTGGGCATCGGCCTCGGCGCCGCCGGCGGTTTGCGCCGCCTGCGCAGCACCGGATGAGATCGACGCGGCGACAACCGCAAGCGCACAGGCCTGTCGCGCGAAGCGGTGAGTTCGCGGGGATTGGGATTGGGTGGATGACATGGCCGAACGCCTCCTCGGTCTGCTGGTTGTCGGTATCGTTGTGCGCCGATCATTCGGCCGCAGGGCTCGCCGGTCCTCGCGCGGCGCCGAACAGCTCCGGCATCAGCTCGGACCAGGCGGAGATTTCCCCGCGGTAGAAGGCCGGATCGAAAAACATCGCCAGATCGCCGGCGGTGCGCGGCAGGCCGTCGTCCCTGAGAAAGGACTCGTAGACGATCATCGTGATGTCTCCTCCAGGATTGATGCCGTCGGTCGTCACGCCGGGCTCGTGATGGTCGTGCATGAACCAGACGCCTTCGCCGTAGTTATGCAGACCGTCGTTGACGGTGCGCAGTTCCAGCTCGACGCGCTGCGCCGGGCCGATTTCGACGACGTCGCGCGTGATCGGCTGCGCCAGCGGCACGCCATCGTAGTGGGTGATGACCGGCTTGTGCCCGTGCGGATGCAGGAAGTTCGGCTGTGCGCCGGTGTTGATCACGCGCAGCTTGACGGTCTGGTCCGGTTGCACTATCAGCAGCGAATCGCGCAGCGTGTACGGAAAGGAGCGGCCGTTGACCAGGTAGTACTCGGGCGTGCGCGTGGCGATCTTGTATTCGCGGTTCATCGCCCGCTCCAGCCGGCGCAGGTCGTTGGAACGCTGGATCAGGTTGTGCAGCGCGCGGTCCATTTCCTGGTAGTGCAGGTCGTACTCGCGGTCGTACTGCTCGCGCGAGCTCACCGAGCGGTGGCGCACGCGACCGGCACCGGGGTTGAACGTCTGCAGCCAGTTGTTCGGGCGGTTCTCCTCGACCACGAACATGCCCGCCAGCCCCATCAGCACATGGGCCTGCGGCTGCACGTGGCAGTGATAGAAGAAGGTGCCCGGCTGGCGCGGTGTGAAGCGGTAGGTCCGCTTGCTGCCGGGAAGCACCGGCATCTCGCTGATCATCGGCACGCCGTCATTGCCCTGCCCGTCTTCCAGCACGAAGGGATGGTCGACGCCGTGCAGGTGGATCGTGTGCGGGAAGTAGTGGCTGTTCTCCAGCGTGAGCCGCACGCGGTCGCCCTGCTCCACGCGGATCACCGGCGAGGGCAGCCGCAGCAGCTCGTGCGGATCGTTGCTCAGGAAGTTGGTGGTGGACATGCCGCG
>JBFMCQ010000081.1:0-15609 GCA_040754295.1 Pseudomonadota bacterium | reverse complement strand
GACCGGCAGCTATCCCTTCGTACCGCCGATTCCGGGCAAGGATCGCGACGCCTGCTTCGTCTACCGCAGGATCGAGGACCTGGAGGCGATGACGCAGGCGGGCAAGCGCTCGAAGGTCGGCGCCGTCGTCGGCGGCGGCCTGCTCGGCCTGGAAGCGGCCAAGGCGCTGCAGGACATGGGCCTGCAGACGCACGTCGTCGAGTTCGCGCCGCGGCTGATGGCGGTGCAGGTCGACGACGGCGGCGGCCGCGTGCTGCGGCGCAAGATCGAATCGCTGGGCGTGACGGTGCACACGCAGAAGAACACCGTCGAGATCGTCGACGGCCAGTCCTGCCGGCACAAGATGAAGTTCGCCGACGGCTCCGAGCTCGAAACCGACATGATCGTGTTCTCGGCCGGCATCCGTCCGCGGGATGAACTCGCGCGCGCCTGCGGGCTTGGCGTCGGTCCGCGCGGCGGCATCGTCATCGACAACTTCTGCCGCACACTCGACGACGACATCTACGCGATCGGCGAATGCGCGCTGTGGGATGGCAAGATCTTCGGCCTGGTTGCGCCCGGCTACGAGATGGCGCGCGTCTGCGCGGCGCACGTTGCGGCAACGCTCACGCCTCACGCCTCACGCTTCACGCCTCACGAGTTTCTGGGCGCCGACATGTCCACCAAGCTCAAGCTGATGGGCGTCGACGTCGCCAGTTTCGGCGACGCCCACGGCGCGACGCCGGGTGCGCGCGCCTACGTGTACTCCGACGAGCGCCGGCAGATCTACAAGAAGCTCGTCACCAGCGAGGACGGCAAGACCCTGCTCGGCGGCGTGCTGGTCGGCGATGCCGAGGAGTACGGCACGCTGCTGCAGATGATGCTCAACAAGATGGAGCTGCCGCCGGAGCCGGAATTCCTGATCCTGCCGTCCGGCGAGGGCAAGGCCAGGCCGGCGCTGGGTGTCGACGCGCTGCCCGGCGCGGCGCTGATCTGCAGCTGCAACTTCGTCACCAAGGACGCGCTGTGCAGCGCGGTCGCCGAAGGTGCCACGACGCTCGGTGCGCTAAAGAAGTGCACGGCGGCGTCGACGTCCTGCGGCGGCTGCGCACCGCTGGTCACGCAGATCCTCAAGGCCGAGCTCAAGCGCCGGGGCGTTGCCGTCAACAACCACATCTGCGAGCACTTCCCGTACTCGCGTCAGGAGCTGTATCACCTGGTGCGCGTCGGCCGCATCGAAACCTTCGATGAACTCATCGCGAAGCACGGCAAGGGCCTGGGCTGCGACATCTGCAAGCCGGCGGCGGCGAGCATCTTCGCCTCGTGCTGGAACGAGTTCGTGCTCAAGAAGGACAAAGCCGCGCTGCAGGATACCAACGATTACTTCCTCGCCAACATCCAGAAGGACGGCACCTACTCGATCGTGCCGCGCATCGCCGGCGGCGAGATCACACCGGACAAGCTGATCGTGCTCGGTCAGGTCGCGAAGAAGTACGGCCTGTACACCAAGATCACTGGCGGCCAGCGCATCGACATGTTCGGCGCGCAGGTGCACCAGCTGCCGCTGATCTGGAAGGAGCTGGTCGACGCCGGCTTCGAGTCGGGCCACGCCTACGGCAAGGCCGTGCGCACGGTGAAGTCCTGCGTCGGCAGCACCTGGTGCCGCTACGGCGTGCAGGACTCGGTGAGCATGGCGCTGACCATCGAGCACCGCTACAAGGGCCTGCGCGCGCCGCACAAGCTCAAGTTCGCCGCCTCCGGCTGCACGCGCGAATGCGCCGAGGCGCAGTCCAAGGACGTCGGCGTGATCGCCACCGAGAAGGGCTGGAACCTCTACGTCTGCGGCAACGGCGGCATGAAGCCAAGGCACGCCGAGCTGCTGGCCGCCGATCTCGACGACGCCACGCTGCTCCGCTACATCGACCGCTTCCTGATGTTCTACATCCGCACCGCCGACCGCCTGCAGCGCACCAGCGTCTGGCGCGACAACCTCGAAGGCGGGCTCGACTATCTCAAGGACGTGATCGTGCACGACAAGCTCGGCATCGGCGCCGAGCTGGAAGCGGAGATGGCACAGGTGATCGACACCTACGCCTGCGAGTGGAAGAAGGCAATCGAGGATCCGGAAACGCTCAAGCGCTTCCGCACCTTCGTCAACAGCGACGCCGGCGACAACAACGTCGTCTTCGTCGAGGAGCGTGGCCAGATCCGCCCGGCCACGGACGAGGAGAAAAGCAGCCGCTTCAAGGGTGTGGCGGTCGTGGCGGAGCCGGCGTGATGGACGGGTCGACGATGATCAAGGCTGCACAGGGGAGCTGGACCGACGTCTGCGCGGTGGAAGACATCTGGCCGAACACCGGCGTCTGCGCGCTGGTCAACGGGATGCAGATCGCGGTGTTCCGCCTGGTCGGCGCCGACGGCGAGCGGCTGTTCGCGCTCGACAACCGCGACCCGTTCTCGGGCGCGAACGTGCTGTCGCGCGGCCTGGTCGGCAACCTCGGCGAGCGCCTGGTCGTCGCCTCGCCGATCTACAAACAGCACTTCGACCTCGCCACCGGCGAGTGCGTCGAGGACGCCGCGGTGTCGATTCGCAGCTACCCGGTGCGCATCGCCGACGGCCGCGTCTGGGTCGCCGTATGAGCATGGCGGTTCCAGAGCGCGCGCTGGCGACGCAACCCTGGCCGAAGCCGCGGCTGGTCGTCGCCGGCAGTGGGATGGGCGAGCCGGAAACAGACGAACACCCGCTGGACCTTCGTCCCGGCGAACGCCCGGCCATGAAGGGCCGGGCAGGACCGCCATGCCAGGGTTCACAAAGCGGTGAAGGTGGTGCTGCGATGCAGCGACCAAGACAACGGCTGGTGGTCGTGGGAAATGGCATGGCGGGCATGCGCACCGTCGAAGAGCTGCTCAAGCTCGACAGCGCGCTCTACGACATCACCGTGTTCGGCGCCGAGCCGCACGGCAACTACAACCGCATCCTGCTCTCGCCGGTGCTCGCCGGCGAGAAGACCGTCGACGACATCATGCTCCATACGCGCGAGTGGTACGCCGCGCACAACATCTGCCTGTACGCCGGCGATCCGGTCGTCGCGATCGACCGCCGGCGCTGCGTCGTCAAGGCGCAGTCGGGGCTCGAGGTCGGCTACGACCGCCTGCTGCTCGCGACCGGCTCCAGGCCGTTCGTGATTCCCGTGCCCGGCGCCGACCTGCCCGGCGTGATCGCGTTCCGCGACATCCAGGACGTCGAGACCATGCTCGCGGCCGCGCGCAAGCACCGCAAGGCGGTGGTCATCGGCGGCGGCCTGCTCGGGCTCGAGGCCGCCAACGGCCTCATGCGCCAGGGCATGGACGTCACCGTCGTGCACGTGATGGACAGCCTGATGGAGCGCCAGCTCGACAGGCCGGCAGCGGCGCTGCTCAGGCGCGAGCTGGAGAAGCGCGGGATTCGGGTGCTGCTCAATGCGAACACGGCGGAGATCGTCGCCTCCGCCGAAGCGGGCGAGAAGCGCGTCCGCGGTCTGCGCCTCAAGGACGGCACCGAGCTCGAAACCGATCTCGTCGTCATGGCCGTCGGCGTGCGCCCCAACATCGAGCTGGCGAAATCCGCCGGCCTGCACTGCGAGCGCGCGATCGTCGTCGACGACACGCTGCAGACGCTGTCCGACCCGCGCGTCTACGCGGTCGGCGAGTGCGTGCAGCATCGCAAGAGCACCTTCGGCCTGGTGGCGCCGATCTGGGAGCAGGCGCGCGTGGCCGCGACGCATCTTGCCGGCCACGGCCACCGCCGCTATGTGCAGGCGGCGACGTCGACCAAGCTCAAGGTCACCGGCATCGACCTGTTCTCGGCCGGCGATTTCGTCGGCGGTGACGGCACCGAGGATCTGATCTACCGCGATCCGCGCCGCGGCGCGTACAAGCGGCTCGTGCTCAAGGACAACCGCATCGTCGGCGTCGTGCTCTACGGCGACGTCGCCGACGGCGCCTGGTACTTCGAGCTGATGCAGAATCGCACCGACGTGTCCGCCTTCCGCGGCAGGCTCGTGTTCGGCCGTGCGTTCTGCAGGGCAGCGTCATGAGCGCGGCGCCGGCGGCCGGCGCGTCGATGACGCGGCTCGTCAAAACCACCTGCCCCTACTGCGGCACCGGCTGCGGTGTCGACGTGCGCCTGCAGGGCGGCGCCGTCGAGGTCGCCGGCGACGCAGAGCATCCCACCAACTACGGACGGCTGTGCGTGAAGGGCGCGGCGCTGGCGGAGACACTGGTGCCGGACGGGCGTCTGCTGTATCCGCAGCTGCGAGAGACGGGAGAGGGGAGACGGGAGACGAAGCGCGTGTCTTGGGACACGGCGCTCGATGTCGTTTCCCGTGAATTCCAACGGATCATCCAGGAGCACGGTCCCGACGCCGTCGCCTGGTACGTCTCCGGCCAGCTCCTGACCGAGGACTACTACGTCGCCAACAAGCTGGTGAAGGGCTTCGTCGGCACGGCGAACATCGACACCAACTCGCGGCTGTGCATGTCCTCGGCGGTGGCCGGGCACAAGCGCGCGTTCGGCGAGGACATCGTGCCGGTGTCCTACGACGATCTGGAGATCGCCGACCTGATCGTGCTGGTCGGCTCGAACACCGCGTGGTGCCACCCGATCCTGTATCAGCGCATCGTCAAGGCCAAGGAGCGGCGGCCGCAGATGAAGATCGTCGTCATCGATCCGCGGCGCACGGCGACCACCGACGCCGCCGATCTGCACCTGCCGCTGCGCGCCGGCACCGACGTCTGGCTGTTCAACGGCCTGCTGTCGTTCCTGTACCAGCACGGCGTCGTCGACACCGCCTTCGTCGAGCAGCACACGCGCGGACTGCCGCGCGCACTCGCCATCGCCGACAACACCGCCGGCAGCCTGCGCGCAGTGGCCCGGCAGTGCGGCATCGACGAAGCGCCGCTCGCCGAGTTCTACCGGCTGTTCGCGCGCACCGAGAAGGTCGTCACCGCGTTCTCGATGGGTGTGAACCAGTCGTCGGCGGGCACCGACAAGGTCAACAGCATCATCAACTGCCATCTGCTGACCGGGCGCATCGGCAAGCCGGGCATGGGTCCGTTCTCGATCACCGGCCAGCCCAATGCGATGGGCGGGCGCGAGGTCGGCGGCCTGGCCAACATGCTGGCCGCGCACCTGGACCTGGAGAATTCCCGGCACCGCGAGCTGGTGCAGAGGTTCTGGAACAGTCCGACGATCGCCGCGCAGCCCGGGCTCAAGGCCGTGGAGCTGTTCGACGCGATCGATCAGGGCAAGGTCAAGGCGGTGTGGATCATGGCCACCAATCCGGTCGTCTCGCTGCCCGACGCCGACAAGGTCAAGCGCGCGCTCGCCAAGTGCGAGCTGGTCGTCGTCTCCGACGTGGTGCAGGACACCGACACCACCGCGTTCGCGCACGTGCTGCTGCCGGCGCTCGCCTGGGGCGAGAAGGACGGCACCGTCACCAACTCCGAGCGCTGCATCTCACGCCAGCGCCCCTTCCTGCCGCCGCCGGGCGAAGCCAAGGCCGACTGGTGGATGCTCGCCGAAGTCGGCAAGCGCTGGGGCTACGCGGAGCAGTTCCGCTACAGCGGCGCACACGAGATCTTCGACGAGCATGCGCGGCTGACGGCGGCTGGGAATCGGGAATCGGGAATCGTTGCAACGGGAATCGGGAATCGGGAATCGGGAATCGTAGAAGAACAAGATGCGGCGCCGTCCGTGTTGCGGTACCTGAATCTCGGCGGCCTCGCAGGCATGACGCGCGACGAGTACGACGCGCTTTCGCCGGTGCGCTGGCCCGTTGTCACGCCTCACGCCTCACGCCTCACGCCTCACGTCTTCTCCGACGGCCAGTTCTACACCCCCGACCGTCGCGCGCGCTTCGTACCGACGGAGCCGCGGCTGCCGGTGCACGCACGCGACGAGGACTACCCGCTCGTACTCAACACCGGACGCGTGCGCGACCACTGGCACACGATGACGCGCACCGGCATCTCGCCGCGGCTCGCCGCGCACATCGATGAGCCTTACGTCGACATGCACCCGCAGGACGCGCTGCTCAGCGGCGTGCGCGAAGGCGCGCTCGCGCGCGTGACGACGCGCTGGGGCAGTCTGGTCGCGCGCGTGCGCACCAGCGGCGAGATGCCGCGGCGCAACGTCTTCGTGCCGATTCACTGGAATGAGCAGTACGCGTCGGATGCGCGCGTCGGCAGCCTGGTCAATCCGGTCGTCGATCCGGTTTCCGGCGAGCCGGAGTTCAAGCACACGCCGGCGCGCGTCGAGGCCTTCGCGGTGCTCTGGCAAGGCTTCGTGCTCAGCCGCGCGCCGGTGCCGATGCAGGGTATCGCCTGGTGGACCCGCGTCACCGGCCAGCGCTTCCTGCGCTATGAACTGGCCGGGCGCGAGACCGTCACCGACTGGCCGCAGCTCGCGCGCCGCATGCTCGGCGTGAAGGACGCCGAGGCCGACTGGATCGAGTACGAGGATCGCAGCGCCGGCCAGTACCGCGCCGCCTGGATCGTCGACGAGCGCATCCAGGCCTGCCTGTTCGTGTCGCCGCGCGCCGATCTGCCGTCGCGCGCCTGGCTGTCGGCGCTGTTCGCGAAACAACGCCTGGAAGACCTCGATCGCATCGGCCTGCTCGTCGGCGAACCGCTCGATCGCGAGGCCGACGCCGGGCCGACGGTGTGCTCGTGCTTCGGCGTCGGCCGCAACACCATCCTCGACGCCGTGCGCAAGCACGGCTGCCACAGCGCCGAGGCGCTGGGCCGCAAGCTGCAGTGCGGCACCAACTGCGGCTCGTGCATTCCGGAGCTGAAGAACCTGATCGCGACGGCGCTGGAGCCGGCCTGAGAGTTCGCCGCGTCCCTACCCCAGCAGCTTGCGCAGCTTCGCCGTCATCCGCTGGAGATGCTTCGCGTGGTCGGCCTCGAGCTTCGTGTAGGCGCGAACCAGGCGCGAGCCGGCCTCGCTGAGCTGCGCGCCGCCGCCGCGGCGCCCGCCGGTCAGCCGCGTGACCAGCGCACTGCCGGCGCGCCGGTTCATGGCATCCACCGCATCCCAGGCCGCGCGATAGCTCATGCCCATGCGCAGCGCGGCCTGGCGGATCGAGCCGGTCTCGTCGATGAGCCGCAGCAGCTCGATGCGTCCCGGCCCGGCCAGGCTGTCGTCGCCGGCCATGATCCAGAACTGCGAGCGGACGCTGAACGTGGGACGCGGCATAGCGGACTCCGGGCGGTTCCCCCCTATTGTAGGAGCCGGCGGCGGCCGCGCTCCGGCGGGAATTTGCGAACCACGGCTCATGCGCAACCCTGCTCACGTTATATATACTGGCGCATAACGCCATGCGCCCCGATCCCGCCATCCGTGACACCGTGACTGCCGTCGTGCTCGCCGGCGGCCGCGGTGCGCGCTTCGGCGGCGCCGACAAGGGGTTGGTCGAACACCATGCCCGTACCCTCGCGGAGCACCAGCTCGCGCTGCTGCGCGCGCAGGCCGCGCGCCTGCTGATCAGCGCCAATCGCCATCTGGAGCGCTACCGCAGCTTCGGCGTCGACGTCGTCACCGATCTGCATGACGGCTTTCAGGGGCCGCTCGCCGGGATGCAGGCTGCGGCGAGCACAGCATCGACGCCGTGGATCGTCTGCGTCCCCTGCGACACGCTCGGCGTGCCGGACGACGCCGTCGCGCGGCTCGTCACCGCGGCGAGCGATGCCGGCGTGCCGGCCGCGTATGCGCAGGCGGCGGACGGGCCTCACTACACGCTGTGCGCATTGCACCGCTCGCTCGCGGACTCCCTGAAGGCCGCGCTCCTCGCCGGCCGGCGCACGGTGCGCGACTTCCTGCAGGCGCAGCGTGCGGCGGCGGCCGACTTCCAGGATTGCGTGCTGATCAACGCGAATCGCGCGGAGGCGCTCGCGTGAACCTTGCCGTCGCCGTCGACGCCCGCGCGCAGCTTCAGGACGCGCGCGGGCGCAACAAGCGCAAGCTGCGCCTGTCGCTGACCGACCGCTGCAACCTGCGCTGCGTCTACTGCATGCCGGAGCATCCGCAGTGGCTGCCGCGCGCGCAGATCCTGCGCCGCGAGGAGCTGCTGCGCCTCGCGCGGCTGTTCGTGAGCGAGCTCGGAATCCAGGAGATCCGCCTGACCGGCGGCGAGCCGCTGCTGCGTGCGGATGTCGTCGAGATCGTGGCGCTGCTCGGCGAGCTGCGTCCGCTCGGACTGGAGCGCATCGCGATGACCAGCAACGGCATCCAGCTGCCGCGCCATGCGCTGGCGCTGCGCGCCGCCGGCCTCGACGACATCAACGTCAGTCTCGATGCGTTCACCCCGGAAACCTTCCAGCGCCTCACCGGCGGTGCCGTCGAGCCGGTGCTGCGCGGCATCGACGCCGCACGCGCAGTGGGCTTGCCGGTGAAGATCAACAGCGTCGTGATCCGCGATCACAACGAGGACGAGGTACTGCCGCTGGCACGCTGGGCGGTCGCGCAGGATGTGCCGCTGCGCTTCATCGAGTTCATGCCGCTCGACGGTCGCGGCTACTGGAACGCCGAACGCGTGGTGCGCGAGGACGAGATCCTCGCGCGCATCGGTGCGCATTTCGACCTCGAGGCGCTGCCAGAGACCGACGATCCTGCGCGCTACTACCGGCTCGACGGCCGTTACCGGCTGGGCATGATCTCGACGATTTCCAAGCCGTTCTGCAGGCGCTGCGACCGCGTGCGCCTGTCGGCGACCGGCACGCTGTACTCCTGCCTGTTCTCGGCGAGCGGCGCCGATCTGAAGACGCCGCTGCGCGACGGAGCCGACGACGCCGCGCTGCAGCGCCTGATCCGCGGCCATGTCTGGCACAAGGAGGCCGGCTACGCCGAGCGGCCCGGCTACGTCGAGCGCCCGATCACGATGCACGTCATGGGAGGCTGAGTTGAGAATCACCGTCGAGTGTTACGGCCCGGCGCGGCGCCTTGCCGGCGGCGAGCGCCTCGCGCTGACGCTGCCCGAGCCGGCGACCGTCGCCGACGCGCTGGCGCTGCTCGCCGAGCGCGGCGACGAGCTCGCGCAGCTGCTGCGCCAGTGCGCGGTGGCGATCGGCGACGAGATCGTGCGCCGCACGCATCCGCTGAAGAGCGGCGATGCGATCGCGCTGTTGCCGCCGGTGGCGGGGGGGTGAGCGGCCGCGCTTTGGCGATGCCTTGAATGGCATCGCCTGCGGCCGCGAACGCCCGGCCATGGATGGGCGAGCAGGGGGTCGAACGGATTGACATCGTCGCGCCAAGGAAGGCAGGGACGATGACTTGGCGAAAGCGCGTATGAGACCTGACCGATGACTGACAGCACCCCACCCCGCATCCAGGACCAGCCCCTCTCCCTCGACGCGCTGCTCGCCGACAGCGCGCGCGCCGACTGCGGCGCGCTCGCGATCTTTGCCGGCACCGTGCGCAACCACCACGATCGCAAGCCGGTCACGCACCTGATTTACACCGCGCACGCGAGCCTCGCCGACAAGATGATCCGCGACATCGAGCAGGAGGTGCGCGACCGGCACGGGGTGCCGCTGTGCCGCGTCGTGCACCGCATCGGAGCGCTCGGCATCGGCGAAGCGGCGATCCTCGCCGTCGTGCGGGCCCCGCATCGCGCCGAGGCCTTCGCTGCGCTGCGCGCCGTCGTCGACGCAGTGAAGCATCGCGTGCCGATCTGGAAGGAAGAGTTCTACGCCGACGGCACGAGCGCGTTCGTGACCGGCTGCTGTATTGCCGAGGATGCGCAGGACCATGCGCATGCGCACTGAGCGCAGCGCCGACGAAGGTTCCCATCATGCGTGACATCACGCTCAAAGCCACGACCCTGCGCAGCGCCACGGCGACCGGCCGCATCCGGCTCACCGCCGGCGGTGTCGCGATGATCCGCGACCGGCGCGTCGAGAAGGGCGACGTCTGCGAGACGGCGCGCATCGCCGGCATCATGGCGGTCAAGCGCACGCCGGACTGGCTGGTGCACTGCCACCCGATTCCGGTACTCGACGCGTCGCTGGACTTCACGTTCGAGGACGACGCGCTCGCGATCACCGCGCGCGTGCGCACGATTGCCGCGACCGGCGTCGAGATGGAGGCGCTGACCGCGGTCTGCGCTGCGGCGCTGTGCGTCTACGACATGATGAAGCCGCACGTCGCCACCGATGCGCTCGTCATCGAAGGCGTGCAGCTCGTCGAGAAGAAGGGCGGCAAGTCGCAGTTCGGCCGCAAGCTCGGGACCGGGCGCGCGGCGGTGATTGTGCTCTCCGATACCGTCGCTGCCGGCAGAAAGCCCGATACCGCCGGCAAGTCGGTCGCCGAGGGGCTGGCGCGGGCCGGCTTCGAGATCGCCGGCTACGAAGTGCTGCCGGACGAGCCGGCGCAGCTCGACCGGCGTGTGCGCGAGTGGCTCGCGCAGCAGCCGGAGCTGATCGTCACGGTCGGCGGCACCGGCGTCGGCCCGCGTGACAAGACCGTCGAGACGGTGCAGCCGCTGCTCACGTCCGAGCTGCCGGGGCTCATGGAAGCCGCGCGCGCGTTCGGCCAGGCGCGCACGCCGTACGCGATGCTCTCGCGCGGCATCGCCGGGCTCGCCGGCAACACCGTCGTCTGCACGTTTCCCGGCTCGCGCAAGGGCGCCGAGGAAACGCTCGCGGCGATCCTGCCGGGCCTCGTGCATCTGATCGAGGTCTGCCGCATCGCGCGGCCGCACGACGGCGGCTACAGCTGAGCCGCATGCCGAGTTCATCCTGCGCAGCTCCGCGTCCGGGCTGGTCGGTCACGATCGGCGACGGCGTGCCTGCGGGCTGCCGCAGACGGCGATCAAGCGCATGCTCGCCATCGTCCTCGCGATCGCCGGAACGAAGATGGTGCCGAAGCGCATGATTTCCGTCGACGAAGCGCTGTCCCGCATCGCCGCGGCGGTCACGCCGCTGCCGGTCGAAACCGTTGCGGTATCGGTGGCTCTCGGCCGCGTGCTCGCACAGCCGGTGCAGACGGCACATCCGCTGCCGCTGTTCGACCAGAGCGCGGTCGACGGTTACGCGCTGCGCCATGCCGATCTCGCGCAGCTGCCGGCACGGCTGCCGCTGGGCGCGACGGTCGCTGCGAGCGCGCAGGCCGAGCGGCCGATCGTCGCGCCCGGTACGGCTGCGCGCATCCTCACCGGCGGCCTGCTGCCGCAGGGTGCGGACACCGTCGTGCGCCAGGAGCTGACGCGGCGCGAGGACGGTCATGTCGTCGTGCTCGAGAGCGTCGCAGCCGGCGCCGATGTCCGCCGCATGGGCGAGGAGATGGCGGCCGGCGCGCTGGTCGCGGAAGCGGGCAGCCGGGTCACGCCCGGCCTCGCCGGCGCGCTCGCGCTCGCCGGCGCACGGCGGATCGCCGTGCGCGCACTGCCGCGCATCGTCGTGCTCGTCACCGGCGACGAGATCGTGCCGCACGGTGCGCCGCTCAAGCTCGGACAGGTGCCGGACGCCAATGGCCCGCTGCTCGGTGCGTATCTGGCGCAGTGGGACTGTGCGCCGCTGCGCACCGACTACGTCGCCGATCGCGAGGACAGCGTGCGCGCAGCGCTGGCCCGCGCGTTCGCCGACGCCGACATCGTGCTGAGCAGCGGCGGCGTCTCGGTCGGCGACTACGATTTCATCCCGTCGGTGGCCGAGGCGCTCGGCGCCGAGCGCGTGCTGTGGAAGGTCGCGCAGAAGCCCGGCATGCCGCTGTACGTCGCGCGCCGCGGCCGCACGCTGCTGTTCGGCTTGCCCGGCAATCCGGCGTCGGTGCTCGTCAACCTGCACGTGTACGTGCGTCACGCGCTCGATCTCATGCTCGGACTCGAGCCGGCGCATCGCTGGCAGCGCGCGCTCGCGCCGGAAACGCTCAAGCGCGAAGCGCACAAGACCTTCTGGCTGCGCGCGGTCGCCACCACCGATGTGCGCGGCCAGCTGCAGCTGCAGCCGCTGCGCGGCCAAGCCTCGCACATGCTCGGCAACCTCGCCCGGGCCAACGCGCTCGCGCGCGTACCCGCGTTGCATGAAGACGCGGCGGCCGATGTGCTGTCCTGGATCGCACTCGGGTGAGAACGGCAGTTCACCACACGCAGAGGACAGCAAAGCGTTGGGCGGGTTAGTTCGCAGATGAGGACCGCAGCTGGAAGGGCTGACTGCGAGCATCCCTCCGATAGCCAGTCGTCGGCATGACTCTCGCCAGATCACCTTCCTGCCGCCAAACAGCGTGCACCTGGTAGTGACCTCGCCACCGTACTGGACGCTGAAGGATTACCGCGAGCATCCGGGCCAAATGGGGTATATCGAGGGCTACGACGATTTCCTGAACGAGCTCGACCGCGTCTGGCGCGCGTGCTTCAACGCCCTGGTACCCGGCGGCCGGCTGGTGTGCGTGGTCGGCGACGTGTGCCTGTCGCGCAAGAAGAACAACGGTGAACACACAGTCGTCCCACTGCACGCGTCGATCCAGGAGCACTGCCGCTTGATCGGCTTCAGCAACCTGGCGCCGATCATCTGGCACAAGATCGCCAACGCTGCGTATGAGGCCGAGGGCAACGGCGGCGGCTTCCTCGGTAAGCCTTATGAGCCCAACGCGGTGATCAAGAACGACATCGAGTTCTTGCTGATGGAGCGCAAGCCGGGCGGTTACCGCAGCCCGTCGGTGGCGACGCGCATCCTGAGCCTGATTTCCGGGGAGCGGCACAAGATGTGGTTTCAGCAGATTTGGTCCGGTGTCACCGGTGCGTCCACGCGCCAGCATCCGGCGCCGTACCCGCTCGAGCTGGCCGAGCGGCTGGTGCGCATGTTTTCGTTCGTGGGAGACACGGTGCTCGATCCTTTCATGGGCACCGGCACCACCACGGTTGCTGCCGCCAAGTGGGGACGCAACAGCATCGGCATCGAGGTCGATCCAACGTATTTCGAGATGGCCGGCGCGCGCATCGATCGCGACCTGCCAAACCTGTTTTCCGGGCACAAAGTATTCAGACACGCCTGAAAGTGCCGGTGATCGATTACCAGGGGGATCTCGCGAAGGCGGTGCAGCACTTCTGGCGCACGCGCGTCGCACAACAGAAGCGCCAGGGGAAGAAAGCCAGGAAGAAGGATGCCGGCAGCCGCGGCGCGGTGACGGGTGGCAAGCACGCCGATGAATTCGTCGGCCTGATTGGGCGGATGGTCTGCGACGCGGGTCTCTCGTACGCCAAGCGCTACGAACTGGTGTGCGAGCGGCTGTTGCGCGAGCGGCTCTACGACGCGGCTTGCTTCTTCACCTCGAATGCGGAAGCCGGGCTGCTCGGCGGCTTCACCGAGCCCAACCCGGAGCTGTCGCTCAAGAACTTTGCGATCTCGCTGCACGCGCGCGTATCGGCATTCGTGGCGCTTGCTGGCGAGGGAGCGACGAAGAAGAAATAGTCTCAAGCCAGGGCGGTCTGTCCGGCGGCGGACCGGGGCACGATCTCCGGCGAGCGCGGCTCCTCGAGGACGCGCACGATGCCTTCCGCCACCAGCTCCTTCAGCTTGCGCCCGCAGCGGGCGGCGCGGGCGGGACGGGACCCGGCGGCGGCAAATCGGCACCGACCGCCTGCCACACGGCCTGCAGGCCCTGCGTCGCGAGAATTTCGCGTGCGCGGTCCGACGGACTCGGCTTGCACCGCCCCCACTGGAAGTGCGGCAGATCGCGGACGCGCCAGTCGCCGCCCCAGGCGCAGCCATGCTTCTTGAAGATCGCGGCGACATCGCCGAACCAGCTCTCCGGCTGCTGCCAGTGGCGCGCGCGCGAGATCACGTCGACCGCGAGCCCGTAGCCGTGCCAGCTGTACAGATTGCTCGGCGCGTTGGTGACCGGCCGCTGCGGCGGCTTCACCGTTCGGCCGCGCGCGTAGTACAGCGTCTGCAGCGCCTGCGAGCGGTAGGCCTCATAGACGTAGGCGTCGAGCCCGTTGGCGTTGCACTCGGCGAGCGCGGCCTCGACCGCCTGGCGGAAGCGCGGCGCGAGCTTGCCGAGATCGCTGTCGGCGCGTGCGGCGCCGTCGCTCTGCCCGGCGCTCACAGCACGCCCCGCTGCGGCTCGCCTTCGGCCCACTCGTGCGGCTCGAAGACGGCGATCTGCGGCAGCGGCGGCACGGCCGCGACGGCCGGCGCCGGCATCGCGGCGTCGCTGCGCGGCGCGTCCTTCGGCTTGAGCGTGGAGCGCACCGAGATCAGCTTGTTGAGCATGTCGAACCAGAACGGCGCGCCCAGCGAGACCGCAAGTGCGGTCAGCAGCAGCCCGATCAGCGGCTGCAGCAGCTGCGACCACCACCCGCCGGCCGCGGCGCCGCCGGTTAGCCGCGGATGCGGCGCGACGCCGGGCCAGCCTTCGCTCCAGCCCAGCGGCAAGCCCATGCCGGCGAGCCTGTCGAGCGCCGCACGCGCGCCGGCCTGGTCCGCGCCGCTCGCCGCCTCGACCTGCGCGATCAGCGCTTTGCGCAGCGAAGCGTCGACCGAGAGGTGGTCGATCAGGGTCAGCGTGTTGGCGTTGACTGCGACCGTGACGACGAGACTGAGCAGAAGGATGATGCGCTGCGTGCGCCGCCGGTACCAGCCGGAAACGCGGTCCATGGCGGCGTTGAACCAGGCTTCGATGCCGGCCTGTACACGCGCGAGATCGCCGCCGGCGCGATCGAGCGCGGACAGCAGGATCGCGCGCACGCTGGCGTTGTCGAGCAGCGCGGCGGCGTAGCGCAGGCCGTCGGTGTCGAGCGGCGCGGCGAAGGCCTGTGCGCCGCGGCTCACGGTCGGTCGCGCGACGACCTCGAGCAGGGCCTGCGCGAAATGCGGCGCCGGAATGTACGACGGCAGGTTGGTACCGCGCGGCATGCGCCGGCGCTGATCGGCCCTGCCGGCGTTCTTGAGCTTTAGGGCGTCGGGCCGGTATTCGCCTTCGAACAGGCCGTAGATCAGCGGATGCTCGTAGAGCTGCTTCGCCAGCCCGCTGCCGTCGTCGTCGGCGAGCAGCATGCGAATCCCTTGCTCGAGATCCACGGCGCGCGTCTTCAGCCAGGCTTCGATCGCTTCGCGCAGCACGCTGCAGACCGAGGCGAGCAGCAGGTAGACCAGCGTCAAGCCGATTGCGATCTCGAGAATCTGCATCCCTGGCATAGCGGCCTTCCCCCGCGGACTGCAGCGAGCGCTCGATTCTCGACGGCATGCGCGGCGGCTTCAAGCGCCGGCGCGCACGAAACTGTGACGCTTTCGACGTGGCGTGAGGCGCTCGCCGGGTTGTGGCGGCGCGTCGTGCGTATACGCTCCTGGTCAGTCCAGCAGCTGTGCCGCGGCGCGGTTGTGGCGCGCGACCAGCTCGGGCAGATCGACGCCGACGATCCGGCCGTCCTCGACGACGACACGGCCGTTGATGACCGACAGCCAGGCGCTCGCCGGCGCGCAGCTCAGCAGCGAGGCCACGGGGTCCGACCGGCCGCCGGCGTGCTGCAGGCCGTCGACGCGGAAGGCGACGAGGTCCGCGGCCTTGCCGGCTTCGAGGCTGCCGAGCTCGTCACGGCCCAGGATCGCGGCACCGCCGCGCGTGGCCAGGCGCAGCGCCTCGCGCGCCGACAT
>JBFMCQ010000080.1:0-15677 GCA_040754295.1 Pseudomonadota bacterium | reverse complement strand
TGAGCGAGGCGCCCGTCGGCGTATTCGATTCGGGAGTCGGCGGCATTTCGGTGCTGCGGGAGCTTCGTGCGCAGCTGCCGGCGGAGCACCTGATCTACTACGCCGACAGCGGACACTGCCCGTACGGCGGCAAGCCGCGCGAGAGGATCATGGAGCGCTCGGCCGCGATCACCGAGTTTCTGCTCGCGCGCGGCGCCAAGCTCGTCGTCGTCGCCTGCAACACGGCGACGATCGCTGCGGTCGAACAGCTGCGTGCGACCTATCCCATCCCGTTCGTCGGCATGGAGCCCGCGGTCAAGCCGGCGGCGGCGCTGACGAAAAGCGGCGTCGTCGGCGTGCTCGCGACCGGCGCGGCGCTCGCCGGACAGAAGTTCCATCGTCTCGTCGCGCAGCATGCGGGCGGCGTGCGCGTGATCACGCAGCCGTGCCCGGGCCTCGTCGAGCAGGTCGAGCGCGGCGCGCTCGACGATCCGCAGACACGCGCGCTGGTGGCGCGCTACACCGCGCCGCTGCTCGCCCAGCACGCCGATGTGCTGGTGCTCGGTTGTACGCATTACCCGTTCCTGCGACCGCTGATCCAGGAGATCGTCGGCCCGCAGGTCCGGCTGCTCGACACCGGTGAGGCCGTCGCCCGGCAGACGCGGCGCGTACTGGAGCGGGAGGGCTTACTCAATGCCTCATCGGCGCGCGGCTGCGTCGAGTGGCACGGCAGCGGCGATGCCGCGTCATTCGAGCGCTTGCACCGGCTGCTGATGCCGCGGGACGCCTACTAGGCGCATCGACAGATCGACCGCGCGCACGTGCTTGGTGATCGCGCCGACGGAAATGCGGTCGACGCCGGTCTCGGCCAGCGTGCGTACCGTCTCGAGCGTGGCGCCACCCGAGTATTCGATCAGCGTGCGGCCGCCGGCGTCGCGGTGTGCGCGTGCGAGACGTACGGCCTCGCGCAGCGCGTCGAGGCCGAGCTCGTCGACGAGCAGCAGGTCGACGTCGGCGGCGAGCGCCGCGCGCACTTCGTCGAGGTCCTCGGCTTCTGTCATCAGCGGCACGCCGGCCTTCAAGGCACGCGCCTGCGCGATCGCCCGGGCGATCCCGCCGGCCGCGGCGATGTGGTTTTCCTTGATCAGGATGCCGTCGTACAAGCCGATCCGATGGTTGACGCCGCCGCCGCACAGCACCGCGTACTTCTGGGCGCTGCGCAGGCCCGGCAGCGTCTTGCGCGTGTCGGCGATGCGGCAGCCCGTACCCTGGATTGCGTCGACGTAGCGGCGCACCGCCGTCGCCGTGCCCGATAGCGCCTGCAGGAAGTTCAGCGCCGTGCGCTCGCCGGTCAGCAAGGCGCGTGCCGGGCCTTCGAGCGTGAGCACGATCTGATCCGCCGCGACCGGTTCACCGTCGGCGACCTGCCAGTCCAGGCGCAGGTTGGGATCGAGCTGACGAAACACCTCATCCACCCACGCGCGTCCGCAGACGATGGCCGGCTCGCGGGCGATCACGGTGGCCCGGGCCTGCGCGTCCGCCGCGACCAGCCGCGCGGTGACGTCGCCGGCGCCGACGTCCTCGGCGAGCGCGCGGGCGACCGTCGCACTCAGGTCCTTGACATAGGCCGGCAGCTCGTTTTCGCTATTTCGCCTCACGCCTCACGCCTCACGCCTCACGCCTCACGCCTCACGCCTCACGCCTCACGCCTCACGCCTCACGCCTCACGCCTCACGCCTCACGCCTCACGCCCACAAAAACTCCAGCAGCGCCATCTGCGCCCACAGCCGGTTCTCGGCTTCGTCCCAGACCACCGACTGCGCTCCGTCGATGACCTCGGCGGTTACCTCCTCGCCGCGATGCGCCGGCAGGCAGTGCATGAACAGGGCCTCCGGCTTCGCCTGCGCCATGATCGCCGCGTCCACCTGGTAGGGCGAGAGCGCAGCGACGCGGCGCTTCATCTCGGCCTCCTGGCCCATGCTGGTCCAGGTATCGGTGACGATGAGATCCGCGCCTGCGGCGGCCGCGCGGGCATCCGCGACCAGCGTCACTCGCGCGCCGCCGGCGGCGACGATCTGCGGGTCGGGCTCGAAGCCTTGCGGTGACGCAACGCGCAGGTCGAAGCCGAGGAGTGCGGCGGCTTCGATCCACGAGTGGCAGACGTTGTTGTGGCCGTCGCCGATCCACGCGGCGGTCTTGCCGCGCGGGTCGCCGCGCTGCTCGAGCCAGCACTGCATGTCGGCGAGCAGCTGGCAGGGATGATGCCGGTCCGACAGGCCGTTGATGACCGGCACGCGGGCGTTGGCGGCCATCTCCTCCTGATCCGCCTGCGAATCGTTGCGGATCATGATCGCGTCGCACATGCGCGACAGCACCCGCGCGGTGTCCGCTATCGGCTCGTCGCGGCCGAGCTGCGTGCTGCCGGCGTGCAGGAATAGTGCGTGTCCGCCGAAGCGGGCCATGCCGGCCTCGAAGCTGACGCGCGTGCGCGTGGAGTTCTTGGTGAAGATCATGGCCAGCGTCCTGCCGACGAAGGGGCGGTAGCTCCGGTCGCGCTGGGCACGCAGCGCGCTCGCGCGCTCCAGCACGCGACGCAGCTCGGTTGCGCTCAGATCGGAAAGCCGAAGAAAGTGCCGCACCATGATTTCCTGCTCCAAAACGAAAAGGGCCGCGCAGCGCGCGGCCCGGATCTTCTCCGGCTGTGATGATTCCCGGATGTGTCAGCCGAGATTCTTTTCCACGAAATCCCAGTTCACGAGCGCCCAGAAATGCTCCAGGTAGCTCGGACGCGCGTTGCGGTAGTCGATGTAGTATGCGTGCTCCCACACGTCGCAGGTCAGCAGCGGCTTCTTGCCGTCGGTCATCGGATTGCCGGCGTTCGAGGTGTTGACGATTGCGAGGCTGCCGTCGCTGTTCTTCACCAGCCAGGTCCAGCCGGAACCGAAGTTGCCGGTCGCCTGCTCGGTGAACTGCTTCTTGAAGTCCTCGACGCCGCCGAAGGTCTTGACCAGCACGTCAGCAAGCTTCTTGCCCGGCGGCGTCTGCTTCGGCGTCAGGCAGTTCCAGAAGAACGTATGGTTCCAGACCTGCGCGGCGTTGTTGAAGATCTTGCCCGAGGACTTCATGACGATGTCCTCGAGGCTCATGTTCTCGAACTCGGTGCCGGCAATCAGCTTGTTGCCGTTGTCGACGTACGCCTTGTGATGCTTGCCATAGTGATAGTCCAGGGTTTCAGCGGACATGTGCGGCGCCAGGGCGTCGCGAGCGTAGGGGAGCTCAGGTAGCGTCAATGCCATTGTTGTATCCTCGATCGGGCGTGGCCAAAGCCGTTTCTGGGTGCGAAGGGCCAACAACATAGGCGACGGTGGAGTCAAATTCAATAGTCGCCCACACGTGCTTCACGACGGGGCGTATAATCCGCGCCCGTTCTCACTGAGTTGCTGGAGGCCTCGATGGATGCGCTCGAGCGAATCAAGAAACAAGTGACTGAAAACCCGATCATTCTGTATATGAAGGGCACACCAGACTTTCCGCAGTGCGGGTTCTCCGCGCGTGCGGTGCAGGCGATCAAGGAATGCGGTGTCGAGTTCGCCTACGTCAACATCTACGAAGACGAAGAGGTCTATCGCGCGCTGCCGAAGTTCGCCAACTGGCCGACGTTCCCGCAGCTCTATGTCAAGGGCGAGCTCATCGGTGGCTGCGACATCACGCTGGACCTGCACCAGTCCGGCGAGCTGCAGAAGATGCTCAAGGAGGCGGTCGAGAAGAAAGCTGCCTGAAGCCGCGGTACGCAGCTTGAACGAGACGCCCGCGCCAGCGGGCGTTTCGTTTGGCGAGCCCTCCTACGCGAGCACCGCGTCGGCGATCTGCCTGCGCCGCGCGCTGCCGCACAGCGCCTCGACCAGCGTTAGCGCGAACGCGATCGCCGTGGCCGGCCCCTGGCTGGTGATGCAATGGCCGTCGACGACCACCGGCTGGTTGACGAAGTGCAGCAGCGCGTCGCGGAACGCCGGGTAGCAGGTCGCCTGCTTGCCGTCGAGCAGGCCGTGCGGCGCCAGCGCGAGCGCCGGCGCGGCGCAGATGCCGCCATACCAGCGGTGTACGCGGCGCTGCGCCTGCAGCTTTTCGATCAGCGGTGCATGCGCGCCGAGCGCACGGGCGCCGGCTTCGCCGCCGGGCAGCACGATCGCGTCGAAGTCGCGGTCGGCAACCTCGGCATAGCGCAGGTCGGGAGTGAGGACGATGCCGCGCGTGCCCTTGACAGTCGGTGCGTCATCGATGCCGGCGAGCGTGACGCCGACGTCGGCGCGGCGCAGCACGTTGACGATCGCGACCGTTTCCAGCGACTCCGAGCCGTCTGCGACGGGGACCAGTACGTTCATGCGCAGCTCCTGTTTCAGCGGCGGTCAATACTTTGATCGACGTTAACCCAGGACGGGGCAGGGCGTCACTGCGGAGCACGATTCCGGCGTAAAATCCCGGGGCTTCCCAGCCCGCGCTTCGTCCAGACGAGAACAACTCGGAGATCCGTTACATGTCCGCGTACCGCCATATCAAGATCCCCTCGACCGGCGAGAAGATCACCGTTCGCAACGGCAAGCTGCATGTGCCCGACCAGCCGATCGTCGGCTATGTGGAGGGTGACGGCATCGGTCCGGACATCACCAAGGCCTGTCTGCGCGTCTGGGATGCGGCGGTCGAGAAGGCCTACGGCGGCAAGCGCAAAATCCACTGGTGCGAGACCTACCTCGGCGAGAAGGCTGCCGGTCTGTACGACGGTAACTACTGCCCCGACGAGACGCTCGAAGCACTCAAGGAGCTGGTGGTCTCGATCAAGGGGCCGCTGACGACACCGGTCGGCGGCGGCTTCCGTAGCCTCAACGTCGCGCTGCGTCAGGATCTGGACCTCTACGCCTGCGTACGGCCGGTGCGTCATTACGCCGGTGTGCCGAGCCCGCTGAAGCGCCCGGACAAGGTCGACGTCGTCATCTTCCGCGAGAACACGGAGGACGTGTACGCGGGCATCGAGTACAAGACCGGCACGCCGGAGAACGAGAAGCTCGCCAGGTTCCTGCGCGAGGAGATGAAGGCGAAGTTCTTCGACGGCGCCGGCCTCGGCATCAAGCCGATCTCCGAATTCGGCTCCAAGCGCCTGGTACGCAAGGCGATCCAGTACGCGATCGACCACGGCCGCGAGTCGGTGACGATCGTGCACAAGGGCAACATCATGAAGTTCACGGAAGGTGCGTTCCGCAACTGGGGCTACGAGGTCGCGCGCGAGGAGTTCGGCAACGTCACGATCACCGAGGAGCAGCTGTATGCCGAGTACAAGGGCAAGCAGCCCGAGGGCAAGATCGTCATCAAGGACCGCATCGCCGACATCATGTTCCAGATGATGCTGCTGCGCCCCGAGGAGTTCGACGTGCTGGCGACGATGAACCTCAACGGCGACTACCTCTCCGACGCGATCGCGGCTGAAGTCGGCGGTGTGGGCATCGCGCCGGGCGCGAACATCGCCGACCACGTCGCCGTCTTCGAGGCCACGCACGGCACCGCGCCCAAGTACGCCAATCTCAACAAGGTCAACCCCGGCTCGCTGCTGTTCTCGGGCGTGATGATGCTCGAGTACATGGGCTGGAAGGAGGCCGCGGACCTGATCACGCTGGTCTATCCGGAAGTCGTCTCCGACGGCATCGTCACCTACGATTTCGCGCGCCAGATCGACGGCGCGACCGAGGTCGGCACCTCGCAGTTCGCCGATGCGCTGATCGAGCGCATCGAAGGCGGCGTCGATCTCGAGGCCAAGCGCAACGCGCAGCAGGCGCAGCTGATCAAGGAACGCAAGCAGCGCGAGATCCGCCGCCTGCTGCAGCCGCTGGAGGAGATGGTCGAAACCGGCCGTGTGCCGACGACCGTCGCCGACTTGATGACGCGTTCGCTGATCACGGTCGGCGACGGCGAGACCGTCGAGAGCGCGATGCACGTGATGACCGACAACGACATCAGCTCGGTCGTCGTCGAGCCCGACGGCAAGGGCGAGTGGGGGATTCTCACGCGCCGCGACATCGTCGCCAAGATCGTGCATGCCGGAAAGAACCCGGCGACGACGCGCGTCAAGGATGTGTGCACCCGCCCGGTCGTCTCGGTGCCGGCAGAGATGAGTATCCGCGAGGCGGCGGCGAAGATATCCAGCTCCAACTTCAGCCGCTTCACCGTCGAGCAGAGCGGCAAGATCATCGGCATCGTCACCGAGACCGACATCTTCAACGCCGTCGACAAGTTCGCCTGGGCGCAGGAGTAGGCCGTGAGGCGTGAGGCGTGAGGCGTGAGGCGTGAGGCGTCACGTATCGGACTCATCGTCGTCGGCGACGAAATCCTCTCTGGCAAACGCCAAGACAAGCATTTCGCCAAGGTGATCGAGTTGCTGCGCGCCCGGGGCATGGAACTGGCCTGGGCGCGCTTCGTCGGCGACGACGAGGCCGACATCGCCGAGGCGCTGGTCCGGGCGCGCGAGCGGCGCGATGTGGTGCTGTCCTGCGGCGGGATCGGCGCGACGCCGGACGACCGCACGCGCCAGGCGGCGGCGCGCGCCTTCGGCGTGCCGATCGAGCGTCACGCAGAGGCGGCGGCGCTGATCAGCGCGCAGTACGGCGCCGCTGCTGCGCCGAACCGGCTGCTGATGGCCGATTTCCCGCGCGGTGCCGGGCTGATCCCCAATCCGGTGAACCGCGTTGCCGGGTTCTATTGCGACGACTGCAATTTCGTGCCGGGCTTTCCGGAGATGGCCTGGCCGATGCTGGAATGGGTGTTGGACACGCGCTACCGCCACCTGCATCAGGCGCAGCCGCCGGTCGAGTTCCGCCTGCGCGTGTTCGGCACCAGCGGCGAGGGCGACCTGCTGCCGCTGATGGAGGGCACGCTGGCGCGCTATCCGGGCATCAAGCTGTCGAGTCTGCCGTTCCGCGGCGATGCCGTGCGGCCGCGGCACATCGAGTTCGGTTTCAAGGGGGACGCCGCCAACGCTGCAGCAGCGTATCGCTACTTCCGCGCTGCGCTGGGCGCGTGGGCCGACGTGGTGGTCGAAGAGCTGGCGCCGCCCTGAGCGCCGCGGCCGAGCCAGCCGACGAGCACGCAGCTGGCAACGACCAGCAGCGTGCCGAGCACCGACCAGCGATCGATGTGTTCGCGCCAGAGCAGCCAGCCCAGTACGCCGGAGAAGATCACCGCCGCGTAGGTGAACGGGCTGATCAGCGCGGCCGGTGCACAGGCATAGGCGCGCGTCAGCTGGATCTGCCCGAGCGTGGCGAGCAGGCCGGCGCCGATCAGGAACGCGAGCGCCGCCGGTGTCGGCATGACCCAGGCCCAGGCCAGCGGCACCGCGGCGATCGCCGTGCCGAGCAGCGCGAAATAGAACACGATGCGCGCCGGCGGCTCGGTGTCGGTGATGCGGCGGATGCTGACCATCGCGCAGCCGGCGAGCACACCGGACGCGGCGCCGACCAGCGCAGCCGCCGTGTCCACCGCGTGCATGCCCGGCTTGACGATCAGTGCGATGCCGACCAGGCCGAGCAGCGCCGCCGGATAGACCACCGGCGCCGGGCGCTCGCCGAGCCAGAGCCAGGCAATCAGCGGGATCCACAGCGGCGTCGAGTAGGTGAGGAGGATCGCCTCGGCCAGCGGCAGCCGTGCGATCGCGTAGAAGAACGCGTACATCGCCAGAATGCCGAAAGTGGCGCGCCAGAGGTGGCCGCCGAGACGGCGGGTGCGGATGCCGCCGCCGCTTCTGCGCAGCAGCAGCCACGGCAGCAGGATCGCGAGGCTGACCACGCAGCGGATGAAGACGACCACGGCGTTGGGCGTGGTTTGTGCAGCGAGCTTGATGAAGACGCCCATCGCGGAAAACGCCGCGGCGGCGGCCAGCGCGTGCAAGGCGCCGCGGCGCAGGTCGTGAGGAACCGCCTGGGAAACTGCTGCGGTCGGCATCGTGGGGGTCAGCGGGGGCTACGAAACGGCGAGCGGGCCGCGTCCGGCCGCCCGGGTTAGTTTATCCTTGCTGCGACGCGGCGACCCGCCGCGCTCATGAGACCTGCGACATGCCGACGGAAGCCAACGGGCAGCGCAAGCCGGCCCTGCTGCTGGTGGAGGACAATCCGGCAGACGTGCGGCTCGCACAGGAGGTGCTGCGCATGTCCGGGTTCGAGCACACCCTGCTCGTCGCGCGCGACGGCGAGCAGGCGCTCAGCGTGCTGCGGCGCGGTCCCGGTTTCGAACAGCGGCCATGGCCGTCGCTGGTGCTGCTCGACCTCAATCTGCCGCGCCGGGACGGCCGCGAGGTGCTGCGCGAGGTCAAGGAGGACCCGAAGCTGCGGCGGATTCCGGTGCTCGTGCTGAGCACGTCGAAGGCCGAGAGCGATGTCGCCGCCTGTTACGAGGCGCATGCGAACTGCTATCTGACCAAGCCGGTCGACATCGTGGAGTTCGGCCGCCTGGTCGAGCTGATCCGCGATTTCTGGTTCGGGCTTGCGCAGCTGCCGTCGCCGGTCGAGGAGGCCTGAAGAGCGGTGATTGTTTCCGCGGCGCGGACATCGCTGACCCGCGGGCGCGCTGGACCGCCGGCGCCCGGGCCTTGAAAATACGCGCGCCCGACCCAATCGTTGCGACGGGCTTCGTTTGTCCGAGGGTGAGATGCCGATCTACGAGTACGTCTGCGCCGCATGCGGCGCCGAAACCGAAGTCATGCACAAGATGTCGGAGGCGCCCGGCAACTGTCCGGCCTGCGATGCCGCGGCGCTGACCAAGCTGGTCTCGGCTGCCGGCTTCCGCCTCTCCGGCGGCGGCTGGTACGAGACCGATTTCAAGTCGTCCAACAAGCGCAATCTGGCGGGCGACAGCGGCGGCGGCGACACCGCCGGCGCGAGCTGCACGCCGTCCGGTTGCGACAAGCCGGGCTGTGCCGCCAAGACCGAGGCGACCGCCTGACCGCTGTCTGATCCCGATGCGCCCGGCTGCCGCCGGGCGCGGAGCCTTCATTGACCAATCTGCTACGGCGCTGGCTGATCGCCGGCATCCTGATTTGGCTGCCGCTGGGCGCGACGCTGCTGGTCATCCGCTTCGTCGTCAGCCTGCTGGACACCAGCCTGCTGCTGATCCCGCCGGCGTACCGGCCGGATATCCCCGGTCTTGGCGTGCTGCTGTCGGTGCTGCTGGTGCTCGGTACCGGCGCGATCGCGGCCAATTACGTCGGCAACCGCATCGTCGTCTGGACCGAGGCACTGCTCGCCCGTATTCCGCTGGTGCGCACGGTCTACGGCGGCATCAAGAAGCTCGTCGAAACGATCTTTTCCGAGAAGTCGGTGTCGTTCCGCACGCCGATTCTGATCGAGTACCCGCGCAAGGGCATCTGGTCGGTCGCCTTCGTCACCGGTTCGCCGATCGGCGAAGTGCAGGAAAAGACCGCGGATCACGTGCTGACCTGCTTTGTACCGACGACGCCCAATCCGACCTCCGGATTCATCGTGCTGGTGCCGGAAAAGGACATCATCCGCCTCGACATGTCGGTCGAGGACGCGATGCGCCTGGTGATTTCGCTGGGCGTGGTCACCCCCGAAAGCCTGCCGAAAAAGAACGGCGAGCCGGTCATCCCGCCGCTCTGAGCGCCGGCCTGCGCGTGGTGGCGGTCTGCGCGCGCGGTTAAACTACGCGGCTTGCGGCGGCGCGGGCGGCTTGAGTCCGCGGCACCGGTCACGAACTGCAGCGGCGCTGGCGGCCGCCTCATCCGACATCGAATACATGCGTAGTCATTACTGTGGCCAGGTCACCGAGCGCCAGGTCGGCGAGACGGTGACCGTGTGCGGCTGGGTCCATCGTCGCCGCGACCATGGCGGCGTCGTCTTCATCGATCTGCGCGATCGCGAAGGCCTGTTGCAGTGCGTCTTCGATCCGGACGCGCAGGAGGCCTTCGCCGCCGCCGACCGGTTGCGCGCCGAGTATGTCGTGCAGATCAGCGGCCGTGTGCGCCCGCGCCCCGCCGGGACCGAGAATGCGAGCCTGACGACCGGCAAGGTCGAGCTGCTCGGCAAGTCGGTGACGCTGCTCAACCGCGCCGAGACGCCGCCGTTTCATCCGGACGACGAGACCGTCGGCGAGGACACGCGGCTCAAGTACCGCTACATCGACCTGCGCCGGCCGGAGATGCAGAAGAGCCTGCGCCTGCGTCACCAGGTGATCAAGCGCATCCGCGACTACATGGACGGGCACGGCTTCATCGACGTCGAGACCCCGATCCTGACCAAGGCCACACCGGAAGGCGCGCGCGACTATCTCGTGCCCTCGCGCACGCATCCCGGTCATTTCTTCGCCTTGCCGCAGTCGCCGCAGCTGTTCAAGCAGCTGCTGATGATGTCCGGCCTCGACCGCTACTATCAGATCGCCCGCTGCTTCCGCGATGAGGATCTGCGCGCCGACCGCCAGCCGGAGTTCACGCAGCTGGACGTCGAGACCTCGTTCATGACGCAGGCCCAGATCATGCTGCTGATCGAAGGTCTGGTGAAGGATCTGTTCCAGGAGCTGCTCGGGGTCGACCTCGGCAAGCTGCCGCAGATGCCGTATGCCGAGGCCATGCGTCGCTACGGCTCCGACAAGCCGGATCTGCGCAACCCGCTGGAGCTGGTCGACGTCGCCGATCTGGTCGCCGACGTCGATTTCAAGGTCTTTGCCGGGCCGGCCAGGGACCCGAAGTGCCGCGTCGCCGCGCTGCGCGTGCCCTCCGGCCGCGAGAAGCTCTCGCGCGGCGAGATCGACCGCTACACCGAGTTCGTCAAGGTCTACGGCGCGAAGGGACTGGCCTACATCGTCGTCAACGACGCCGCCAAGGGCCGCGACGGCCTGCAGTCGCCGATCGTCAAGAACCTGCACGACGCCGCGCTCGCCGGCATTCTCGAGCGAACCGGCGCGCGCGACGGCGACGTGATCTTCTTCGGTGCCGACAAGTGGCGCGTCGTCTGCGATGCGCTCGGCGCGCTGCGCCTGAAGATCGGCAGCGACCTCGGCCTGACCGCGAGCGGCTGGCGCGCGCTCTGGGTCGTGGACTGGCCGATGTTCGAGTGGGACGACGGCGACAGCCGCTGGGTGTCGCTGCACCATCCGTTCACCGCGCCCAAGCCCTTCGACGCCGACGCACTGCGCGCCGATCCCGGCGCGACGCTGTCGCAGGGCTACGACATCGTGCTCAACGGCGTCGAGCTCGGCGGCGGCTCGGTACGTATCCACGACGCCGCGGTGCAGCAGGCGGTGTTCGAGCTGCTCGGCATCGGCGAGCAGGAGCAGCAGGAGAAGTTCGGCTTTCTGCTCAAGGCGCTGTCCTACGGTGCGCCGCCGCACGGCGGCATCGCCCTGGGCCTCGACCGCCTCGTCATGCTGATGGCCGGCCGGCCGAGCATCCGCGACGTCATCGCGTTTCCGAAGACGCAGACCGCACACGACCCGCTCACCGACGCGCCGAGCGCCGTCGATGCGCGGCAGCTGCGCGAACTGCACATCCGTTCGACGGTCCAGCCCAGGGCCGATTCCGCCGCCTGATCCCACTGGAGCTTCCTTCCGCATGTCCAGCCCGCGCTCTCTGATCTGCGTCCTCGCGGCATTCGCCGCAGCCAGTCTGTCCGCCTGCGACATCGGCGGAATCGGCGACGGCAACACGCTCGAAAAGGTGGAGATCAGCCGCGCGACCGCGCTGCTCGATCGTGAGAGCAACCTCTCCTACCTGTGCTTCAGCGACAAGCTCACGCTGATCGGCACCTTCACCGACGGCGGAGCCGCGGACTACAGCGAGCGCGCCGTCTGGACCTCGTCGAATCCGGCCGTCGTCGAGGTCAGCAACGGCGACATCCTGATCCCCGGGAGCACGACCACCGCGTTCGCCGGCGGCACGCTGATTCCCAGAGCGCCGGGCACGGCGACGATCACCGCCGAGTTCGTGGGCCTGAGTGCGAGTTACGACGTGGAGGTGCGCAGCGATCCGCTCGACTCGGTGGAGATCAGCGATACCGAGATCAAGCTGGCGCCCGAAACCGGGCGTGCGCTGACGCTGACCGCGGTCGTCGACGGCTACACGCTCGACGTGACACGGGCAGCGGTCTGGTCGATCGTCGAGGAAGACAGCGAGGACATCGCGACGATCGACTCGATCAACGGCGTTCTCAGCGCCAGGGCGGTCGGCGGTCCGCTGACCGCGCGCGCCGAGTTCCCGCTGTGCGAGGACGAGGCCACCGGCGAGCCGCGGCGCCTGGAAGCGACGCTGCGCGTCGAAGAGCTCGCCGGCCTGACCCTCGAGCGCGAGTTCACCGATGCGCCGAACGGCGAGCTGATCGTCGAGACCAGCGAGCTGCTCAAGGTCACCGGCACGTTCGCCAGCGGCGGCGAGCAGGATCTGAGCGGACAGCTCGTCATCGAAAGCGACGCCGGTGACGTAATTCTGCCATCGCCGCTGGAGCGCAACCTCGTCACGGCGCTCAAGGCGGGCACCGCCGGCGTGAAGGCCGTCTATGGCGGCGATGACGGCAACGACAGCGAGGGCGACACCGATCCCCCGCGCATCGAAAGCAATGTCGTCACACTCAATGTTGTCGACGGCACGCTGCAGGACTTCACGATCGCGCCGCAGAATCCGACGATCACCGCGCTCGGCAGCCAGCAGTTCGATGCCATCGGCCGATTCTCGGTCAGCGGCACGACGCGCGAGCAGCCGATCACGCGCGGCGTCGTGTGGACGGTGACCGGTCCGGAGGAGGAGGTCACGTCCGACGTGCTGTTTTCGACGCAGACGGCGTCGTTGGGGCAGGCGTTCTCGCAGAGACCGGAGGCCGGCACGTTCAGGATCGTCGCGACCTGCCGCATTGCCGACGAAACTGCCGGCGAGGTTGCCGGCTTTCTCTGTGCCGAGGTCGACGATGACGAGGAGAACGATCTCGTGCGCGAGACCAGCCTGTGCGTGATCCAGCCGGGCGAGACCGCCGCGGCGTGTCCGCCCGAGGACAGCGGCGGCTGAACGACGCGCGCCACGCCTCGACGCGGCGACCCCAAGCGGTAGTGGCGCTTGCGGCGTCCGCGCTACAATGAATGGTTGCTACAGGCGCCTTGACTGGTGTACCGGAGGCCCATATGGCTGCGGTTCTCAAACTGGATGAGTTCAATCTGCTGGACGACGGCGAGTGCGACGCGCGCATCGTCGCGGCGAAGCGCGCACTCGGCGAGCGGCTGTGCATTCTCGGTCACCACTACCAGCGCAACGAGGTGTTCCGGCACGCGGATTTCTCCGGCGACTCGCTCAAGCTGTCGCAGATGGCGGCCAAGACCAACGCCGAATTCATCGTCTTCTGCGGCGTGCACTTCATGGCGGAGGTTGCCGACATCGTCACCCACGGCGAGCGCGTCGTCGTGCTGCCGGATCTCGCCGCCGGCTGCTCGATGGCCGACATGGCCAACCTCGCCAAGGTGCGCAAGTGCTGGAGCGAGCTTGCGGAGCTGTTCGACCCGGACCAGGTCGTCACCCCGGTCACGTACATCAACTCGGCGGCCGATCTCAAGGCGTTCTGCGGTCAGCACGGCGGCATCGTCTGCACCTCGAGCAACGCGCGTGCGGTGCTCGAATGGTCGTTCGCGCGCCGCGAGAAGGTGCTGTTCTTCCCCGACCAGCATCTGGGCCGCAACACCGGCTTCGGCATGGGCATCCCGCTCGACGAGATGGTCGTCTGGGACTTCAACAAGCCGCTCGGCGGCCTGACGCCCGCGGCGCTGCACAAGGCGCGGATCATCCTGTGGAAGGGCTTCTGCTCGGTACACCAGATGTTCCAGCCGGCGCACATCGAGCACTTCCGCAGGCGCGTGCCGCACGGCAAGGTCATCAGCCATCCGGAAAACGCCTTCGAGGTCTGCCAGAAGTCGGACTTCGTCGGCAGCACCGAGTACATCCTGCGCACCGTGCGCGCGTCGCAGCCCGGCGAGCACTGGCTGGTCGGCACCGAGCTGAACCTGGTCAACCGGCTCGCCGACGAGATGAAGCCGCACGGCGTGACCGTGGAGTTCATGTCGCCGACGGTGTGCATGTGCTCGACGATGTTCCGCACCGACCCGCAGCACCTGGCCTGGAGTCTCGACAACCTCGTCGCCGGCAAGGTCGTCAACCAGATCCGTGTGCCGCCGGAGGTCGCCGGGCCGGCGCGCGCGGCACTGGACCTGATGCTGGAAGTCGTGGATTGAACAGCCGGGAATCGGGGATCGGGAATCCTCACCGCCCGGTTCCGCTTCTACGATTCCCGATTCCCCATTCCCCATTCCCGATTCCCGAATCTCACCATGTGGACCAACGCCCCAACGCTTGCCGAGTTCGATCCTGAGCTGAGCGCCGCGATCCAGGCCGAGCGCGCGCGCCAGGAGGCGCATATCGAGCTGATTGCGTCGGAGAACTACGCCAGCCCTGCGGTGATGGAAGCGCAGGGCAGTCCGCTGACCAACAAGTACGCGGAAGGTTATCCGGGCAAGCGCTACTACGGCGGCTGCGAGCACGTCGACGTCGCCGAGAGCCTCGCGATCGCGCGCGTGAAGGAGTTGTTCGACTGCGACTACGCGAACGTGCAGCCGCACTCCGGCGCGCAGGCCAATGCCGCGATCTTCCTTGCACTGGTCAATCCGGGCGACACCGTCATGGGCATGAACCTCGCGCAGGGCGGCCATCTGACGCACGGCAATCCGGCGAACTTCTCGGGTCGCCAGTACAAGATCGTGCCCTATGGCCTGGACACCGCGACCGGCCTGATCGACTACGACGAGATGGAGCGCATCGCGCTGGAAACGCGGCCGAAGATGATCATCGGCGGTTTCTCGGCGTACTCGCGGATCAAGGACTGGAAGCGCATGCGCGAGATCGCCGACCAGGTCGGCGCGTGGTTCTGGGTCGACATGGCGCATGTCGCCGGGCTCGTCGCCGCCGGCGAGTACCCGAGCCCGCTGCCGCATGCGCACGTCGTCACGTCGACGACGCACAAGACGCTGCGCGGTCCGCGCGGCGGCATCATCCTGTCCCGGGGCCAGCCGGAAGACTTCAACAAGAAGCTCAATTCGGCGGTGTTCCCCGGCATCCAGGGCGGACCGCTGATGCACGTCATCGCGGCCAAGGCCGTGGCGTTCCGTGAAGCGCTCGACCCGGCGTTCAAGACCTATCAGAAGCAGGTCGTCGCCAATGCCCGGGCAATGGCCAGGGTGTTTCTCGAGCGCGGCTACAAGGTGGTTTCCGGCGGCACCGACAATCATCTGTTCCTGCTCGATCTCATCGCCAAGAACGTGACCGGCAAGGATGCCGAAGCCGCGCTCGGCAAGGCGCATATCACCGTCAACAAGAACTCGGTGCCCAACGATCCGAAGTCGCCGTTCGTGACCTCGGGCCTGCGCCTGGGCTCGCCGGCATCGACGACGCGCGGTTTCCGTGAGGCCGACATGGCGCAGGTGGCGGGCTGGATCGCCGACATCGTCGACGCGATGAGCGCGTGCGGCGACGTCGACGGCGTCGTCGCGCGCGTGCGCGGCGAAGTCGAGAAGCTGTGCGCGCGGTTTCCGGTGTACGGCGCGCCTGCGCGCGCCGCGTGAGGAGTGAGGCGTGAGGCGTGAGGCGTTAACGGCAGGGCGAAGGCTTTTGCGCCTCACGCCTC
>JBFMCQ010000079.1:1919-16498 GCA_040754295.1 Pseudomonadota bacterium | reverse complement strand
GGCGAAAGCGACGTCCGGGAACCAGCGCGAACCGACGATGCCGGTGGCATCGTCGGCGGCCGCGAACGCCCGGCCAGTGTTTGCCTCAGGCGAGGTATGACTCAATGTCATGCCGAGTTAGGCAAACACGGCCGGGCCGGGGGTCGTCAAGCGGCGCACCGCCGCGCCACGGACGGCAATCACGGCGTCCGATACGGTTCGCGGACGCTCACCACGTCCTCCCTAACCGCCTTGCAAGCCCGCTCGACTGGCGCGACACTCACTCCATGCTGACCACGTTTCTCGCCGTCCTGATCCTGTTCAGCCTCGCCCTCGCCGGGCTGGGCATCGGCTGGCTGGTGCGCGGCCGTGAGCTGCAGGGCACCTGTGCGAGCCAGGCGGCCTTCACCGGTGAAACCTGCGAAGTCTGTGGCAAGACCCAGGGCTGCGGCGGCGATCCGCCGCGCCGGTAGAGATCCTCATCCGTGTAGCGCAGGGGGAAACGCATGCTGCACTCGATCTCGGTGAAGGACTACATGGTGGAGAGCCTGCTGACATTCACGCCGGAGATGGACGTGATGACGGCGATCCACCTGCTGTGCGACAGGGGTTGCTCCGGCGCGCCGGTGCTGGACAACCTCGGCAATATCGTCGGGATTCTCTCCGAGCACGACTGCCTCAAGGTCGCGGTCCATGCGAGCTACCACGGCGTCATGGGCGGCCGCGTCGCCGACTTCATGTCCAGGAATCCGGTCACCGTCGATGCGGAGCTGTCCGTCCTCGAAGTTGCGAAGATGTTTCTCGACAAGCCGTACCGCCGCTACCCGGTCGTCGAGGACAACCGACTCGTCGGCGTGATCTCGCGCACCGACGTGCTGCGGGCGATCGACGCGATCAACGACAGCTCCAACGCGTAGTGCGCATCCCGCGCAAGCCGGGGCCATCCCTGGCCCCGACTTCCAAAACAAGCGCGTAGGCGCGGGCGCGATCGATGCGGTTCGCTACGCTCACCACATCCTACGAGGACCGCGCGAACCGCTTTTCGTGACCCGCCGCCGCCACATCCCCGAATCTCCGGAAGACGCCGCCGCTGCCTCCGACTGGCGCGCGCTGCGGGCGTTGTGGCCGTTCATGCGCGAGTTTCCGCTGCGTATCGCCATTGCGCTCGCCTGCCTGGTCGCGGCCAAGCTGGCGACGACGGCGCTGCCGCTGGTGCTCAAGCACGTCGTCGATGCGCTCGATGTCGGCAAGACCGATGCCGTGGTCGCCGTGCCGCTGGCGCTGCTGCTCGGCTATGGCGCGCTGCGCCTGGCTTCGGTGCTGTTCGCGGAGTTGCGCGACGTCGCCTTCGGCCGCGTCGGCGAGCGTGCGATGCGGCGCGCCGCGCTGTCGGTGTTCCGTCACCTGCACGGGCTCGATCTCGACTTCCACCTGTCGCGGCGCACCGGCGGACTGTCGCGCGACATCGAGCGCGGCGTGGCCGGAATCAGCTTTCTGCTGCGCTTCATGCTGTTCAACATCCTGCCGACGCTGCTCGAGATCGCGCTCGTCGCCAGCATCCTGCTGGTCAATTACGGCGCCGGCTTCGCGGTGATCACCGCGTTCGCGGTCGTCATCTACGTCGCGTTCTCGGTGGCCACGACCGAATGGCGCACGCGCTTCGTGCGCGCGGCCAACCGCCTCGACTCGCAGGCCAACACGCGCGCGATCGACAGCCTGCTGAACTACGAAACCGTCAAGCTGTTCGGCAACGAGCGTTTCGAAGCCGACGAGTACGATCGCTTCCTCGCACAGTGGGAGCGCGCGGCGCAGCAGAACCGCCTGTCGCTGGCGGCGCTCAATTCCGGGCAGGCGGTGATCGTCGCCGCGAGCCTGACGTGGATGATGGTGCTGGCCGCGCGCGGCGTCGCCGGCGGCACGATGACGCTCGGCGACTTCGTCGCGATCAACGCCTACCTGATCCAGCTGTTCATTCCGCTCAATGTCCTCGGCTTCGTCTATCGCGAGATCCGGCGCGCGCTGACCGACATGCAGCGCATGTTCGGGCTGCTCGAGGTGCGGCCCAGGGTCGTCGACGGTGCGCGGGCGCTGGAGCTGCACGGCCGGCCGGTCGAGATCGCGTTCGACGGCGTGTCCTTCGGCTACGGGCCGCAGCGGCGCATCCTGCACGACGTGAGCTTTCGCATCCCGGCCGGACGCAAGCTCGCCGTCGTCGGCGCCAGCGGCGCCGGCAAGTCGACGCTGGCGCGCCTGCTGTTCCGTTTCTACGACCCGGACGCCGGGCGCATCTGCATCGCCGGGCAGGACCTGCGCACGCTCACGCAGGAAAGCCTGCGCGCGCAGATCGGCGTCGTGCCGCAGGACACCGTGCTGTTCAACGACACGCTCGAATACAACATCGGCTACGGCCGGCCGGGTGCGGCGCGCGCGGACATCGAGCGCGCGGCGCGTCTAGCGCATCTCGACGGCTTCGTCGCGCGCCTGCCGGACGGCTACGCCACCCGGGTCGGCGAGCGCGGTCTCAAGCTCTCCGGCGGCGAGAAGCAGCGCGTCGCCATCGCCCGGGCTCTGCTCAAGGACCCGCCGGTGATGATCTTCGACGAGGCGACCTCGTCGCTCGATTCGGCGTCGGAAAAGGCCATCCTCGACGCGCTACGCGAAGTCGCCGAGCACCGCACGACGCTGGTCATCGCGCATCGCCTGTCCACCGTCGTCGATGCCGACGAGATCATCGTGCTCGACCACGGCCGCATCGTCGAGCAGGGCAGCCACGCCGCGCTGATCGCCGCCGGCGGCGTCTACGCGTACATGTGGCGCATGCAGCTGCGCGAGCGGCCGGCGGACGCGTTGGCAGCGCCGGCACAGCGGGTGCTGCCCGGGGGAAATCGGACCGTCACCCCCTGATTGACGGGAAGCGGACGGGAAGCAAACCGCTTTCATCCCGGACCGCTTTGGCATAACGTAGCGCCACTGTGCAGGAGGAGCGCGGGCGCTGGCGACCGCCGATGAGGAAGCACGCCGATGCAAAATTCCAGTCCGCACCAGACCACGGTTCTCGTCACCGGCGCCGCCGGCTCGCTGGCGCGGCGCGTGATCGCGCGCCTGCACGGCCGCTACAACCTCGTCGCGGTCGATTTCCGCCGCAAGGTCGAGACCGACGCCGGCATACCCTCGTACCGTGTGGAGAGCTACAAGCGCGGCTTCGAGGACATCTTCCGCAAGCACGCGATCGACGCGGTCATCCACATCGGACGCATGTTCACACACGAGTCCGATCGCAGCCGCCGCTACGACACCAACGTGCTCGGCACCAAGAAGCTGCTCGACCTGTGCCGCAAATACGCCGTCAAGCAGGTCATCATCCACTCGACGTACTACGTCTACGGCGCCTCGCCTGACAACCCGGCGCTGCTCGACGAAGATGCACCGCTCAAGGCGAGCGAGCTGACGCAGGACCTGCTCGACTCGGTCGAAGTGGAGAGCCTGGCGCAGATCTACCGGCGGAAGTATCCGGAGCTGCACATCACGATCCTGCGCCCCTGCAACATCCTTGGGCCGGGCGTGAGGAACAGCATGTCGCTGCTGCTGTCGCGGCCGGTGGCGCCGGTGCTCGTCGGCTTCTCGCCGCCGATGCAGTTCCTGCACGTCGACGACATGGCCGACGCGATGGTGCTCGCCTTCGAGCGCAACCAGCCCGGCATCTATAACGTCGCACCGGACGACTCGGTGGCCTATCAGGTCGCCGTGGAGCAGTGTGGCTGCCGGCGCCTGCCCGTGCCCAGCGTGCCGTCGCTCTTGCCGAAGTTGATCAGCAACGCGCTCAACTGGAACGCATTCTTCCCGCCGTACCTGATCGACTACTTCAAGTATCCGGTGATCATCGACGGCCGCCTGTTCCGCGAGACCTTCGGCTGGAAGCCGAAGCACAGCCTCGACGACATCTTCAGCCATTACCGCAGGACCAAGCTGCTGGCGGCGGCCTGATGTGGCGATGTGGTCGCCGGGCGGACTGCATCGAGCGGTGGCCATAGGCGGCCCCGATCGAATCCAGAGAAAGAACTCATTTTCCCTGCACGCGAACGCCGCCTACACTGGGCGCCCCCCTGCGAAAGGAGTCCCCGATGGCCAAAGGCAACGACAAGCCCGCGAAGACGCCCAAGATCGACATCGGCATCGCCAAGGAGGCGCGCAAGACCATCGCGGAGGGTCTGTCGCGCCTGCTCGCCGACGAGTACACACTGTATCTGAAGACGCACAACTTCCACTGGAACGTCACCGGCCCGATGTTCAATACCCTGCACCTGATGTTCGAGCAGCACTACGTCGAAGCCGCGGCAGCGGTCGATCTCGTTGCCGAGCGCATCCGCGCGCTCGGGTTTCCGGCGCCGGGCACCTACCGGCAGTACGCGTCGCTGTCGTCGATCGAGGAGACCGAGGGTGTCCCCGAGTGGCGCGAGATGGTCACGCAGCTGGTCAGGGGCCACGAAACCTGCGTGCGCACGGCGCGCGAGGTGTTTCCGCTGGTCGACGAGGCCCGCGACGAGCCGTCCGCGGACCTGCTGACGCAGCGCATGCAGGTCCACGAGAAGACCGCGTGGATGCTGCGCAGCCTGCTTGAGTAACACGATCCGGTCCGCGCCGGGGGCGCCGGCGCGCAGCGGCGAGCCGCTGCTGGCGGTGCGCCAGCTCAAGGTGCAGCACCGCCTGCGGCCGGCGCATCCGTTCGCGCGGCCGCGCATGCTGCGCGCGGTCGACGAGCTCAATTTCAACCTGCGCGCCGGCGAGA
The DNA here is from genome assembly GCA_040754295.1 of Pseudomonadota bacterium. GTDB lineage: Bacteria > Pseudomonadota > Gammaproteobacteria > Nevskiales > Nevskiaceae > Solimonas. The sequence goes on along the minus strand of JBFMCQ010000079.1, from coordinate 11,733 downwards.
CGCTGGGCATCGTCGGCGAATCCGGCTCCGGCAAATCGACGCTGGCGCGCGCGCTGCTCGGCGTGCACCCGGTGGCGGCCGGCTCGGTGCGCTTCGGCGGCCGCGAGCTCACGGGTCTCGACCGCAAGGGCTGGCGGCCGCTGCGGCGCGAGATTCAGATGGTGTTCCAGGACCCGCAGGGCAGCCTCGATCCGCGCATGCGCGTCGTGCACGCAGTCGCCGAGCCGCTCGAGTTCCTGTGTCCGGAGGTCGCCGCTGCGCAGCGCCGGCAGCGCGCACACGCGATGCTCGAGCGCGTGGGGCTGGAGGCCGAGCTGCACGCGCGCTACCCCCGGCAGCTATCCGGCGGCCAATGCCAGCGCGTCGGCATCGCCCGCGCGCTCGTCGTGCAGCCGCGCCTTCTGATCTGCGACGAGGCGGTGTCCGCGCTCGACCTGCAGCTGCAGGCGCAGATCCTCGATCTGCTGCGCGGACTGCAGGCCCAGACCGGCATGGCGATGCTGTTCATCAGCCACGATCTGTCGGTCGTGCGGCGGATCAGCGATCGCGTGCTCGTCATGTACTTCGGCCGGGCGATGGAGCAGGCCGACGTGCGCAGGCTGTTCGAGCAGCCGCGGCACCCGTACACCAAGGCGCTGCTCGCCTCCGTTCCGGGGGCCGATCCGGCACAGCGCGCGCTGCTGCTGCGCGACGGGCCGGCGCCGGACGTGACGCTGCCGCTGCAGGGCTGCTTGTTCACGACGCGCTGCCCGATGGCCGACGAGCAGTGTCCGCGGCGCGTGCCGCACGTGCACAGCCTGCGCGACGGCTCAGCGGTCGCGTGCCATTACGTTGCCGATGCGTGGGTGCCGCCGACGCGGGCGGCGTGAGCGGCGGCTCACGCCGCGCAGCTGGGCCGCTTGCCGGCCGAGCGCGCCTGCTGGTAGACCGGCTGCACCTGCGGCAGGTTGTTGTTGAGGTCGCGGATGCGGCTGTCGGGTGAGGGGTGCGTGGAGATGAATTCCGGCGGCCCGCCGCCGCTGGCCTTGGACATGTTCACCCACAGCCGGGGCGCCGCCGCCGGGTCGAAGCCGGCGCTCGCCATCAGCCGCTGGCCGAGGATGTCGGCCTCGGTCTCGTCGCCGCGCGAATAGGGCAGCAGCAGGAGGAGGTTCGCGCCCATGCCGATCATGTCGCCCGACATGCCGGTCGCCGACGACAGCACGGCGACCCCGAGCTGCGCCGCCATCTCGTTGGACACGCGGGCGGCCGAATGGCCGGCGAGCACGTGCGCGACCTCGTGGCCGATGACGGCTGCAAGCTGGTCCTGGTTCTCGGTCACCTTGAGCAGGCCGGTATAGACGCCGATCTTGCCGCCCGGCAGCGCAAAGGCGTTGATATCTTTGGAGTCGAACACCTGTACTTCCCAGGAGCCGCCGACCTCGCGCGTGATCGCCCGCGCCACGCACTGCACGTAGTTGTTGATCTGCGGATTCTTCGCCGGCGGCGTCTTCTGCTTGAGCTGCTGGAACGCGGCGGTGCCCATCTGCGCCATCTCGGCGTCGGAGACCAGCCTGAGCTGGGTGCGGCCGGTCGGGGACGTGGCGCAGGCCATGACCGCGGCCGCGGTGAGGACCGCGGCGAGGGAAGCACGGACAGTAGAGGAACGCGGCATCGGTCGCTCTCCGGAGCATCGGAATGGCCCGCAATGATAGTGGATGAGGCCGAGAATACGCTGCGAATCCGAGATTTCTCCCAGGAAATCGGCCCGCTTCGCAGGTTTCTGCGTGTTTTCACCCTTCGCCTGTACCCTTGCACCCGCTACAGTAGCGGCGGGTGCGAGCCCAGGGGATGCGGTAAGAGTCCGTTCCACGGACTCGCCGCAGTTTGGAGGCGGCTGCGGCCGTCAGTTTCGGGAAGGTCGGTAATGTCCAATCGCGAGTCAGGCACGGTGAAGTGGTTCGACAACGCCAAGGGTTATGGTTTTATCCAGCGCGGCGCGGGCCAGGAAGACGTTTTCGTCCACTTCCGGCAGATCCAGGGCGACGGTTTCCGCACGCTCCAGGAGGGCCAGAAGGTCCAGTTCAACGTGGTGCGCGGCCAGAAAGGCCTGCAGGCCGAGCAGGTGGCCGTCGTCAGTTGACGCATGAATGCCAATTCCACGGCCGGGGCGCTCCCCCGGCCTTTTTTTATCCGGCGGTATACTGCGCGGTCCATGGCCGCCCGACCTTCCCCGCAGCCGCCGGCGCGCGCGCCGGACGCCCCGCGCGAGCGGCTCGAAGCCGGCCTGCAGGCGCTGGGCCTCGCGTTGCCCGGCGCCGCCGTCGGGCGCCTGCTCGCCTACCTCGCCGAGCTGCAGAAATGGAACGCGGCGTACAACCTGACCGCCGTGCGCGATCCGCTGGAGATGGTCACGCGCCACCTGCTCGACTCGCTGGCGGTGCGGCCTTTCGTGCGCGGACGCGTGCTCGATGTCGGCGCCGGCGCCGGGCTGCCGGGCCTGGTGCTGGCGATCGCCGATCCGGCGCTGGCGGTGACGGTGCTCGACAGCAACGGCAAGAAAGCGCGCTTCCTGCGGCACGCGGCGCGCACCTTGGCCCTGGGCAATGTCGAGGTGATCGAGGCGCGGGTCGAGGCGCACCGCGACACCCGTGGCTTCGACTCGATCGTCAGCCGCGCGTTTGCCGCGGTCGCGGAGTTCTTCGCGCTCACCGCGCATCTGCTGGCGCCGGGTGGCCAATGGCTCGCGATGAAGGGCAAACTAGGCGATGCCGAGCTGGCCGCAGTGCCGGCCGGTGTGCAGATCAGGGAAATCCGTCGCCTCGACGTGCCGGGGCTGCCCGAGGAGCGGCATCTGGTGGTCGCCGCACCCCTCAGCGCAGAGGCTTCACGGTCATGAGCTACATCATCGCGATTGCAAACCAGAAGGGCGGCGTCGGCAAGACCACCACGGCGATCAATCTCGCCGCATCGCTGGCCGCGACCAAGCGGCGCGTGCTGCTCGTCGACCTCGACGCGCAGGGCAACGCGACGATGGGTGTGGGCGTCGACAAGGCCGCGCTCGAACGCACGGCTTGCGACGTGCTGCTCGAGCGTGCGCCGATCCGCGAGGTGATCCAGGAGCTGCCGGATTTCGGTCTGTGGCTACTGCCGGCCAACGGTGACATGACCGAGGCCGAGATCAAGCTGCGCGACGTCGCGGTCGGGGATTTCGCCCTCAAGAGTGCGCTCGCCGAGGTCGCCGCGGACTTCGACTACACCGTGCTCGACTGCCCGCCGGCGCTGTCGAAGCTGACCGTGAACGCGCTGGTCGCCGCCGACGGCGTGCTGATCCCGATGCAGTGCGAGTACTACGCGCTGGAGGGCCTGTCTGCGCTGATGGACACGATCCAGAAGATCCGCCGCGTGATCAACCCGCGGCTCGAAGTCGAAGGGCTGCTGCGCACGATGTACGATCCGCGCAACAATCTGGCGATCGACGTCTCCAACCAGCTGATCCAGCACTTCGGCGACAAGGTCTACCGCACGCTGGTGCCCCGCAACGTGCGTCTCGCCGAAGCGCCGAGCCACGGCCTGCCGGCGATGGTCTACGACCCGGCGTCCGCCGGCGCCAAGGCCTACCTGGCGCTCGCCGGCGAGGTGCTGCGCCGCCATGACGGCGGGCAGATGAGGCTCAGCGCGTGAAAAGCGGTTTCCAGTTTCCAGTTTCCAGTTTCCAGAAGCGGACGCCGGTACGCTTATGAGCGCAAAAAAAAGGGGATTGGGCCGCGGGTTGGAGTCGCTGCTGAGCAGCGTCTCGGCGCCGGCTGAAGAGAACAACAGCGAGTCGCTGCGCGAGCTGGCGCTCGACAGCCTGCATGCGGGACGGCACCAGCCGCGCCGGCATTTCGACGACGAGGCGCTGCAGTCGCTGGCCGAGTCGATCAAGTCGCAGGGTGTCGTGCAGCCGATCGTCGCGCGGCCGTCCGGCGCGCACAAGTACGAGATCGTCGCCGGCGAGCGCCGCTGGCGCGCCGCCAAGCTGGCCGGACTCAAGACCGTACCGGTCGTCGTGCGTGCGCTCGACGAGCGCGGGGCGATGGCGGTCGCGCTGGTCGAGAACATCCAGCGTGCCGACCTGAACCCGCTGGAAGAGGCCGAGGCGCTGCACAAGCTCATCGAGGACTGCGGGCTGACGCACGAGAAGGCCGCCGAAGCGGTCGGGCGTTCGCGCGCGCACATCAGCAACCTGCTGCGCCTGATGGAGCTCAATGCCGACGTGCAGGACCGCGTGCGCGCCGGCGAGCTGAGCCTGGGCCACGCCAAAGTGTTGCTCGGCGTGCACGGCGCACGGCAGTCGTCGCTGGCGCTGCTTGTCGTCGACAAGCAGCTGTCGGTGCGTCAGACCGAGGCGCTGGTGCACGCCGAGGGCGAGCCGGCGAAGCCGCGGCAGAACCATCGCCCGCGCGCGCCGGTGCTCGAGAAGGAGATCAGCGCGCGCATCGGGCTGCCGGTGCGCCTGCACCAGGCCGAGACCGGGCGCGGCAAGCTGACGGTGACCTTCCGCAGCGCCGAAGAGCTGGACAAGCTGCTCGGACGCCTCAGGTAATCGCCGCCTTCGATCCCTGCAGCCGCGCCTCGAAGTAGGCGATGGTCGGCTTCAGCCCTTCGCGCAGCTCGGTTTTCGGCGCCCAGCCGAGTTGCTCGCGCGCGCGGCGGATATCGGGTTGGCGCTGACGCGGGTCGTCCTGCGGCAGCGGCTTGTGGTCCAGCATCGAGCGCGAGCCGGTCAGCTCGATCACCAGCTCGGCGAGCTCGCGAATCGTGAACTCTCTGGGATTGCCGAGATTGACCGGTCCGGTGACCTCTGCGGGCGTGCTCATCAGCCGCTGCAGGCCGTCGACGAGGTCGTCGACATAGCAGAACGAGCGCGTCTGTGCGCCGTCACCGTAAATCGTGATCGGCCGGTTCTGCAGCGCCTGCATGATGAAATTCGACACCACGCGGCCGTCGTCTGGATGCATGTTCGGGCCGTAGGTGTTGAAGATGCGCGCGACCTTGATCTGCAGCCTGTGCTGGCGCCAGTAGTCGAAGAACAGCGTCTCGGCGCAGCGCTTGCCCTCGTCGTAGCACGAGCGGAAGCCGACCGGATTGACGTTGCCCCAGTATTCCTCCGGCTGCGGATGCACCTGCGGATCGCCGTAGACCTCGCTGGTCGACGCCTGCAGAATGCGCGCCTTCACGCGTTTGGCCAGCCCGAGCATGTTGATCGCGCCGTGCACACTGGTTTTGGTCGTTTGGACCGGGTCGAGCTGGTAATGCACCGGCGACGCGGAGCAGGCCAGGTTGTAGATTTGATCGACCTCGACGTAGAGCGGGAAGGTCACGTCGTGCCGCAGGAGCTCGAAGCGCGGGTGATCGAGTAGCGGAATGATGTTGTCGCGTCCGCCGGTGAAGAAATTGTCGACGCACAGCACGTCGCATCCGCGCTGCAACAGCTGGCCGCACAGGTGTGAGCCGATGAAGCCCGCGCCGCCGGTCACCAGCACGCGTGTAGTTCGAAAGCGGGTCACTCGTCCTCCGTGGCGCGGTGCGGCGACTCCATCCGTGCAGCAAGCGCCGGACCCGGGCGGCACGCCGCCCCGATTCAGTGCGGTTGATCGCCGGGCTGCAGACCGGCTATACTTTTTTGGATTGGTGCGGCGCACCATCGCCAGGGTGTCATGAAAACGGCGACGCGTATCGCGCTGCTACAGGTTCTGATCGGTACCGTGTCCGCTGCCCTGTGGGCCGTGTTCGCGGATGCGCGTTCGGGCCTGGCGGCTCTGGCTGGGGGATCGATCGGCGCGCTGCTGACGGTCTACGCCGCGATCAAGACCTTTTCGGTGTCCGCGGCGGATGCCCGGCACGCGATGATGAATTTCTATCGGGCCGAGGTGAGGAAATTGATCCTCGCCGCGGTGTTGTTCGCGGTCGCGGTCCGGTTTTTTGCAGATGTGTTCGCGCCGTTGGTGATCACGTTCGCGTTGACGCTCACGGCGTACTGGTTCGCGCTTCTTTGGGATACGAACGATGGCTGAAGCGGGTCAAACTCCTGCCGAATATGTGACGCATCACCTGCATCACTGGGCGACCGGCCATGACAACGCTTTCATCAGCTCCGAGGCCTGGCACCTCGACACGCTGCTCGTTTCCACCGCTCTGGGCCTGATCTTCCTGACGCTGTTCCGCATGGCGGCGGTGCGCGCGACCAGCGGCGTGCCCGGCAAATTGCAGAACTTCGTCGAGATCATGGTCGATTTCGTCGACAACGCGGTGAAAGACGCGTTCCACGGCTCGCGCGCCTTCCTCGCGCCGCTGGCGTTGACGATCTTCATCTGGACCTTCCTCTGGAACGCGATGGACCTGGTGCCGGTGGATTTGCCGCCGATGATCGCCAAGCACGTGTTCGGCCTGGAGTACTTCCGCGCGGTGCCGTCGGCGGACATGAGCGCCACGTTCGCGCTGTCGCTGTCGGTGTTCGGCCTGATCATTATCTACAGCCTCAAGGGCAAGGGCTTGGGCGGCTACGCCAAGGAATTCCTCACCCATCCGTTCGGGCCGTGGCTTTTGCCGGCCAATCTGATCCTCAACACGGTCGAGCTCCTGGCCAAGCCGATCTCGCTCGCGCTGCGACTGTTCGGCAACCTCTATGCCGGCGAGCTGATCTTCATCCTGATCGCGCTGCTGCCCTGGTGGGCGCAGGCCATCCCCGGACTGGGCTGGGCGATCTTCCATATCCTGGTCGTCACGCTGCAGGCGTTTATCTTCATGACGCTCACCATCGTGTACATCAGCATGGCCTACGAGCATCACTAGACGCTCGCCGGCCGACGCCATTCATCCACCACCGCAACACACGGAGTAGATCCATGGAGCTCATCGCTCAGATCCAGGCCAACACGGCGCTGACCCTCGGCCTCATCTTCGGCCTCGCCGCGCTCGGCACCGCCATCGGCTTCGGCCTGCTCGGCGGCAAGTTCCTCGAAGGCGCCGCACGTCAGCCGGAAATGGCGAACATGCTGCAGACCAAGATGTTCATCATCGCCGGCCTGCTCGACGCCGTGTCCATCATCGGCGTCGCCATGGGCCTGCTGATGATGTTCGCGAACCCGCTGATCGCCGCTGTGCAGGGCGGCTGAGGTCGTCTGCGTCCCAGGGTCTTCCGATTCTCATGACACAACCTGGAGCTTAGCCCATGCAGGCAAGCATCCCGTCCATCGTCGGCCAGATGATCGTCTTCGCGATCTTCGTCTGGTTCACGATGAAGTTCGTGTGGCCGCCGGTCACCAGGGCGATGGAAGAGCGCCGGCAGAAGATCGCCGACGGTCTGGCCGCCGCCGAGAAGGGCGCGCGCGCGCTGCAGGACGCCTCGGCCAAGAGCGAAGAAGAGCTGAAGTTGGCGCGTACGCAGGCGCAGGACATCCTCGCCGCGGCCAACAAGCAGGCGGCGCAGATCATCGAGCAGGCCAAGGCGCACGCGCAGGAAGAGGGCGAGCGCATCGTCGCGAAAGCGCATGAGGACGTGCAGCGCGAGATCGCGCATGCCCGCGAGGACCTGCGCAAGCGCGTCGGCGAGCTCGCGGTCGTCGGTGCGGCCCGGATTCTCAAGCGCGAAATCGACACCAAGGCGCACGCCGACGTGCTCGACGAGCTCGCGGCACGCGTCTGAGGAGCCCCCGAGATGGCGGACTACAGCACGCTCGCGCGGCCCTACGCCAAGGCGGTGTTCGAGCTGGCCCGCGACGGCAGGTCGTTCCCGGCGTGGAGCGAGGCGCTGGCCTCGCTCGCGGCGCTGGTCAGCCGGCCGGATATCGCGCAGCTGATCGGGCACCCGGCGCTGACGCGCACCGAGCTGTCCGATACGCTGCACAAGGGCCTGACCGGCAAGCTGGCCGCCGAGGCGGTGGCGCTGGCGCGGCTGCTCGCCGAGAACGGCCGGCTCAAGGCGCTGCCGGCGATCGCCGAACAGTTCGAGCAGCTGCGCGCAGAGGCCGAATCGCGCGTCGATGTCGAGATCGTCTCGGCGGCGCCGGTGGCTTCGGCGCAGCAGGCGCGGCTGACCGCGGCGGTGAAGAAGCGCCTGCAGCGCGAGGTCGTCATCGACTGGCAGACCGATCCGGAGCTGATCGGCGGCGCGCTGATCCGCGCCGGAGACCTGGTCATCGACGGCTCGATCCGCGGCGAGCTCGACCGCCTGCGCACGGCATTGACGACGTGACCAGAAACATGAATCCGCAGATGAACGCAGCTGCGCGCAGACACTCGTCTGCGTCGACTCTCGCGCGGCGTTCATCTGCGCTTGGCTGCGGATAGAAGGTATTCCGAGTAGACCCATGCAATTGAACCCTTCCGAAATCAGCGACCTGATCAAGGCGCGCATCCAGAACTTCGACGCCGCCACCGAGGCGCGCAACACCGGCACGATCGTGTCGCTGCAGGACGGCATCGTGCGCGTGCACGGGCTGTCCGACGCGCTGCAGGGCGAAATGCTCGAGTTCCCGGGCAATGTCTTCGGGCTGGCGCTGAACCTCGAGCGCGACTCGGTCGGCGCCGTCGTGCTCGGCGACTACAAGCACCTCAAGGAAGGCGACACGGTCAAGACGACCGGCCGCATTCTCGAAGTGCCGGTCGGCGAAGGGCTGCTGGGCCGCGTGGTGGACGCGCTCGGCAATCCGATCGACGGCAAGGGCCCGATCAAGGCCGCCGGCACCTCGCCGATCGAAAAGGTCGCGCCGGGCGTGATCACGCGCAAGTCGGTCAGCCAGCCGGTGCAGACCGGCTACAAGGCGATCGACTCGATGGTGCCGATCGGGCGGGGACAGCGCGAGCTGATCATCGGCGACCGCCAGACGGGCAAGACCGCGCTCGCGGTCGACGCGATCATCAATCAGAAGGGCTCGGGCATTAAGTGCATCTACGTGGCCATCGGGCAGAAGAACAGCTCGATCGCCGGCGTCGTGCGCAAGCTCGAAGAGCACGGCGCGATGGCGCACACGATCGTCGTCGCCGCCGCCGCGTCCGAGTCGCCGGCGCTGCAGTACATCTCGCCGTACTCCGGCTGCTCGATGGGCGAGTACTTCCGCGACAAGGGCGAAGACGCGCTGATCATCTACGACGATCTGTCCAAGCAGGCCGTCGCCTATCGTCAGGTGTCGCTGCTGCTGCGCCGCCCGCCGGGCCGCGAGGCCTTCCCCGGTGACGTCTTCTATCTGCACTCGCGTCTGCTCGAGCGCGCCGCGCGCATCAACGAGGCGTACGTCGAGAAGCTCACCGGTGGCAAGGTCAAGGGCAAGACCGGCTCGTTGACCGCACTGCCGATCATCGAGACGCAGGCCGGTGACGTGTCGGCGTTCGTGCCGACCAACGTCATCTCGATCACCGACGGCCAGATCTTCCTCGAGACCGACCTGTTCAACGCCGGCATCCGCCCGGCGATGAACGCCGGTATCTCGGTGTCGCGCGTCGGCGGCGCCGCGCAGACCAAGGTCATCAAGAAGCTCGGCGGCGGCGTGCGTCTGGCGCTCGCGCAGTACCGCGAGCTCGCCGCCTTCGCGCAGTTCGCCTCCGACCTCGACGAGGCCACCCGCAAGCAGCTCGAGCGCGGCCAGCGCGTCACCGAGCTGATGAAGCAGAAGCAGTACCAGCCGCTCTCGGTCGGCCAGATGGCGGCCTCGCTGTACGCCGTCGAAAAGGGCTACATCGACAAGGTCGCCGTGGACAAGGTGCTGGCCTGGGAAGAGGGCCTGCACCAGTTCCTCGCGAGCCAGCACAAGGAGCTGCTGTCCAAGCTCGACACCGGCGACTGGAACGACGC
>JBFMCQ010000079.1:0-1819 GCA_040754295.1 Pseudomonadota bacterium | reverse complement strand
GCCGAGAAGATCCGCCGCACGCTGGGGCACCTGGCGAAAGCGAATCTGGAGTACAGGCATCCGTTCACGATCGAGCGCGAGGTCAGGCGCGTCGCGTTCTGCATCGTCTCGTCCGACCGCGGCCTGTGCGGCGGCCTGAACATGAACGTGTTCCGCTCGGTCGTGCGCGAAGTGCGCGAGTGGAAGGACAAGGGCGTCGACGTCGAGTTCGTCCTCATCGGCAACAAGGCGGTGTCGTTCTTCAAGCGCCTCGGCGGCAAGGTGCATGCGACGGCGACGCACCTGGGCGACCGCCCGCACCTGGAGCAGCTGGTCGGCGTGATCAAGGTGCTGACCGACGTCTTCCGCGACGGCAGCGTCGATCGCGTCTACCTCGTGTCGAACCAGTTCGTGAACACGATGACGCAGCGGCCGACGGTCGCGCAGCTGCTGCCGATCGAGCCGGTCGAGAGCGAAGGCATGCTCGAGCACTGGGACTACCTGTACGAGCCCAACTCCACCGAGCTGCTCGACGACGTGCTGACCCGCTACGTCGAGTCGCAGGTCTATCAGGCGGTCATCGAGAACGTCGCGTCCGAGCAGTCGGCGCGCATGGTGGCGATGAAGGCGGCGTCCGACAACGCCGGCAAGATCATCAACCAGCTCCAGCTCGCCTACAACAAGGCGCGCCAGGCGAACATTACCAAGGAGCTGGCGGAAATCGTCGGCGGCGCGGCGGCAGTGTGAACAACTGGGAATCGGGAATGGGGAATCGTAAAAGCGCAATGTCGATATGCCGTTGCTTCTTACGATTCCCGATTCCCCATTCCCGAAAGACAAGATTCGCAACTGAGATCGAAGTATGACCACAGGTAAGATCGTTCAAGTCATCGGCGCCGTCATCGACGTCGAGTTCCCGCGTGCGGCGATTCCGAAGATCTACGACGCGCTGACGGTCGACGGCACCGAGCTGACGCTCGAAGTCCAGCAGCAGCTCGGCGACGGCGTGGTGCGCACGATCGCGCTCGGCGCCTCCGAGGGCTTGAAGCGCGGGCTGACGGTGCGCAACACCGGCAATCCGATCTCGGTGCCGGTCGGCACCGGCACGCTCGGCCGCATCATGGACGTGCTCGGCCGCCCGATCGACGAGGCCGGCGAGGTCAAGGCGGCGGAGAAGTGGGCGATCCACCGCTCCGCGCCGAGCTACGAGGATCAGGCCGGCTCCACCGAGCTGCTCGAAACCGGCATCAAGGTCATCGACCTGCTGATCCCCTTCGCTAAGGGCGGCAAGGTCGGCCTGTTCGGCGGCGCCGGCGTCGGCAAGACCGTCAACATGATGGAGCTGATCAACAACATCGCCAAGGCGCACTCGGGTCTGTCGGTGTTCGCCGGCGTCGGCGAGCGGACCCGCGAGGGCAACGACTTCTACCATGAGATGAAGGAGTCCAACGTCCTCGACAAGGTGGCGATGGTCTACGGCCAGATGAACGAGCCGCCGGGCAACCGCCTGCGCGTCGCGCTGACCGGCCTGACGATCGCCGAGTTCTTCCGCGACGAAGGCCGCGACGTGCTGCTGTTCATCGACAACATCTACCGCTACACGCTGGCCGGCACCGAAGTGTCCGCGCTGCTCGGCCGCATGCCGTCGGCGGTGGGCTACCAGCCGACGCTGGCCGAGGAAATGGGCGTGCTCCAGGAGCGCATCACCTCGACCAAGACCGGCTCGATCACCTCGATCCAGGCCGTCTACGTGCCGGCCGACGACCTCACCGACCCGAGCCCGGCGACGACCTTCGCGCACCTCGACGCCACGGTCGTGCTGTCGCGCGACATCGCCGCG
>JBFMCQ010000078.1:0-16752 GCA_040754295.1 Pseudomonadota bacterium | reverse complement strand
TTGTTCGACACGTAGCCGAGCATCTGATCGGTCGTCGAGATCGCCTTCGAGCTCATCTCGTAGGCGCGCTGCGTCTCGATCATGTTGACCAGCTCTTCGACGACGTTGACGTTCGACGATTCCAGCAAGCCCTGGATCAGCAGGCCGATGCCCGACTGGCCCGGCGCGCCGCTCTGCGGCGCGCCGCTGGCCGCGGTCTCGGCGAACAGGTTCTCGCCCTTGGGCTGCAGCCCTGCCGGATTGACGAAGTCGGCGAGCGTGAGGCTGCCGACCTGCTGCGGCGCGGCTTCACCGGCGAGCTGCACGCTGACCGTGCCGTCGCCGCCGATGGTGATGCTCTGTGCGCCCGACGGAATCGTGATGCCGGGCTGCAGCAGATAGCCGCTCGCGGTGACCATCTGGCCCTGGCTGTCGATCTGGAACGAGCCGTCGCGTGTGTACGCAGCCGTGCCGTCGGGCAGCTGGATCTGGAAGAAGCCGCGGCCGTTGATCGCGAGATCGAAGGGATTGTTCGTCTGCAGCAGATTGCCCTGCGTGAACATCTTCTCGGTGGACACGACATGCGTGCCGGTGCCGACCATCATTCCGGACGGCGCCTGCGTCTGCTGCGAGGTCTGCGCGCCCGGCTGGCGCACGGTCTGGTACATCAGATCCTCGAAGCTCGCGCGGCTGCGCTTGAAGCCGGTCGTGTTGACGTTGGCGAGGTTGTTCGAGATCAGCGACATGCGCGTCTGCTGCGCATCGAGCCCGGTCTTCGCAACCCAAAGAGCCTGATTCATGTGAGCCTCCGGCGACGGGAATCCGCCTGTGGCGGCGTCGTTACAAGTTCCGGGCCAGCCTGCCGTGCCGGGATCCCGGCGCCGCCCGCCCGCGCGCGCGTGACGACGAGCAGCTGCGCTTCGGACCGAATCACGATCCGTGTCGGTTCGTGTTCATCCGTGACCAACGGCATTTTCCAGCATCAGCCCATGCGCACCAGGGAGCTCGCCGCCTGCGCGTTGTCTTCGGCCGTGCGCATCAGCTTCACCTGCAGCTCGAACTGGCGCGCGAGGCTGATCATGTTGACCATGGCTTCCGGCAGGTTGACGTTGCTCGACTCGATCGCGCCCGAAACCAGCGCGTTGCCTGCGGCGGGATCGAGCACGACGCCCGGTTTCGCGCGCATCAGGCCGTCGGTGCCGCGCTCGAGCTGCTCCGGCGCGGCCTCGACCGTGCGCAGTCGTCCGACTGCGACCAGCGTTTCCGCGCCGCCGCCCTGCGGCACGACCGACACCGTGCCGTCGCCGCCGATCAGCAGCTGGCCATGCGGCGGCACCGCCATCGGCCCGCCGTCGCCGAGCACGACGTGGCCGGCACCGGTGCGCATCTGGCCGGCGGAATCGAGCTGCAGATCGCCGGCTTTGGTATATGCCTCGGTGCCGTCCGGCGCCAGCACGGCGAGCCAGACGCTCTCGCCGAAGGCGACGTCGAGCTCGCGCCCGGTCTGCTGCATTGCCCCGCTGCGCGCATCCCAGCCGGCCGCCGATGCGAGCGCATTGACGCGCGTCGGCAAGCCGGCGCCGTCGACGGCCTGCGGCGCGTTGGCGACCAGCTCGGCACGAAAGCCGGTGGTCGACGCGTTCGCCAGGTTGTGGTTGTTCGCCGCCTGCGCCTTCATCGTCTGAATGGCGCCGGTCATCGCGACGTAGAGCGCGCGGTCCATGGCTTCGTACCTAGCGGATGTTGATCACCGTCTGCGTGACCTGGTCCGCGGTGGAGATCATCTGCGCATTGGCCTGGAAGTTGCGCTGCGCGGTGATCATGTTCACCAGCTGCTCGGTCAGGTCGACGTTGGACGCTTCCAGCGCGCCGGCCTGGATCAGGCCGAAGTTCGTCGAGCCCGCGGCGCCGCGGATCACCTGCCCGGCCTCGAAGCTTTCGCCCCAGGTCGTGTCGCCGAGCTCCTGCAGACCCTGCGGGTTCGGGAAGTTCGCGAGCGCGATCTGGCCGAGCGCCGTCGCCTGGCCGTTGGTGTAGCGCGCCTGCACGATGCCGTCCTGCGTGATCTCGAGGCCGGTCAACCGTCCGGTGGTGTAGCCGTCCTGCGGCAGCGTCGACACACCGAAGCTGTCGCCGAACTGCGTTGCGTTGGAGGAATCAAGCGTGATACTCAGGTCCGCGGCACCGTTGCCCAGCGCGAATGCGGGCAGTGCGATCTCGCCGGTGGCCGGCGTCGTCAGCGTGCCGGTCGGCGAGAACTCGAGCGTGTTCGCGCCGCCCACGGTTGCGCCGTCGACCTGCACGTAGACGTCCCACTGGTTCGCCGTGGCCGTGCGCACGTAGAACAGGCTCGCCGTATGGGCGGCACCCAGGGAGTCGTAGATCGTCACCGCCGTGCTGTGGTTGTAGCTGTTCGGGTCGGCGGCGTCGAACACCGCCGCGGTCGGCGGCTGCGCGCTCGCCGGCAGGTTGAGTCCGGTCTCGATCCTCGTCGTCGCCAGCGGCGGATTATCCGCCGTGTCGAGCCGGAGATCGGTCAGGCTCGCCGTATCGAAGGTGCCGGCGCCGGCGACCGGCGGAAACACCTGCAGCCGCTGGCCGGTCGCGTTGACGACGTAGCCGTTGCGGTCGGTGCCGAACGCGCCGGCGCGTGAATAGACCTGCGCGCCGTTGTCGGAGAGCGTGAAGAAGCCTTCGCCGGAGAGCGCCAGATCGAGCGAGTTCTGCGTGAAGTTCACCGCGCCCTGACCGAACTGCTGCGATACCTGCGCCAGCCGCACACCGGCGCCGCTGGCCGTCGCCGACAACCCGAACGACGAGCTCGGAAACAGCTCCGCGAACTCCGCACGCGAGCCCTTGAAGCCGGTCGTGTTGACGTTGGCGATGTTGTTTGCAGTGACGTTGAGATCCGCCGAGGCGGCATTGAGGCCCGAGAGGGCGACGCGAAACGGCATGGAGGTCTCCTGGCTAGAGAATCTGTTGAACTTCGGCGAGCGCCGCCGGCGCCAGTCCGAGCAGCTCGAGGTTCAGGCCGCCGGCGCCCAGCGCCACCGACTCGACGCGGCCGACCGCGAGGGTGCCCACGGCTTGCTGCGTAGCGCCTTGTACGAGACGCGCGCGCAGCGTATAGCTGCCTTCGGCGAGGCGCTGCCCGGACGCGTCGAGGCCGTCCCAGGAGAAGCGCTGCGTTCCGGCAGCCTGCACGCCGAGATCGAGGCTGCGCACCACCTGCCCGCCGGCATCGACGAGGTCGACGAGGAGCTGGCCGCTCGCCGGCAGCTCGGCCGCCGCCTGCAGTGCACCCTCCGCCGGCAGATAACCGGAGTCGCTCGGCACCAGCACGCTGCGTCCGACCAGCGACGCCGCCTGCAGCGTCTGGCTCGACGACAGCGAGGCGGCGAGCGTCGAGAACGCGCTCTGCAGCTCCTGGATGCCGGAAACGGTGCTGAACTGCGCGATCTGGCCGAGAAAATCGCCGCTCTCCATCGGCTTGAACGGATCCTGGTTCTGCAGCTGCGTCGTCATCAGCCGCAGGAAATCGTCCTGGCCCAGGCTCTGCTTCTGCGCCTGCGACTGCGGCAGTGCAAGCCCGAGATCCGCATACGTCGTGTCGATGCCGGTCATGTGCGCCTCACTTGCCGAGGTTGAGCGTGGCCAGCGCCAGCTCTTTCGCGGTGTTGATCACCTCGACGCTGGACTGGTAGGAGCGCGCCGCGGAGATCATGTTGACCATCTCCTCGACGACGTTGACGTTGGGCGCGTAGACGTAGCCTTCGGCGTCGGCCAGCGGGTGCCCCGGCTCGTAGCGCTTCTCCGCCGCGAGCTGCGATTCGACGACGCCGAGCACGCGCACACCGGCGCTGTCGGTCCGGCCGGGTTCGCCGGCGGCCTCGAAGACCGGCATGCGCGCCTTGTAGACCGCGTCCGGATCGCTGCCGACCGCGTCCGCGTTGGCGAGATTGCTGGCGACCGTGTTGAGACGCACCGACTGCGCGGAGAGCGCCGAGCCGGCGATATCGAAAATTCTGAACGAGGACATCCGGAGTGCACCTCTACTGGCCGGTCAAGGCGGTGATCAGGCTCTTGATGCGCGCGTCGAGAAAACTCAGGCTCGCTTTGTAGCGCAGCGCGGCATCCGCGAACTGCGCCTGCTCGATCTGCACGTCGACGGTGTTGCCGTCGGCCGCGGGCTGGGTCGGCACGCGGTACTCGGGCTGCGGCGACGACGCACCGGCGCCCACGCCGAGGTGTGCCGCATGCGTCTGCAGCGGTGCCGCCGCGGATGCCTGCGCGCTCGCCAGCGCCTCGCGGAAATCGAGGTCGCGCGCCTGGAACCCCGGCGTGTCGGCGTTCGCGATATTGGCGGCGATCAGCTCCATGCGCCGGCGCTGCAGCTGCATCGCCGCCGGATGGATACCGAACAGAGGATCCTCGTTCGCCATGAAAAGCCTGCCACGGACATGTGGCGAGGCCCGGGGCAAGTCCTGTGCCAGCCGGCAGCCGCCTCAGGCCGTCTGCACTTCCCGGATCCGCTCCAGCACGCCCTGCGCGAGCTCGTCGGAGCTGAACTTGGCGATGAACCGGTCGGCACCGACGCGCTGCACCATCGCGTTGTTGAAGATGCCCGACAGCGAGGTATGCAGCAGCACGTAGAGATTGCGCAGGCGCGGGTCGCGCCGGATTTCCGTCGTCAGCGTGTAACCGTCCATGTTCGGCATCTCGACGTCGGAGATCACCATCAGCAACTGCTCTTCCACCGGGTGCTGCTCGGCCATGCGCTGCAGCTGGCGTAGCGCCTCCGCGCCGTCGGCGACGAGGATGGCGTCGACGCCGACCTGGGTCAGCACGCGCTCGATCTGCCCGCGCGCGACGCGCGAGTCGTCGGCGACCAGCACTTTGAGGCCGCGCCGGTCGAGCCCGCGCGCGGCCTCGCGCAGATCCTCGGATAGCTCGCGGGCGCCGCCGACGACTTCGGCGAGCACCTTCTCGACGTCGATGATCTCGACGAGCTGTCGGCTGTAGCGGGTGATCGCGGTCAGATAGCCCTCGCCGCTGCCGGCCGGGGGCGGCTGCAGCTGCGCGACGTCGACATGCACGATGCGGTCGACGCTGGCGACGAGGAAGCCCTGCACCGAGCGGTTGAACTCGGTGACGATCACGTGCTCGCCGCCGGCGGCGCCCAGGGCCTCGGCGCCGATCGCCCGCTGCAGGTCGATCACCGGCACGATGCGCCCGCGGATGTCGGCGACCCCGGCGATATACGGATGCGCGCCGGGCAGCGCCGACAGCGGCGGACGGCGGATGACTTCCTGTACCTTGAACACGTTGATGCCAAAGTTTTGACGCGGCCCGAGATGAAACAGCAGCAGCGCGAGCCGGTTGTGGCCGGCCAGCTGCGTGCTGCGGTCGATGCTTTCGAGAAGTCCGTAGGCCATGGCGCCTTGTATCGGCAGCCGGCGCGCGAACTGTAGATCGGGCCTCAGGCGGACTGAAGTCCGACCTACAGCACGGCTGGCACGGCGCTTGTAAGGCTCCTCGCCATGATTCGCATCCTGCTCCGTCTCGTCTGGCTCGTCGCGCTGCTGCCGCTGTCCGGCCGCGCCGGCGAGATCGAGCCGCTGCAGCGCATCGACCAGGTCGCGATCGCCGCCGCCGCCGCGCAGCTGCCGCCGACGGCCAGAGTCGCCGGCGGCAGTCTCGATCCGCGCCTGCGCCTGCCCGCCTGTGCGCTGAGGCCGGCCGCCGAACCGCCCGCCGTGCGCGGTGCGAGCGCGACGGTCACCGTCCGCTGCAGCGACCCGGCGTGGACGATCTACGTGCCGCTGCGCATCAGCGATCCGCGACCGGTCGTCGTCCTGGCCCGCGCGAGCCCGCGCGGCGCGACGCTGTCGGACGCCGTGCTCGAGCTGCAGACCCGCGATGTCGCGCAACTGCCGTTCGGTTACTTCGAATCCGTCGACGCGCTCGCCGGTCAGGTGCTGCGGCGCTCGGTCGCCGCCGGGGCCGTGCTGACGCCCGCCGACGCCGAGCCGCCGCGCCTGGTGCGCCGCGGCGAAGCGGTGACGGTCATCGGCCGCAGCGGCGGCATCGAGGTCCGCGCCAACGGCACGGCGATGGCGGACGGCGCCAAGGGCCAGCGCATCCGCGTGCGCAACGACAGCTCGCGGCGCATCATCGAGGGCGTCGTCGTCGCTGCAGGCACCGTCGAGATCGCGCTGTGAGCCTGCGCCCATCTCCCGGCTTCCGCTCGGTAGGCGGCGCGGCGCTAAAGATCCGGGCGCCGGCGCCGATAATGCCCGTGACAAAAGCCTTCGGGAGCCCCGCGGCATGAGCAACAAGATCGACACCTACGGTCCGCAGCCGAGCGGTCCGGCGGCGCGCGTCAGATCCGCGGAGCCGGGCACGGGCGGCGGCGGCGAGCGCGTCGCCGGCGTCCCGGCAGGCGACAGGCTGCAGCTGACCGACGACGCCGTCCTGCTGCAGCGGCTGGAGCGGGCGGTCGCCGAAACCCCGGCCGTCGACAGCCGCCGTGTCGCCGAGCTGCGCCGCGCGCTGGCCGATGGCAGCTATCGCATCGACGCGCAGTCGATCGCGACCAAGCTCGCCCGCTTCGAGTGGCAGCTGGCGCAGACGTGACGCCTGCGGATCCCTCAGCGCTGCGCAAACGGCTCGAGGACAATCTCGCCTCGCATCTCGACTGCGCGCGCCTGCTGGCCTGCGCGCTCGACGACGAGCGCTCGGCGCTGGTCGCCAACGACATCGCCGCCCTGGAGCGCGTGACGCTCACCAAGGCGGCCGCGAGCGAGCAGCTGAGCGAGCTTGGACGAGCGCTCAACCGCCTGCGCGAGGAGTCGAGCGCGCCGCGCATCGACGATCTGCTGGCGCGCTGCGACCCATCGGGCGCGGCGCATGCGCGCTGGCACGAGCTGATGGATCTGGCCGCGCAGTGTGCTCAGGTCAATCGCGCCAACGCGGCGCTGCTCGACGCGCGCCGCAACCGGGTGCGCCAGGCGCTGCGGCTGCTCGGCGGCGGCACGGTGCAGACCTACGGCGCCGCCGGCGAGGACCGCAGCGCGCCGCCGCCGCGCACGCTCGGTCAGGCATGATCGACGACGCGGCGCCGGCTGGTGCCGGGCCCGAGGACCTGCGCGGGGTGTTGCTGCGCAGCCGTGCACGCATCGACGCGCTGCTGCACCGGCTTCGCCTCCAGCATGCCTTGCTCAGCCTGCGCCCGCACGCCAGCCCGCGCTGGCACCTCAGCATGGTCGTCGGCGTCGACGGGGCGCACGACCGCCTCGATCTCGATGCCCTGCATCCGCCGCCGTAGCCCGCGGTCGAGCCCGGCACGCTGCTCCACGTCCGCGGCCGCGTCGATGGCGGCGAGCTGCGCTTCGAATGCAGCAGCCTCGGCACATCGCTCGTCGACGGTCGCCCGGCGCTGCGCGTCGCGACGCCGGAAGAAGTCTTCGTCCTCGAGCGCCGCTCCGCGTTCCGGCTGCGGCTGCCCGAGCACATGAGCCTGCCGCCGTCCGCGATCGGGCGCGAGCACGCCGAGTTGCCGGCGCGGCTGATCGACGTGTCCTGCCTCGGTGCCGGCGCTATCGTGCCGGAGGCGGTGGGTCCACAGACCGGGGAGGCCTTGCGCATGCGCGTCAGTCTGCCCGGCGCGGTCGTCGATGCGCAGGCGCAGGTGCGCTCCACCGCGCGCCACGGCCACGGCCTGCGCGTGGGCCTGCGCTTCGACGATCTGCGCAGCGACGACGAAAGCCGACTCGCGCAGGCGGTGAACCGCTTGGAGCGCCAGCTGATCCGCGCCGGACGCCGGGGGACCTAGCAGCGGCGCAATCCGCTCAGCCGGTCGCGCTGGCGAGGTCGGCGACGGTCGCGCAGCTGCGCATCGCATCGGCGGGCGCGCTGCCGACGACCTGCGACAGCTCCGGCGCGAGCGCGCGCAGCAGCTGCACGGCCATCGCGCTGGTGAAATGAAAATCGGCCGACGCCGGCCCGGGGACGTAGGCGGTCACGGTGCCGAAGAAGCGCTCGCCGAGGAAGAACACGAACGTCGCCGTACGGTTGACCGGCCGCTCATCGATGAGCCGCCCGCCGGCGCCGAAAATCTTGAAGCGCTCGTCGGACGTGCCGGTCTTGCCGCCGACGTGCAGCACGCGGCAGTCGGCGGTGCGGTACGCGCCGCGCAGGCGCCGCGCAGTGCCGCGCTCGACGACGGCCTCCAGCGCTCGCCGGGCGGTGCGGGCGACTTCCGGCAGTAGCACGCGCTGGCCCGGCGGCGGCACCCATTCCAGCCGCGTCTCGTACGGTGTGCCGGCGGCGAAATGCAGCGCGTCGATCGCGGAGTCCGGCCGCCGCATGCCGTCGTTGAGGATGATGCCGACGAGGTCGGCGAGCGCGTCGGGGCGGTCGCCGGAGCTGCCGATCGCCGTGGCCAGCGACGGGACCAGGTGATCGAACGGGTAACCCTGGCGCACCCAGTCCTCGTGAATCAGGCGAAACGCGTCCTGCTCGAGCAGCATGCGGATGCGCGTGTTCTGGCGCTCGACGTAGCGTGTGCGGAACAGCCAGCGGTAGACCGCCTGGCGCTCGTCGGCGCTGGCGAGCATCACATCCCGGTACGAAGCCTGCGGGTGCGCCTGCAGGTAAGCCGCGAGCCACAGCTCCAGCGGGTGCAGGCCGGTGAGGTAGCCGCGATCGGACCAGCTGAAACGCTCCGGCGCGTATTCGGCGTACAGGGCTTCGACCGCGGCGTCGCCAGGGGCACTCGCGCCGAGCCGGGCGTCCAGGAAAGCCGCGAGCGCGGACACCGGCGCCTGCGGCCGCAGCGAGCGGAACACGATCGCCAGCGGCACGCGCGCGCGCTTCACGCGTGCGGCCAGCCGCGCCAGCATCGCGTCCGGCGGCGCGGCGCGATGGCGCTCGTAGAATTCGCCGAGGAACTGCATGCCCTCGCGGTCGGCGAAGCGCATCAGATAGGCCGCGCGCGCCGGGTGAGCGCGGTCGCCGAGCAGCGCTTCGACATCGACCCCGGCGCGCGCGATGAAGTGGTCGACGAGGTCGCGCAGCAGGCGCACGAAGACCAGATTCACCGATTGGCTGAAGGCTTCCTCGACCGTCGGCCGGTCGTCGTTCTCGTCGCGCTTGTAGTTGTGGAAGACGTGCTCGCCGCCGCCGGTGAAGAAGACTTGGTAGGGGCTCGCGGAGTAGCGGCGCTGCATCGCCGCGTCGAGCATCGGCTGCAGGCCGCGATCGCGGGCTAAGAGCAGATGCCGCGCGCCCCATACGGTGAGCGTGTCGGACGAGCGCGACAAGGCCTCGAGCGCGCCGCGCTGCAGCGGCGCCAGCCGCTCGTGCAGCCCGGCGACGACGTTGAGATAGGTGACCAGCGTGCGCAGCTTCGCCGACGAGCCCATGACCAGCTTGGCGCCGGAGTTGACGTCGAACGGACCGTCGTAGCTGTCGGCGCGGATGCGCAGGCGGTTGCGGTCACCGCCGCCCTCGTAAAGCACGAGACCGTAGATCACACGGTCGAGCCCGTTCTCACCGAGCAGATACGGCCCCAGCAGCCCGCGCGTCCGCGCATAGTCGCGCTCGCCGAGCCGGCGCAGCGCGCGCGCCACCTGCAGCTGCGCCCGCGTATCGAGCGTCGACTCGATCGCGACGTCGATGCGGTCGAGCGCGGCCAGGTCGTCGAGCTGCAGCATCTGCAGCAGCTGGGTGCGCAGGCGATACGCGGCCTTGTACGCCGGCTGGCGGTCCTCGGCCGCCGCCGGCACCCGCTCGACGAAGCGCAGCGGCTCGCGCAGCGCCGCGTCGCGCAGTGCCGGGTCGATCACGCCGGCGGCCGCGAGCGCATGCAGATAGCGCTCGGTGAGCGCCGCCAGCGACTCCGGGTCGCGCTGCAGGTACCAGGCCGGCCGCCGGGTTGCGAGCAGCAGGCTCAGCACCTGCTTGTAGGCGCGCGCACGCGCCGCCCGCGACCCGGCGCCGCCGGAGTCGGCATCGGCCGTGAGCGAGTGCGTCACATCGGCGAGGTCGGCGCCGTACCAGGCCCACAGCCCGTTGCCCAGGCCGATCACTTCACCGTAGTCCGCGCGCGCCGCCAGCGGCAGAGAATCCAGATAGGTCGCGACGATGCGCCGGCGCGCCTGCAGCGTGTTGCTGCCGTCGAGATAGCTGCGCAGGCTCGCCGCGGCCATCTGCCGCAGCTTCTCGGCCGCAGACCGCGTGCGCCCGTCGGGGGAATGGCGGATCTTCTCGATCTGCGTGGCCAGCGTGCTGGCGCCGCCCTGGCGCAACCCCGGATCGAACACGCCGCCGAGCTGGCCGGCAACCGCGACCGCGAAGCGCGGCCAGTCGACCGCGGGATTGCGCCACGCGCTGCCGCCGTCGAGCAGACTGCGGTCTTCGATGAACAGCAGCGTATCGGCAACCAGCGGCGGCACGGCATCGAACTCGGTGAACGCGCGATTGGGGAACTGCCGCGCGAACAGCGGCGTGCCGTCGTGGCCGACGACCCTCAGCCCCGCGGCCGGCTTCTCCCGATAGACCGCGTAGCCGTGATCGGCGATGTAGCGGTGCAGCGCTTGCGAGATGCGCGCCTGGCTATCGATGCGATAACCCTGCGCGCGCAGCCGGGCGATGAACTCCGGCAACCTGCGATAACCGAGACGCTCGTCGTGCGGACCGCCGCGCGGGAACGCGATGCGGCTGCTCGGGCCGGGCGCGACGGCGAAGCTGAGCTGCTGCGCACGCCACGCGAACAGCAGCGACTGCAGCGCCGAGGTCTTCATCTCGACGAAGGCGAGGCCGCACAGGCCGACGGCTGCGGCGACGCCGGCGAGCGTCTGGCGCAGTCGCGCCGGCGTGTGCAGCCGCGCGCGGCGCCGGCGCACACGGGGCTCGGTGCCTCCCTTCAACCGCACTTCGCGCAGGATGAACTCGATCATTGGAGTCGCCGGCTCGCCGTTCGTGGTGCCGGGCCGGGGCCGCAGCCCCGCTTCGACCGACTCTATGGAGCCGTTCTTTACGGCCGGCTGAACCGCGAGCGCGCGGCGGTTTCCCGGATAATGGCCGCCCCGCCTCGCCGCCCGTTCGCATGTCCTCTCTTTCCCTGTTCGTCACCTGCCCTCGCGGCGTCGAGCCGGTGCTCGCCGAAGAGCTCGGCGCGCTCGGTCTGAGCGACGCACGGACGACGAACGGCGGCGTCGCGGGACAGGCGACGCTCGAATCCGCGTACCGCATCTGCCTGTGGTCACGGCTGGCGAGCCGCGTGCTGCTCAGGCTCGAAACCGCTGCGATCGCCGACGCCGACGGCCTGTATGCGGCCGCGCAGGCCATCGACTGGCCGTCGCTGTTCAGCGCGGAGACGACGTTTGCGGTCGAGGTCGCCGGCCGCTCGCAGGTGATCGCGCACACGCACTACGCCGGGTTGCGCGTCAAGGATGCGATCGTCGACCGCTTCCGCGCAGCCGGGCAGCCGCGGCCCGACGTCGACACCGCGGCGCCGGGCATTCGCGTGCATCTGCACCTGGACCGCGGCGCCGCCGGCCTGAGCCTCGATCTCGCCGGCGAAAGCCTGCATCGCCGCGGCTACCGCCGTCACGGCCTCGAGGCGCCGCTCAAGGAAAATCTGGCTGCGGCGATTCTTGCGCGCGCGGGCTGGGCCGCCCTTGCCGCAGAGGGCGCGCCGCTGGTCGATCCGATGTGCGGCTCCGGCACGCTGCTGATCGAAGGCGCGTGGATCGCCGCCGATATCGCGCCCGGCATCCTGCGCCGGCGCTGGGGCTTCGAGGCCTGGCGCGGCCACGAGCCGGCGCTGTGGGCGCGGTTGCGCGCGGACGCCGAGACGCGGCGCAACGCCGGCCTGGCACGGCTGCCGGCGATCGCCGGCAGCGACGTGGATGCGCGTGCGCTCGCCGCTGCGCGCAGCAACGCCGAGCGCGCCGGCCTCGCCGGGCGCATCGCCTGGCAGCAGGCGGACGCGCTCGAATCACGGGCGGTCGGCGAGCGCGCCGGGCTGGTCGTCACCAATCCGCCGTACGGCGAGCGCCTCGGCAGCGAGACCGCGCTGGTCAAGCTCTACTCACTGCTCGGCGTGCGCCTGAAGCAGCAGTTCGGCGGCTGGCGTGCCGCGATCTTCACCGCGCGGCCCGATCTCGCCCAGCGCCTGGGCCTGCGCGCGGAGGCGATGTACACGCTCTACAACGGCGCGCTCGAGTGCCGGCTGCTGTGCTTCGACGTCCGCGCCGCGGACGCGGCCGTGCCGCGCGGCGGCGAGGACTTCGCGAACCGCCTGCGCAAGAACCTCAAGCACCTGAGCAAGTGGGCACGCCGCAGCGACGTCGCCAACTACCGCGTCTACGATGCCGACCTGCCCGACTACGCGCTCGCGGTGGATCTGTACGCGACCCCCGAGCTGCACGCGCACGTGCAGGAGTACGCGCCGCCGAAGACGATCGACCCGGCGCGCGCGGAGCAGCGCCTGCGCGAAGGTCTCGCGCAGCTGCAGGCGGTGCTGGAGATTCCCGCTGCGCGCATCCATTACAAGCTGCGGCGCGCGCAGAAGGGCGATGCGCAGTACACGCGCCAGGCCGAGACCGGCGCGTTCCACACCGTCGTCGAGCACGGCTGCAAGCTGCAGGTGAATTTCGACGACTATCTCGACACCGGCCTGTTTCTCGACCACCGGCCGCTGCGGCTGCGCATCCAGCGCGAAGCCGCCGGCAAGCGCTTTCTCAACCTGTTCTGTTACACCGGTGCGGCGACCGTGCACGCCGCGGCCGGCGGCGCGAAGCAGACGCTGTCGCTGGATCTGTCCAACACCTATCTGGAATGGGCACAGCGCAATCTGCAGCTCAACGGCGTGAGCGCGCGCCTCTACGACCGGCCGCCGGCCGCAAGCGAGCGCGTCGCCGCGCACGCGCTGGTGCGCGCGGACTGCCGGCAGTGGCTCGCCGACGAAGCGCGCCTCAGCCGCGCGGCCTCGTTCGACCTGATCTTCCTCGACCCGCCGACGTTCTCCACGTCGAAGAAGATGGACGGCACGCTCGACATCCAGCGCGACCACGCCGAGCTGATCCGCCACTGCCTGGCGCTGCTCGCGCCCGGCGGCGTGCTGTACTTCTCGAGCAACCGCCGCGGCTTCAAGCTCGACCCCGCTCTCGCCGAGCTCGCACAGATCGACGACATCACCGCGCAGACCCTGGACGAGGATTTCAAGCGGCCGCCGCCGGCGCACAAGTGCTGGCGGCTGCGCGTTTCGTAGGCCGGGCCGTCGGGCTTCGGCCCGACGGCAACCGGCGACCGACCCTGCCGCCCGCCGTTGTCACAGCGCTGCAATCTGCATGTCATCTGCGCGCGGTAGCGTCGCGCGTCCATGACCGCCAATCCGCCCGCTGTGCACACCGCCACGGACGACATCGCACGCCTGCGCCTCGAGGTCGCTGCGCTGCCGCCGACGACGACCGTCGACCAGGCGGCGGAACTGTTCCTGTCCGCCGACAACGCGCGCATGCTCTGTCTGCCGGTGGTCGAAAACGGCGCGGTGCTCGGCACGATCAGCCGGCACACGCTCAACGGCATCTTCCTGCGCCGCTTCGGCCGCGAGCTTTACGGCGGCAAGCCGATCGCCGCGGTGATGAACCGCACGCCGCTGGTCGTCGACGAAACCGCAACGCTGGAGGACGCGGCCGGCTACGTGACGGCGCAACTCGGCTCGCCGATCACCGAGGACTTCGTCGTCGTGCGCGACGGCCGTTACGCCGGCATGGGCATCGTCCTCGATCTGCTGTCGGCGCTGCAGGAGCGCGTCGACGCCAAGTCACGCCAGCTGGCCGAAGCCTATGCACAGCTCAAGGCCTCGCAGGCACAGCTCGTGCAGTCGGAGAAGATGGCTTCGCTGGGCCAGATGGTCGCGGGCGTCGCGCACGAGATCAATACGCCGCTCGGCTATGTGCGCAACAACGTCGAGATGGTGCAGAGCGTGTTCGATCTGACCTCCGAGGCGCTGCTGGCGCACGAGCGGCTGGCACGCATGCTCGTCGACGAGGCCGTCGACGAGACGGCGTTGGAGCAGCAGCTCGGCGTCTGCCGCGACAGCGTCGACGCACTCGACGGCTTCGCCCTCATCGACGACGCAAAAGCGCTGTTCGGCGACACACTGCACGGCGTCGACATGATCAAGGACCTGGTCGTCAACCTGCGCAACTTCTCGCGCCTGGACCAGGCGCGCAGTGCGGAGGCCTCGCTCAACGACTGTCTCGACCAGACGCTGACGATCGCCAACAATGTCCTCAAGAACCGGGTACAGGTGATCAAGCGCTATGGCGACATTCCGAAAATCCTGTGCTCGCCGTCGCAGATCAACCAGGTGCTGCTCAACATCATGACCAATGCCGCGCAGGCCATCGAGCATGATCAGGGCAAGCTGCTGCTGCGCACCGAGAGCGACGGTAACTGGGTGCGCGTGCACATCCAGGACAACGGCAAGGGCATCCCGGCGGACCATCTGAAGAAGATCTTCGACCCGTTCTTCACGACCAAGCCGGTCGGCCAGGGCACTGGGCTGGGCCTGTCGATCTCCTATCAGATCGTGCAGGCGCACGGCGGCGACATCCAGGTGGTTTCGGAAGTCGGACGCGGGACCAAGTTCATCGTCAGCCTGCCGGTCAAGGCGGCGGCAAGCGCGGCGCTGGCAGCATGACCACGGCCGCGACGACCAAGCCCGGCCTGCTGCTCGTCGACGACGAGGAGCGCATCCTGCGCTCGCTGGCGATGCTGTTTCGTGGCCAGTACGCCGTGCACACGGCGACCGATCCGCGCGAGGCGCTGGCGATCGTCGAGCGCGAGCGCATTCACGTCGTCGTCAGCGATCAGCGCATGCCGCAGATGCGCGGCGCCGACCTGCTGCGCGAGATCCGCGCGCGCTCGCCGCACACGATGCGCATTCTGCTGACCGGCTACTCGGAGCTGGAGGCGGTCGTCGCGTCGGTCAACGAAGGCGAGATCTTCCGCTTTGCGCAGAAGCCCTGGCATTCCCACGAGCTCCGCGAAGCGGTGCAGCAGGCCGCCGAAATCTCGGCGGCGCTGTTCGACGCGCAGCCGGCGCCTGCCGCGAGCGCGCAGACGCCGCCCGGCGAAGCGCTGCTGGTCATCGACGACGACCGCGACGTGTTCGAAGCGGTGCAGGACGTCGCCGGCGCGGCACACCAGGTCCTGTGGGCGCAGTCGATGGACCAGGCGCTCGAGCTGCTGGCCCTGCACGAGGTCGCCGTCGTCGTCTCCGAGCTCACCATCGGCGGCGAGAGCGTGACCGCGTTGCTCAAGCTGCTCAAGGCCGAGCACCCCGAAGTGGTGACGATTGTGCTGACGCCGTTTCAGGACGTCACCGTGTTCATCGACCTGATCAACCAGGGTCAGGTCTACCGGCTGCTGCCCAAGCCGGTGCGTCGCGGGGCGTTCTCGATGAGCATCGCCAGCGCGCTGCGCCACCACCGCTCGCTCGTGGCGGCGCCGGCGCTGCGCGCCGCGCACCGCGTCGAGCGCATCCGCCGCAGCGAGGAGCTGTCGGTCGCCGGCCGGGTCATGGGCTTCCTCTCGCGCATGCGCAACCGGGTCAACGCCGGCTGAGATCCCCCGGGGCGCAGCGGCGCTCCGATTCGCTATCATCCGCTCCAAACTACCTCGGGGGTTCGATGATGACGCGCGCCAGTTCAGTCGCCTGCCTTGCCCTGCTGCTCTGCTCGATCGCTGCACCGTCCTTCGCGCAGGAGCCGGATGCGCAGGGCTGCCGCGGATACGACGGGGCGCAGTGGCGGCCGCTCGCCGGCGACACACTGATGTCCTGCCTGGCCGCGGTGGATGCCGCGGTTTCGACCTACGACGCCCAGGGATTCAAATTCGGGCTCTGGGGCCGGATGCTGCTGTCGGCCGACCGCTACTATTTCTACACGTCGAGGGACGGCGGAAAGAACTGGCAGGCGGTCGGCCTAAAATCGGAAGTGACGAACACCACCGACACGGCGTCACCGCCGCCCGAGGTGGATGCGAACAGCGTGCTCGCAGCGGTCGCGCAGGATTCGACGACCAGTCCGCCTGCCGAGACCAGGCCTGGCACCGAGCCAGCGCAGAGTCCCGCCGCCGCTGCCGGGGCGGAGGCTGGCGTGGCGGTCGCTGCGGCCGAGCCCGCAGTCCCGGCTTCGACCGAGGAGCGCCATGCCTGCAGTGTGCAGGTCGGCTCGAACTGGGAAGTCGTCTCGAATCTGACGCTCGAACAGTGCGCCTACGAGCTGCATGCGAGCCCCGATCGTTACGACGAGAATGGCTTCAAGTACGCCTACTGGAGCGGCATCTACCTCGCGGCCGACGCGCAGGAGGTCCTGAAGTCGGCCGATTCGCGCAACTGGGAACGGATGCTGACACGCGGATCGAGCAGCTCGAAGTGAGCGGGCGCCCGCGCCTTGCCGGCGCTGCAGGAAAGCACGAACGGCAAGCGCGCGCTTGGGCTCACGGGTTCACCTGACCGCTGTCGCGATCGCCGAACAGTGCCGGCGGCAGCGGATGGGCTTGCTGCCAGGCGGCGACGGCGCCGGCGTCGTCGAGCCGGCTCAGCTCCTCGACGCGCCAGCGTTCCGGCTCGCCGTCCAGGCGTCGCAGCAGCGCCTGCACACCGCCCGCCAGCGGATGGTCCGCGCGCTGCAGCGGCGCGCCGCCGGGGTTGCCGGGCACGGCACACAGATACGCCCAGCGTCCGTCGCTGCG
>JBFMCQ010000077.1:0-17643 GCA_040754295.1 Pseudomonadota bacterium | reverse complement strand
TCCGCTGTTCCTCCAGCTTCTGCTGTTCCAGGCGCTCCTGCTCGAGCCGCTGCTGACGCTCCTCTTCCTGGCGCTTGCGCTGTTCCTCGCGCTCGCGCTCTTGCGCCTGCTCGTAGGTTTCCCCCACGAGCACCGCCTCGATCACCGGAGGCGTCTCGATCTTGCGGTGGAAGAATGCACTGACGAACAGCAAAGCGAACAGCAGCAGGTGCAGCCCCGCCGCGATGACGAGATAGCGTCGTTCGACCACCATCAGCGCGAGGGCGCGTCCTCGCGCGGCTGGGTCACGAAGCCGATCTTGCGCGCGCCCGCCTGCTGCAGCAGCGCCATGCCGTGCGCAACCCGTTCGTAGGGGACGGCGGCATCACCCTGCACGAGAATCAGCTTGTCTGGCTTTGCGCGCAGCACCGCGCCGATCTTCTCGATCACCTGCGCGTCGCTGTGCGGCTCCTTCTGCCCGTCGCCGACGTTGACGAACAGCTCGCCGTTGCGGTTCACCGACAGCACGACGTCTTCCTCCTGCGAGCTCATCGACTGCGCGTCGGCCTCCGGCAGCTCGACGTCGATCCCCTGCACCATCAGCGGTGCCGTGACCATGAAGATGATCAGCAGCACCAGCATCACGTCGATGTACGGAACGACGTTGATGTCGGACGACAGCTTGCGCTTGGCCATGGCAGTGAGGCCTCAGCTCTTCTGACCGTGCCGCAGGCCCCGGTCGATGATACCGATCATCTCTTCGGCGAATGTGTGGAAACGCGACTCCATGCGCTCGAGACCGCGGGTGAAGAAGTTGTAGGCGATCACCGCCGGAATCGCGGCGAACAGGCCCATTGCGGTTGCGATCAGCGCCTCGGCGATACCGGGGGCGACGGTGGCAAGCGATGCCTGCTTCACGTTACCGATCGAGATGAACGCATTCATGATGCCCCAGACGGTGCCGAACAGGCCGACGTAAGGGCTGGTCGAGCCGATCGTCGCCAGCGCCGCCAGGCCGCCTTCGAGGCGTTCGACCTCGCGCACCTGCGCAACGCGCATCTGCCGCTGCACCGCGGCGATGACGTCGTCGTGCTCGGCGTCACCGCCGGTCTGCTGCCGCGTGTACTCTTCGTAGCCTGCGATGAAGACCGCCGCAAGGCCGCGGTTCTCGCCGGCACGGCGCTGCTGCTCATACAGATCCGCGAGGTTGCCGCCGCTCCAGAAGCGGTCCTCGAACTTCTCCGCTTCACGCGCGGCGTCCGACAGCAGTTTGCGCTTGGAGAAAATCACCGCCCACGAGAAAACCGATGCGATGACGAGGATCGCGAGCACCACCTGCGCCAGCGCACTGGCCTGCAGGATCAGGTGGCTCAAGGACATGTCTGCGTTCATGGATTCGCGTTGTTATCGCCCTGATGTTTCCGCGGCCGACGACCGGTCGAGTGGCGACGGCCGACAGTGGTCCGGAAAAAGCGCGCAAACATTACCACAGCGGCGTGGCGCCTCCGCGTCGGCAAATGCAGTATTCTGCGGGTTTCCGCACCCGCCCGACATTCAGACTCGGTCGCGCGCACGCCAGGCGGCGATGGCCCGCTGCAGCGCGTCGGGCAGCGGCGCCGGGCGGAAGTCGGCAACGCCCACGCAGCCGACTTTGACCCGCGCCCGGGTCAGCAGCTCGCCGTCCGCAGTGCGGACGAGCATCTGCTCGAAAACGATGCTCGCGCGCCGCAGCACCGCCACGCTCGTCTGCACTTCCAGCAGATCGTCCAGCCGTGCCGGACGCCGGAACTCGATCTCCAGGCCCGCCACGGTGAACACCGCGCCGAGCGCTGCGCGCAGGCCCTCCTGCTGCAGGCCCAGCGCGCGCAGCCATTCGGTACGACCGCGCTCCAGCCAGCGCAGATAGTTGGCATGGTAGGTCACGCCGCTGGCGTCGGTGTCCTCGTAGTAGACGCGGACCGGAAAGCAGAATGTTGCGCTCACGGAGCGAACAGATCCGGTGTGCCGAGCCGGTCGGGAATCTTCAGGCCGTAGTGCTCGTAGGCGGCCCTGCCGGCGATGCGGCCGCGCGGCGTGCGCATCAGATAGCCCTGCTGGATCAGGTACGGCTCGATCACGTCTTCGATCGTGTCGCGCGCCTCGCCGATCGCCGCAGCGAGATTGTCGACGCCGGCCGGGCCGCCGTCGAAGCGCTCGATCAGGGCCATCAGCAGGCGACGGTCCATCAGATCGAAGCCGTTGGTGTCGACGTCGAGCAGGCGCATCGCCTCGGCGGCCGCCGCTGCGGTGATGAAGCCGTCGCCGCGCACCTCGGCATAGTCGCGCGCGCGCCGCAACAGGCGGTTGGCGATGCGTGGCGTACCGCGCGAGCGGCGCGCGATTTCCACGGCACCGGCGTCGTCGATCGGCGCCCTGAGAATGCCGGCGCTGCGCAGCACGATCCGGGTCAGATCGGCGACCGAGTAGAACTCCAGCCGCTGCACCAGCCCGAAGCGATCGCGCAGCGGGCTCGTCAGCGCGCCGGCGCGTGTGGTCGCGCCGACCAGCGTGAACGGCGGCAGATCGATGCGGATCGAGCGCGCCGCCGGCCCCTCGCCGATGACGATGTCGAGCTGATAGTCCTCCATCGCCGGGTACAGCACTTCCTCGACGACCGGCGACAGCCGGTGGATCTCGTCGACGAACAGCAGATCGCGCGGCTCGAGATTGGTCAGCAGCGCGGCGAGGTCGCCGGGCCGCTCGATCACCGGTCCCGAAGTCTGGCGCAGATTGACGCCGAGCTCGCTGGCGAGAATGTGCGCCAGCGTCGTCTTGCCCAGGCCCGGCGGCCCGAAGATCAGCACGTGGTCGAGCGCGTCGCCGCGCCGACGCGCGGCTTCGATCGCGATGCCGAGCTGCTCCCGCACCGCCGGCTGGCCGACGTACTCGGCGAGCCGCTGCGGCCGGATTGCGCGCTCGACGCGCTCGTCGTCGGCGCCGGCGTGGCCGGAGATCAGGCGCTCGCTGTCGCTCATCGCACCGCGCGCCGGAGCGCTTCCTGGATGATCTGCTCGGTGGTCATGCCGTCCTTATACACGGCTTCGGTGAAACGCTGAATCTCCGCCGGCTTGTAGCCGAGCGCCGCCAGGGCATGGCGCGCCTCCTGCAGCGGCGACTCCGCCGCTGCCGCCCCGGTGAAGACTTCGGGCGCCGGCGCCGCACCGCCGGCGCGGTCGCGCATCTCCACGACGAGGCGCTCGGCCGTCTTGCGGCCGACGCCCGGCAGCTTGGTCAGGCGCGCGATCTCGCCGTTGCGCACCGCGACCCAGAACTCGTCGACGCCGACGCCGGAGAGCACGGCCAGCGCAAGCTTGGGCCCGACGCCGGAAACGCGGATCAGCTCGCGGAACAGGGCCTTTTCGGTGGCGCTGGCAAAGCCGAACAGCAGATGCGCATCGTCGCGCACGCTCAGGTGGGTATGCAGAACCACCGCTTCGCCGGCGGGCGGCAGGCGGTAGAACGTCGACATCGGCGCTTCGATCTCGTAGCCGACGCCACCGACATCGACGAGCAGGAACGGCGGCTGCTTGACCAGCAGGCGGCCGGCGATGCGTCCGATCATGACCTTCTCCAGCGACCTTCGAACGGCAGCCCGGTGCGTGCCCGCGTCGTGCGAACCTGCGCGTGCGTCAGCGCAACCGCCAGCGCATCGGCCGCGTCTGCGGCGAGCCGGCCCTGCAGCCGCAGCAGCACCTTGACCATGTGCTCGACCTGCGTCTTGTCGGCGCGGCCGGTGCCGGCCAGCGCCATCTTCACCTGTGCCGGTGCGTACTCGGCGACCGCGAGACCGGCGCGTGCGACCGCGCACAGCGCCACGCCGCGTGCCTGTCCGAGCACCAGCGCGCTGCGCACGTTGCGCTTGACGAAGACCTCTTCGAACGCCACTTCCTGGGGCGCATGCTCCGCGAGCAGCGCGGACAGCGCCGCGTCGATCGCGACCAGGCGCTGCGCGATGTCGCCGTTGCCGGCGGCGATGCGGCCGCTGGCGATCAGGCGGTTCTGCCCGCGAGCGCAGTCGATGATGCCGTAGCCGGTATAGCGGGACCCCGGGTCGATGCCGAGAATCCGGGTCACGCCAGCTCGGCGTTCGAGTGCACCTTCTGCACGTCGTCGAGATCTTCGAGCATCTCGATCAACCTGGCGACGGCCTGCGCCTGCTCGCCGGCCAGCGCCACGGTCGTCGCCGGCCGCATGACGACGTCCGCCTGCAGCAGCGGCACGCCCTTGCCTTCGAGCGCTTGCTTGACGCCGGCGAGCGCCGCCGGCGCCGTCAGCACTTCGGTGTACCCGTCCTCGTTGATCACGTCGTCGGCACCGGCTTCCAGTGCGATTTCCAGAATTTTTTCTTCGAGCGCGGCATCGCCCTTGGTCTCGACGAAGATCTGGCCGACCTCGGAGAACAGATACGAGACCGCGCCGCTGGTGCCGAGATTGCCGCCGTGCTTGCTGAAGGCATGGCGCAC
Source organism: Pseudomonadota bacterium (assembly GCA_040754295.1). Classification (GTDB taxonomy): domain Bacteria; phylum Pseudomonadota; class Gammaproteobacteria; order Nevskiales; family Nevskiaceae; genus Solimonas. The sequence continues at coordinate 13,162 of JBFMCQ010000077.1, read as the reverse complement.
GTCGGCGACCGTGCGCGTCGGATTGTCGGTCATGCAGTCGACGATGATCGCCACACCGCCGGGCCCGTAGCCCTCGTAGCGGATCTCCTCGAACTGATCCGCGCCGCCTTCACCGCTGCCGCGCCTGATCGCGCGCTCGGCGGTGTCCTTCGGCATGTTGGCGGCGAAGGCCTTGTCGAGGATCAGCCGCAGGCGCGAGTTGTTGCGCGGATCGGCGCCGCCGGCACGCGCGGCGACGGTGATCTCGCGGATGAACTTCGTGAACAGCTTGCCGCGGCGCGCATCCTCGGCGCCCTTGCGTGCGGCGATGCTTGGACCTCGACCCATGAGCCTCCGGAAAGATTGCAGCGAATCAGAAGCTCAGGCGCAGACCGCCGTGAAAGCCGTTGTCCGCCGTGACGTCCGTGCCGTTTTCGAGCTCGACATTGACGTTGCGGTAGCCGACGTAGACCGAGGCGTCCCTGAGCACCTGGTAGTCCACCGCGGTGCCGATCTCGTAGTACTGCTCGAACTCGCCCAGCATCAGCACCTCCGGCGCGAAATGGCCGTAAGCCGAGAAGCCCACGCGCTCGTAGCCGGGGAAGCGCGCCTCGGCCTGACCGCCCAGCGCGAGCCCGCCGCCGGACTCATCGTCACTCCCGATATAGACGCCGCGCACGCCCAGACCCGCGGCCAGATCGAACTGCTGCGCGCCGGCATCGCCGGTGACCAGCACCCCGGCGTGCGCCATGAACAGGTCATCCTCGCGCTCCGGTCGCATGAGGAGGCCGAGGTCGTACTGGCCCTGCCGCCCTTCGGCGATGCGCGCAAGCGGTCCGTACAGCGCGGCGCGGAAGCTTTCGTCGCCGATCGACAGATCGAAAACTTCGGCGTGCGCAGTCCCGAACACGCCGCATAGCGCGGCCAGCGCCGCAGTCCCCTTGAACAGTCTCATCCGGTTCCCTCTGGAGTGCCCTGCCTGAATTCTTGCCACCGCTACTTCTTCGGCTTGTTGACGGCGTGCACGGCACGGCCGTCGACGAGCAGCACCGCTTCGTGAAAATTCTCGGACAGCGTCGGATGTCCGTGCATCGTCAGCGCGATGTCCTCGCAGGTCGCCGCGAACTCCAGCGCCAGCACTGCTTCGGCCATCAGCTCCGATACGTAGGGGCCAACCATGTGCACGCCGAGGATGCGGTCGGTCTTGGCGTCGGCGATGATCTTGATCGAACCGGCGGCCTGCTCCATCGCCTTGGCGCGCCCGTTGGCGGCGAACGGTCCGACGCCGGTCTTGACCTCGTAGCCCTTGGCCTTCGCCTGCTCCTCCGACAGGCCGACCCAGGCCACTTCCGGCGCCGTGTAGATCACGCTCGGCACCGCGTTGTAGTTCACCTGCGTGTGATGGCCGGCGAGCTGCTCGGCCAAGGCGACGCCCTCCTCGATGCCCTTGTGCGCGAGCATCAACCCGCCGATGACATCGCCGATCGCGTAAACGCCGGGCACATTGGTCTTGTAGTGCGCATCGACCTTGACGAAGCCGCGCTCGTCGAGCGCGACGCCGAGCTCCTCGATGCCGGCACCCTTCGTGTACGGCCTGCGGCCGACGGCGACGATCAGCTTGTCGAAGGTTTCGCTCTTCTTCTCACCGCCCAGCTCGTACTCGACGACGACGCCCTTGGCGCCGGCCTTGGCCGACAGCACCTTGGCGCCGAGGCGGATGTCCAGCCCCTGCTTGGTGAAGTGCCGCAGCGATTCCTTGGCGATCTGCTGATCGACCATCGGCAGGAAATTCGGCAGCGCTTCGAGCACGACGGTCTTCGCACCCAGACGGCTCCAGACGCTGCCGAGCTCGACGCCGATGACACCGGCACCGATGACGCCCAGCCTCGATGGCACCTCGGTGAAATCGAGCGCGCCCCAAGAATCGACGATGCGCTCGCCGTCGAACGGTGCGATCTTGAGGTTCACCGGCTCCGAGCCGGTGGCGATGACGATGTGCTTGGCCTTGAGCGTTTCGGTCTTGCCGTCGTGCCCCTTGAACTCGACCTGGCCGTTGCCGAGCATGCGGCCGACGCCGAATAGGCCGGTCACCTTGTTCGCCGCGAACAGCTGCTTGATGCCGCCGGTGAGCTGGCGCGAGACAGCGTCCTTGCGCGCCTGCATCTTCTGCAGGTCCAGGGTCAGCGTGCCGCCGCCGATGCCGTGCGCGGCCGCCTCGTGCGCCATGCGGTGGTACAGCTCGGAGGATTCGAGCAGCGCCTTCGACGGGATGCAACCGGCGTTGAGGCAGGTGCCGCCGAACGCGGGCGTGTTGTCGCGGTTGAGCCAGCTATCGATGCACGCCGTCTTGAAGCCCAGCTGCGCGGCGCGGATCGCACAGGGATAGCCAGCCGGACCGCCACCGATCACGACCACGTCGTACTCGTTGCTCATGTCTCTCCTTGTTCGTCGGCCGGCATTCTAGCGGCCTGGGGCATACATCGCCACGCGACACGGGGTCTGCCGCGGCCACGCAATGACGCACGCCGATGCAGCCGCGCTTCGACGGCTGCGGTCGGGCGTTGCCGAAAGACGAGGAGAGGCGCTTCGGGCTAGGCCAGGGCTAGGCCGGCGCGGCGGCAAACCTGGCAACTACGGCATCCGACGCTGCCACCGCATCGCCATGGCTGCGCGCGTAGGCGTCCACCCACTGCCGGTAGACGCTCATGTCGCCGTACTTCCAGGGATGAAACCCCGGCTTGAAGTAGACGAGATAGTGCGGCATCAGCCGCGGATACAACCCGCCCGGCCCGTAGAGCCACCACAGGCCGCGCAGCCAGACGCGCAGCCGGTTCTTCACACCGTCGACCCTGAACATGTGCGACATGATCATGAAGACGTGCAGCGGGAAGCTCAGCGACACCTGCAGCATGCTGAGAATGCGCGTGAAGTACCCGCCCTTGGCGACTTTCTGGAACACGTCGAAGGCCACCGCCTTGTGCTCGATCTCCTCGATCGCGTGCCAGGCATACATCGCCCGGATGCGCGGGTCGGCGTCGTCGAACAGGCCCTTGGCGAAGAAGCCGTGCGCCATCAAGGCCGTCATGTGCTCCGCCGCGGCGGTCTGCCCGAGCGTGTAGACGCGCGGCAGGTGCCCGCGGAAGAAGCCGAACATGATGTCCTTCTGCCGCTGCAGGATCTTGTCGACCGCAATACCCTGCGCCTTGAGCCGGTCGTTGAAGCGCGTATGCACCATGCCGTGCTGGCCTTCCTGGTAGATGAAGTCCTTGACCTGCGCCTGCAGCGCGGGATCGGTCGGCTGGTCGCGGTAGTCGCGCACGCAGGCGATGAAGAATTTCTCGCCCTCCGGGAACAGCAGCGACATCGCGTCGAAGAAGCGCGTCTTGAATGCGTCACCGCCGAACCAGTACCTCGGAATATCGCCGTCGAGGCCGAAATCCGGCCCTTTGCGCGGCGTGATGCCGGAACCGCTGCCACCGTCCATGCGCCTGCCTCCGCAACCTTTTGCGTTACTCTAAGACCGCGTCGGCCGATCCGATAGGACGCGAAGCGACGGTAGAGGAACAATTTGCGACAGGCTTCACAGAACGCCGCGCTACAGCTCCCGGCGGTGGCGGAAGCTGCTCGGCGAAACCCCGGACCAACGCGTGAACGCGCGCGTGAAGCTGCGCCGGTCGGAAAAGCCGAGCTGTTCGCTGATCGTCTCCAGATCCAGCTCCGGCTGCTGCAGCGCGCGCAGCGCGCGCCGATAGCGCACCCGCGCCAGCAGCACGCCGAACGCTTCGCCCTCGTCGCGCAGCCGCCGCTGCAGCGTGCGCGGGTGCAGGCGAAGACGCGTGCCGACCGCTGCGATGCCCTGGCCGAGCAGGGCCGGCTCCTGGTCGAGCACCGCCTCGACCGCGGCCACCAGCCCGCTGCGCCGCTTCGACTGTGCGAGCAGCTGGCCGACGCGCGCCTCGGCCTGGGCATTGAGCTTGGGAAACGCGCCTTCGAGCGGCGCGTCCAGGCGTGCACGCGGCAGCTCGAGCGCATTGCGGGGCTGCGAGAACCGCACCTCGACCCTGAAATAGTCGCGATACGCCGCCGCGTATAGCGGCGCCGGATAGCGAAAGCGCAGCCGCATCGCGCCGGCAAACGCCGGATCGAGCATACGCCCGAACCTGGCCACGGCGGCGAAGATCGACTCGATGAAGTAGCGGTCCTGCCCGGTGACCGCGCTTTCGCCGACGAGCACCAGCGCCGCCCGATCGCCCGCCTCCTCCAGGCGGAAATCGATCCGCGGATTGATCAGCTCGCGCACCCAGTCGAGCACGCGCGTCGCCGCCCGCAGCGTCGGCGCGGTCGCGAGAAACGTGCCGATGTCCGGCAGATAGTCGAACGCAAACGTCTCGCCCAGCATGAACGGGAAGTGCTGCCCGCGCGAGGCCGCGACGCAGGCCTCCATCGCCTGCCCGAGCACCGGCGCGGCGATCGTCGCCTCCTCGAGGTGCAGCAGATCGGTCTGGATGCCGAGCCGCGCGAAGATCGGCTCGATCGCAAAGCCGCAGGCGTTTGCCGCCTTGATCCAGTTCGGCAGCGTGATGAACGGAATCGGTACTTCGTGCAGCGGCGGCATGAGCGGAGTATGCCGCAAGCGTGCGCCGTGCTCGCGCGGCGATCTGGATCGGCTCTTCGGACGGCATCAACTCGTGCGCAGCAGCGGGCGCTTGCGGAGGCCGGCTCGGGTCAGAACGACGAACTCCTCCTCCTTGAACAGCTCCGCCGCGAACGATACTGCGGCCCGCACCTGCTCACGGGTCAGATGCGGATAGGCTTCCAGAATGTCGTCGTAACTCCAGCCATCCGCGAAGCGATCGAGCAGCAGCTCCACCGAGATCCGCGTGCCCTTGATGATCGGCTTGCCGACGAGGATGTCGGGATTCACGGTGATGTAATCCCGCCAGTCGAGCGTCTTCTCAAAGTCTGTATCCATCAACCCGCTCCGCTTCATCTGCATAGCAGCGTCACCCCAGGCGCCGCCTGAATCTGTTCGCCCGCCGCAACCGGCTTGCCGTCGAACGTGATCGAGTATGCGCCGAAGTCGCGCGGGATGGACACCGCCGGATCACGAACGACCTTCCGCGGTCATGCGTGCCAGATCTGGCGACAGCGCCGGAACCTCGAGGATGTCCGCCGGTATCGCCGCGCGATTTTCGAAGGCACGGCCCAGCTCGTCCTTGGAGGGATTGCGTGCCGCCTCATCCAGGCGCAGCTTCAAACTGCCGTAGCCCGCCTCGGAAGGATGGAAATCTGGCAGCCCGGCGTGATGCCCAGCGATCACGTAGGCGAGCAATCGCCCGAGACCATTGGGCAACACTTGCTCCGCATACTGTGCGCCAGCGAGCGAGTGTGGAACGCTGCCCCTGGGCTCCGCCTCGTGAGGGCTGTCGGCGTACTGACTGCGAAGATACGCCTGCCACCGGCTTTGGAACTTGCCGAGGTCATGCCACAGCCCGGCTACCATTCCCCACCACTCAGCCCCGAACGGGCGAGCGAAGCGCGCTGCCGTCGCACCAACGGAACGCAGATGGAACTCCAGCGGACGCTCTGCCCCATGCTCTGCAATATGTGACAGGTACGGCTTCACCGAGCCACTTCCCTCCGAGCGCTCGCTCCCTGTTCGGGCGTTGACGTACAGCGTCCAGCAGTGAGCGGGACGGCAAAGGGCAGGGTATCAGCGATCACAGCCATGCTCCACTGGCAAGGATGGAGCACATTTTCCGCAGTCGTTGGCTCAAATACTGAGCCTGTGTTTTTTCGGCTCGCCCCTGCGCGCCGCACCGGCCGGCAGGGGCGAGAGCCGGTCGGCCGGCGGCCGAGCGGACCGATCAGTTCAGAGCTGCAGCAGGATCTTCGCCGGATCCTCGAGGCATTCCTTGATCGTGCGCAGGCCGAGCACGGCTTCCTTGCCGTCGATGATGCGGTGGTCGTAGGACAGCGCCAGATACATCATCGGCCGTATCTCGATCTGGCCGTCGACGACGACCGGGCGCTCGGTGATGCCGTGCATGCCCAGGATCGCCGACTGCGGCGGATTGAGGATCGGCGTCGACAGCATCGAGCCGAACACGCCGCCGTTGGTGATCGAGAAGGTGCCGCCGGAGAGATCCTCCATCGTCAGCTTGTTGTTCTTCGCGCGGCTGCCGAAGTCGGCGATGGTCTTCTCGATCTCCGCCATCGACAGCTGGTCGGCGTCGCGCATGATCGGCACGACCAGTCCGCGCTCGCTGGAAACGGCGATGCCGATGTCGTAGTAGCCGTGGTAGATGATGTCGGTGCCGTCGACCGAGGCGTTGAGCACCGGGTACTTCTTCAGCGCCTCGATCGCCGCCTTGACGAAGAACGACATGAAGCCGAGCTTCACACCGTGCGCTTTCTCGAAGTCTGCCTTGTACTTGGCGCGTAGATCGGAGACGGCCTTGAGATCGACCTCGTTGAAGGTCGTCAGCATCGCCGTGCTGTTTTTGGCGTCGAGCAGGCGCTCGGCGATGCGTGCGCGGATGCGCGTCATCGGCACGCGCTGCTCTTCGCGCATGCCGGCGGCAGGCGGCGGTGCTTTCGCTGCCGGCGCGGCGGGCTTCGCCGCCGGTGCCGGTTGGGGCGCGGCCTTCTGCTTCTCGGCGTAGGCTTTCACGTCGTCGACGGTGAGGCGCCCGCCCTTGCCGCTGCCGTTGATCTGTGCGGCCGACAGGCCCAGCTCCGAGAGCAGCTTGCGCACCGCCGGGCTTTGCGCCTCGTTGTCGGCAGCGGCAGCGGGTGCGGCGGTCTTCGCCGGCGCCGCCGCTTCGTTGCGCGCCGGCTCGGGCGCAGCCTTGCCCGCTTCGATCACGCCGAGTACGTCGCCGGCCTGCACCGTCGCGCCGGCCTCGACGCGGATTTCCTTGAGCACGCCGCCTTCCGCCGCCGGCACCTCGAGCATGACCTTGTCGGTCTCGAGGTCCAGCAGATTCTGTTCGCGCTGCACCGCGTCCCCGGCCTTCACGTGCCAGCCGGCCACCGTCGCCGAAGACACCGACTCCGGCAGATTGGGGACTCTGATTTCGATCGCCATTGCTTTTTTCCGTCTCTCGCTCTTTTGCTCTTGCCTGTGCGTAGGACCCTGGGCGGCGTGCCTGGACCGCCCTACATTCTCTTGCCGCCGGTCAGCGCCTCGCGCACGACCTCTTCCTGCTGCATCTGGTGAACCTTGAGATAGCCGACAGCCGTCGTCGCCGAGCCCTTGCGCGTGGCGTACAGCAGATGCTGATGCGGGCGCAGATACGCGCCTAGCCGGTGCTTGATCTGATACCAGGCGCCCTGGTTCTCGGGCTCTTCCTGGCACCACAGCACTTCCCCGGCGTTCGGGAATGCGTCGAGCGCGGCCTCGTAACCCGCGCGCGGAAACGGATACAGCTGCTCGACACGCACCAGGGCGACGTGGTCGATCGCTGCTTTCTGCCGTGCCTGATAGAGGTCGTAATACACCTTGCCGGCGCAGAAGACGATGCGTGTGACCTTGCCGGCGTCGAGCGCGTCGGCCTCGGGAATGACGGTCTGGAAGCCGCCCTTGGTCAGGTCGGTCAGCTCCGACACCGACAGCGGGTGCCGCAGCAGCGACTTGGGCGTCATCACGATCAGCGGCAGCCGCAGGCTGCGCTTCATCTGCCGGCGCAGCATGTGAAACATCTGCGCCGGCGTCGACGGCACGCAGACCTGCTGGTTGTTCTCGGCAGACAACTGCAGATAGCGCTCCAGGCGCGCCGACGAATGCTCCGGCCCCTGCCCTTCATAGCCGTGCGGCAGAAATGTGACCAGTCCACACAGCCGGCCCCACTTCGCATAGCCGGCGGCGATGAACTGATCGAACAGCACCTGCGCGCCGTTGGCGAAATCGCCGAACTGCGCCTCCCAGATCACCAGCGTTTCCGGATCGGTCGTCGAGTAGCCGTACTCGAAGCCGAGCACGCCTTCCTCGGACAGCAGTGTGTCGTTGACGGCGAACCGCCACGGATCCTTTGCCAGCCCGGTCAGCGGCGTGTAGCGCTCCCCGGTCTTGTAGTCGTGGACGGTCGCATGGCGGTGGAAGAACGTGCCGCGGCGCGCGTCCTGGCCGGAAAGGCGCACCGAGAAGCCTTCGTTGACCAGCGCTGCATACGCCATCGTTTCGGCGAAGCCCCAGTCCATCGGCAGCTCGCCTGCCGCCATCTTCGCGCGATCGTCGTAGATCTTCTGCACGCGCGGATGCAGCGTGAAGCCCTCGGGCAGCGCCAGCAGCTTCGTGGACAGCGTGCGCAACGCGTCGGGCGTGATCGTCGTGTCGACCGGCGTGTCCCATTCCCCCTGGCTGTACTTGCGCCAGTCGACCGTGTGCTTGTTACCGACCAGGCCCAGCGTCACACGCGCGATGTTCTCGCCCTTGTCGAGTCCGTCGCGGTACTGCTGGATCAGATTCTCGGCCTCGTTCCTCGGCAGTATGCCCTCCTCCTCCAGCTTGCCGGCGTAGACCGTCAGCGGGGTCGGATGGCTCTTGACCCGCTCGTACATCAGCGGCGAGGTCACCGACGGCTCGTCGGCCTCGTTGTGGCCCCAGCGGCGGTAGCAGCAGATGTCGACGATGACGTCCTTGTGGAACTCGTTGCGGAAGTCCATCGCCAGCCGCGTGACGAAGACCACCGCTTCGGCGTCGTCGCCGTTGACGTGGAACACCGGCGCTTCGAGCATCTTGGCGATATCGGTGCAGTAGCGCGAGGTGCGCGCCTCCTCGCCGGGCCGCGCTTCGATCGGATTGGGCGTCGTGAAGCCGATCTGGTTGTTGACGATGATGTGCACCGTGCCGCCGGTGCTGTAGCCATTGGCCTCCGACAGCTGCATCGTCTCCATGACGACGCCCTGGCCGGCGAACGCCGCGTCGCCGTGGATCAGCACCGGCACGATCTTCTCGCCGCGCGCGTCGTCGCGGCGCGTCTGCCGCGCCTTGACCGAGCCTTCGACCACCGGATTGACGATCTCCAGGTGCGAAGGGTTGAACGCGAGCACCAGGTGCAGGCGCTTGCCGCTGACTTCGACGTCGGTCGAGAAGCCCATGTGGTACTTCACGTCGCCGGCTTTCTTCAGGTCCTCGGCGCTGTACTTGCCCTCGAACTCGGCGAACAGTTCCTTGGGCGATTTGCCGAGGATGTTGACCAGCACGTTGAGCCGGCCGCGATGCGCCATGCCGATGACGATTTCCTCGACGTCGCGCGCGGCGCAGCCGTGCAGCACCTCGTCGAGCGCCGGGATCAGCGCATCGCCGCCTTCCAGCGAGAAGCGCTTCTGGCCGACGTACTTCTTGTGCAGGTAGCGCTCCAGACCCTCGGTCGCGACCAGCTGGCGCAACACCTCGAGCTTGCGCTCGACCGTGAGCTTGGGCTGGAACGCGAGCGGCTCCAGCCGCTTCTGGATCCAGCGCTTCTCCTCGGTCTCGGTCAGATACATGTACTCCGCGCCGATCGTGTCGGTGTAAACGGCGCGAACGATGCGGATGATTTCCTTCAGCGGCAGGCGGTCGCTGTGCGTCGCCAGCGAGCCGACATTGAAGACCGTGTCGAGATCCTCCGGTCCCAGCCCGTGGAAGCCCGGATCGAGATCCGGCACCACGGGGATCGGTGCGAGGCCCAGCGGATCGAGCTTGGCCGCCTGATGGCCGCGCATGCGGTAGTAGTTGATCAGGCGCAGCACGCCCGCCTGTTTCTCGGCAGCCGTCGCATCGAAGCCCGCTTCGGCGGCGACGACGCGGCGCGGCTCGCGCGCCAGCCGCTGGAAGCGCGCGATGACGTCGCTGTGTGCAACCTCGCGCGGCGCATTCTGATCCTGGATCAGGCGGAAGTACGCGCGCCAGCTCGGATCGACCGATTCCGGATCGTCGAGGAACTGCTCGTAGAACGCTTCGATGTAGGGCGCGTTGGCGCCCTGGATCGAGGAGGATTCGATGAAGCTCTGATACTTGCTCTTCGTCATTGGGGCGCGTCCTGTACAAGCCGGCGCCATCCATGGCGCCGACCGTCGAAACAAGCGGACCATCGCGTTGCCGTGATGCTCCTCACGATCACATCCTCTTCAGGCCCGGGCTTTGGTGACGCCGGGCTTCCACTCCGCCGTGCGCTCTTGCAGGTAGGCACGGAACTCGTCGGCGAGTTCGGGGTGCTTGAGCGCGTACTCGACGTTCGCGCGCAGATAGCCGAGCTTGGAGCCGCAGTCGTAACGCGTGCCTTCGAACTCGTATGCGAGCACCGTCTGCTCGTTGAGCATGGCGCTGATCGCGTCGGTGAGCTGGATTTCGCCGCCGGCACCGCGCTGCGTGCGCTCCAGCAGCTTGAAGATGCGCGGCGTCAGGATGTAGCGGCCGACGACCGCGAGATTGCTCGGTGCGTCGGCCGGCTTGGGCTTCTCGACCATGCGCCGAATCTCGGAAAGGCCCGGCCCCACCGGCTGCGTCTCGACGATGCCGTAGCTGCTGACGTCTTCCTTGGGCACGCGCTGCACCGCGAGCACACTGGTGCCGTACTGCTGGTAGACGCGGTGCATCTGCGCCAGCGCCGGCTGCAGGCGCCCGTCGATGAGATCGTCGGCGAGAATGACGTAGAAATCCTCGTCGCCGACCGCCGGCCACGCACACAAAACGGCGTGGCCGAGACCCAGGGCCTCGGCCTGGCGGATGAAGATGCAGGTCACGCCGGGCGGAACGATGTCCTGGACCTGCTCGAGGAGCTTGGTCTTGCCGCGCGACTGCAGCTCGGCTTCGAGCTCGTAGGCCTTGTCGAAGTGATCCATGATGGAATTCTTCGAGCGGCCGGTGATGAAGATGAGCTCCTGCGCGCCGGCGCTGATCGCTTCCTGCACCGCGTACTGGATCAGCGGCTTGTCGACGATCGGCAGCATTTCCTTGGCGCTGGCCTTGGTTGCCGGCAGGAATCGGGTGCCCAGACCCGCCACCGGAAACACAGCTTTGCGAATTCGCATGTTCTGTCCCTTTTTCGCGGGGTCGATAGTCTATCGCAGCGACCCGCTCAGATGGGTCTGGCCGGCGCGGCTGGACAACAGCGAGAAGTCGATCGCATCGGCATTTTTCACGAATTTGAGGGTCACGCGGCCCGGCAGGAACAGCGGCTGGCGAAACTGCACCTCGAGCGTCGCCGGCGCCCGCCCCAGCTCCTTTTCGAGTTCCGCGGCGCAGCGCGCCAGCGACCACATGCCGTGCGCGATATGGCGCTTGAAGCCGAACAGCTTCGCCGCCAGCGGCGCCAGATGGATCGGGTTGTAGTCGCGGCCGACGCGCGCATAGCGCCGCCCGATATCGGCCGGTGCGCTCAAGCTGCGGTACTCCGCCAACGGCCCCGGCTCCGGCTCCGGGCGCTGCGCGCCGCCCTTGGGTCCGGGTATGCGGTGCAGGATCGTGCTGGTCTCGCGCCACACCGCTTCGCCGCCGACGCTCGCGTCGGTGAGCAGATCGAACTCGATGCCCTGGCGCACGTCACGCGAGTCGCCGATGCGCACCCGCAGATCGAAGCGCTCGCCGGCGGCCAAGGGGCGCGACTGACGGATCTGGTTGCGCACGTGGACCAGCCCCAGCAGCGGCAACGGAAACGCTTTCTGCGTCAGCAGATGCAGATGCAGTGCGCCGGCCATCACATGCGGAAACGTGATCGGCAGCGGGTCGGTCTGCGCGAAGCCGCAGACCTCGCAGTAGTCCGCCAGATGCCGGGCGTCGGCGCCGACGTCGTTGACCGCGACGTCGAGTGCCGGCAGCGACGGCCGCCCCCTGGGTCTGCGCGTGAGGGTCGTCGCCGCCTTGAGATACAGCCGTTGCGCGTCCGGGAGCTGCGAAAGGATGGCGGTCATGCGAGCGTCCTCCGTTGGCGCAGGGGTCAGGGAACGCGCCGGCCGATCCGCAGCGGGACCGGCTGTCGCGCGTCGTCGCGGCCGACTGTCGTGCGGCCCTCGAGATCGCCGGACTGTGCCTGCGCGGTGCCGGCGCGGCTGACGCGCGCGATCACCTCCCAGCGATCCGCCATCGACAGCTTCACGCCCGGCGCCATCGCGTTGTCGTCGTCGAGCGTGATGCGCAGCGGCAGCTCGCTCGCGCTCAGGCGGCGAACCGCGAGCGGCGGCCCCGGCGCATCCGGCCGGCGGGCGACGACGAACAGGACGTCGCCGGCACCGATCTCGCCGGCGAGCTCGGGGGCGACGTCGATGTCCAGCGTCAGACGCACGGTGTCTGCCGGCGGCGACGCCTGCGGCAGCTCGCGGCCGGCCAGCTGCGAGAGCTCCTGCAGATGCCGGTCGAGCACCGTGCGGAACTCGTCCGGCAGCTCGGTTTCGCGCAGCGCCAGCCAGCGATCCACGGCGACGCCGTATTCGCCGGCCTGCGCCGCGGCCAGGCCCGCATACCACAGCGCCTTCGGCTGGCCGGGTTCGAGCGCCAGCGCGCGCTCGAACAGCTGCCGCGGCAGCCCCTGCATCTGGTGGTCGCCGAGCAGCACCCGCGCTTCGGCCTCGTCGGCGAGCCAGTCCGGAATCGGCGCGGCGCTGACCAGGCGGTTCGCGCGCTCGTAGGCGGCCGCCGACTCGGCGTAACGGCCGAGCACGAAATACGAACGTCCGAGCATCGCCCAGCCCTGCGCGTCCTCCGGCTCGCGCTGCAGACGCTGCTCGAGGCGGCGCACCATGTCGTCGACCGCGAGCCGCTGCGCCGCTTCCGGGTCCGTGCCCGCTTCGGCGATCCACGACGCCACCTCGTGGCTGTCGTCGAGGTAGTAGCCGGCGACGCTCACCGCTGCGATCAGCGCGGCGCCGGCGGCGGGCACGCGCCACGAGCGTGCCTGCTGGGGCAGCGCCGGCTCGGTCGCGGCATCGGCTTGGGCATCGGCCAGCAGCCGCGCCGCAGTCTCGTCGCGCATCCGCTGCGCCGCTTCGGGCTCGATCGTGCCCGAGGCGACTTCGGCTTCGATCTCGGCGATGCGGCTGCGGTAGCCGGCGACGTTGGCGGCGCGCCGGCGCATGCCGGTGCCCGGCGCACGCGACCACAAGGGCCGCAAGCTCAACCCGACCGCGAGCGCGATGACGGCGCCCATCCATAGCGCGGTCATCGCGACTCCTCATCGAGCAGATGCTGCAGCCGGTCGCGGTC
>JBFMCQ010000076.1:0-17645 GCA_040754295.1 Pseudomonadota bacterium | reverse complement strand
TCGGGATCGCCGGGCGCGACGCGCAGCAGCTCCGGCACCTCCAGGCTGGCGACGCCGACGAGGGCGGCGTGGCTGGCGGCGGCGCTCGACAGGTTCAGAGATCCCGGCAGCGAAGCGCCGACACCGTTGTGGCAGACCGCGCAGCGCGGCGAGAACACTGAGTCCTGGATCGCGCTGAGCGTGACGACCGGCTCCGGCGGGCCGGACGGATCGGCACCCGGCGGCAGGATCTGGCCGCGGATCTCACCGTCCGGGAACGCCGGCGTGTGTACGTTCGCATACAGCAGCCCGTCCGCGTAGTCCGCGAGCGTGGCGGCGTCCAGCGTCGCGTCGTCCGCGAACCAGTGCCTGATGTCCATCTCGTCCTGCACCAGCGGCACGACCACGGGGCCGGCGACGCCCGGCTCGCCGCGGTGGAGGTGCGCCATGGTCGCATCGTCGACGCCGCTCGTGTGCAGGTGCGCGACCAGGGCGCCGGTCTGCCGGTTCACCGTGGTCGCGGCGAGGCCCGAGGCGTCGGTTTCGACCGGCGGTACCGCCTGGTCGCCGGACAGCGGCGTGAACAGCACCTCGACCGGCGCCGCGAACAGCTGTGCGCGGATCTCGCCGCCGGGATGCGCCTGGCTGTGCGCGTTGACGTAGAGCGCGCCGGCGAGCAGGCGGTCGACCTGCTCGGCCGTGAGGCTGGTGCCGTCCGCAACGGCAAAGACGTCGGCATCGGAGGCGTCCTGCACCAGGGGCACGATGATGCTGCCGTTCGTGCCGGCGAAGGCGTCGTGGATGTGCGCCGCGGTCGCGGCGACATCCTCGACCGTCAGCATGCCGGTGATCGCGCCGGTCGCGAGATTGACCTCGAACATCGCCTCGCCGCTGGCCGCGGTCTCGACCGGCGGCACTTCCTGTTGGCCCGACAGCGTTACCGTGTAGCTGCGCTCGTTGTCGACTTCGAGCTGCAGCGCGTCCGAGTCGCCCGTGTTGCCGGCCTCGTCGTAGGCGCGCGCGAGCACCATGTGCTCGCCGTCGGCGACCGTCGACGTATCCCAGTCGACGCCGTACGGCGCGCTCGTGTCGCTGCCGATCTCGGCGCCGTCGACGATGAAGTCGACGCGCGTCACGGCGACGTTGTCGCTGGCGGTCGCCGTCAGCGCGACCGTGCGGCTCACCGGCGGGTCCGGCGCCTCGAGCGTCACGCTGGGCGGCGTCGTGTCGGTGGACGGCGGCGTCATGTAGCCGTCGTCATCGTCATCGTCGTCGCAGGCGGCGAGCAGCAGCGTCGCCGCGAGCAGCGCGGCGGCATTCTTGACCGAAAGGTGGAACGGACTCGGCATGGCGTCTCTCCCTGGCAGGTGTCGGATGTACGTAGGTTCCCTGCCGCGCCGATCCGGTTTTCGCGCTGCGCGCGAACCGCGCAGGCCGCCTGCCGCCGGCGGCCGCCCTGGCCTGTTCCAGCAAGGGCTTCCCGAGCCTGCACATCCCGTCCGGGGGCCGACAGAACCAGAAGACAGCCTCATCGTGGCACCGTTATTGCGGCGTCCTGATGCCACGAAGGGTCCGATACGGTCCGGCTCGGAGGAGATGAACGAAAACCACTTCATCCGCGCCGGATGGCGCGCAGCGCCAGGGGGCAACTCAACGAAGCCGAAGCCATGGGCAGCTTGATCAAAGGCGCGCCGCGCTCGGCCTGTCTCGCGGTCCTCGGCGACTTCTAGTCAACAGAGCACAGTCATGACAATCACGCGACGCGAACTGCTCTCGCAACTGGCTTTGCAAGGGGCCTGCCTGTACACCGCCATGACCGGCCTGGGGCTGCTCGCGCAGCCGGGCGCGCATGCCGGCGGGCCGCTGCGCCTCGAGGGTCGCGGTGACGGCCGGCGGGTGCTCATTCTGGGCGGGGGCCTGGCCGGTCTGGCCGCCGCCTACGAGCTCGGCAAGCTCGGCTATCGCTGCCGGATTCTGGAAGCGCGCGAGCGGCCCGGTGGACGCAGTTGGACCATCCGTGGCGGCGACCGCTTCCGCGAAGTGGACGGCACCGAGCAGCAGTGCCGCTTCGACCCCGGCCACTATTTGAATCCGGGCCCGGCGCGCATCCCGCAGTGGCATGTGACGCTGGATTACTGCAAGGAGCTTGGTGTCGCCGTCGAGCCGTTCGCCATGCGCAACGAGTCGGCCTACTACCACCACCAAGGCGGTCCACTGGGCGGACGCCCGATCCAGGCCCGCGCCGTGCGGGCCGACATGCGCGGCTACCTCGCCGAAGCCTTGGCCAAGGCGGTGCATCTGGACGATCTGGAGTTGCCCCTGAGCGCCGAGGACCGCGACCGGCGATCGGGGAGAAGCACTGCCGCATCCTGCGAGCGCTTCGCAGGAGCGGCGCGGACCTCGAGCGGGGCGCTGCGCCACACGGCGGCGCGCCGCAAGGCGGTGCACGGCCGCTTCCGCCGCGCCCAGCGATGGCGCGCGCTTGCTTTAGCTGCCCCCACTACTAGCAGGAGGTCTTCGGGAGACCCGCGCCGGCGAGCGACCGGATACGACTTTGATGCTCCCGGCGACCGATCGTAGGTTTCCTGCCGCAAGAAAACGGCCACATTTGTGGCACCGTTATTGCAGCGTCTTGATGGCGCGAAGGGTCCGATACGCACTCCCAATAGGGCTCGGAGGAGATGGGCGAAAAACCACTTCATCCTCAAACAGGGGAACGAGTATGGGAAAGCTTTATGGCGCCGCCGTCACGCGGCGGAGCGGGCGGTGGGCGGCCTTTGCGCTGGCGGGTGCAACGCTTCTCGCCAGCGCGCAGGCGCAGGACGAGTCTGAAGAGCAGTCCGTGACCGAGGATTCCGGCGAAGAAGTGGAAACGATCACGGTCATCGGCCGGGGCATCACACGCTCGACCAGTTCGCTGCTGTTCGACGACATCCAGCAGGAAGTGCCGGGCCGCTCGCCGCAGTCCTACTTGGCATCCTTGCCGGGCGTGAACGTGCAGCTGTCCGACCCTTTCGGCACTTACGAGTTTGGCACCTCGATCCGTATCCGCGGATTCTCGACCGAGCAGATCGGCGTATCGCTCGACGGTGTGCCGCTGGAAACTTCCGACGTTCGCGAAGGCAGCCCGCCGAACCGCTACGTGGAGTCGGAGAATCTCGCGGAAATCTCGCTCGCCCAGGGCTCCGGCGACGTGACGATGCCGTCCTATCACGCGCTCGGCGGTTCGATCCGCTATTTCTCGTCCGACCCCAACGGTGCATGGTCGGTGGTTAGCTCGTCGACGGCCGGCAGCAACGAGCTGGTCCGCAATTTCATCCGCATGGATACGCCGGCGCTATGGCAGGGCGGGCCCACGGCCTACATTTCCGGTTCGCGGCGGCGTTCGGTACAGCCCGATCTGCACAAGGCGTACATGGAGCGGGACCATCTCGAAGCCAAGCTCAAGCAGGTGCTCGACGGAGGACACACGCTCACGCTTGCCTACCGCTACAACCAGCGCGACGACCATGACACACCGCTGTATCTGGCCGATGGTACCAATATCTTTCCGCTGAGCGAGACCGCGACCGGCGACCCCAACCAGGACGCGCTCAACATCGAAGGTTGGACCAATGGCCGCAAGGATCAGCTGGTCAACCTCAACGCCGATTTCCTGCTGACGCCGATGCTGCGCCTGACCCTGGTGCCGTACTACGAGGACAAGGAAGGCTATGGCGTCGGCAGCGTGCCGCCGGCGGCGGCGCGGAGTCTCTACGAGGATGCGATCAATCCGGAGCTGGGCGGCGATCCGGCGCGTACCGATGTTTCGGAACCGGACGAGGATCTCGTCGCCAAGCGACTCGAACGCATGGGCGGCAACCGCAAGGGCACGACCGCCGCCCTGCTATGGACGACCGCCATCAACGAGCTGGCGCTCGGTGGCTGGTACGAAGACTACGACTTCTATCAGCGGCGGCCGCTCTATCACATCGATCCGGCCACCGGGAACTTCGACTTCGAGCAGACGCAGATCATCAATTACTACGACCGCACGTTCAACACCAAGGTCACGCAGTTCTACGTCAAGGATACGCTGCGGCTGTTCGATGGCCGTCTGACCCTGGCGGCCGGCAACAAGGGACTCCGGGTAGAGCGCAAGTTCGCCGGCATTGCCAATACGGATGCATTCAACCGCGGGCTGTACTCGAGCTTCGAAGTCAGCGACGAGGATTGGTTCCAGCCGCAGATCGGTGCCACGCTGGCGCTCACCGACTTCGAGGAAGTGTTCGTCAACTACGCCGAAAACTTCAGCTCAACGCCGCGCAACGCGCTGGTCGCCGTGACCACGAATCCGGACCTGGAGCCGGAGACGTCCAAAAATGTCGACCTCGGTCTGCGGACCTCGCGCGGCCGGCTCAGTGGGACGGCCTCGCTGTACTACATCGACTACGACGACCGCATTCTCGAACTGACCAGATTCGATCCGTTCCGGGTCGGCGAGAACATCTTTCAGAACGTCGGCAGCATACGGACCTACGGCGCCGAGTTCGGACTGATCTGGGTCGCCAGTCAGCGGCTGCGGCTGGGATCGACGCTGACGCTCAATCGTTCCGAATTCCAGGACAACTACTTCGCGTTCGAAGACGCGGACAACGACCCCGCCACCCCGGACACCCAGACGCGCGAGGTCGATGTCGAGGGAGAACAAATCCCCGACACCCCCAAGGTGATGTTCTCGATCGATGCCAGCTACCGGTTGCCACAGAATTTCTTCGTCAATGCCGACGCCAAGTACACCGGCGAGCGCTCCGGTGCGACGACCGGTGCGGAAACGGTCGATGGCTATACCCTGGTGAACCTCGGCGTCGGATACGACGCCAAGTCGGCCGAAGGGCTCCTCAGCGGGCTCAGGCTGACCGTGAACGTCTACAACCTCTTCGACGAAGAGTACTGGGGCGTCATTTCGCCGGACGAAAACAACGGCTACTACAACTACGGCAACGAGCGCACGGTGTATCTGACGGCCGAGGCGACATTTTGATCCGGGCCACGGCACCGTCGGGCATGGACGCTGCTTTTCGAAGCATGCCGCGCAGCGAGGCCAGGATCTCGCGGGGACGAGGCTCTTGCATGCACAAGAAGCCGAAGGGGCCGCGGTGCGGAGCTGCCCTGGGGTTGCTCGTCCTGGGGCTGCTGCCGGGGCCGTCGGGCGCGGTCGACCTCGAGCAGCAGCTCCAGGTCTGCGCGGCCTGTCATGCGACCGGTGCCGGCGGCGCGCCGAAGATCGGCCGTGCCGGGGATTGGGCGCCGCGGCTGGACAAGGGCATGCCGGCCTTGCTCAAGAGCGTGCACGACGGTGTGCCGGGCACGCTGATGATGGGCGGCATCTGCCGCGACTGCAGTGACGAGGAGATCGAGGCGCTGATCCGGCGCATGAGCAAGCCCGAATAGCGAAGACGGGCCCGGGAGACGACGCAAGCATGAGCGAATCGACGCAGCATCCACGCTGGACGCGGCGGGACTTTCTGACGCGGCTCGGTCTGGCCGCCGGCAGCGTGCGGCTGTACGGCGCGATGACGGCGCTGGGCATCGTCGCCGTGCCGCCGGCCTATGCCGGACCGCCGAAGCTGCCGGCGGGCTCCGGCAAGGGCAAGCGCGTGGTCATCGTCGGTTCCGGCATCGCCGGACTGGTCAGCGCCTACGAGCTCGGCAAGGCCGGCTACGAATGCACGGTGCTCGAGGCCACCGCTCACATCGGCGGCCGCAACCGCACGGTGCGGCACGGCGACAAGCTGGTCGAGTACGACAGCGTGCAGACCTGCGAATTCGACGACGAGCCGCACCTGTACCTGAACTGCGGGCCGGCGCGGCTGCCGTACCACCACCAAGGCATACTGGGATATTGCCGCGAGCTCGGCGTCGCGCTCGAACCCTTCGTCAACGACAATCGCGCCGCCTGGGTGCACAGCAACGAGGCCTTCGATGGCAAGCCCATGCGCGCGCAGCGCCTCATCACCGACGCCCGCGGCGGCATCGCCGAGCTGCTCGCCAAGGCGATCCACAAGGATGCGCTCGACCAAGAGTTTTCCCAAGAAGACCGCGAGAAGCTGCTAGCCTTCATGCGCCAGTTCGGCGACCTCGACGAGCAGTTCAGGTATCAAGGCTCGCCGCGCGCCGGCTTCGTCAACGGCGAGGCGATGATGGAGCCGGGTAAGCCGCACGATCCGTACCCGCTGCAGGCCCTGCTGCGCTCCGATTACTGGCAGTTCAAGATGCAGTTCGCCGAGTTCTGGGACATGGCGGCGACGATGATGCAGCCGGTCGGCGGCATGGACATGATCGTGCGCGGCTTCGTCGCCCGGCTGCCCGGCGTGATCCGCACCGAAACACCGGTCACCGGCATCTTCAACGACGAGTCCCGGGTGCGAGTCCGCTACAAGGATCCCGGCGGTGGCGAGCGCGAGATCAGCGCGGACTTCTGCATCAACGGCGCGCCGGCCTACGTCGCCGCCGGCATCGACAACAACTTCTCCGAGCGCTACCGCGCGGCGCTCAAGGCCGTCGCGCCCGGCAAGCTGCTGAAAATCGGCTTTCAGGCCAGGCGCCGCTTCTGGGAAGAAGACGACCACATCTACGGCGGCATTTCCTGGACCGACCAGGACATCCTGCAAATCTGGTACCCGCCGCACGGCTTCCATCAGAAAAAGGGCGTGGTGCTCGGCGCCTACACGTTTTCGCCCGCGGTCGGCGACAAGTTCGCGCAGCTGCCGCCCGAGCAGCGGCTGGCGCGCGCACTGGCGCAGGGCGAAAAGCTCCATCCCGGCTACAGCAAGATGATGGACTGCGGGGTCAGCGTCGCCTGGCAGAAAGTGCCCTATCTGTTCGGCTGTGCGCCGGACTGGTCGGAAGAAGCGCGCAAGACGCACTATCCGGTGCTGCGCCAGGCCGAGGGCCGCCACTACATGGTCGGAGACCAGATGAGCTACCACTCCGGCTGGCAGGAAGGCGCCGTCTATTCGGCGCATACAGTGATTGATCTGATCAACCGCCGAGTTCACGCCTGAGCGCGGCCAGAAAACGGGAGCATGTGATGCCGAAAACCTTGTTGCGAGTACTTCTGTCCGGTCTTGCTGCCGGCGTGCTTTGTGCGTGCTCGCCGCCGGACACGAGCGCGGACACGAGCGCACAGACGAGCGCGGGCATGAGCGCAGAGACGAGCGCACCGACGAGCCCGCCCGAAGTGAAGCGCCATCCGATTCCGGGCTCGGATTTTCCGATTGCCAATGCCGTCGAAGTGCCGGCGGGCCGTGACCTGGTCTTCGTCAGCGGCAAGACGCCGGCGCCGGCCAAGCCGGATGCCGAGAAATTCTCGGCCGACTACTGGGGTGATACCCAGGCACAGACCGTCTCCGCGTTGACGCGCATCGACGAAACGCTCAAGAGCCTGGGGCTGGGCATGGGCGATATCGTGAAAATGCAGGCCTTCCTCGTCGGCGATCCGGCGAAGAACGGCGTCATGGACTTCCAGGGCTTCATGGCCGGCTACACGCAGTTCTTCGGCGGCGAAGCCCAGCCCAATCTGCCGGCGCGCACCACCGTGCAGGTGGCCGGGCTGGCGGCGCCGGGCATGCTGGTGGAGATCGACGTCATCGCCGTGCGCCCCTGAGCGCATCCGGCATCGTCGCGGCCGTCTTGGCACATTCGTTGCGCGCACCGATGCCCGACACTTGCAAGCGGGGGAGCAGTCATGACTTCTTGCATCCGGCTGGCTTCGGGGCGCCGCGGCTGCCTGGGCTTCGCGGCCGCGGTCGCGGCGCTGGCACTCCTCGCATCCGGTCCGGTGGAGGCGCAGGCCGAGCCCGCATCGTCCGCGGCCGGCAGTGCCGAGCTGGAACCCATGGTGGTCACCGGCTCGCGTATCCGGCAGATCGACGTGGAGGGGCAGACCCCGGTGATTTCGATCGATCGCGAGCAGATCGAGAATTCCGGATACACCTCGCTGACCGAACTGCTGCGCCAACTGCCCGAGGCCGGGGCCGGCACCTTCTGGGCGCAGGGCAACGACCAGGACGACACCGGCCCCGGCGGCGCCGGCATTTCGCTGCGCGGCCTGGGCGCCGATGCGACGCTGGTGCTGCTCAACGGCCGGCGGGTTTCGATCAGCCCGTACGCCAAAGGCATCACGACCGCCTTCGTCGATCTCAACACCATCCCGCTGGCCGCGATCGAGCGCATCGAAGTGCTCAAGGACGGCGCCTCCGCGCTGTACGGCTCGGATGCGATCGCCGGCGTCGTCAACATCATTCTGCGCCGCGACTTCCAGGGCGCCGAGCTGTCGCTGTCCTACGGCGATACCTGGGAGGACGAGGACGCGCACGAAACGCGGGCGAGCCTGGTCTGGGGCAATGATCCGGCCGGCAACGGCCGCAGCCGCATGACGCTGGTGCTCGACTACTACGATCGCAGCCCGCTGATGTATTCGGACCGCGAGGTCTCGTCCACGCTCGATCATCGCAGCCAGGGTGGCACGGACCAGCGCAGCGGCGCCGGTGCTCCGGGCACCTTCCAGCTTTCCGACGGCAGCCTGGTCATCGATCCGGCCTGTCCGCCGGAGCTGATCTCCGGCGGCCTGTGCCGCTACGACTACATCACCTGGCAGGCCGCGCTCGGTGCCGCCGAGCGCAGCGGCGGTCTGGCGATGTACGAGTTCGACTTCAACGAGACCGTCAGCGCGTTCACCGAGCTGCAGGCGCAGTACAACACCAGCAGCGTGGTCGGCGCGCCCAGCCCCAGCTTCCTGCAGTTCAGAGTCCCGGCCTCGCACCCGGACAACCCCTACGGTGAAGAGGTCGGCATGATCTACCGCTTCATCGAATCCGGCGCGCGCAGCTTCGACATCGAGACGACCAACCTGCGCGCGCTGCAGGGCCTGCGCGGAAACTTCAACACCTGGGAGTGGGAGCTGGGCGCGCAGTACGCGCGCAGCAAGGCCGAGCAGGTCGGCGTCTCCGGCATGGTCAATGCCGAGCTGGCGCAGGCGGCCCTGGACAGCGGCGAGTTCAATCCCTTCGGCGTTCCGGACAACGATCCGGAGGTCGTCGATCGTTTCACCGTCCGCACGATCCGGCTGAGCGAGGCGGAAACCAAGTCCCTGGACGGCCGGGTCTCGGGCAGCCTGACCGAGCTGGCGCACGGGCCGCTGGGGATGGCCGCGGGCGTGGAGGCGCGCTGGGAGGAGCTGGAGGACACGCCGGACGAACAGTTCCAGCGCGGCCTGATCGTCGGCACGGAAGCCACCCAGACCCGTGGCGAGCGCGACGTGCGCTCGGCCTACCTGGAACTGCAGATTCCGCTGTGGGCACGCACCGATCTGCAGCTCGCCGCGCGCTACGACGACTACAGCGACTTCGGTTCCACCGTGAACCCCAAGGCCGCGCTGCGCTTCCAGCCGCTCGAGACGCTGACGCTGCGGGCGTCCTGGGGGACGGCCTTCCGCGCGCCTTCGCTGGCCCAGATCGGCCTCGGCCCCACGGACGAGTCGCCGATCCTGATCGACGAGCGGCGCTGTGCGATCGCGGGGCCGGACGTGGGCACCTACTGCGATCCCACGGAACTGCCGGTGCAGTTCACCGGCAACGAGGACCTCGACGCCGAAGAGGCCGAGTCCTGGGGCGCCGGCCTGGTCTGGCAGCTCAGCGAACCGCTGGCGCTGACCGTGGACTACTGGCGCTACGAGATCGACGACCGCATCACCACGGACACGCGCCAGCTCTTGCTGCAGGAGGCGGCGGACCCGGCCAGCGTGCCGCCCGGCGCGATCGAACGCGCCGCACCGACGCCGGAGGAAGCGGCGCTGGGTCTGCCCGGGCGCCTGCTCGAGATCCGCGACACGCTGCGCAACGCCGCCAGCCAGGAGACCGATGGCATCGACCTCAACCTCAGCTATGTCCGCAAGAGCGCCTACGGCAACTGGCAGGGCAGCATCGCGTATACCCATCTGCTGAGCTTCGACGAGCAGCTCACCCAGGGCGGCGAGACCGAGGATCTGGCCGGCGCCTTCGAGCGCCCGGAAAATCGCGCAACGGCCTCGCTCGACTGGTCGCTCGACGCCTACGGTGCGACGCTGACGGCGAACTACATCGACAGCTTCGAAGACGACGAGGACGCCGGGCCGGTCGCCGCCGCCCGCACCGTGGATTCCTGGCTCAGCTTCGACCTGCAGCTTCGCTACCGTACGCCGTGGGCGGACACGCTGCGCCTGTCCATCATCAACCTGACCGACGAGGACCCGCCGTTCGCAGCGGCACCGTTCCAGGGCTTCGTGCCCACCGTACACGACCTGCGCGGGCGCTTCGTCACGCTGGCCTACACCAAGCGTTTCCTGTGACGGCCGGCCGCGTATCGAAGCAGCGCCGCGTCCGGCACCTGGCCTGGGCGCTGGCCCTGGCGCTGCCGGCCGCAGCCGCCGCGGCGCCGGACCCGGCGGACGAAGCGGCGCTGCAGGCACGCGCGCTGCGTCTCGCGCAGGACGCGATCATCGTCGACGGCCACATCGACGCGCCGCTGCATCTGCAGCAGAAGTGGACCGATCCGCGGGCGATGCCGGAGCGCCAGTTCGACGGCCAACGCGCCCGCGCCGGCGGGCTCGACGCGCCGTTCATGTCGATCTATATCCCGGCGCGCTACCAGAAGGAAGGCGGTGCCAAGGCCCTGGCCGATGCGCTGATCGACACCGTCGAGCGCATGGCCCGGGAGGCCCCGGAGTTCTTCGCGCTGGCGCGCAGCCCCGCGGACGTGCGCCGCAACCATGCGGCGGGCAAGATCTCGCTGCCGATGGGCATGGAGAACGGCGCCGGCCTCGAAGGCGAACTCGCCAACCTCGACCACTTCCACGCACGCGGCATTCGCTACATCACGCTGACCCATGCCGAGCCCAACCGCATCAGCGACTCGTCGTATTCTCAGGAAAGGCCCCACGGCGGCCTCAGCGACTTCGGCCGCGCAGTCGTGGCGCGCATGAACGCGCTCGGCATCATGGTCGACGTCTCGCACATCTCCGACGCCGCCTTTTTCGACGTGCTCGAAGTGTCGGCGGCGCCGGTCGTGGCCACGCATTCCTCGGCGCGGCATTTCACGCCGGGCTGGGAACGCAACATGAGCGACGAGATGATCCGCGCGCTGGCGGCGCACGGCGGCCTCATCATGGTCAACTTCGGCTCCGGCTTTCTGACCGAGCCGGCGCAGAAAGCCTACAGCGCGGCAACGGCGGCCATCGGCGCCTTCATGAAAGCCGAAGGGATCGGCCGCTTCGACGATCCCAGGCTGCAGAGCTATATCGCCGACTACCAGCGCGAGCATCCCTTTCCCTACGCGACGATCGACGATGTCATCGCCCATATCGATCACATCGTCGCGCTCACCGGGATCGATCACGTCGGTCTGGGCTCGGACTTCGACGGCCTCGGCGACACGCTGCCGGTCGGCCTCAAGTCGGCGGCCGACTATCCCGCCCTCGTCGCCGCCCTGCTCGAACGCGGCTATACCGAGGCCCAGGTCCGCAAGATCCTCGGCGAGAACCTGCTGCGGCTGTGGTCGCAGGTGGAAAACGCGGCGGCCGGCGAAGCGCCGTCATGACGCAGACGTTTGGCCACGCACTCCGGCACCCGTAGCAGAAGCGGACTGAATCGCGCGCGGCGCCCGGGCCGGTCTCGGTCCCCTTGTCGGCGGCCGGCCCTTGCCCTATCGTGATCGCCTCCAAGCCGGGGGTGCCCGCCATGCGGTGGGCTGAGATCAGACCCTTGGAACCTGGCCGGTTCGTTATATACAACACCGGCGGAGGGAAGGCTTGCCGGGGTCGATCCTCGTGCGCTTTTCCTCTGCCGGAGCAGAGGGCAATCCAATGAGCGCCGTAGCGCAGGACATCTTCCGCAAGGCCGAAGAGCTCTCGGCCGAAGTCCGCAAGCCGTTTCCCAGCAGCCGCAAGATCCACGTCGAAGGCCCGCACGGCATCCGCGTGCCGATGCGCGAGATCGCGCTGACACCGACGCGCGCGGCGCAGGGCCTCGAGCCGAATCCGCCGGTCACGGTCTACGACACCTCCGGGCCGTACACCGACCCGGACGCGCGCATCGACCTCGTGGCCGGGCTGCCGGGCCTGCGCGCCGCCTGGATCGACGCGCGCGGTGACACCGAGCGGCTCAAGGGACCGAGCTCGATCTACGGCCGCATCCGTGCCGCCGACGAGGCCACGCGATCCCTGCGCTTCGCTCACATCCAGGCCCCCCGGCGCGCGAAGGGCGGCGCGAACGTCTCGCAGATGCACTACGCGCGCAAGGGCATCGTGACGCCGGAGATGGCGTACATCGCCATCCGCGAGAACGCCCGGATGAGCGAGCTGCGCGAGACCTACGAGAGGGCCGGGTACCTCAAGCGCATGCACCGCGGTCAGCGCTTCGGTGCGCGTCTGCCGGCCGAGGTCACTGCGGAATTCGTCCGCGAGGAAGTCGCCGCAGGGCGCGCGATCATCCCGGCCAACATCAATCATCCGGAACTGGAGCCGATGATCATCGGCCGCAACTTCCGCGTGAAGATCAACGCCA
Organism: Pseudomonadota bacterium; assembly: GCA_040754295.1. GTDB lineage: Bacteria > Pseudomonadota > Gammaproteobacteria > Nevskiales > Nevskiaceae > Solimonas. The sequence goes on along the minus strand of JBFMCQ010000076.1, from coordinate 5,085 downwards.
ACATCGGCAACTCGGCGGTGACCTCGTCCATCGCCGAGGAAGTCGAGAAGATGGTCTGGGCCACGCGCTGGGGCGCGGACACGGTCATGGACCTGTCGACCGGCAAGCACATCCACGAAACGCGCGAGTGGATCCTGCGCAACTCGCCGGTGCCGATCGGCACCGTGCCGATCTACCAGGCGCTGGAGAAGGTGGGCGGCAAGGCCGAGGAGCTGAGCTGGGAAATCTTCCGCGACACGCTGGTCGAGCAGGCCGAGCAGGGCGTGGACTACTTCACGATTCACGCCGGCGTGCTGCTGCGCTACATCCCGTGGACGGCCGAGCGCGTCACCGGCATCGTCTCGCGCGGCGGCTCGATCATGGCCAAGTGGTGTCTCGCGCACCACAAGGAGAACTTCCTGTACACGCACTTCGAAGACATCTGCGAGATCATGAAGGCCTACGACGTGTCGTTCAGCCTCGGCGACGGCCTGCGGCCCGGCTGCATCGCCGATGCCAACGACGACGCCCAGTTCGGCGAGCTGCACACGCTCGGCGAGCTGACGAAGATCGCCTGGCGGCACGACGTGCAGGTGATGATCGAAGGCCCCGGCCATGTGCCGATGCAGCTGATCAAGGAGAACATGGACGAGCAGCTCAGGCACTGCTACGAGGCGCCGTTCTACACGCTGGGCCCGCTGACCACCGACATCGCGCCGGGCTACGACCACATCACCTCCGGCATCGGCGCCGCGAACATCGGCTGGTACGGCTGCGCGATGCTCTGCTACGTCACGCCCAAGGAGCACCTGGGGCTGCCCGACAAGAACGACGTGCGCGAAGGCATCATCACCTACAAGATCGCCGCGCACGCGGCCGATCTGGCCAAGGGCCATCCCGCTGCGCAGGTCCGCGACAACGCGCTGAGCAAGGCGCGCTTCGAGTTCCGCTGGGAAGACCAGTTCAACCTCGGTCTCGATCCGGAGAAGGCGCGCGAGTTCCACGACCAGACGCTGCCGCAGGAAGGCGCCAAGCTCGCGCACTTCTGCAGCATGTGCGGCCCGCACTTCTGCTCGATGCAGATCACCCAGGACGTGCGCGACTACGCCGCCAAGCTCGGCGCCGACGAGCAGGCCGCGATCGAGCGCGGCATGGCCGAGAAGGCGGAGCAGTTCAAGCAAGAGGGCGCCGAGGTTTACCGGCGCGCTTGACCGGCTTAAACTGGTCCGAATTCAGACCAGACCAGAGGCGGCCATGGAAGTGGGTGTTTACGAGGCCAAGACCCATCTGCCCAAGCTGCTCGAGCGGGTTGCGCGCGGCGAGCGCATTACCATCACCAAGCACGGCAAGCCGGTGGCCGAGTTGATCCCGGCCGGACAGCCGGATATCGAACGGCGACGCAGCGCTTGGGATGACTTGATGGCCTTGCGCGAGGACCTGCGACGGCGTGGCGTGAGCATCACCAGGGAAGAAATCACCGCCTGGAAGAACGAAGGCCGACGGTGATGCCTCGGCTTGTCGTCGACTGCAGCGCGTTTCTGGCCTGTGTCCTGCCCGACGAGAACTGCCCCGATCCAGTGCTTGTGGCGCTTCGTGATGCCGAATGGGTGGTGCCGCCACTCTGGTTGATCGAAGTCGGCAACAGCTTGCTCGGCGCCGAACGGCGAGGCCGGATCGACGCGCCCATCGTCGCCCGGATTCTCGGCAGCCTGCTCGACCGCCCGCTCGAAATCGAGCCTGTGCTGCCGCCCGGCCTGCCCGAGGTGCTGGAACTGGCCCGCGTCCACGGCTTGACGGCGTACGACGCGACCTACCTCCATCTCGCTTTGCGCCGCGGCCTGCCGTTGGCGACCTTCGACGTGGACCTGCGGCGTGCGGCCGCGGCGCTGGGCGTGCGGCTTGCGTGATCGCCGGGATCGACTGCGCCGAAGGCGCGTGCCGCCTGGCGCCGGTGCGAGTACGCTACCGCTCATGCCCGCATGGCGACAGGCCGTTGCGCCGCCTTTTGCTGCCGCACAGGTTGCCGCTTCGATAACCCCCTATGACCACCCTCCATCACATCAAGCTCACGCTCCGCCACACCCGCCCCGCGATCTGGCGCGAGCTGCTGCTGCCTTCGGACATCCGCCTCGACCGCCTGCACCAGGTCATCCAGGTCGCCATGGGCTGGGAGGATTGCCACGTGCACGAGTTCAGCAACGGCGTGCGTGGCCTCGGCGAGCTGCGCTTCGGGCGGCCGGAGCCGGGCGGTGGCTTCTTTGCGGACGATGGTCCTTCCGTGCGCGACGAGCGCAAGGCCACGCTCATGGACCTTGCCCCGACCAAGGCTGCGAAGTTCGTGTACTGGTACGACTTCGGCGACGACTGGCTGCACGACGCCACGGTCAAGGCCGTCGTCGAGCCGGGCCCCGAAGTCGTCGTGCCGTCGTGCTTGAAGGCGGCGCGCGCCGGTCCGCCGGAAGACTGTGGCGGGCCGTGGGGGTATGCCAACCTGCTGGAGGTTCTAAGCGACCCTGAGCACGAAGAGCACGACGAGATGCGCGAGTGGATCGGTGACGACTGGGACCCGGAGCAGGTCGACGTCGCCCGAATCAACCGGCAGCTGCAAGTCCTGTCCGCCCGATGGAAGCGCGCGCCAAAGAAGAGCGCGACGAAGGGGAAGTGAGTCTCCATGGTAATGCCGGCCCCCGAACCCGGCATCGCCCGCATCGCCGAAGCGGTCGATGCGCTGCTGCTGCGCGACGGCCTGCTCGAGCCGGTGCCGCTGCTGCAAAGCCTGCGCCTGCTGCCGCCGGACGCGGAGCTGCCGGCCTGGCCGACGGATGTCGCGGCCGCGAACCAGGTCTTGCGGCTGGCGCAGGACCACTGCCGTCGCCAGGGTCTCGAGGCCGTCGCCGATGCGGCGGTGCCCAGGCTGCCGGAGCCGGCGACGCCGTCGCAGCGCGCCCTGCTGCGCCACTGCGCCTGCGTGATGCGGCGCGCGGAGTCCACGGTGCAGTTCGATCTGTTCCGCGACAGCCGCAACACCTACGCCGAAAACCAGGTACGCGCCGCACTGCTGGCGCAGCAGCCGGACCAGGCGCGCGCGTTGCTGGCGCAGTGCGAGGATCCGGCGGGCGCAGAGTCGCTCGCCGGTTTGATCGACGCGCTGAGCGCACCGCCGGCGGAGCTGTCCGTGCGCATCGAATGGCTCGATCGCGAAGTCCGCCCGCTCGCGCGCCGTTACCTCGGCCGCGACGCCGATGCCTATCTCGCCGGGCTGTGGGCGGCCTGCGCAGTGGCCTGTGCCTCGCAGGCCTACGATCCGGCGCAGCCAGAGCTGCACGCCAGCTACGCCTGGCTGCGCGCCGGTGACGGCGAGCGCGCGCGGGCCAGCATCGAGTGCGTACCGGACTGGGCGCGGCACGCTGCGCTGTGCAGCCGCCACGCCCGCAGCCTCGCGCACAGCCGCCGCCTCGCCGAGGCGCGGCTGGCCTGGATGCGGCTGTGCTGGCGGCACCCGCAGCAAGCCGAAACCGCGCTCGATCATGGCAGCGACGACGCCGGCCTGGGCGCGCACTGGCGCAGCTTCCGCGCCGCCCAGATCGAGTACGCCGTGGACGAGTTTCCCGCCTGGATGCTGCTCGCCGATCCGCGCCATCTCGACTTCGTGCCGGCGGCCACGGCGCCGGCCACGACCACGGGCGCGGCTTACCGCGCGCTGCACGCCCTGATCCGCAGTGACGGGGACATGGACGCACGCCGCGCGCTGCACGCGCTGCGGCCGCCGCTGCTGCAGGCCTGGCTCGTGGCCAGCCGGCCGCGCGGCTGATCTGCGCGCCGACAGAGTAAACTCGCGCCCCTGTCGTCCCGCCAGAGTCGTGGAACCCCACCGCACCGCCGTCACCGCCCGCGACGCCGACCTGTTCCGCCATGTCTCCTCGGAAAAGGCCGCGCTCTACCGCGCCGTGCTCGACTGCTTCGCCGCCGCCAAGCGCGCGTTCCGGCTGCACCTGCGCCCGGACGATCTGCTGCGCGAGGCGCGCTGGCCGGGCCCGGCGCCGACGCCCGAGGAACTCAACGCCGCGCTCGACCAGCTCGTCGCCTGGGGTAATCTCCAGGCGCAGGCCGACATGGCGCGCGTGTCGACGCTGGAGGACTTCTACCGCCGGCGCCTGCTGTACCGGCTCAGCGCCGGCGGCGAAGCGGTCGAGGCCGGGCTCGCGGCTTACGCCGAGGCGCTGGCGCGCCGCGGCGAGCTGCAGACGGTCGCGCTCGGCGACATCCTCGCGCGCCTGTCCACGCTCAGGCTGCTCGCCGGCGAATCCGAGCCGGACGCGGCGAAGGTGCACGAGGCGCTGCGTGATCTGGTGCACGTCTTCGAAAGCCTCGCACGCCACGCCGAAACCTTCATGGCCGATCTGGGCCGCATGCTGGAGCTGCAGCGCGCGGAGCTGGAAGCGGTGATGGGCTTCAAGACTCGGCTGATCGATTATCTGGAGCGCTTCATCCGCGAGCTGGTCGAGCGCTCCGGGCGCATCGCCGCGACGCTCGAAGCGCTGGATGCGGACGCCGACCGTCTGCTCGACCTGGCGGCGCGGCGCGAAGCCGGCGACGCGGCGCCGGGCGATGACGACGGCCTGGAGGCCGCGGCGCACAGCAAGCGCGCGGCCTGGCACGAGCGCTGGTCGGGCTTCCGCCTCTGGTTTCTCTCCGACGGCCGCTCGCCCGCGCAGGCCGATCTCTTGCGCGCCGCCGCGCGCAGCGCGATTCCGCGCCTGCTGTCGGCGGTGTCCTCGCTCAACGAGCGGCGCGCGGGTCGCAGCGATCGCAGCGCGGATTTCCGCCGGCTCGCCGTCTGGTTCGCACAGACGCGCGACGAAGGTGAAGCGCACCGGCTCTGGCGCGCCGCCTTCGGTCTGTCGCCAGCGCGGCATCTGACCGTCGCCGTCACTGCCGAGGTCGCGGCGACGACGCCCTGGGGCGCGTCACCGGCCTTGCCGATCCACCCGCAGCTGCGCGCGCAGGGTCGCCTGCCGACCCGTGGCGGCCCGCCGCCGATCCGTGATCGCAGCAGGGCGCGCGCGCTGCTGGCGGCGCAGATCGGCGAGCAGTCCGCGCAGCTCG
>JBFMCQ010000075.1:0-18072 GCA_040754295.1 Pseudomonadota bacterium | reverse complement strand
GCCACCAGAACGATGGTGTTGACCTGTTTCTTGAGCGCCAGCGAGGCGATATCGACGCCGATGCGCATGTCGACGCCTTTCTGTCGCAGCCCGAGTGCCACCGATTCGCTGTTCAGGCTCTGCCAGTGATCGCGCAGCGCGATCAACTCTCGATGCTCGTCGACAGTGAGTGAAAGCTGGGCCGATACAGGCGCTGGCGGGTCGGTCGGAGGCGGGAGCTGGGCTAGCACGCGCAAGACGTTGCGGTTGCGCAGAAGCTTCCGCGTCAGTGAAGGATCGATGATCCAGTCGTGTTCCTTGTTGACCTTACCAAGCCGCAAAGCGAGCTTGCGCTGCCTGCGCAAGCACTCGAACAGCGCATGCCGCGCTTTCGCTACGTCCGATTTGGCGAAGTCGATGGGGCGGTTGTCGATCGGGTGATGCGCCTTGCCTTCGTAGGGGATCGCGTCGTAGTAGAAGATGCGGTAGACCGAGTCGAGCCACCTTTCGCCGGAGCCTGTCAGCTTCTTGACGTGGTTGTGGCAGAGGTGACGCATGCACGCGACGATGCGCTCAGGAGTGTCGCAGCGCTCGGGTTTGACGAGACCAGGCAGCCGCCTGAGGAAGAAGCCGCCGTCAATCAGAAAGGCGATGCGCCGGCTCACAGTGCGCCCCGTGGGGTCGTCATCAGGGCGCCAGAAACAGGAAAGCCCCAAGGGCTCAGCACGCACTCAGGATGGGTGAGTGGGCTTACTGCCAAGGGGCGGATGTGCGGCGAATGGTAGTGACGTAAAGCAATCCTTGCAAGCTTCGACCGACTGCCGGTGGTGCGGGTGGCCGTCAGCGGGCACTTGGCCGACTCGCGCTGGCTGCCGGAGCCGAGATCGACCATTTTGTTGACATCAACAAAATGGTCGGCGACGGGGTGGCCGGACACTTCGCAGGCTGTTTTTGCCCTTGATATCGCGCTGTTACTGAAATTGCGCCACTCGGCGTAGCCCAGCAGGTGCTGCAGGTCGCGCGCCAGCCAGTACTCGACGCCGCTCTCGGTCTGCTGCGCATGCGCCTCGAATGTCGAGGTCAGGGATTGCACGAGTTCCGTTTTCATGCGGCCTCCTCCGGCACCGCGCTCACGGCGTCGACCATCGCGTTGAACTGGCTTTCCACTTTCGCTTTGAAGTCGGTGTCCATCTGGTACACGTCGCCAAACTCGGCAAAGGCCCAGCGGCCGTAGGTCTTGAGGTTGTTCACGCCGGGCACCCAGTAAGTTTCCATCGTCGATTTCTTGTCTTTCACGTCCTCGCGCCGGAAGCCCTTGATCTCGACGACCAGGTGCAGCAGGTCGTCGTCGCCGTGGCCGTCATCCACCCGCACGATGAAGTCGGGCCGGTACTTGCGCATCTCCGAGCCGTAGCGGTACGGCACTTCGAGGCCGAGGTTGTGGTTCTTGACGTAGGCCGCTACGGCCGGATGGTTCTCCGCGACGCGGCAGAATTCCGCCTCCCAGTCGCTGTCCAGGATGATCCAGTTGATGTGGCACCGATCCGCCGCGGCCTCCCAGCGATCGGTCTTGGACGTGGCGAAGTTGACGTGCGTCGTGCTGCCGGTCGGGTTGTAGGGATCGAGCACGGCCTTGATCGGGCGTTTGTCCTGCTCGGCGCGCGTGATGGCGGCCGTAATGCGCTCGCAAGCGATGTCAGCCAGCGCCTGATACATCAGCAGGCCGGGATAAGTGTCGCCTTTGCAGACGAGGCAGGTGTCCAGCCACTGCTTGGTGATGCGCTTCAGCTGTCCGAACAGGTGCAGCTTGGGTTCCTCGCCGGGGTCGCGCCACTTGGTGTAGAGCAGGCGCTGCGTCAGGTGGAACAGCAGCGTGGACGGGCGCAGGTCGTCCAGGTGCTCAAGATTCAGGTCCACCGCCTCGCCGATGATGCCGGCGTTGCGGGTGATCGAGGGGCCGACTTCGTCCGGTGTCAGCACGTAGATCGACTCGTCGGTGAACTCGGCGGTCAGGCGCTCGTCAGGCAGCTCCACGCGATAGCCTGCGACACGCGGAAAGCGGATTTCCAGATGGTCGCGCTCGGGGCGGACGGCCTTGACCTGCACGGTTTCGCGCGGAGGCTGAGGCGGCGCGACGACCGGCTTGGCGGTGAAGTCGAAGGGAATGCCGAGGATGTCCGCATACTCGACGTTGAACAGGCCCTCTTCGTTCAAATCGTAGGACTGGCGGCGCAGCGCGCGGCCGATGACCTGCTCGCAGAGCAGCTGCGTGCCGAAGGCGCGGACGCCCAGCACGTGGGTGACGGTGTTGGCGTCCCAGCCCTCGGTCAGCATCGAAACCGAGACGACGCAGCGGATGTCCTGTCCCAGGCGGCCAACCTTGCCGACGGTGTTCATGACCTCGCGCAAAATCTGCGAGTCAGAGAGATCGTCGGCGGCTCGCGGGTCGCCAGTGCGTTCAACAATCTCTCGTTTGAACTGATCCAACTCAGCGGCCGCCAGCGATCGGAAGTTGTCGTCCAGTTCTTCGCCTGATTCCAGTTGCTCGCTGTCAATCAGTAACGTTCTGGGCCGCGGTAGCGGATTGCCATGCTCGTCGTAATTTGAGAACAGCTTCAGTGCGCCCAGGAACGGTGGCGGGACAACGCCATCTTCGTCGGGCTCCTTTTCGAAACCCGATATGTAGTCGTAGACGAGCTTCGAGGTCGAGGTGTTGTTGCAAACGACGATGAAGCACGGCGGAACATTGATGCCGGCGACCTTCCACAGCTGAAAGGTCTTTTCGTAGTGGCCGTAGAGCGCATTCAGCGCCGTCTGTAATTCAACCGGGATGCTGAGCGGGTCCAGCTGCTTGGCCTTGCCGCGTCCCTTCTTCGGCATCTTCTTGCCGATGTGCTTCCACAGCTCGCGGAACATCGGCATTTCGTTGCCGGGGATGTTCTCGGCGATGGGGACGCGCGGCAGCTTCACGATGCCGCATTCGATGGCGTCCATCAGCGAGAAGTCGCTCATCGTCCACGGAAACAGCGTGCCCTCTGCGTAGCCCGAGCCGCGCAGGAAGAACGGGGTGGCGGACAGGTCGACGACGCGCGCGAGACCCAGCTTGCGGTTGACGGCTTCGAGGCCGGAAATCCAAAGGCGCGCGGCCTCGTTGTTGTGCTCGGCTTCGGCCTTCTCTTCCCCTTTCAGCGCCTCGTCGTCTTCGTCCGCGCCGCCCGGTTTCTCCCGGTAGCAGTGGTGCGCCTCGTCGTTGATGGCGAGGACGTTCTTCATGCCCATCAGTTCCGGCATGACGCGCTGGAGCATTTGGCCTTCGGATTCGATGGTTTCCAGTGGGTCGCCGCCACGCCCCTGCAACAGCAGGCGACCGCCCTTGGACAGCTCCATGCGCTCGCGGCGCTTGAAGGCGTGGTAGTTGGTGATGACGATCTTGGCCTTGCCGAGGTCGTCCAGCATGTCGGCGGGGACCAGCTCGCGGCTCTGGTAATAGCTGTCCGGATCGTGAGGTTGCAGAACGCGCAGGCGGTCCTTGATGGTCAAGCCCGGCGCAACGATCAGGAAGCCGCGCGTGAAGCGCTTGCTGCCGGGACGGCGCACGGCATTGATCGTCTGCCACGCGATGAGCATGGCCATGACCGTGGTCTTGCCGGCGCCGGTGGCGAGCTTCAGCGCGAGGCGGGACAGCTCTGGATTGGCGTCGTTGTTGGCATTGGCGAGGTGATCGAGGAATCGCTTGCCGATTTGTGGCGCCGCCTCCGTCAGCCAGATCAGGGTTTCGACGGCTTCAACCTGGCAGAAGAAGGGGCGGATGCTGCTGAATTCGTGATGACGCCAATGCTGGAGGAGCCGAGCGGTTTCCGGCGTCACGCGCCAGTCACTGGGATTGGAGATGGCACGCCAGCGGTCCACTTCCTGCCGGACCGCGTTGATCATGGACGCGGTCTTCTCGTATTCCTGTGACTGGGAGGACAGGCCCGTGTCGTCGTCGAGTAGCAGCGAGGTCTGCTCGCCCTGACCCTTGCGCTTCTTGGGTTTTGGGATGGGCGTGATGAACTCGGCCTTCCGGCGAGCTTCGATGACCTTCTGGGTCGGCTGGCCGGTCTTATCGAGCTCCCAGTGCTGGCGCGGGTACTCGTAAGGCGAGTTCAGAATCGGCCTTTCAAAGAACGGATTTGACACCCCTCCTCCCCCGATAGCGTTCAGCAGCAGATCAGATGTCGTGCGTCACGCGCCGCTTATGGACGTCAAATTGTGTCGACATGCCGTCCTCGAGGCAAACCTAGGCACGCGTGACCTTCAACGAGGGTCGAAGCCGTCCGGCTTCCCCTGACGGAAGGAGCATTATTTACCAAAGCCACCACCCACCCCACCCGACTAACATTCCCCCTCGGCGCCCGTCGCCGGGGGAGAACCATGACCATTCGAATCCTGCTGTCAGCCGCGGTGCTGCTGGCCGGCTGCAGCAATGAAGGACCGATCACGCGCTCGATCGAGTCGATCACGACGGATGCCGCCGCGGTGCAGGCGGCGGCGCCGGTGTTCGCGCCGGAGCTCGCGGCGTTCATCGAGGAGGAGGCCGGCGGTCCGCTGCCGGCGGTGCCGGACGAGTACGTGCGCCGCTCGCCGGTGCTGCGCGATCCAAACAACATGATCCGCCTCAGCGGCCACGGCAGCGAGGCCGACTACGCGCACCCGGTGTCCGCACCGGCTTCGAACAGCTGCGGATGATGCTCGACGGCACCTACGACGCGTCGACGCCATTCATGCAGCATGTGGTGGATGATGGGGGATGAGGGTGGGCGCAGCGCCACCGAATGCCGCCCCGCGCGAACCTGTATAGTGCTCTGACCGTGCTCTTGCGGTGATTCCCGGGTATCCCCATGGCACGCGTAACCGTCGAAGACTGTCTGGTGCACATCCCCAATCATTTCGATCTCTGCCTCGTCGCGGCGAAGCGGGCGCGGCAGCTCGCGCGCGGTGCGCAGGCGCATCTGCCGTGGGGCGACCACAAGTCCACGGTGCTCACGCTCAAGGAAATCGGCGCCGGGCATGTCGGCCGCTCGGTGCTGCGCGAGGAGGATCTGCCGGTGGTGAGAGCGGCGGACGCGGAGATTCTGCTGCCGGAGCTCGGCTCCGACGTCTGAAGCGGCACGCGCCGGACGGCGACCCGGCGGCGGCTGAACGGCCGCCGCTGACCGGCATATCGGCGTATGCTCGCGAGGCCCGGACCGGCACTGCGCCGGTTTTTTGTCCGCGCACACCGCGCCGCGGGCACTTCTGAGGTCGTGGTGCGGTTTTACCTTGACTGCGGCTTCACGCCGCTCGAAACCGCCTCTCATGCTGAAGTCCTTCGCCGTTCTGCTCGGCTACTCGCTCGTCCGCCTGCTCGCGTTCACGTATCGCTTCCGGTTCGGCGGCTCGCCGCGGCTGCAGGCACCGGCCGGCTGCGCGAACTACATCCTGGCAGTCTGGCATCAGAATCTGTTCGCCGGCATCCTCGCGCAGACCGGGCGCCGGCACGTGGTAATCATCTCGCGCTCGCGCGACGGCGAGCCGGTGAGCGCGCTGTGCATGAAGCTCGGCCATCACGTGGCGCGCGGCAGCTCGAAGAAGGGTGACATCGACAAGGGCGGCAAGCAGGCCAAGGACGAGATGATCGCCGCGCTGCGCACCGGCCTGCCCGGTGCGCTGACGGTCGACGGGCCGCGCGGACCGGCGCACGTGGTGAAGCCCGGCATCGTCGAGATGGCGCGCGCCACCGGCCTGCCGATCGTGCCGTATCTGCCGCTGCCGGCACGCTACTGGTCGTTCCGCAGCTGGGACGCGTTCCGCCTGCCCAAGCCGTTCTCGCGCATCGACGTGCATTACGGCGCGCCGGTGTACGTGCCGCGCGAAACCGCGTTCGAGGAATTCGCCGACTACCAGCAGCAGGTGGCCGACGCGCTCGGCGCGCTGGAGCGCATGCACGGAGCGCAGGCCAAGCGCACGGCGCCGATGCAGCCGGCGGAACGGACGGTATAAGGCCGACGCGGCCGAGCGGCGCGCCACCGTTCACTCATCCGCCCCAAGCTCCACCGCACCGATGTCGCAGGTTTCGACATCGTCCATGTCGCCGTCGGCCGGGCGGCGGCCTTGGCGCTGATCGACCGCGGGGCAGACCGCGTCGTTGCCGCTGTCGATCGCCGGTGAGCCGGGCTTGAGGTAGTGCACCGGCGTGGGGCCGCCGATATATCGCAGGTGGTCGAGCACCACGTCGAAGACGCTGCGGTTGTCGACGTAGATGTACGCGAGACAGTTGCCGTCGGCGCCGATCAGCGCATGCGTCTGGGTGATGTCGCCAGGCGCGCGGTTCACGCAGTTGAGGCCGGCGTCGTACCAGCGATCGAGCGCGTCCTGCGTGTAGTTGCCGGCGACGATCGTGTTGCGCATCGTCACGCGTCCGGTGTTGAACAGCCCACCGCCGTTGTTGTTGGCGATGGTGACGTTGGTCAGGTAGAGCTTGCTCTGCGGCTCGGTTTCGGTCTGATGCTCGGAGCCATTGGCGATCGCACCGAGCGCGCCGTCGTGGCCGTTGGCGCTGACGGTGGTGTTGATCACGGTGAGTGAGGCGCCGTCGCGGTTGGCCATCGCGCCGCCTTCGCCGTCGCCGGGATCGTTGCGGCCGAAGAAGCTGCGGTCGATGCGCGCCTGGCCCCAGTTGAACAGGCCCGCGCCTTCGCCGAAGACGTCGTCGAGCCCGGTGAGGTTGTCGCGCACGTTGGTGTCGTACATATAGAGCTGCGCGCCCGGACCGTTGAAGATGCCGCCGCCGCGGCCGCCCTTCCAACCGACGTCGTCGCGCGCGATATTCTGGTCGATGATCGAGTGGATGATGCGTAGCACGCCCAGATTGAAGATGCCGCCGCCCTGCATGATGTCCACCGGCGCGGCGCCGGCGCGATTGCGCAATACCTTCACGCGGCGCAGCGTCAGATCGCCGGCAGTGTAGATGCCGCCGCCGCGGCCCAGCACAGCGCCCTCGCGCAGCGTCAGGTCGATGAGCTCCGCCTTCACGCCCGGCAGCACTTCGATGACGCGGTCAATGCCGTCGGCGTCGATCGTGCTCCCGTCGGGCAGGCCGCGCAGCACGAGGTCATCGGTGATGTCGAGATCGCCATGGCCGGCGTTGTCGTCGTCGGCTTGGCCGGCGACGCTGAGCCGGTAGAACGCGTGCGGCAGCCGAATGATGTCCGCACCCGGCGTGCCGTTCGCGGCCCGGATCGCCTCGCGCAGCGAGCAGTCCGCATCGCAGACACCGTCGGCGCTGTCCCCGGCCTTGGTGACCTCGAAGGTGGCCGCCGGCGCCGCGCCCGCGACCGGCAGCAGCACGACACTCACCACCCACGCAATCCCGCGAGCCTTCCTGGTCGACATGGCACTTCCCCTGATGTCACCGTGCCTCCATGCACGGCGCCACGCCGGGAGCAAGCGCCGTGCCCGCCGGCGCCGCACGCCCTGTGGCAGCCCGCCCGGGCGCGAGCGCCGCGAAATGCGGCTGCGGCAGTGCAGCAACCGGGCGCTTTGCGGCGCTCCCAGGATTGAGACGGCTACGGCAGCCGCCCGCGGGCGGCCGAGACTGACCGGCGCAGCAGCCGCCCCGCCGCCACCACCTGCTCTTTGACCAGCTTCCAGTTCTCGCCCCGCCGCTGCACCGACACGCAGCGCCGCAGGCGTGCCTGTCTCACCGCGTCGAGGTCGGCGCCGATGGCGCTGAGCAGCGTGTCCTGCACGTTGTAGACGTGGCCGGAGCGGACGCAGACCGGTACGACGCGCTCGCTGTCGACGTGCAGATCCACGGCGACGGCAGCGACGGCGCCGGCGATGGCTTTGGCCTTGGCGTTGCCGGCGTCGGTCAGATCGTAGGGCGGCGACCACTCGCGTGCGGGCGGCAGCCGGTCGACCTGCGTGAGCACGACGAAGATCGGCGGCAGGCCGCGCGTCTTCGCGAACGTGCTCGTGCGCAGCTCGCGCAGCAGCTCGTGCTCGACGCCGCGGTCGGCGCGCTGCGCGGAGACGACGAGCAGCATCGCGTCGGCGCGCTCCAGTTCCGCGAGCACGTCGTGCAGGCCGAAGTCCGGGCCGTCGCAGCCCGGCGTATCGACGACGATCGCGGCCGGCCAGCCTTCCCGCTCGAGCACGTAAGACCGCGCCTTGCCGGCCGTGATGCCGAGCACGTCGGTCGCCGCGAGCTCGGTGCCGAACAGCGCGTTGATGAGGCTGGACTTGCCGACGCCGGTGCGGCCGACGACGAGCAGGCGCAGCGGCTCGACTTCCGCGGCCTCCTTCATCGCCTGCGCGAGCTCGCGCGCGCTGGCGGCCGTAGGCCGCGCCGGCGCGCTGCTGAGCACGGTTTGACCGCCGTAGAGCGCGATCGCATGAAATCCGACCTTGCGCACCCACTGCCGCAGCAGCCAGACCTGCAGCGTCTGCTTGGCCGCGAGCAGCGCGCGGCCACGCAGCGCGCCGGTGAGCTCGGTGGCCAGCGCGCCCATCGGGTTCACGATCAGGCGTCCGGCGCGGTAGAGGTCGTAGACGCGGTCGTAGATCTCGTAGAGCGATTGCACGCGGCCGAGGTCGGCGAGCTTGAGCCGGTGCGCGAACGGAATCACGCCGAGCACTTCGGTACGCAGGTCGTGGCTCGCGCTCTCGATGATCAGCAGCGCGTGCGGCAGCGTGACCTCGGCCATCGGATTGACCGCCTGCGGATGGAAGTAGCGCGCCACGTCGGCGATGACCTCGCGCGCCAGCGTGTAGATGCCGCTCGCCTCCGCCGGCCAGTCCGTGGCCTGAAGCTTCTCCGCACGCGCGTCGACCAAGGCCCAGGCGCCTTGCGCGCTCGCCGGCCAGGCGGCGTCCGGCTTCTGCTGCGGCAAGCTTCTGTCGACGCGCCGCTGTCCGCGGCGCAGCAGCAGGAACGACGCGTAGCCGCAGACCAGCAGCACCAGCACCCACTCCAGCGCGAGCCGGTGACGCCACAGCATGACCAGCCCGGCGACGATCAGCGCGAAGACCGGAATGAACGCGACCAGATAGGGCAGCAGCAGCGGCGCCCAGTGCCGCAGGGCCTGGCGGTGCTGTGTCTTATCGGCGGCCACGCAGCTGCTCGGGGTTGCCCGGCTGTGCCGCTCCGCCACTCTCAGGCCGCGAGTGTCTGCCGGGCTTCCTCGAGGTCGAAGTCGGCCTGCAACCCCATCCGGAACTTCTCGCTGGTCCCGAAGTAGCCCGCCAGGCGGATCGCGGTATCGGCGCTGATGGCGCGCTTCCCGAGGACGATCTCATTGATGCGCCGAGGCGGCACGCCAATCGCGCGGGCCAGCGCATTCTGACTGATGCCCATCGGCAGCAGGAACTCCTCGAGCAGGACTTCCCCGGGATGGATATTCGGTAGTTTCTTGGCCATGGCTGTACTCAGTGGTAGTCGACGATCTCGACGTTCTCGGGATTTCCCGCGCGCCAGAAAAAACAGATTCGCCATTGGTCATATCGTCAACCGTTATGGACTGGTCGCCAAGGACTTCAGTGCGGCGGCTGGCGCCGCCCACGCAGCTGCTCCTGAATCAGCGCGCGGCCGGCGCGCAGTTCTTCGGCGTAGATCTCGCGCAGGCGCTCGGGTGCGAGGTGATGGCCGAGACTGCGCGCTTCGAAGTAGCGCGCGGCCGCGGAGCCGAGTGCATAGGTCGTCGCGCCGGCCTGCACCGCACCCCAGGCAGCACCGATCGTGTGGCCCAGCGCGGGAACGAGCTTGATCACGCTGCGGCCGAGCGTGCGCAGCGCGAAGCTGGTGGCGAAACCGGCGCCGAGCATGCCGAGGAAGTCGCGCACGGCCCTGAGATTGAGCGCCTGCCCGGCCTGCGCGGCGAGCACGTGCAACAGCTTGCTCTGGATCGCGGTGACGGCAACGACGTCGACGACCGGCAATGCGCCGCCGCCCATCGCCGCAAAGCTGTGATAGAGGATCTGCGCGCGCGCGGCGCGGGCGTAGCTGTCGCCGAGGTTCATGGTCTGGCGCAGCGCCCGCGCGATGCCTTGCGGCAGCAGGCTGTCGATCGCATCCCAGAGCGCGTCGATCCCGTAGAGACGATCGGTATAGCCGTCCTCGGGCTGCGTGAGATCGACCGGCACCCAGCGCACGGCCGGGCCCGGCAGCGTGCCGAGGCTGGCGCGCTGCGCCTCGAGTGCGCGCACGAGATCGGGGCGCTGTGCGCGGATCGCGTCCTCGTCGCGGCCGAAGGGGTAGGGCTCGACGTGGTCCTGCCCCGGCGCGTAGAGATCGTGCAGCCCGGTCTGTGCGACGACGATGCCCCAGTCCGCGTGCTGTCTGCGCACCTGGCGCAGGACGTCGAAAACGGCGTCCTGCCGCGGATCGGCGACACGGCAGACGGCGACGATGAGATGTGCCTTGCCGGCGCACATGGCGATGTCTTCGGCCGGGTCGTAGGCGATCTCGCCCAGCCCGCGCGTGTCGAGGAAGCGGATCACCGGCACGTCCGGCGGACAATCGAACATCATCGCGGTGCGCGTGCACGGCGCGTAGCCGTTGCCGACCTGCGCATGCGGATGCCCGGTGAGCGCGCTGATGATCGAGGACTTGCCGGACTGCGTCTTGCCGATGAGCCAGATCACCGGCACCGGACGCTTTGCCTTGTGCAGCGCCGCCTGGATGACCGCCTCGCCGCGATGCGGATCCAGCAGCACCCGCTTGAGCGCCGCGACATAACGGCTGAGCAGCCTTACGCTTTCGTCCACGACGCATCCCGGGTCGGCCAGCCCGAAGCGTACTTCGGGATGCGGCGAGCCGCGAGAAGCTGCCTCGCAAGGCCATGCACCTGCACGGCGGCGCGTCGCCGGCCCGCCCGGTGCGAACGCAACGGCCTTTCATCCGCGTCGCCGCTGCCGCTCGGCAGCCGCCCTTTCAGGTATTCAGGCAGCAGCCAGCCCGCGCAGGGCCAAATCGCGCTATCGGCACGGTTGCCGTGGAGCGAGGCAGTGATGGCGGGTCGCGTGACCACACAGCAGTTCAGAACCCGGGAGATTCCCGAAAGCGCCGCGGTCGCGCGTGCGCGCCAAGCCCGCGCCGCCGAGGAGCGTTCGCGCCTGCGCGAGCGCTACGCCGAGCTGGTCGCGCAGTTCTCCGATCCCGCCGAGCGCGACAGCGAAGAGGCGCGCTTCGCGCATCGCCGCTACGCCAGGATCATGACGATGGACTCGGGCCACCCGCTGCGCGCGGCGCTGACGATGCTCGAGCAAGGCCAGCGGCTCACCGGCGCGGAAGTCGCGACGATCGTCGTCGGCGCGGAGCGCGGCGATGCCGGCATCGACGCCGTGCGCAGGCTGATCGAGCGCAGCGCGCAGCTGCCCGCGCCGGGTGTCGCCGACGCGATCCGCCAATATGTACGCGAATCGACAGCGACGCGGTTCGGGCCGCTGCGCGAGTACTAAGCGAGCGCGACCGATCGCGTGCAGCAAGAAGTCCTCAGTCGCCGCCGCAACCCCCGCCACCGCAGCCACTCGCATCGCCGCCACCGCCGCCGTCGGACACGCAGCCGCCGCTGCCGCAGCCGATGTGGCCCGCACAGTAGCCGCTGCCGTCGTGCCGGCAATCGAGGCGATAGCGGAAGCCGTCGGGAATCCCCAGCAGGTCGTCGAGGGCGAACAGCAACGGCAGCCGCTGGGGCTTGCCGGGATCGATGCCTTCGCGTTGGCAGGCGTGTTTCCAGGCGCGCCGGATGCCGGCCTGCGCGAGCGTCGGCGCCCGCATGGCTTCGGCGGGCGTGTGGTGCAGGAAGCGGCCGAGTCCTTCGCGGCAGAAGCGTGCGTAGAGCTGCGTGTGCAGAATCAGCTCATGCCAGGCGACATCGACGGCCCGCGACGGCATCGCAACCATGCGCCGGCCGGCGCGGTTGCAGATGTGGAAGTAGTCGCGCAGGCCGCGTAGCACCAGCGCCGTCTGCTGCTCGTTCAGATCGGGATAGCGCCGTTGCACCGCGCGCCCCAACGCCGACGGGAAAGGGTAGCGCGCGATGTACCCGTCGCGAGCGGTCCGGCGCGCGCGTACGCCCTGCCGCGCGAGCAAGGCCAGCAGGAGAACCGCCGTACCGATCGTGAGAACCGCCCCCATACTCGCAACAGCATAACGGAGCTGTGTGAAGTCTCGGCAACCGCGGCCAGCGCAGGCGGCAGGGTGCGCCGGATGAGACCGGATTGCAGCATGAAAAACACCCGGTTCGAATCGGCGCGAGCTTACCGCAGACGCAGACCGGCACGGTCTGCCGATGTCTCCGGACTCCGCGCCGGCTTCCGAGCTCGCGCCGTTCGACGGCAAGCTCCACGAACTGCTGCCGCCACCAGCCTGCGGCGCACACCGGCGGGCTCGCCGCGCAGCGGCGCAACCCACCGAGTGCTCACATCCGCGCCGCGTTCTCGCTGACGAGCTGCGCCCAATGGGGCATCAGCGTCGGCGGCATGTCGTGGCCCATGCCCGGCACCAGCTCGAGGCGCGCGCCGCGGATCAGCTGTGCGCTGCGCCGGCCGCAAGCCGGACGCAGCAGGGGGTCGGCGAGCCCGTGGATGACCTGCGTCGGGGCGACGATCTGCGGCAGCAGCTCCTCGAAGCTGCCGGTGGACAGGATCGCATGCGTCTGCCGCAGCACGCCGCGCGGACGGAACGCGCGATCGTAGGCGCGGCCGGCGAGCGATCGGCGGTATTCGATCGGCGTCGGATAAGCCGGACTGCCGATGCGGCGCAGCATCGCCGTCGTGCGGCGGATGAACTGCTCGCGCGTCTTCGGTCGCGGCCCGATGCCGGCCATGCGCCAGAGCACATCGAAGCGAGCCGGCGGCAGCTTCGGGTGGTTGGTGCTGGACATGATCGAGGTGAGGCTGCTCACGCGCTTCGGAAAGCGGCTGGCGATGATCTGCGCGATCATGCCGCCCATCGACACGCCGACGAGATGCGCGCGGCGAATGTCGAGCGCGTCGAGCAGGCCGACGCCGTCGTCGGCCATGTCGTGCAGCGCATAGTTCGACGCGGCCGGCAGGCCCAGGCGCGTGCGCAGCCAGTCGCGGGGGAGGTTGATGCGCAGGCCGCGATCGACATCGGCGGACAGGCCGGCATCGCGATTATCGAAGCGGATCACGCGAAAGCCGCGCGCGACCAGCGCTTCGGACAGCGCGTCCGGCCAGTGGATCAGCTGGCCGCCGAGCCCCATGATCAGCAGCAAGGGCTCTCCGCGTGGGGATCCGGTCTCCTCGAAGCTCAGCTGCAGGCCGTTGACGCAGGCACTTCCGGCGGTCCAGCACAGTTTCATTGCAGTCGCGTGTTCCTTGAATGAATGTTTCGTGACAGTCGCGGAAGGCTAGCAACTTGCGCCGCGGAATGTCACCGCGCCGCGTCGGCCGGACGACGAGCGGCGGCGAAAAGCCGCGTGGCGCAGCGCGTTCGCGCCCGGCCTCGACCCGGTTCTCGCCACGCATCCGGGGCTCGTGCGCCGCGATCCGCGGACCGACGGCGGTCTGCGCGGAAATGCACCGCAGTTTTGCTAGGCTGTCTGGATTTGGACCTTCCTTCGCGCCGCCGCGATGCTCCCCGCCCCGCCCGACACGCCGCTTCTGGCCCTGCTCGCCGGTTCCAACTGGCCGGGGCTGTTCGATCGCAAGGTGCTGCGGCGCGGCAGCGACTATGCGCGCCAGCGCGCGGTGACCCGGCTCGATCTCGACGGCGATGCCTCACGCCTGCAGATCCGGGCGCAGGTGCTCGACGGCGCTGCTGCGCCCTACACCTGCCGCATCAGCCTGCGCCCCGGTGCACGCGGTCCGCTCGAGATCGGCATGAGCTGCAGCTGTGACGACGCGACGCTGTGCGCGCACTGCGCGGCGGCGCTGCTCGCCGCCGTCGAGCGCAACCGGGATCCGGTGCCGTTGCTGCTCGAAGACCCGGTGCTGGCGCCGAGCGACACGCCGAGCACCGCGCAGTACACGCCGGCGCCGGTGCTGCGCCTGCGCACCGAGCGTTTCCACGCGCACGGCCGGCGCGCGATCGAGCCGCACATCGGCGTTGCGCGCCTGAGCTTCGACTACGGCGGCCAGCGCCTGCGGCCCGACGGCCGGGCGTGGACGATGCTGACGCTCGACGACGGCCGAGAGCTGCGCATCGAGCGCCTGCGTGCGCTCGAAGGCGATCTCGAGGACCGCCTGCGCGGCTTCAATCTGGTGCCCGCCGATCTGGTGCTCGGCCTGTATCTCGACGACGAGGACATGGCGCGCTTCGCGGCCGGCGACTATGTGCTGGAGCACGGCGAGGGCCGGCCGGGCTCGCCGCGTCACCTCGGCAACGTGCTGCCGCGCCTGGCGGCCGCGGGCTTCGCGCTCGAGTTCGACGAGGGCTTTCCGATCGAGCTGCTGCCGGCTCCGGACGGCTGGCATGCGGACGTCAAGGCGCAGGGCGAGGCCTGGTTCGACGTCGCACTGGGCATCGACGTCGCTGGTGAGCGCATCGATCTGCTGCCGGTGCTGCGCCGCCTGCTCACCGATCCGGGGTTCCCGCTCGAGCCGCAGCCCAAGGAGCCGGACGATGCGGTCTGGCTCACGGCGATCGACGAGCGCCGCCGCGTGCCCTTGCCGCTCAAGCGCCTGCGCGAGCTGATCGAGCCGCTGCTCGAATGGCTGGCGCGGCCACTCGACCACAGGCACGGCGAAGCCGAGGCCCTGCTGCGCCTGCGCCTGCCGCAGGCGGCGATCCTCGACGAGCTGCCGCTGACGCCGCGCGGCGACGCGGGCCTGCGCGCGCGCCTGCAGAGCCTGACCGCGGAGCGGCCCCCGCTGCAGCCGGCCGCGGGGTTTGGCGCGACGCTGCGCCCGTACCAGCAGCAGGGGCTCGCGTGGCTCGGCTTTCTCGCCGACGCGGGCTTGGGCGGCATCCTCGCCGACGACATGGGCCTGGGCAAGACCGTACAGGTGCTCGCGCACATCTGGACCGAGCACAGCTGCGGGCGCTTGAAGAAGCCGGCACTGGTCGTCGTGCCGACCAGCCTCGTCACCAACTGGCGCGAGGAGGCGCGCCGCTTCGCACCGGGGCTGCGCCTGCTCGTGCTGCACGGCCCCGACCGCCACGAGCTGTACGCGCAGCTCGCGCATCACGATCTGGTCATCACCACGTATCCCCTGCTCGCGCGCGATCATGACCGCCTGAAGAAGCAGAGCTTCGGCCTGCTGGTGCTCGACGAGGCGCAGACGATCAAGAACGCGCGCACGCAGGCGGCGCAGGTCGTGCGCGGTCTGCGCGTCAAGCGCCGGCTCGCCGTCACCGGCACGCCGCTGGAGAATCATCTGGGCGAGCTGTGGGCGCAGATCGACGCGGTGGAGCCGGGGCTGCTCGGCAGCGAGCGCGTGTTCACGACACTGTATCGCACACCGATCGAGAAGCACGGCGACCAGGGTCGCCAGGAGCGCCTGAACCGGCGCATCGCGCCGCTGATCCTGCGCCGGCGCAAGGAGGACGTCGCCCCCGAGCTGCCGCCGCGCACCGAGATCCTGCGCAGCATCGATCTCGAAGGCCGGCAGCGCGACCTCTACGAGTCGCTGCGGGCGGCGCAGGAAGAGCGCGTGCAGCACGCGATCGCCCAGCGCGGTCTGGCGCAGTCCGGCATCGTCGTGCTCGATGCGCTGCTCAAGCTGCGCCAGGTCTGCTGCGATCCGCGCCTGGTCAAGCTCGAAAGTGCCGGCGGAATCCTGGAGTCGGCCAAGCTCGGCCATCTGCTGGAGCTGCTCGAGGAGCTGATCGACGAGGACCGGCGAGTGCTCGTGTTCTCGCAGTTCACCGAAATGCTGGCGCTGATTGCGCAGGCGCTGCGCGAGCGTGGCATCGACTTCCTCGAGCTCACCGGCAGCACGCGCGACCGTGGTGCGCTGGTCGAGCGCTTCCAGGGCGGCACGGTGCCGGTGTTCCTGATCAGCCTCAAGGCCGGCGGCGTCGGCCTGAACCTGACCGCCGCCGACACCGTGATCCACTACGACCCGTGGTGGAACCCGGCGGTCGAGGCGCAGGCGAGCGATCGCGCCCACCGCATCGGCCAGGACAGGCCGGTCTTCGTCTACAAGCTGATCTGCAGTGGCACCGTCGAGGAGAAGATCCAGGCGATGCAGGCGCGCAAGGCGCAGCTCGCGCAGGCCGTGCTCGAAGGCGGCACGCGCCAGACGCCGGCGTTCGGCGAAGACGACCTCGCGGAGCTGCTGGCCGCGATCTGAGCGGGCGCCGGCGCAGCGTGCGCCGGCCTGCCGTCGGGCGATGAACGGGCTGGCAGACCGAATCGGCCGGCTCGGATCAGGGCAGCACTTCCGCGCGCCGCGCTGCCTGCCGCTGTCCGTCACCCGCCGTCTTGGCGCGGCCCGCGACGCGCTTGCGTACCGCGTCTTTGGCCGCCGCGGATCTGCGCGTGCGCAGCCCCAGATTGTCGCTGCCCACCGTCTGCGCAGAATCCAGATAGCGCTCCATGAGGGCGTGCATGATGCGCCGTACGTCAGCCGGGTCTGCGGTCGCGCGCACCTGGCCGCTTTGCACGGCCGCCAGAAACAGGTGCTTGAAGAAATCGGAATTGCTCATGCGTCGTTCTCCGTGTCCGGCCGGCAGCAAGGAACGGGCCCGCGGGCGCGATCGGCGCGGCCGGCCGCGGCGTTATAACATCGGTTATACTGGCCCGATCCGGAGGTGAGCCATGGAACTGAAGATCATCGCAGTGGGCAACTCGGCCGGCGTCGTGCTGCCCAAGGAACTGCTGGCGCGGCTGCGCGTCGAGAAGGGCGACACGCTCTACGTCGCCGAGACGCCGGACGGCGTCAAGCTGATGCCGCACGACCCGAAGCTGGCGGCGCAGATGGAAGTCGCGCAGCGCGTGATGCGCGAAGACCGCAGCGTTCTGCGCAAGCTCGCCGACAGCTGAGCAGCCATGATCGTCTGGATCGAAAAACCGCTGGTGATGATGCTGCACGACCGGCAGATCGCCGAGCACGGCGGCAGTGCAGGACTGCGCGATGACGGCCTCCTGGAATCGGCGCTCGCCCGGCCCCAGCAACTCTACGCATATGGCGACCCGCCACCGGACCTCGCCGATCTTGCCGCGAGCCTCGCGTATGGCTTGGCTAAGAACCATGCGTTCGTCGATGGCAACAAGCGCACCGCGCACGTGGCTTATCGGACGTTTCTCGCGCTCAACCACGCGACGCTCGAAGCCGAAGCGGACGAAAAGTACGTCAGCATCCTCGGCCTCGCCGAAGGCCGCATCAGCGAAGCCGAGTTCGCGGAATGGCTGCGTGCACGTCTGCGGCTGGAGCCGGGCGCCGGCGCGGTGCAGGAGCCGCGCGCCGCTACGCCGCGTCGAAGGGCGCACGCCGCGCACGGGCGGGCGTAAGCTAGGCGGATGCGGCAGCAACAACGCCTTCTCTTCGCCGGTGGCGCGCCGGTCGCCGACGGCGCGCTCGCGGGTCTGTTCCATCCCGCCGTCGCCGGCTGGTTCACCGAAACCTTCGGCGAGCCGACCGAGGTGCAGCGCCAGGCATGGCGGGTCACCGCGCGCCACCGCAACGCGCTGATCACGGCGCCGACCGGCTCCGGCAAGACGCTCGCGGCGTTTCTCGCCGCGATCAACGATCTCGTCGCCGAAGGCCTCGAGCGCGGGCTCGACAACGAGGTGCACGTCGTCTACGTCTCGCCGCTCAAGGCGCTGTCGAACGACATCCAGAAGAATCTGCAGGCGCCGCTCGCCGGCATCCGCGAGCGCATCAAGGCGATGGGTCTCGGCGACCTGCCGATCCGCGACGCCGTGCGCACCGGCGACACCAGCAGCTTCGAGCGCGAGCGCATGCGCCGCGCGCCGCCGCACATCCTGGTGACGACACCGGAGTCGCTGTTCATCCTGCTCAGCTCCGGGTCCGGCCGCGAGATGCTCAGGACCACGCGCAGCGTCATCGTCGACGAGCTGCACGCCCTGGCGGCGAGCAAGCGCGGCGCGCATCTGGCGCTGACGCTGGAGCGGCTCGAGGCGATCTGCGAGAAACCGCCGG
>JBFMCQ010000074.1:0-18130 GCA_040754295.1 Pseudomonadota bacterium | reverse complement strand
ACCAGGCAGCAGTCGAGCACCGAGAGCGGATCGGAGACCATGCGCGCGGCGAGCACCTCCTGCAGGCTCAGCGGCTCGCGCTTCTGCGCTTCCGGGTTGAGCTGCGCCCAGCGCCGTGCGGCGACCGCGACCTCGGCTAAGTCCTCGCGGCGCGTGCCGTACTCGTGCATGTGGCGCGCGGCGGCGAGCGCGTAGCTGGAGATCGGATAGCGCGGCTGGTAGGGCGCCTCGTAGGGCTGCTCCTCGCTCATGGTCTTGAGCTTGCCCAGGCCGCTGCCCTGGTTGCTGCCGTAGCAGATCAGCGCGACCTCGCACAGCCCGGTGTGCAGCGCCAGCGCGGCATTGAGCAGATGACCGACGAAGGACGATCCGCCGACCATGGTCGAATCCACGAACTTCGGCCGCAGGCCCAGATACTCGGGAATCGAAAGGCCGGCCAGAAAATGATAGGACGAGCCGGTGAACACCCCGTCCACGTCGGACAGGCGCAGCCCGGCGTCGGCGAGCGCGCGGTGCACGGCCTCACCCAGAATCTCCAGGGCCGTGCGGCCGGGCGCCGCGGGCAGACCGCCCAGGCCCACGCCGACGATCGCGGCACTCCCCCGCAGCTCATGCGCCATGTCCGCCTCCTGTTGTTTCTTCAGGGCGGAAGACGAGCACCGGCGCGCCCTCGCCGCCCATGATCTGCGCGCGCACGCGCAGGCCGATGCGCACGGCATCCGCCGCAATGCCCTCGACGCGGCTCATCAGGTGGGGGCCCTCGTCCAGCGCGATGATGGACACGTTGTAGTCGCCGCCGCTGTCGGCCTTGCGCCGCACGGTGGTGCAGGAATACACCTCGCCGCGGCCGCTGGGCGCAACCCAGGACAGACGCGCGCTGCCGCAGTGCGGGCACAGCACGCGCGGCATGAACACGTGCCGCGCGCAGTCTTCGCAGCGCTGGATTTCGAAGCGCCCTGCGCGCAAGCGCGCGGCGAACTGGGCGTCCGGACCGGGGCCGGCAAAAGGATTTTGCACGGGGTCTTGCACAGTCTGGTTCATGACTTGAGCCCCAACACCTGGGTCGCCAGGATATTGCGCTGGATTTCGTTGGCTCCGCCGTAGATCGTCGCCGGCCGCGAGTTGTAGTAGCTGGTCAGCCAGTCGAAGCGCTCGCCATCGAGCTCCACGTCGCCGACCAGGCCGCCGGCGCAGCCGGCGGCCTCCACCATGAGCTGCGCGATGCGCTGGTAGTTCTCGGTGCCGATGATCTTGAGCATGGACACGTCGGGCCCCAGGGTCTCGCCGCGGCGGACCTGGTCGGCGAAGCGCTCGTAGAGCGCCATGTGGTCGAGCAGATCGAGCTTGAGCCGCGCATAGGCGTCCATGAACGCGGCGTCCGCACCCAGGCCGCGCTGCACGATCAGCTCCTCCAGGCGCGCCATCGCGTACTGGCTCTGCTTGGGGCTGCCCAGAAAAATGCGCTCGAAGCCGAGCAAGGCCTTGGCGATGGTCCAGCCGCGGTTGAGCTCGCCGACGATGTTGTCCTTCGGCACGCGCACGTCGCGGAAAAAGCACTCGCAGAACTCCTCGTGCCCGGCGAGGTTGCGGATCGGCCGGCGCTCGATGCCCGGCGTGTTCATGTCCGCCAGCAGAAAGCTGATGCCTTCCTGTTTTTTCGCGCTCTTGTCGGTGCGCACCAGCAGGAAGATGTGGGTCGCATCCTGCGCCAGCGTGGTCCAGGTCTTCTGGCCGTTGACGATGAAGTGATCATTGTCGAGCACGGCCTCGGTGCGCAGGCTCGCCAGATCCGAGCCGCTGTTGGGCTCGGAGTAACCCTGGCACCAGATGTGCTCGCCCGAGAGAATCTTCGGCAGGTAATAGGCCTTCTGCGCTTGGCTGCCGTGCTGGATCAGCAGCGGGCCGACCATGGTGATGCCCATGTCCGGCGCGCGGCCCACGCCGTGGCGCTCGGTCTCCTCCATGAAGATCATCAGCTTGGTCGGCGACAGGCCCATGCCGCCGTATTCCACCGGCCAGGCCGGGGCCAGCCAGCCCTTCTTCGACAGCGTCAGATACCAGTCCTTGATTTCGGCCCAGCGCAGGCGGGTCTTGGGATAGCGCAGGGCTTCCGGATAATTCTGCTGGAAGAACGTGCGAACCTCCTGGCGAAAGGTCTCGTCGTCCAGCGCGTTCCAGTCGGTCATTTGCTGCATGGTGGTTCAGCCGGCGCGGTCGAGGGTGGGCGGATTGAGCTGCAGCCAGCGCCGCCGGTGCAGCCGCGCGTTGCCCAGCCAGGGCGCGAGCGCCAGCGTGCGGTTGACGTAGAGGCCGAGGTCGTATTCGTCGGTCACGCCGATGCCGCCGTGCATCTGGATGGCTTCACGCGCGGTGTGCAGCGCGGTTTCGGCGGCGCGGATCTTGGCGCGGCAGGCCAGGCTGGCGCGCCGCGCCGCCGCGGCGCCGGTATCCAGCGCGCCGATGGCCTCGCGCACGGCGGCGGCGGTGAGCTCCTCGGCGATCAGCAGATCGACCTGCCGGTGCTGCAGGGCCTGAAAGCTGCCGATGGGCTTGCCGAACTGCACGCGGGTGCGCGTGTAGTCCAGCGTCAGCGCGCGCATGCGGCGGCTCAGGGCCAGCAGCTCGACCGCGTTCATCACCAGGGCCTGGTCGAATGCGGCGGCGATCGCCTCGGCGCTGATCGGCAAGGCCTCGTCCGCGCGCAGGCCCCGCGCGCGCAGGCGGGCCAGCGCCGTGCCGTCGGCCTGCGGCTCCATCCCCAGCTCCAGCCCGGCCGCCGGCGCCTCGAACAGCGCCCATCCTTCTTCGCTGCGGGCGAGCAGCAGATACAGGCTGGCCCCGCTGCCGGGACGCACATAGCGGGCTTCGCCGTCGAGCAGCCAGCCGCCCGCGGCGCGGCGCGCGCGCAAGGCCGGCCGCTCGGGATCCGGATCGCCGGCCGTCTCCTGCCCGGCACAGGCCGGCACCAGGCTGCCGTCGGCGATGCCGGCGAGCAGGGCATTGCGCCGCGCGCCCGGCGCGGCGGCCTGCAGCAGCCGCACCGCCAGCACGGCAACCGGGACATAGGGTTCGGGCGCGAGCTGCGCGGCCAGGCCTTCGACCACGGCCGCGGCCTCGGCAAAGCCCAGGCTCAGGCCGCCGCAGGCCTCGTCGATCAGCAGGCCGGTCCAGCCCTGGCCGGCCAGCTCGGCCATCATCGCCGGCTCGAACTCGGGCAGCGCGCGCCGCAGCCTGCGAGCACGCGCCAGCGGCAGCCGTCCGGCGGCAAAGGCCGCGACGCTGTCCGCCAGCAGGCGGAGTTGTTCGCTGCGCGCTTTTTCGTCGCTGTCGAGGCTTTCCATGCGGCCGGTCATCTTTGTTCGGATCGGTTCATTGCGGGTCAATAGCTCTTGGGCAGGCCGAGCACTTTTTCGGCGATGTGGCACAGGATCAGCTGCGGGCTCACCGGCGCGATGCGCGGAATCATCATTTCTCGCAGGTAGCGCTCGACGTGGTATTCCCGCGCGTAGCCCATGCCGCCGTGCGTGGCCACCGCGCGCGTGCAGGCGCGAAAGCCCACCTCGGCCGCGTAGTACTTGGCGGCGTTGGCGTCCGGCCCGCAGGGCAGGCCGCGGTCGTATTTCCAGGCCGCCCGCCGCGCGAGCAGCTCGGCGGCTTCGAGCTCGATCCAGCTCTCGGCCAGCGGATGCTGGATCGCCTGGTTCTGCCCGATCGGGCGCCCGAACACCACGCGCTCGCGCGCGTAGTCCGTGGCCCGGCGCAGCGCGGCGCGGCCCAGGCCCACGGCCTCCGAGGCGATCAGAATCCGTTCCGGATTGAGCCCGTGCAGGATGTACTCGAAACCGCGGCCCTCCTCGCCGACGCGGTCCTCGTCGGACACCGGCAGGCCGTCGATGGCGAGCTCGTTGGAGTCCACGCACTTGCGGCCCATCTTGTCGATCTCGCGCACGTCCACGTAGCGGCGATCGAGCGGAGCGTAGAACAGCGTCATGCCCTGGGTGGGCTTGCGGCACTGCTCGATCGGCGTGGTGCGCGTGAGGATGAGGATCCGGTCGGCGACCTGCGCGGTGGAGATCCAGAGCTTGCGGCCGTGCAGCACGTAGCCGCCCCGGACCCGCTCCGCGCGCGTTTTCAGATGCGTGGTATCGAGCCCGGCGTCGGGCTCGGTGACGCCGAAGCAGGCCTTTTCCTCGCCGCGCACCAGCGGCGGCAGGAAGCGCTGCTTCTGGGCCTCGCTGCCGAAGACCACGACCGGCTGCAGCCCGAAGATGTTCATGTGGATCGCCGAGGCGCCCGACAGCCCCGCGCCGGACGCGGCGATGGTCTGCATCAGGATGCTGGCCTCGGTGATCCCCAGACCGGAGCCGCCATAGGCCTCCGGAATGCACACGCCCAGCCAGCCGGCCTCGGCCATCGCGCGGTGAAAATCGTGCGGAAAGCCGCCCAGCCGGTCCTTCTCCAGCCAATATGCCGCATCGAAGCGCGCGCACAGCGTGCGCACGGCGTCCTCGATGCTGAGCAGCTGCTCGTCGGGCTGGAAGTCCAAAAGTGCTCCTCCGGATAGAAGTGACCGGCCGGTCTGACGCCGGCTGCGGCATGCATCTAACAAACGTTCGGGAGTTTAGCCGCGGAACGCGGCCGACCGCAAACGGCGCGACGCTTTCAGATTCAGAGCAGGGATGCGGGGCCGGTGGGGTCCTTGCCGGCTGCCGCCGCCGCGCGCCGGGCCGCGCGCCGCCGCGACAGCGATGTGACGGTCGACGAGACGGTGGTGGTATCCGGCTCTTCGCCCCAGCGGATCAGCGTGATCCGGCCGTCCTGGTTCTCTCCCAGCGCGGTGCAGCTCTCCACCCAGTCGCCGCAATTGTGATACTCGATGCCATGCAGCGTACGGATCTCGGCATGGTGGATGTGGCCGCAGATGACGCCGTCGAGGCCGCGCCGCTGGCAGTCGCGGGCCACCGCGTGCTCGAACTCCGAGACGAAGTTCACGGCGCGTTTGACCTGGTGTTTGGCATACGCCGAGAGCGACCAGTACGGCATGCCGTAACGCTCGCGCACGAAATTGACCCAGCGGTTGGCGCGCATGAGGAACTGGTAGGCGCTGTCACCGGCGATCGCCAGCCGGCGGAAGTGGCGCGTGATCATGTCGTATTCGTCGCCGTGCAGCACCAGTATGCGCCGGCCGTCGACCGTGTGATGGATGGCTTCCGTCGCGATGCTGATGTTGCCGAAGCGCATCGGGTGGTCCAGATAGCGGCGCAGGAACTCGTCGTGATTGCCGGCGATGTAGTACACCGCCGTACCCTGCTCCGAGTTCGACAGGATGCGGCGCACGACGTTGGCGTGCGACTGCGGCCAGTACCAGTCCGAGCGCAGCTTCCAGCCGTCGATGATGTCACCGACCAGGTACAGGAACTCACAGCTGTTCCGGGCGAGAAAATCGTTGAGCCGGTCGGCCTGACAGCTCGGTCGGCCCAAATGCACGTCGGAAATCCAGATACTGCGGTAGCGCATGATCGCGTCCAGGTCGGGGGGTCAGTAGACCGGCAAGATTACGAGCAAGTTTCGCACCACGGCCTGCAGGCTACGCAGCCGCAGCCGCGCATGCGGCCAGGGAGCGCCAGCGGTGCCCAAATCCGCCTGCCGGCACGCCGGCCAGAATTTCAGGCGCGGTCGCGGCGGGCCAGTGCATGTTCGCGCGCCTCGTCCTCGGCTCGCGTCCACAATTCGCGGGCGATGGGGTTGTGCATCTCCTCCATGATGTGCCCCACCAGCCCGATCGCGCGGGCAAAAACACCGATGCCGCGACAGGCGCGCCAGGCGATGCCCAGCTCCGAGCAGCAGGCGCCGATCGCGCCCGTCGCGTTGATCGGCAGCACCCTGCCGTACACCCGCGCGGCCTCCTCGGCGACCTGCTTCATCAGCGCGATGTACGGGCCGTCAAAGCCGTTCTCCGCAGCCAGCGCGAACAGCCGTGGCGTGCGCGGATCGATCGGCTTGTGCAGTGGGTGTCCGATCCCGGGAATCGCGGCGCCGCGCGCGTGCCACTCGGCGACGATGCCTGCGGCCACCGCAGCGAGATCGGCCGGCGGATGGCGCGCATCCGGGATGGCCTCCTGCAGCAGGCGCGCGGCGCCCTCCGTGGTGCCGACGAACACCGAACCCAGCCCGCACAGCCCGGCCGCTACGGCCGCCTGGATCGACTCCGGAGCACCGCTGTAGGTCAGGCGCGCCGCCAGCGCGCTGGGCGTGAGTCCATGCTCGACGAGGGTCACGGCCAGCGCGTTGAACAGGATCGATTCCCGCTCGCTGGGCATGCGCCCCATCAGTTCCAGAAACGCCATGTCGCCGAGGTGGATTCGGCCCAGCAGCTCGCCGGGCAGGTCGTGACCGCGCACGACGATGCGATCCGGCGTGGAGTAGCCCATCTCGGTGACGATGGGCTGGCGCTTGCGGCTCATGCAGATTCTCGGTGGCGGGCTCCAATATGCGCGCTTCAGCTTCCGCTGTCGACCGCCGCCGCGGAGGCCTGCGCGCCCGCGGCGGTAAGGCCGGTGTGGGTGCGCAGAAACGGCAGCAGCAGG
The DNA here is from genome assembly GCA_040754295.1 of Pseudomonadota bacterium. GTDB lineage: Bacteria > Pseudomonadota > Gammaproteobacteria > Nevskiales > Nevskiaceae > Solimonas. The sequence continues at coordinate 11,543 of JBFMCQ010000074.1, read as the reverse complement.
TCCGCGACCGCCTCCGGGTCGTCGGCATAGGGGAAATGTCCGCTGGCGCCGAGCAGATGGATCCTGGCCTCGGGGAAGACTTCGCGTTGGGTGAACGCGTAGCGGTAAGGCAGGAACAGATCGCGCTTGCCCCAGATCACCTGCACCGGGCAGCGCAGCGCGCGCAAGCCCGGTTCCAGCTCGCGGGCCAGGCGCGCGATGTCCGTCGCCCGATACAGCTTGAGCACGGCGGCGCGCGTGCCGGCGTCGTAGTCGCGGTACATGCGCTCGACGAAGGCCTCCGGCAGCCGCCGCCACGGGCTCGCCAGCCGCATCAGGGCGTGAAATGCCCTGTGCGTGGTCAGCCGCTGGAAGGCTTCACCGACGACGGGCAGGCGCCAGATGCGGGCGGCGAAATGCCAGCGGTAGCCGGGGATGTAGCCGGTGTTGATCAGCGTCAGGCTGCCGACCGCGGCCGGATGCGCAGCGGCCCAGGCCAGGCCCCAGGGGCCGCCGAAATCGTGCAGCACCAGATGCGCGACACGAATGCCGAGCGCATCCAGAAACGCGGCGAGATGCGCGGCGTAGCCGCGAACCGTGTAGTCGAAGCGCTCGGGCTTTTCCGCCTGGCCGAAACCGGGCATGTCGGGGGCCACGGCGCGCGCGAAGGCGCCGACGCGGCCGGTGAGCTCGGCCCAGTCCTGACCCGAGCCCGGGTTGCCATGCACGAAGACGACCGCCGCGTCGGCGGCCGGGTCACCGGCCTCGAGATAGGGCGTGCGCACGCCCTCTACGACCAGGGTGCGGCTACGTGGAGCGGAAGCAGGCATGACCGACACCTCCCGGTTGTGCGCCTGTGCGAAAGACAGCGGCAGACCCGGCCGCATCCGCCGCATGGCCGAACCGGCCTCTCGAGAACCTTTACCTAACTAGCGTTAGACATTATGATGAACCGGTTCCCGAATCAACCCGTCTTTGCGCCGCCGGACCCGAATCGGACGCGGCCCGGAATTGTTGCGCGATGAATTCTTCCTCCGTTGCGAGCCTTGCCGTGCCCAGCTATCGGGCCGGCGTCGCCTTGGCCGCGCTCGGAGCCGTGTTGCTGTCCGGCAAGGTCGTGCTGGTCAAGCTGCTCTATCGTTACGGCGTCGACGCCATCGATGTGCTCACGCTCAGAATGCTCGCGGTGCTGCCGCTGTTCGCGGCGGTGGCGCTTTGGACCCGCAAGCAGTCACCGCGACCGAGTCCTGCGGACTGGCTGGGAATCGCCGGTCTGGGTTTTCTCGGCTACTACATCGCCAGCATGCTCGACCTGATCGGCCTGCAGTACGTCAGCGCCGGCCTGGAACGGATGATCCTGTTCCTCACGCCGAGCTTCGTGCTCTTGATCGGCATCGTGTTTCAGGGCCGCCGCGTCTGCGCCGCGCAGTGGCTGGCGCTGGCGGTGGCCTATGGCGGCATCGTGCTGGCGTTCGTCCACGACCTGCACGTCGTGGGCGGGGGTCCGAACCTGGCTTTCGGCGCGTCCTTGATCGCCCTAAGCGCCATCCTCTACGCGGCCTACCTGGTGCTCAGCGAAGGGCTGATGCGCCGTCTGGGCGCCCTGCGTCTGGTGGCGCTGGCCATGTGCGTGTCCAGCCTCCTGTGCCTGCTGCAGTATCCGCTGCTGCGTCCGCTGCCCCCGCTCGCCGAGCTGCCCGCGGCAGTGTGGTGGCTTTCACTGGCCAACGGCCTGGTCTGCACGGCGCTGCCGGTCTGCCTGACGATGATCGCCGTGCGCCAGGTCGGCGCAGGGGCCGCGGCACAGGCCGGCATGATCGGTCCGGCCAGCACGCTGGCGCTGGCCGCCGTCGCGCTCGGCGAGGCCATCACGGCGGTGCAGCTGCTGGGCATGGCCCTGGTCACCTGCGGCGTCATGATGCTCGGTTCAGTCCGGAGGGCGGCCCCGGCGCAAGCACTTTCGTAGGGCGGCGCGCGGCCGGCGCCCCTTCTGACGGCATGCTTCGTGCACGATCCGCCGAGACACGCCCCGCGCGGCCCAACATCCCTTTTTCCTTCCCCCACTCGAATATTCAAGGAGTGTCGCTGTGAACTTCCCGATGTCCGGTACCCCCAAAACATCCGCATCACTCAAGCCCTTTATCGGCGGCGTCATCCTGTCCTGCTGCGCAGCGCTTGCTGCCTGTGACGACTCTTCCTCGACTTCGACCGACGCGGAATCCACGTCCTCCGAGACGCCGCTGTCTTCCGCAGAGATCGGATGCACGGGCGCGAGCGGTCCTCTGGACAATCTGCAGACCGGACTCGCGGATCGGCTGAACACGGGATTGACCGACCTGCCGGACGGCGCGGCTTATGCCGGACAGCTCGCGTCGCTGGTGATCCAGGCCCTGGATCTGGTGGACGCGCTGGCCACCGGCGCAGGATCGCTGGCCGCACTGCGCAGCGGCGGCGACCCGAGCCTCGTCGCCCCGGTTTACCACGAGCTCCTGTGCGTCACTGCGGCGGTGGCCGAGGTGGTGTTGTCAGCAAGCCTCGATGCGACCACGCCGCTGGCCGAGCAGGAGGTTCTGCAAGGCCTGCTCGGTACCCTCGTCGAGCTCCAGCAAGTACTGCTGCTGGGCTCGCAGGCGCTGCCGAGCGTGCTCGACCCGGCGCAAGTCGCAGAAGACCTCGGCTACGTGACGCAAACGCTGGCCGGCGTGGTCGCCAGCCTGGCCAACGTCCTCTCCGTTTTGCCGGGCGGTGTGGGCGATGCGCTGCTCATGCCGGTCGCCGCGCTGTTGCTCGACGTGACGGCCTCGCTCAACGCCCTGGGCAGCGGAGACACGCAGGCCTTCGCGCAGCTGTTGATCGATTCCGTCACCCATCTGCTCGATGCGCTGGCCGAGGGCCTCGGCCCACTGGGCATCATCCTGGACGCAGTGAGCGCCTTGCTCGCCCCGGTGCTCGATGCCCTCGCCGCCCTGCTGGGCGGGCTGCTGGGCATTCTGCTCTGACGATCGGGATGCACGGCCCCCGGGCGGTTCGGGCAGGCGCGATCCGGCGCCACCCGAACCGTCCGGGCGGTCGCTGATGTTCCGATGAGCGCGACGCGGTGAAAGCCGCGCACCGCGCGAACGCGGCATTCGGTGCACCGCTCGAAGGAAACTGCCGGCGCTCTGCGCGAACCGGGCGCACGCACTGGCGCACGCACTTGTTCCGTCCGTCCGGACATCGGCATAATTCTTTCGTCAGTGAACTATTCGCCGATGAAATGCTAGCCAAAGACATCTCGATCATGGCCGAGGGCATCGAGCGCCTCGGCCAGAAGATCCCCGACACCCCCGGGCAGCTGATCGTGCTGGCGCGGCTGATCCTGATCATCGGCCGCAGGCTCGAGGAACGTCTTGCCCAGCGGCTGGCGCCGCATCGGCTCAACCACAGCGAGCTGGTCACGCTGATGTTCCTGTACATCCAGCCCGACGGCGTGGCGACGCCGACGGAGTTGTGCGCCGTGACCTGGGAGGGCAGCTCCAACATGACGCGCATCGGCAATGCGCTCATCGCGCGCGGACTGATCGTGCGCCGACCGAGCCGGACCGACCGGCGCCGGGTGATGATCGGCATCACGCCATCCGGATGCCGCTTCGTGCGCAGCCTGGTGCCGACCATGTTCCCGGTGCTGCACGAGCTGTTCGGCGATTTCAGCGCGGCGAATCTGGCCCAGCTCAACCGGCTGCTGGTCCGGCTCGCCGGCAATGTGGACCGCCTGAACCAGACGGATGCGCGGAGCGCGAGCCACCGATGAATCGTTCAGGCTTGCGCGTCGCGCTCACGGTATTCATCGCATCCGGCGCCGTCTGCCTGTCGGCCTGCAGCCTGCCCAGGCGCGTGGAGCCGCCGGCGCTGGAGCGCCCGGCGCCGCTGGGCTCGCTGCAGCTGCCTGCGGGCACCTGGCCAACATCGGACTGGTGGACGGTCTACGGCGATCCGCAACTCGATCGGCTGATCCGGCTCGCCCTGCGCGAGGCAGCGGATCTGCAACTCGCCAGTGCGCGGGTGCAGAGCGCCGAATCGGCCATGCGGCTGACCGCCGCGCAGGCCGGGCTGTCGGTCAACGGCAGCGCCCAGTGGTCGCGGCGGCGCATGAGCGACAACGGCATCCTGCCGACCGAGTTCCTCGGCATCGAGTGGTACAGCCAGGCCGACATCGGCGTGCAGCTGCGCTACCAGCTCGACTGGTGGGGCAAGCGGCGTGCCGCGGTCGAGGCGGCCGCGGGCGAGCTGCGGGCGGCCGCAGCGCAGGCCGACGCCGCGACGCTGGCGATCCAGCACGCCGTGGCCGACACCTACTTCGCCTGGCTCGGCGATCAGGCGCGCCTGGCCGTCGCCCGTGACGCGCTGGCCGCACAGGAGCGCCTGGCCGATATCGCCCGGCTGCGCGTGCGCCGCGGCGTGGACCTGCCCGATCAGGCCCAGGCCGCGCTCGCCCAGCTCGCGGCCGCGCGCGAGCAGCGAGCGGCCCTGGAGGGTGCTGCACGCGTGCGGCTCGCCGGCCTTGCGGCGCTGGTGGGCGTCTCCATGGATCGCCTGCCGCGGCTGGTGCCGCGCCCGCTGCCCGCCGTGGCCCAGGGACTGCCGGCGGACGCCAGCCTGGACCTGGTGGCGCGTCGCCCGGACATCACCGCCAGCCGCTGGCTGGTGCAGGCCGCGCTGCGGCGGACCGACGTTGCGCGTGCCGAGTTCCTGCCCGACCTGAGCCTCGCGGCGCTCGCCGGGCTTTCGAGCATCGACATGGATCGCCTCTTCGAGGGCAGCAGCCGCGTTTTCGAACTGACGCCCGCCGTGCATCTGCCGATCTTCAACAGCGGACTGCTCAAGGCCAACTACGGTGCAAGCCGAGCGCAGCTCGACGCCGCGATCGCCAGCTACCGCAGCACGGTGCTCGCGGCGGTGCGCGAGGTTTCGTCGCAGGCACTCCTGGCGCAGATGCTCGCCGAGCGGCGCCGCGAGCAAGGCGAGCAGCTCGACGCCGTGCGGCAGCTGTCGGCCAGCGCCGCGTCGCGCCTGCGGCAGGGCGTCAGCGACGCTCGGGAGCTGCTGCAGGCGCAGCTGCGCCTGTTTTCCCAGCGCGACAGCGCGCTGCAAGTCGATGCGCAGGCGCTGGCCACCGACCTGGCGCTGGTCAGGGCGCTGGGCGGCGGATATCGCGACCCGAGCGACGCGCAGACGGCCAAGGCATCGACCTCCTCTTCCCATCTCTCCTCCGCCGTCCGTCCAGATGAACGCTGAAATCTCCGGTTCCGAGCAGGGCAATGGCATGCCAGGCCGCAACGGGGCTGCGCGCACGCGCGCGCTGCTGATCCTCGCCGCCGTTTTCGTCGCCGCGGGCCTGGCGTGGCTGCTGCTCTGGCTGTTCGTGTTCTCCCAGCGGCAGACCACCGACAACGCCTATGTGGACGGCAACATCGTCGGCATCTCCGCGCAGGTGCCGGGCACGGTCGTGGAGATACTCGCGGACGACACCCAGCGCGTGGAGGAAGGCCAGGTGCTGGTGCGCCTGGATCCGACCGACGCCCAGGTGCGCCTGAGCCAGGCCGGCAGTGCGCTGGCACAGGCGGTGCGCGCCGTGCGCCAGCAGGTCGGTTCGGCCAGCAGTGCCGATGCGCAGGTCGCGGCTGCCGAAGTGGTGTATCGGAAAGCGCAGGACGATCTGGCACGCCACGAGCCGCTGCTCAAGCTGCAGGCCACCTCGCCGGAAATCGTCGCCCATCTGCGCGAGGCGCTGCGCCAGGCGCAGGCCAATCTGGAATCGGCACGGGCGCAGGCCGCCGCCGCGCGCGCCGCCGTGGAGGACACCGAGGTCGCCACGCATCCGCTGGTGGAGCAGGCGCGCGCCGATTTCCGCGCCGCCTGGGTGGCGGCGCAGCGCAACACCATTCATGCACCGGTCTCCGGCTACGTCGCGCAGCGCAGCGTCCAGCTCGGCCAGAGCGTGCAGCCCGGCCAGCCGCTGATGCGTGTGGTACCGCTGGGCGAGCTGTGGGTCAATGCCAACTTCAAGGAGACCCAGCTGCGTCACATGCGCATGGGGCAGCCGGTGGAGCTGACCGCCGACGTGTATGGCCGCGGCGTGAAATACCACGGCAGCGTCGCCGGCATCGGCGCGGGCACGGGCAGCGTGTTCTCGCTGCTGCCGGCGCAGAACGCCACCGGCAACTGGATCAAGGTCGTGCAGCGCGTTCCCGTGCGGATCGCGCTGGATCGAGAGGAGCTGGCGGAGCGTCCGCTGCGCATCGGGCTGTCGATGCACGCGGCCGTCGACATCTCCGACCGCAGCGGTCCGGTGCTGGCCACCTCGCCGGTGCAGGAGCCCGTCGCCGGCACCTCGATCTACACGGGCCTGGCCGAGCAGGCCGATGAACGGGCCGCCGAGATCATCCGCGCCCATCTGGGCGGATCCGGGCAATGAGCGCCACGCCGGATTCCGCGGCCGCCGAGCGCCCCCCACTGCCGCCCATGCGCGGCGTCGTGCTGGTCGTGCTGACGATCGCGATCGCCTTCAGCACCTTCATGGAGGTGCTCGACATCACCATCGTCAACGTGTCGGTGCCGCATATCGCCGGCAGTCTCGCGGTGAGCCCCAGCGAAGGAACCTGGGCGATCAGCTCCTATGCCATGGCCAACGCGATCATGCAGCCGATCACCGGCTGGCTCGCGCGTCGCTTCGGCGAGGTCCGCACCTTCGTCGTCTGCACGCTGCTGTTCGTGCTGTTCTCGATGCTCTGCGGGCTCGCGACCAGCCTGCCGATGCTGGTGGTCGGGCGCCTGCTGCAGGGCGCGGGCTCCGGGCCCATGGTCGCGCTCTCGCTGAGCCTGCTGCTGTCGATCTACGCCAAGGAGAAACAGGGCATCGCGCTGGCGCTGTGGGCGGTCACGGTGCTGCTGGCACCGATCTTCGGCCCGATCCTCGGCGGCTGGCTGACCGACAACCTGTCCTGGCCCTGGATCTTCTACATCAATGTTCCGGTCGGGCTGCTGGCCGCGGCCGCCACCTGGTATCTGATGCGCGACCGTGAAACCCGCATCGTGCGCGTGCCGGTGGACGTCATCGGCATCGCGCTACTGGTGGTCGGCGTCGGCTCGCTGCAGTTCATGCTCGACACCGGCAAGGACCACGACTGGTTCGCCTCGCCCATGATCACGACGCTCGGGATCGTCGCCCTGGTGTGCCTGAGCTTCCTGATCGTCTGGGAACGCTATGCGGAGCATCCGGTAGTCGATCTGTCGTTGTTCCGCCGCCGCAATTTCACGATCGGCGTGCTGGCGCTGTCGATCGGCATGTTTTCCTTTTTCGGGATCAACGTCATTTTCCCGCTGTGGCTGCAGACCACCCTGGGCTACACCGCCATGTGGGCCGGCCTGGCAGTGGCGCCGGTGGGGATACTTGCTGTCCTGGTCGCGCCCATCCTCGGCAGCAACCTGCACCGTCTGGAACTGCGGGCGGTCACCAGTTTCGCCTTCCTGTTTCTCGCCGCGGTGTCGTATTGGTTCTCGCTGTTCAACAGCTCGGCGGCCTTCGTCGATCTGGCGCTGCCGCGCCTGATCATGGGGCTGGCGCTGCCGCTGTTCTTCATTCCGCTCAACCAGATCTACCTGTCGGGACTGCCGGCCGAACAGGTGGCCAGCGCCTCCGGGTTGATCAACTTCTTCCGCACGCTGGCCTCCAGCGTGTCCACCGCGGTCTCGGTCACGCTCTGGGACCATTGGACCCGCCTGCACCACTCCGTGCTGTCCGAGCAGGTGGTGGACGCAAGTCCCGGCACCCGCCAGTTTTTCGGAATCCTCGAGCCGCTGGGCCTGGGCACGCCGCAGGCCACCGGGATCGTCGAGCAGATCGCCGGCCGCGAGGCGGCGACGCTGGCGGTCAACAATGTCTTTCTGGGCTGCGCGATCCTGTTCATCATTCTGATACCGTTGATCTGGCTCGCCCGCCCGCCGTTCGACGGCGCGCAGGGCGCCGTGGTGCATTGATTTTGCACCCCTCTAACCCTCCTGGAGGAGCCGTGACCATCAAGACAGGCTGGCAAGGCCGCTATTACGAAGACTTCGAGGTCGGAGACGTCTACCTGCATCCCCTGGGCCGCACGCTCACGCAGGCCGACAACATCTGGTTCACGCTGCTGACGCAGAACACCGCGCCGCTGCACTTCGACCAGCACTACGCCGCGCAGACCGAGTTCAAGCGGCCGCTAATCAACAGCTGCCTGACCCTGGCGCTGGTCACCGGACAGAGCGTCACCGACGTGTCCCAGAACGTGTTCGCCAATCTGGGCTGGGACGAGGTCCGCCTGCCCCACCCGGTGTTCGAAGGCGATACGGTGTACTCGCGTTCCGAGGTGCTCGAAAAACGGGAAACCCGGTCGCGGCCCGAAGTCGGCATCGTCACGGTGCGCACCGAGGGGCGCAATCAGCACGGCCAGACGGTGATCAGCTTCCGCCGCAGCCTGATGGTGTACCGGCGGGGCCGCAAGCCGGAAACCCAGCGCACGGCTTAACCGACGCGCCCGTGTGCACCTGCACTCCCCTATCCTTCACCTGTCACCTGCGGTCGCACACGTGTCCGACCGCCCGGAGCCTTTGCCAATGTCCGCTCGCTTCAACTGGGACGACCCGTTTCTCCTCGAAGAGCAGCTCGGCGACGCCGAGCGCCTGGTGCGCGACAGCGCGCGCCGTTATTGCCAGGAACAGCTGCTGGCCCGCGTGCGGGACGCGCATCGCCACGAGCGCTTCGACCGCGAGATCCTGCTGCAGATGGGCGCGCTGGGCATGCTGGGCGCTTCCCTGGAGGGCTACGGCTGCCCCGGCCTGAGCCACGTCAGTTACGGCCTGATCGCGCGCGAAGTCGAGCGCGTGGATTCGGGCTATCGCTCGGCCATGAGCGTGCAGTCCTCGCTGGTCATGTACCCGATCCACGCCTTCGGCAGCGAGATGCAGCGGCAGAAGTACCTGCCGCGGCTGGCCACGGGCGAATGGATCGGCTGCTTCGGCCTGACCGAGCCGGACCACGGCTCGGACCCCGGCAGCATGAGCACGCGCGCGCGTGCGGTGCCCGGCGGCTACCTGCTCAAGGGCAGCAAGACCTGGATCACCAATGCGCCGGTGGCAGACCTCTTCGTCGTCTGGGCCAAGGACGACGGCGGCCTGATCCGCGGCTTTCTGCTGGAAAAAGGCGCCCGCGGTCTTGCGGCGCCCAAGATCGAGGGCAAGTTCAGCCTGCGCGCCTCGGTGACCGGCGAAATCGTGATGGACGAGGTCTTCGTCCCGCAGGAGAACCTGCTCCCCGGCGTCAGCGGGCTCAAAGGACCCTTCAGCTGCCTCAACAAGGCGCGCTACGGCATCGCCTGGGGCGCCATGGGCGCGGCGGAGTTCTGCTGGCTGGCGGCGCGCGACTACACCCTGCAGCGCCATCAGTTCGGCCGCCCGCTGGCGGCCAACCAGCTGGTGCAGAAGAAGCTCGCCGACATGCAGACGGAAATCGCGCTCGGACTGCAGGCGGCCCTGCGCGTCGGCCGGCTCATGGACGAGGGGCGCGCCAGCCCCGAAATGGTGTCGCTGATCAAGCGCAACAACTGCGGCAAGGCGCTGGACATCGCGCGCCTCGCCCGCGACCTACACGGCGGCAACGGCATCTCCGACGAATACCACGTCATCCGCCACGTGCTCAATCTAGAAGCCGTGAACACCTACGAAGGCACGCACGACATCCACGCGCTGATCCTGGGCCGCGCGCAGACCGGTATCGCGGCCTTCGGGGCCTGAACGCCGCGATTGGGCCGGGCTGCCGAATGACCAATCTATTTCCGGTCTATTTCCGGCTTGGCCGCTCATCGCGCTGGGCGGCGGCGCTACCTGTTCGTCTTCGACCTGCCCGTTGCCCCCGGTGAGCGCACGCTGCGCGTCTATCGGTCGGACGCTATGCACCGCACCATCGATGCCAGCATGCAGACGGTGAAGCTGACCGTGGAGGAAGGGCACGGGCCGGAGTGAGCCTTGTCGGTGGCGTACTGAATCCGCGTCGTTCGGAAGGGCATGCGCGCGCGTCGCCCCCTTTTCGGGGGCAGCGGCGGCGCGCCGCAATGGCATCGGCCACGGGGTCTGCCGGGCCGTCTGGTCCGCACTGGCAGGCCGTAATACACTGTATGTCCACGTATTACACAGGTGCTCTCCATGGCCACGACCATGACCGTGAAGGGACAGGTGACGATCCCCAAGAAGGTGCGCGACGCGCTCAAGCTGGCGCCCGGCGACCGCGTCGATTTCGAGGTCAACCCCGACGGCGAGATCGTGGTCCGCAAAGCGGGCGCACGCGGCGCGAAGAAAGCCGATCGCTTCGAAGCCATGCGCGGAAAGGCGCAGGTCAAGTGGCGGACCGATGAGCTGATGGCCCTGCTGCGAGGGTGAGGGATCGCCCGGCCAAGGATGGCCGGGCTGGGGTCTGAAAAGTGCAGCGACGCCGCGCCAGGGATGGTAAGCGCAAGGGGGGCGAGAAACATGCTGCTCGTGGACACCAATGTCCTGCTCGACGTGCTGGAAGATGACTCAGCCTGGGCCGACTGGTCGGTGCGTCAGCTGCGTGATCAGGCACAGGTTCACGAGCTGCTGATCAACCCGGTCATCTACGCGGAGTTGTCGCTCGCGTTCGACTCCGTCGATGCCACGGACGCCGCGATCGAGTGCATGGAGATCGTCGTCCGCGAGCTTCCCAGACCCGCACTTTTCCTGGCGGGCCGAGCCTTCGTAAAGTACCGGAAAGCCGGAGGAACCAAGGCCAACGTGCTGGCCGATTTCTTCGTCGGCGCCCACGCCGCCGTGCTCGGCTGCGGCATCATCACGCGCGATGCGCGGCGGTACAGAACTTACTTTCCCGCCATCCAGCTGGTGACCCCAGGGTGAAGGCGCATGCCGCGGATCCCGGGTTGAACAAGCCAGGTCCTGACCCTCACTGAGGGCTCTATAGACGGGAAATCTTTATCCGGCGTCCGGAGGGGCTGACGGCGCTCGCACCGCCCAGCAAGCCCGCGGCCGATACCATGGCGGCGAGGGCCGGCCGCTGCGCCCTCGAAAGGGCGGCGACGCGCACGCATGCCCCTTCCGAACGACGCGGATTCAGTACGCCGTTGACAAGGCTCACTCCGGCCTGCGCGCCCCTTCCTCCACGGTCAGCTTGACCGTCTGCATGCTGGCATCGATGGTGCGGTGCATGCCGTCCGACCAATAGACCCGCAGCGTGCGCTCACCGGGGGACCGGGGGGAACCGGCAGGTCGAAGACGAACAGGTAGCGTCCGCCGCCCAGCGCCCCGGCCTGAGCCACGTCAGTTACGGCCTGATCGCGCGCGAAGTCGAGCGCGTGGGTTCGGGCTATCGCTCGGCCATGAGCGTGCAGTCCTCGCTTGCGTATTCCGACGCTAATCGGCCACTGATTCCGAGCCAAATCGGCCACCCGTTCCGACGCAAATCGGCCGCCCATTCCGAGGCAAATCGGCCACGCCTGTAGGTGCTGTGACGCGGGACCACCCGA
>JBFMCQ010000073.1:8538-18299 GCA_040754295.1 Pseudomonadota bacterium | reverse complement strand
CGGTGAGCCAGGCGAACCAGCGCAGATCCATGAGTGGGCTACGGCTGAACGGGCGCCATATCGTGTCAAACTTGGCGCCGTGACGCTGTTGACGACGTTCAGGGAGCGACGATGAAGCGAATCCTGCAGCTGTTCGGCGCCGCCGTGCTCGCCGGCCAGGCCGGCGCGGCCGCCGCCGCCGAGGGCATGTGGACGCTCGACAACCTGCCGCGTGCCGCGCTCGAGGCGCAGTACGGCTTCACGCCGGACGCGGACTGGGTGGACCGGGTGATGAAAGCCTCCGTGCGCCTGGCCAGCGGCTGCTCCGGCTCGTTCACCTCGCCGGACGGGCTCGTGCTCACCAATGCGCACTGCGTCCTGTCCTGCGTGCGCGACCTGTCCAGTGCCGAGCAGGACTACGTGAATCGCGGGTTCATCGCACGCGCGCACAAGGACGAGCTGCGCTGTCCCGCGGAGGAGCTGAACCGGCTCGAAGAGATCGTCGACGTCACCGCGCGGATGAAACAGGCGCTCGAGGGCCTGAGCGGGCAGGCCTTCGTCGACGCGAAGAACGCGCAAACCGGGCGCATCGAATCGGAGTGCACCGGCGAGGATGCGGCGACGCGCCGCTGCGACGTCGTCGAGCTGTACCACGGCGGGCTCTACCACCTGTACCGCTACCGGCGCTTCCAGGACGTGCGCCTGGTGTTCTCGCCCGAGTACCGCATCGGCTTCTTCGGCGGCGACCCGGACAACTTCAACTTTCCGCGCTACAACCTCGACATGGGCCTGCTGCGCGCCTACGAGGACGGCCGCCCGGCACAGACGCCCGCGCACTTCCGCGTGCGCCGCGAAGGCGCCGAACCCGGCGAGCTGACGCTGGTCACCGGCCACCCGGGTGCGACGCAGCGCCTGCTGACGGTGGCGCAGCTCGAGCGTCTGCGCGACGTCGATCTGATCGGCCAGCTCGCGTACTACTCGGAGCGGCGCGCGCTGCTCTGGCAGTACAGCCGGCAGAGCGCCGAAGCCGCACGCCAGGCGCAGACCGATCTGGTCTACACCGAGAACACCCTCAAGGTGATCCGCGGCCGGCTCGGCGCGCTGCTGCAGGCCGAGCTGCTGGCAAAGAAGCGTGCGCAGGAAGCGCGGCTGCGCGAGGCGGCCGCGGGAAAGCTGCCGGCCGACCCGTGGGCCGCGATCGCCGGCGCCCAGAAGACCTGGTACGAGATCGAAACGCCCTATCTCCTGCTCGAGCGGCAGCGCGGCTTCTATTCCGAGCATTTCCGCATCGCCCGCCACCTGGTGCGCGCCGCCGAGGAGCGCGCCAAGCCGAGCGCCGAGCGCCTGCCGGAATACCAGGACGCGGCGCTGCCGCGGCTGCGCCAGACCCTGCTGTCGCCGGCGCCGATCTATCCCGAATACGAGAAGACCAAGCTCGCCTGGTCCCTGACCAAGCTGCGCGAGCAGCTCGGTGCCGACGATCCGCTGGTCAAGCTCGTGCTCGGCCGCGATGCGCCGGAAACGCTCGCCGCGAAGCTCGTCGACGGCACGGCCCTGTCGGACGTCGCGGTGCGCGAGCGCCTGTGGGCCGGCGGCTTCGAGGCGGTTTCCCGGTCCACCGATCCGTTCATCCAGCTCGCGCGCGCGGTGGACGCGGTGTCGCGCAGGCTGCGTCAGCGCTACGAATCCGGCGTCGAGTCGATCGAGGACAAGAACGCGGCGCTGATCGCGCGCCTGCGCTTCGAGCAGCTGGGCACGCAGGTCTATCCCGACGCGACGTTCACGCTGCGGCTGTCCTACGGCGAGGTGCGCGGCTGGGAGGAAAAGGGGCGCACGGTGCCACCGTTCACCGACATCGGCGGCGCCTTCGCGCGCGCGACCGGCGCGGACCCCTTCGCGCTGCCGGAGTCCTGGCTCGCGGCCAAGGACGCGCTGGATCTGCAAACGCGCTTCAACTTCGTCACGACCAACGACATCACCGGCGGCAACTCCGGCAGTCCGATCATCAACCGCGACGCCGAGATCGTCGGCCTGGCCTTCGACGGCAACATCCACTCGCTCGGCGGCAGCTTCTGGTACGACGAGCGCCTGAACCGCTGCGTCGGCGTCCACAGCGCGGCGATGGTCGAAGCGCTGAGCAAGGTCTACGACGCGCGCGGCCTGGTCGAGGAGATGACGCGGCGCTGAGATGGACTGCGTCCGTACAAATTTCTGTAAGTCTCGAGGGGTAGAACTATGACCGCAAGGATTGCGCTCTTGCTGCTGTGTAGCGTCGCCGTGGCCGCATGTGGAAGCGATGAGAGCGGCGATCCTGGGGGCGCGCCTTTCGCGTCCAGAGCTGGGGCGCTGCGCGAAATCGGCCAGCTCGCTTGGCTTCGCATCGACGAACGCGTCCTGTTCGGCGCGCGCAACGGCGACGCGCGGTTCATCATTGCGTTGGGCGCACCGGCACCGTCGGACTGCGAAAGCGGGACGGTGTCCGTGCAGGAAGGCGTGAAAGCCCGTTCGTTCGAGTACTACGCCAAAACGGGCGAGTTCCGCTACCTGCGCTCACAGTTCAGCGACTGTACCCCACCCGGTAATGCCGGTGAGAGCGTCATCCGTGGCATTCTGGAGCGCGGTGAAGAGGCCGAGCATGATCCGACCAATGTTTCCGACAGTTTCGACCAGTACGCCGTGTATGGCGATGAGGCGCTTGGGAGCGGATACGCACAGACCCTTGTGCTGAAAGATGCCGGTGGGACCGTGACGGCAGAAACAACGGAAGAGCTCCTCGGCAGCGTCGAATGGCGCGATGCGGATATCGGCCGTGTCGCCGGCTCGGTGCTGACGCGCAGGCTGGTGCGCAACGTCCCCGATGCCCATTCTCTGGAGTGGCGGCAAGGGCGTGCAGACGAACCGCTGTACGTCGACGCCGGTCTTGGGCAGTCGCTGAGCGTGGAAGGGCCGTACGCATGGAACAGTTCGAGTTGCAGCGCCGACTCCGGCTTTCGCCGCATCACTGCGGGCATCGCGCGCGACGATGACGGCTACCCCTCCGGCGGACAGTTGACGATCGTGGCAGGGAGCGAATCGTTCACGGCGACTTTCGACGCCGGTGGCAATGCCGTCGTGTCGTTTTCCAACGGAAACACGGTGACGCTCGACGCAGGCGAAGTACGGGCGGCGCTGGACCAACCGGCATGCTGGTAGCGAGCGGCGCGCGGCCTGCCCGCCCTCGCCGCTTCGGATCCTGCAGAGCCGCAGAGGTTGGCAAGCCTCAATACATCTCCAGCGCGAGCGCCACCGCCTCGCCGCCGCCGATGCACAGCGTCGCGACGCCGCGCCTGCCGCCGGTCTTCTTCAGCGCGCCGACCAGGGTCGCGACGATGCGCGCGCCGGAAGCGCCGATGGGGTGGCCGAGCGCGCAGGCGCCGCCGTGCACGTTGACCTTCTCGTGCGGCAGCTTGTGCTCCTTCATCGCCGCCATCGTCACGACGGCGAAGGCCTCGTTGATCTCCCACAGGTCGACATCCGCCGTGCGCCAGCCGGCCTTGCTCAGCAGCTTGGCGATCGCGTCGACCGGCGCGACGGTGAACTCCGCCGGCAGCCGCGCGTGCGTGGCATGCGCGACGATGCGCGCGAGCGGCGCGATGCCGCGCTTTTCGGCTTCCGACAGCGGCATCAGGACCGCCGCCGCGGCGCCGTCGGAGATCGAGCTGGCATTGGCGGCGGTGATCGTGCCGTCCTTCTTGAACGCCGGCTTGAGTGTCGGGATCTTGTCCGGGCGCGCCTTGAACGGCTGCTCGTCGCGGTCGATGCGCTCGCTGCCGCTCTTGCCGGCGACGTCGACGGCGGCGATCTCGAACGCGAAGCTGCCGTCCTCGTTGGCCTGCCTGGCGCGCGCCAGCGACGCGATCGCGAACTCGTCCTGCTGCTCGCGGGTAAAGCCGTAGCGCTCGACCGTGCGCTCGGCGAAGACCCCCATCGGCGTGCGCTTCTCGTAAGCGTCCTCGAGCCCGTCGAGCGCCATGTGGTCGAGGATCTCGCCGTGGCCGTAGCGGTAGCCGCCGCGCGCCTTCGGTAGCAGATAGGGCGCATTGGTCATGCTCTCCATGCCGCCGGCGACCATCACGCGATGCGTACCGGCGCGCAGCATGTCGTGCGCGAGCATGATCGCCTTCATGCCGGAGCCGCACATCTTGTTGATCGTGACCGCACCGGCGGAATCCGGAAGGCCGGCGCCGCGCCCGGCCTGGCGCGCCGGCGCCTGGCCCTGGCCGGCGGGCAGGCAGCAGCCCATGATCAGCTCGTCGATCGCGTCCGCCGTCAGGCGGCTGCGCTCGACCGCGGCCTTGATCGCGACGGCGCCGAGCTGGGCGCCGGACAGCGGCGAGAGCACGCCGAGCATGCCGCCCATCGGCGTGCGGGTGATGGCGGTGATGACGATCGGGTCCTGCGGATTCATGGGGCTCTCCAAAAATGGGAAACACGCTCAGCCCGGCGATTATCGCATCGCGGCCGATACAATGGCCGCAGCGCAGACCGCGCGTCAACGGAGCAGAAATGGCTGTCTTCGGGCATCCGGAGTTCGACCACCACGAAATGGTCGGCTTTTTTCACGACGAAGCCTCCGGCCTGCGCGCGATCATCGCCGTGCACAACACGCGCCTGGGCAAGGCCCTGGGCGGCTGCCGGATGCGGCCGTATCCGACCGAGGACGCCGCGCTGACCGACGTGCTGCGCCTGGCGCGCGCCATGACCTACAAGGCGGCGCTCGCCGGCCTGCCGCAGGGCGGCGGCAAGAGCGTGATCATCGGCGATCCGCGCAAGGACAAGACGCCGGCATTGCTGCGCGCGATGGGCCGCGCCGTGGACCGGCTCGACGGCGCCTACGTGATCGCCGAGGACTCGGGCACCAACGTCGACGACATGCGCCTGATCGCGCAGACGACGCGCCACGTCGGCGGGCTGGCCGATGCGCGCGCGCAGGCGCAGGGACGCAGCGGCGATCCGTCGCCGGCGACGGCCTACGGCGTCTTCGTCGGCATCCGGGCCGCGGTGAAGCACCGCTACGGACGCGACGATCTGCACGGTCTGCGCGTTGCCGTGCAGGGCGTGGGCAATGTCGGCTACCGGCTGTGCCGGTATCTGCACGAGGCGGGTGCACGGCTGTGGGTGACCGATCTGCACGCGCCCGCCGTCGAGCGCTGCGTCCGCGATTTCGGTGCGACCGCGGTCGACCTGGACGCGATCGTCGGGCTCGAGGTCGACGTCTTCTCCCCCTGCGCGCTCGGCGCGGTGCTCGACGACGCCAGCATCCCGCGGCTCAAGGCGCAGATCGTCGCCGGCGCCGCCAACAACCAGCTCGCGCGGCCGGAGCACGACCGCCTGCTGATGCAGCGCGGCATCCTCTACGCGCCGGACTACTGCATCAACGCCGGCGGCATCATCGACATCTTCTACGAGGGGCCGGACTACGATGCGGCCGTGGTCGAGGCGCATCTGCAGCGCATCGGCACGACGCTCACCGCGATCTTCGAGCGCAGCCGTGCCGAGCGCCGGCCCACCGGCGAGATCGCGGACCGCATGGCCGAGGAGCGGTTCAAAGCCTGAGCGGCCGCGGGCGTTGCGCGCCGGGCGCGTGCGCGACGTAAACTCCGCCGACTCCCGTCCGCTTCGCCGCCCAATGCAAGACCGCGTGGCCGAAATTGCCGACCGCCTGCTCGCTCGCGGCGAGTGGCTTGCGGTCGCCGAGTCCTGCAGCGGCGGGCTGATCGCCAAGACGCTGACCGACCGCGCCGGCTCGTCCGCGTGGTTCGAGCGCGGCTACGTGACGTACTCGAATCGCTCGAAACGGGAGCTGCTCGGCGTGCCGCAGGCGCTGCTCGATCACCACGGTGCGGTCAGCGAAGCCGTCGTGCTGGCGATGGCCGGCGGCGTGCTGGCGCAGGCGCCGGTCGCCTGGGCGCTGAGCGTCACCGGCATCGCCGGCCCGGCGGGCGGCAGCGCCGACAAGCCGGTCGGCACGGTCTGGATCGGCTGCGCGCAGCGCGACGGCAACGCGTTCGCGCGCCAGTTCCGCTTCGACGGCGACCGCGAGTCGGTGCGCCTGCAGACCGCGCGCATGGCCCTGGACATCCTCGTCGACCGCCTGCGGCATGGCTGAGCCCGCGGTTCGGCACCAGACCATCAATCGGCTGTTCTTCGCGCTGTGGCCGCCCGATGCCGTGCGCGATGCCTGTGCGGCCGCCGCGCGTGAGCTGAGCATGCGCATGCAGCCCGGCGGGCGCGCGCTTCCGGCCGCGCGCTACCACATGACCCTGCTGTTCCTCGGCAGCACCGTCGCGCCGGAAAAGGAGGCGGCGGCGCGCCAGGCGGCGAGCCTCGTGCATGCGTCGCCGTTCGTGCTGCGGCTGGATCATGCCGGCAGCTTCCGCAGCCGGCAGATTCCATGGTGGCTCGGCGCACACGAAACGCCGCCGGAGCTGGTGCAGCTGCACGAGCGGCTGCGCGCGGCGCTGCTGCGCGCCGGGGTCACGCCGGATCGCAGGCAGCTCGTGCCGCACCTGACGATCCTGCGTGACGCGCGCCGGGTGCTGCCGCAGACGGCGATCGCGCCGATCGAGTGGCCGGTCGATGCGTTCGTGCTCGTGCGCAGCCGCCTCGACCGCAAGCCCGTGGACTACGAGGTGATCGGCCGCTGGCCGTTGCGCGGCGGCGCCGGTTCCGGTCCCGACCAGCTCGCGCTACCGCTGTAGAATAGCTGCGCGCAAGCGGAAGGCCACGGCGACAGGATGCGGGGAGGGCATCCGGGCTCGGAATTCGAGCCTTGCCGGCGGCAGACTCTCCCGCCAAACCTCAACATCGGGATCCCATGGACGACAATCGCAGGAAGGCGCTGGAAGCGGCGCTATCGCAGATCGAGCGGCAGTTCGGCAAGGGCGCGATCATGAGAATGACGCCGGGCGAGCAGCTGCGCGACGTCGAAACCATCTCCACCGGCTCGCTGGCGCTCGACACGGCGCTGGGCATCGGCGGTCTGCCGCGCGGCCGCGTCGTCGAGATCTACGGTCCGGAGTCCTCGGGCAAGACCACGCTGACGCTGCACGCGATCGCCGAATGCCAGAAGGCCGGCGGCGTCGCCGCGTTCATCGATGCCGAGCACGCGCTCGACGTGCAGTACGCGCAGAAGCTCGGCGTCAAGGTGGAGGATCTGCTGATCTCGCAGCCGGACACCGGCGAGCAGGCGCTGGAGATCTGCGACATGCTGGTGCGCTCGAACAGCGTCGACATGGTCGTCATCGACTCGGTCGCCGCGCTCGTGCCGAAGGCCGAAATCGAAGGCGAAATGGGCGATTCGAGCGTCGGCGTGCAGGCGCGGCTGATGTCGCAGGCGCTGCGCAAGCTCACCGGCAACATCTCGCGCAGCAAGTGCATGGTGATCTTCATCAACCAGATCCGCATGAAGATCGGCGTGATGTACGGCTCGCCCGAAACCACCACCGGCGGCAATGCGCTCAAGTTCTACGCCTCGGTGCGTCTGGATATCCGCCGCACCGGCGCGATCAAGAAGGGCGACGAGGTCATCGGCAACGAGACGCGCGTCAAGGTGGTCAAGAACAAGCTCGCGCCGCCGTTCCGCGAGGCGCATTTCGAGATTCTCTACAACGAGGGCATCTCCAAGCTCGGCGAGCTGGTCGACCTCGGCGTCGAGCACAAGCTGGTCGAGAAGTCCGGCGCCTGGTATGCGTACAAGGGCGACAAGATCGGCCAGGGCAAGGACAACGCGCGGCAGTTCCTCCGGGAGCACCCGGAACTCGCCGCCGAGCTGGAGCAGGCGATCCGCGCCAGGCTGCTGCCGGAGCGCCAGGCCGCCGGTGTCCCTGCGGAAGCGTAGCGGCGAGCCCGATCGGCGCAGCGGCCGCGACACGGCGCTGCGCCTGCTGGCGCGGCGCGAGCACAGCGCCGCGGAGCTGGCGCACAAGCTCGTGCGCCGCGGCCATGGTGAGGACGAGGCCGGCGCGATCGTCGGCGACATGGCCAGCGCCGGCTGGCAGTCCGATGATCGCTACGCCGAAATGCTCGTGCGCAACCGCGCCGCGCAGGGCTACGGCCCGCTGCGCGTCCGCGCAGAGCTGGAAGCGGCGCGCGTCGACGAGGCGGCGATCCGTGCCGCGCTCGAGGCCGCGGAGATCGACTGGACCGAGCGTGCCTGCGCGGTCCATGCGCGCAAGTTCAGGGCACCGCCGGCTAGCGCCGCCGAGTGGCAGAAGCAGTACCGCTTCCTCGCGATGCGCGGTTTCGAGCCGGAGCAGATCCGCAGCGCGCTCGGGCGGTCCGAGCCCGACACGCCGTAGGCGCGGCCGGGGCCGCCTACGGGGCTCGTATAGCCGGCGGGGGCGGCCTTGATTACCATATCGCCCCTTTGTGTCCCGCAAACCGCGTTCAAACGCATGAATAGCAACGAGGTCCGCGCCCGGTTCCTGGAATTCTTCCGGGAAAAAGGTCACACGCTCGTGCCGTCGAGCCCGCTCGTGCCGGGCAACGACCCGACGCTGCTGTTCACGAACGCCGGCATGGTGCAGTTCAAGGACGTGTTCACCGGCCAGGACAAGCGCCCGTACACGCGCGCCGCGTCCGCCCAGAAATGCGTGCGCGCCGGCGGCAAGCACAACGATCTGGAGAACGTCGGCTATACCGCGCGGCATCACACCTTCTTCGAGATGCTGGGCAACTTCAGCTTCGGCGACTACTTCAAGAAGGACGCGATCCACTACGCCTGGGAGTTCGTCACCTCGAAGCAGTGGCTGGGCATCGACGCGCAGCGCCTGCTGGTCACCGTTTACCACAGCGACGACGAGGCCTACGACATCTGGCGCAACGAGATCGGCCTGCCGGCCGAGCGCATCATCCGGATCGGCGACAACAAGGGGGCGAAGTACGCCTCCGACAATTTCTGGGCGATGGGCGACACCGGCCCCTGCGGGCCGTGCACCGAGATCTTCTACGACCACGATCCGGACGGCAGCAAGGGCATCGCCGGCGGCCCGCCGGGCTCGCCCGACGAGGACGGCGACCGCTGGATCGAGATCTGGAACATCGTTTTCATGCAATTCGACCGCGCCGCCGACGGCCGGCTTACGCCGCTGCCCGCGCCCAGCGTCGATACCGGCATGGGCCTGGAGCGCGTCAGCGCACTGATGCAGGGCACGCACGACAACTACCAGACCGACGTGTTCCGGCATCTGATCGGCGCAGTCGCGAGGCTCGCGCACCAGAAGCCCTATGCGAGCGCCTCGCAGAAGGTCATCGCCGATCACATCCGCGCGACGGCGTTTCTGATCGCCGACGGCGTGCTGCCGTCGAACGAGGGCCGCGGCTACGTGCTGCGCCGGATCATGCGCCGCGCGATCCGTCACGGCTACAAGCTCGGCATCAACGAGCCGTTCTTCTTCAAGCTCGTCGCGCCGCTCGCCGAGATCATGGGCGAGGCCTATCCGCAGCTGCGCGAACAGCAGACGCAGATCGAGAACGCGATCCGCACCGAGGAGGACAGCTTCGCGATCACGCTCGACAAGGGCATGAAGCTGCTCGACGAGGCGATCGCGAAGATCGAGGATGCCGTGATCCCGGGCGAGGTCCCCGGGGTAATCCCCGGAGAAGTCATTTTCAGGCTCTACGACACCTACGGCTTCCCGGTCGATCTGACCGCGGACATCGCGCGCGAGCGCAATCTGTCGCTCGACATGGACGGCTACGAGCGCGAGATGGCCGCACAGCGCAGCCGCGCGCGCGCCGCC
>JBFMCQ010000073.1:0-8438 GCA_040754295.1 Pseudomonadota bacterium | reverse complement strand
GCTCTACGACACCTACGGCTTCCCGGTCGATCTGACCGCGGACATCGCGCGCGAGCGCAATCTGTCGCTCGACATGGACGGCTACGAGCGCGAGATGGCCGCACAGCGCAGCCGCGCGCGCGCCGCCAGCAGCTTCAAGGCGGGCGGTACGCTCGCTTACGAGGGCGCCGAGACCTGCTTCATCGGCTACGAAGGCCTGCGCGGCGAGGCCAAGGTGCTCGCGCTGTACCGCGACGGCCAGCCGGTCGAAGCCCTGCAGGCCGGCGAGAGCGGCGTCGTCGTGCTCGATTCGACGCCGTTCTACGCCGAATCCGGCGGCCAGGTCGGCGACCGCGGCACGATCACGTCTCACGTCTCACTTCTCACGCCTCACGTCTTTCAAGTCACCGACACGCAGAAGATCAAGGGCACCACCAGTGGTGGTGCCGTCTTCGGCCATCACGGCACGCTGAAAACCGGCGCGCTCGCCGTCGGCGACCGCGTGACCGCCGAAGTCACCGAAAGCATCCGCCGCGCGACGATGCGCAACCACTCGGCGACGCATCTGATGCACCGCGCGCTGCGCGAGGTGCTTGGCGCGCACGTCGCGCAGAAGGGCTCGCTGGTCGACGAGACGCGCACGCGCTTCGACTTCTCGCACAACCGGCCGGTCAGCGCCGAGGAGATCGCCGAGATCGAGCGCCGCGTCAACGCCGCGATCCTCGCCAACGTGCCGGTGCAGGCCGAGCTCATGCCCTACGACGAGGCGATCGAATCCGGGGCGATGGCGCTGTTCGGCGAGAAGTACGGCGATACGGTGCGCGTGCTGAGGATGGGGCCGTACAGCACCGAGCTGTGCGGCGGCACCCACGTGAGCCGTACCGGCGACATCGGCCTGTTCAAGATCGTTTCGGAAAGCGGCGTGGCCGCCGGCGTGCGCCGCGTCGAGGCGGTGACCGGCGAGAACGTTCTTGCGTACCTGCGGGACGTCGAAGCGAAGTACAAGCTCGCGCTGTCGTACTGGCGCGTTGCTGGGGCTTCCGAAGAGGAGCTCAGGGCTTTGATCGACAGGGCGAAGGAAGAGAAGCGGCAGCTCGAGAAGGAGCTCGGCGCGCTCAAATCCAGGCTCGCGGCCAGCGCCGGCGGCGATCTCGCCGGCCAGGCGCGCGAGGTCAAGGGCGTGCAGGTGCTGGCCGCGCGCGTCGACGGCGTGGACGGCGGCGAGCTGCGCGGGCTCATGGACCAGCTCAAGAGCAAGCTCGGCTCGGCGATCATCCTGCTCGGCGCGGCCGGCGGCGAGAAGGTGAGCCTGATCGCCGGCGTCACGTCCGATCTGACGGGCAAGGTGAAGGCCGGCGAGCTCGTCAACTTCGTCGCGGCGCAGGTCGGCGGCAAGGGCGGCGGCCGGCCCGACATGGCGCAGGCCGGCGGCACCCAGCCGGACAAGCTGTCGGGCGCGATCGACAGCGTCTATGGCTGGGTGGAGCAGAGGCTCTAGTTTCTAGTTTCCAGTTTCCAGAGAAAGCGGGACTGAGAGCGACTGGAAACTGGAAACTACCGACTGGAAACTGCTTTTCAATGGCACTCATCGTTCAGAAATACGGCGGCACGTCGATGGGCTCGGTCGAGCGCATCGAGCATGTCGCGCGCAAGGTGGCGTCCTGGCACGGGCAGGGACACCAGCTCGTCGTCGTCGTCTCGGCGATGTCGGGCGAAACCGACCGCCTGCTCAAGCTCGCGCGCTCGATCGACCCGCGCGGCAATCCGCGCGAGCTCGACCAGATCGCCGCGACCGGCGAGCAGGTGACGATCGGGCTGCTCGCGCTCGCGCTGCAGAAGATCGGCGTGCAGAGCCGCTCGTACACCGGCTGGCAGGTGCCGATCCACACCGACGGCGCGCAGATGAAGGCGCGCATCCAGAACATCGACGCCGAGCGCCTGATCCAGGACTGCAAGGCCGGCATCGTGCCGGTGGTCGCGGGCTTTCAGGGCATCGGCCCCGACGGCAGCGTGACCACGCTGGGCCGCGGCGGCTCGGATACGACCGGCGTCGCCCTCGCCGCCGCACTCAAGGCCGACGAGTGCCAGATCTACACCGACGTCGACGGCGTCTACACGACCGATCCGCGCGTCGAGCCCAGGGCGCGGCGGCTCGACAAGGTCACCTTCGAGGAAATGCTCGAGCTCGCGAGCCTCGGCTCGAAGGTGCTGCAGATCCGCTCGGTCGAATTCGCCGGCAAATACAAGGTCCCGCTGCGCGTGCTTTCCACCTTCGTCGAAGGCCCGGGCACGCTGATCACGCTCGAGGAAAACACCGTGGAAGAACCGCTCATCTCCGGCATCGCGTTCAATCGCGACGAGGCACAGATCACCATGACCGGCGTGCCCGACCGCCCCGGCATTGCCGCGGCGATCCTGGGGCCGGTGGGCGACGCCAACATCGAAGTCGACATGATCGTGCAAAACGTCGGCGGCGACGGCCACACCGACTTCACGTTCACCGTGCACCGCAACGACTACGAGCGCGCGCTGGAGATCATGCACAGGATCGCCGGCGAACTCGGCGCACGCGGCGTCACCGGCGCTGCCGATATCGTCAAGGTCTCGCTGGTCGGCGTCGGCATGCGCAGCCACGCCGGCGTGGCCTCGAAGATGTTCAAGTCGCTGGCCGCTGCCGGCATCAACATCCGCATGATCTCGACCTCGGAGATCAAGATCTCGGTCGTCGTCGACGAAATGTACCTGGAACTCGCCGTTCGCACGCTGCACAAGGCCTTTGGTCTGGAGGAGCTCGGGGCCGCGGGAAACGCGTCGTAGGCTGACGGCTAGGCAAGACTTATCCACAGGCCACTAGCCCATTTCGGGGGATACCGCCAGCCCTTCTTCTCCCGGAAACCATGCCACCGGGAGTTGAAGAGGACGAAGGAATGCTCATTTTGACAAGGCGTGTCGGCGAAACCGTGGTCATCGGCAACGAGATTGAAGTCACGGTCCTGGGGATCAAAGGCAACCAGGTGCGGATCGGGGTCAAGGCGCCGCGCGACGTCGCCGTGCACCGCGAAGAGATTCTGGAGCGCATCAAGCGCGAAGGCGACGATTCCGTACAGGCCGCTGCCTGATCCGGTCGTTCAAACTTTTTCCTTTACCTTGAGTGCGGGGGCCGCTAGAATCGCGGCCCTCGCGCCGTTTAACGCCGCGAAAAATCAGCCGCTGTCACACGCGCCCGTAGCTCAGCTGGATAGAGCACCAGGCTACGAACTTGGGGGTCGGAGGTTCGAATCCTTCCGGGCGCGCCAGGGTTGATCGAGTAATCGGCGCGGATTTCGGCAGAGCGTGGAAGGGTGAGAGACCCTTGCCGAGCGTCCCGGAGAGATGGCCGAGTGGACGAAGGCGCTCCCCTGCTAAGGGAGTATACGGTCAAAAGCCGTATCGAGGGTTCGAATCCCTCTCTCTCCGCCAACATAAAAGGCTGACTCGATGTCAGCCTTTTTACGGGCGTGCTGTCGCAGCCGGCGCGCGGTCGAGGCTCAGGTGCCGCAAGGCCTCCGTCTGTGCAAGAATCACGGGGAATTCACAACGATAAGTGCCTGATAACCGTAGACCCATCACGGGTTAGGCATCACGTTTGTGACGAAGGGTGACCCGCGAGCGATCTGTTCTTCGCGGCGGCGCTCGCAGCCCGCATGATCTTGGTTCTTGGTGGACACGCCCGACTTCACGGTGCTGGTAGACGACGGCCGCAGCGAGGACGGTCAGCTGCACCTGGTCGTGGAGACCAAGGGCTTGCACTGCGAGGACGCCAAGGAGAAAAAATCCACCATGGATGATACCTACTGGGTGCCGGTCGTGAACCACCTCAAGACCTACGGCCGCTGGGCGTTCGCCGAGTTCACCGATGTCTGGGAGATCCGGTCCGGCTTCGCGGCCAAGGTGGGCCGGGGAGTTCAGTAGGATGATCGACCGGCAACTCGCCCCAATCGCCCCGGACGCCGCGCCGCACCAGGAGAAAACCGCATGAGCATCACGCTGCCGCTGAAAGACATGACCGTCGAGGAAAAACTCCAGTTGATGGAAACCCTGTGGGACGACCACAGCCGGAATGCCGAACAGCTCCAACCGCCGGCCTGGCACGCTGAGGCGCTCGCCGAGCGGGAGGCCGCCATCGCGCGCGGTGAAGAGCAGTTCGAGGATTGGGAGGCTGCGAAACGGCGCATCGAAAGGGACATCCGGTGAGGGATTCTCCCGGCGGCACGTCGCGATCTCGTTGACGGATACCGCTTCTATGAGCGGCAGGCAGAGGGGATCGGCCGTTATTTTCTGGATACCCTTTACTCCGATATCGAATCGCTGCGAATTCACGCGGGCATACATCCTCAGTGCATTGGCGTCTATCGCCGGATGTTGTCAAAGCGCTTTCCGTATTCCGTGTACTACCAAGTCGAAGCCGACGAAATCCTGGTTTATGCGGTTTTCGACAACCGCCGCAACCCCGAACGGCTTCGCCGCCGCCTGACCGACCGCTGACGACCAGAGCACGCACCGCACGCAACCAGGTCATCGCCAAGGGTATGGTCTGGAGCCCCAGCCATGGTGACACCGCCTTCACGGTCCCGATGTTCGACGAATTCATGAAGCGCACCATGCCTGGCGACGACTGGCGCAAAAGCTGAGCTTCAGCCCGTGCACTTCCGCATCGCCGACACCTTTACCGACAGCCTGGCCCGGCTGACCGGCGATGAGCAAAAGGCCGTCAAGACGACGGCGTTCGATCTTCAGACCAACCCCGGGCTTCCGGGCCTCAGCTTCCACAAGCTCGACCGCGCCAAGGACAAGCACTTCTGGTCGGTGCGGGTCAGCAGCGATGTCCGCATCATCGTTCACAGGACCGAGACCAGCCTGCTGCTGTGCTACGTGGACCACCACGACAAGGCGTATCGATGGGCGGAGGCCCGCAAGCTGGAGCGCGCCACCGGCGGAACGCCCAAGGCCGCGCAGGTCGCACCGGCGGGCGCCAGCCCCTTCGAGCATCCGGATGCGCAACGGCGTTTCCGCGTGATGAGCAACGTGGAGGAGCTGGAGCGCGCGCTGGCCTACCCTTGGGAGAAGTGGGCGGTCTTTCTGCATCCCGAGCAGCGCGATTGGGTCGAGCGGGATTTCAACGGTCCGGCCCGGGTGTCCGGCTCGGCGGGCACGGGCAAGACCGTCGTCGCGCTGCACCGCGCCGTGCACCTGGCGCGCAGCAATCCCGAAGCCCGCGTGCTGTTGGCGACGTTCTCCGACCCGCTCGCCAACGCGCTCAGTGCAAAGGTTCGGCGCCTCACCGGCAGCGAGCCACAGCTCGGCGAGCGCCTGGAGTCGGCCGGCCGGCCGGTCGGCCGATCGTTTGCTGCGCCCATTCGGCCGGTGGCACACTCGCCCACCGTGAACCGGCAAACCGCAGAATCCGGCGCCGCGCCCGTCTTTCATGGCGTCAGCTTCAATCCGGCGGACAAGTCCGTGCGCGTGTTCTCGCACAGCGATCTGGAGCAGGAGCTGCGCGACGCAGCCGTGTTCTCGTGGATCGACATCCAGGCGCAGGACATCTCGGCGCTCAACGAGGTGCTGCGGACCCGCGGCATCGATCTCGCGCTGGTGAGCCATTTCGATGCGCCGGAAGTGCTGCCGCGCATCGTCGAGCGTCCGGACTGCCTCGCGTTCTACCTGTACGAGATCGACGAGCCCGAGCGCCATCTAGATACGTCGAGCGAGGTGCAGGAGATCGAGTTCCTGCGCATGATCCTGGTGCTCGGCGCGGACTTCGTGCTGACCTACCACCGGCGGCCGCTCGATGCGGTCGACTACGTGAAGGAAAGCTGCGCCGACAGCTTTCGCCTGGCGGGCCGCACGCCGGCCTTCGTTGCGTTCCTGTTCCTGCAGCGCGGCCTGTACGACTTCGCGCACCTGAACCTCGCCAACGACAACTACCTCGATGTGCTCGAAACCAAGCTGCTGCGCGGCGAGCCCATCGCCGGCGAGATCTCGGTTACCGGGCGCAACATCCTGACGCTCAAGAAGCTTGCCGCCAGCCTGCAGATCGTGCTGACGCTGCTCGCGACCAAGCAGAGCCCGTTCATCAGCGATGCGGCGCGAACGGCGTTCAACGAGATGCTGCACAACGCGATCGCGCTGCGCGATGCGATCGATTCGTCGCGAGACCTGCTCGACGGTGTGCTCGCCGGCATTCAGGCCGAGGCCGCCAGGCGCACCAGCGAGATCGTGCGGCTGCTGACGATCGTCTCCGCGATCCTGCTGCCGCTGACCGTGGTGACCGGCATCTACGGCATGAACTTCGAGCACATGCCGGAGCTGCGCTCGCGCTACGGCTACTTCGTCGTCCTGGGGCTGATGGCCGCGGTCGTGATCGGGCTGCTGCTGGTGTTCCGGTGCCTCGGCTGGATCGGCGGACGGCCGCGGGCACGGTAGACGACGGCCGCCGATCGCACGGCCCTGCTCAGCGCTCGCGCGCGCTCGGCAATCTCGCACTCGCACCGCCGCGGGCAACCGATGCCGGCTAGCGATCCGACCGTCGCATCGCTTGCGGCTGCACCCGGCCGCGCGGAAAGGCCATAATGAGCCGGTCGCGGCGGTCGGGGAAGGGTGTGGATGACCAGGGTTCCCAGCGTGTGCTCGAAGCGGGCGAGGTGATCTTCCGCGAAGGCGATCTCGGTCATCACGCCTACCTGATCGAGTCCGGCGCGGTCGAAATCTTCATCGAGCGCCCGGACGGCGACCGCGTGCTGGCGCAGCTCGGCCCGGACGACCTGTTCGGAGAAATGGCGCTGGTCGGCGACCAGACGCGCACCGCCGGTGCGCGCGCCGTGGTCGCCACGTCGCTGACCGTCATCACCCACAATCTCCTGTCGGATCACCTCGACCGCGCCTCGCCACTGGTGCGCCATCTGCTGCGCGTGACGCTGGCGCGCTGCCGTGACGCGCTGCGCCTCGTCAGCGGCGTCGGCGACGGCAGCGACGCCAGCATGCGGACCTTCGTCATGCCGCAGGGCCACGGTGCCGATGCCGCGGGGCCGGCGGACCGCGATCTCGCCGTGCAGCGCCTGCGCATGGAGCAGGCGTTGACCGAGGCGATGCAGCGCAGGCAGCTGCTGCTGTACTACCAGCCCATCGTCAAACTCTCGGGCGGACAGATCGCGGGGTTCGAAGCGCTGGTGCGCTGGCAGCGACCGGACGGCGCGCTGGTGCCGCCGGGCGAGTTCATCTGGGTCATCGAGGATTCGCAGCTGATTCTGGAGTTCGGACGCTGGACGCTGCGCGAGGCGGCAGCCGGGCTGCAGCGCCTGCAGGCGGTCCACGAGCAGAAGCAGGTCGACGACGATCGACTGTTCTGCTCGGTGAATCTGTCCGTGCGCCAGTTCGGGGATGCCAAGCTGTTCCCGACGATCCGCCAGGCTCTGATCGATACCGGACTGAGCTCCGAGCAGCTGCATCTGGAGATCACCGAATCCGCGGTGCTGAACAATCCGGACGCGGCGCTGGAGCTGCTGGGCCGGTGCCGCGCGCTGGGCTGCCACCTGGTCGTCGACGACTTCGGCACCGGCTACAGCTCGCTGTCCTACCTGCATCGCCTGCCGATTCACGGCCTGAAGCTCGACCGCTCCTTCGTCGCCGATGCGGCGACCACCGAGCGCGGGCTGCGCATCGTGCGGGCGATCGGCCGACTGGCCCAGGACCTCGACATGTACGCCGTGGCCGAAGGCATCGAGACACCGGAGCAGGCGGCGTGGTGCCAGGATATCGGCCTCGCATTCGGCCAGGGCTACTTCTTCGGCCGGCCGATGCCGCTCGGTGCGGCGATCGACGCGCTGGGGCAAGCCGCCGGCTAGAGGCTAGCGCCTGCGCCGCGCCTGCGCCGTGTCGGCGCGCAGTAGCTGCCGGCCGAGCGTGAACAGGCCGATGCAGCCCGCCATCGCGTAAACCAGTGTGTTCTTCGCACGTGCGCCGACCGGCAGCTGCATCAGCATCCACAGCGCAAAGCCGGCGCAGCCGAGCGCGCTGTACGCGAGCGTCGCCGGCAGGCGGCGCAGCGTCGCGCTCATCGGCCGCGTACCGCCGCTGCGGCGGAAACCGTGTACCGAACCCATCACCATCACCTTGCTCATCTGACTTCTCCTGCGCCCACACAGAGCGGGCTGCGCATCCTTGCAATGACCCTATACCTATCTAACGGCAAGGCGCGGCAGGTGATGACTCCATCCGCACGCTGTCAGGCACCGCCGATCGGTTCGTGCACGGCAGCGGTATCGCGAACGCGACGAGCGGCATCTGATGCGCAGCAGAAGACCGGCAAGCTGCTCAACCATGTAGACGCGCTGCTCCACGGCAAGCCTGTCCGTGTTCGTCCGTGTTCATCCGTGGCCAACTGCTTTTTCCAGGCTAAAAAAAGGCCGGCCCGGCGCACGCCG
>JBFMCQ010000072.1:0-18498 GCA_040754295.1 Pseudomonadota bacterium | reverse complement strand
AGGACGCCGCGCGCAACGTACTGATCGCGTCGCAGGATCCCGCGCATCCGCGGCTGATGAGCGCCGTGCTGCGCACCGCGGCGTTCAACTGGCTCGCCGACCCGCCCGCCGCCGGCACGCGCCTGCTCGCGCGCATCCGCCACCGCCAGGCCCTGCAGGCCTGCACCATCGAGCGGCACGGTGACGATGTCGAAGTGCGCTTCGACGTGCCGCAGCGCGCCGTCGTGGCCGGGCAGTACTGCGTGCTCTACGACGGCCAGCGCTGTCTTGGCGGCGGCGAGATCGCCCGCACCGCGTAACCCGCGCGGCAAGCCGGCGAAAACCCGGCCGGCGGCACCCAAGTCCCGAAGGACGAGTCCGTTTCCGTTATAATTTCGCGCCGTTTTCGCGCCGCGCTACGCGCGTAACCGCTGACCTCTAGCCATTCCCCTGGGAGCACCAAGCCATGACGGACAGCTACAAAGCCAAGTCCACGCTCACCGTCGGTTCCAAGTCCTACAGCTACTACAGCCTCAGGGCGCTGGAGCCGAAGTTCGACATCGGCCGTCTGCCGTACTCCTACAAGATCCTGCTCGAAAACCTGCTGCGCCACGAGGACGGCGAGAACACGACGAAGGCGGAGATCGAGGCGCTCGCGGGCGCGGATCTGACGAAGCTGCCGAACAAGGACATCAACTTCACGCCGGCACGCGTGGTGCTGCAGGACTTCACCGGCGTGCCCTGCGTCGTCGACCTCGCCGCGATGCGCGATGCGATGAAGCAGCTCGGCGGCGACATGTCCAAGGTCAATCCGCTGTGCCCGGTCGAGCTGGTCATCGACCACTCGGTGATGATCGACCACTACGGCTCGAAGGAAGCGCTCGATCTCAACGCCAAGATCGAATTCCAGCGCAACCAGGAGCGCTACACCTTCCTGCGCTGGGGCCAGGAGGCGCTGAAGAACTTCAAGGCGGTGCCGCCGGACACCGGCATCGTGCACCAGGTCAACATCGAATACCTCGCGCGCGTCGTCTTCGAGAACAACGACGGCATGCTGTACCCGGATTCCTGCTTCGGCACCGACAGCCACACGACGATGGTCAACGGCATCGGCGTGCTCGGCTGGGGCGTCGGCGGCATCGAGGCCGAGGCGGCGATGCTCGGCCAGCCCTCGTCGATGCTGATCCCCGAGGTCATCGGCGTGCGCCTGACCGGCAAGCTGGCCGAGGGCGCGACCGCCACCGATCTGGTGCTCACCGTCACCGAGATGCTGCGCAAGCGCGGCGTCGTCGAGAAGTTCGTCGAGTTCTTCGGCCCGGGCCTGAGCAGCCTCGCTGCCGCCGACCGCTCGACGATCGCCAACATGGCGCCCGAGTACGGCGCGACCTGCGGCATCTTCCCGATCGACGAGGAGACGCTGAACTATCTGCGGCTGACCGGCCGCAGCGACGAGCAGATCGCCGTGGTCAAGGCCTACGCACAGGCGCAGGGCATGTGGTGGACGCCGCAGGCGCCGGAAGCGCAGTACAGCGACGTGCTGCACCTGGATCTGGGCAGCATCAAGCCCAGCCTCGCCGGCCCCAAGCGCCCCCAGGACCGCGTGCTGCTCACCGACGTCAAGGCCAACTTCCGCAAGGCCTTCGAGGCCGAGCAGAAGATGCGCCCCTCGGCCGGTCCGGTCCAGGTCACGGACAAGGGCAGGACCTTCACGCTCAAGGACGGCGCGGTCGTCATCGCCGCGATCACCTCGTGCACCAACACCTCGAACCCGGCCGTGCTGATCGGCGCCGGCCTGCTCGCCAAGAAGGCACGCGCGCTCGGCCTGAGCAGCCAGCCCTGGGTCAAGACCTCGCTGGCACCCGGGTCCAAGGTCGTCACCGACTATCTCACCAAGGCCGGCCTGATCGAGGATCTCGAACACCTCGGCTTCTTCGTCAGCGCCTACGGCTG
The DNA here is from genome assembly GCA_040754295.1 of Pseudomonadota bacterium. Lineage (GTDB taxonomy): Bacteria > Pseudomonadota > Gammaproteobacteria > Nevskiales > Nevskiaceae > Solimonas. The sequence continues at coordinate 16,569 of JBFMCQ010000072.1, read as the reverse complement.
CACCACCTGCATCGGCAATTCCGGCCCGCTCAACGAGCCGATCGCCAAGGCGATCCAGGACAACAAGCTCTCGGTCTCGGCGGTGCTCTCGGGCAACCGCAACTTCGAGGGCCGCGTCCATCAGGACGTGCGCATGAACTACCTGGCGTCGCCGCCGCTGGTCGTCGCCTACGCGATCGCCGGCAGCACCGACATCGACCTGACCCGCGAGCCGATCGGCAAGTCCAAGGACGGCAAGGACGTCTTTCTCAAGGACATCTGGCCGTCGTCGCAGGAAATCCAGGACGCGATCGCCCAGGCGGTCACCGCCGATCTGTTCAAGAAGAGCTACGCCGACGTGCTCAAGGGTGACGAGCGCTGGCAGGGCATCAAGGTCACGAAATCGGAAACCTACAGCTGGGATCCGAAGTCGACCTACGTGCAGAACCCGCCGTACTTCGTCGGCATGACGATGACGCCGCCGGGCATCCAGCCGATCGCCGGCGCGCGCTGTCTGGCCGTGCTCGGCGACTCGATCACGACCGACCACATCTCTCCGGCCGGCGACATCAAGCAGGACGGTCCCGCCGGCAAGTACCTCATGGAGCACGGCGTGCAGAAGGCGGACTTCAACTCGTTTGGCTCGCGCCGCGGCAACCACGAGGTGATGATGCGCGGCACCTTCGCCAACACGCGCATCAGGAACGCGATGACACCGGGCGTCGAAGGCGGCGTGTCCAAGCACATCGGCAAGGACGGCAGCGCCGGCCCGGTGGAGCCGATCTACGACGTGGCGATGAAGTACAAGGCCGAGGGCGTGCCGCTGGTCGTCCTCGCCGGAAAGGAATACGGCACCGGCTCGTCGCGCGACTGGGCGGCCAAGGGCACGATGCTGCTCGGCGTGAAGGCCGTGATCAGCGAATCCTTCGAGCGCATCCATCGCTCGAACCTCGTCGGCATGGGCGTGCTGCCACTGAACTTCGTCGAAGGTCAGAGCACGCAGTCGCTGGGCCTCGACGGCACCGAAGTGTTCGACATCGAGGGCCTGACCCGCGGTGCGAGCGAAGTCTTAGTCAAGGCGAAGAAGGCCGACGGCAAGACCGTCAGTTTCAAGGCCAGGGTGCGCATCAACACGCCGAAGGAGTGGGAGTACTACGAGCACGGCGGCGTGCTGCAGTACATGCTGCGGCAGATGGCCAGGACGACCTGAGCCATCGGTTGGTCGGGATCCGAAGGGGCGCGCAAGCGCCCCTTTTCGATGCCGCGAGCCCATGCGCCTGAACAAGTTCATCAGCGAAACCGGCGTCTGCTCTCGGTGCGCGGCCGAGGCCTGGATCGAGCCGGGCCGCGTCAGCGTCAACGGGCGGCGCACCGAACTGGGCACGCGGGCCTGAGCATAGGTGGCGTGATTTTCGCGTCCCGGAAATCCCGTACACTGGCCGCGCATTTTTCAAGCCGCCCCCAGGCATCGACGCATCCATGACCACTCGAGTCGTCTTCAACCAGAAAGGTGGTGTCGGCAAAACCACGATCGTCTGCAACCTCGCGGCGATCGCGGCCGCCAAGGGCCTGCGCACGCTGGTCATCGATCTCGACACGCAGGGCAACGCGACGCAGTACCTCACCGGCGGCGCGCCGGTGCGGCCGAATCGCACGATCGGTGACTTCTTCGAGTCGACGCTGAGCTTCTCGCTGAGCCCGGCGCCGTTCGTGACGTATGCGAGCAACACACCGTTCGAGAATCTGGACATCGTCGCCGCGGACGACCGGCTCGACGAGCTTGCGGTGAAGCTCGAGGCCAAGCAGAAGATCTACAAGTTCCGCGACGCGCTGCGCAAGCTGCGCGGCTACGACGCGGTCTTCATCGACACGCCGCCCGCGCTCAACTTCTACTCGCGCACGGCGTTGATCGCCGCCGATCGCGTGCTGATCCCGTTCGACTGCGACGAGTTCGCCCGCCAGGCGCTGTATGCGCTGCTCGACAACGTCGCCGAGATCCGCGCCGACCACAACGACGAGCTGGAGATCGAAGGCATCGTCGTCAATCAGTTCCAGTCGCGCTCCAAGCTGCCGGGGCGCGTCGTCGAGGAGCTGAAGGCCGAAGGCCAGCCGGTGCTCGATCAGGCGCTGTCGAGCTCGGTGAAGGTCAAGGAGTCGCACGAACACTGCCGGCCGCTGATCTTCCTCGACCGCAGCCACCGCGTCACGCAGGAGTATCTCGCGCTCTACGACGAGCTGGCAGCGGCGGTCTAAAACCGAGGTCTAACCGCCGGTCAGATCGTCGAAGAAGCGCTTGGCCTTGCCGAGCCAGGAACTCGCTTCCGGATGGTGCTTGCCGCCCTCGGCGTCGAGCGTTTCGCCGAACTGCCGCAGTAGCTCCTTCTGCGTCTTCGACAGGCGTACCGGCGTCTCGACGATGACGTTGCAGTACAGGTCGCCGGCATGCGCGCTGCGTACCGAGCGCACGCCGCGTCCGCGCAGCCGGAACTGACGGCCGCTCTGCGTGCCTTCCGGCACGTCGATCTCGACGCGGCCCTCCAGCGTCGGCACCTCGAGCTTGCCGCCGAGCGCCGCGGTGACGATCGAGATCGGCACGGTGCAATGCAAATCGTTGCCGTCGCGGTCGAAGACTTCGTGCGGCTTGACGTTGATCTGCACGTACAGATCGCCGGGCGGCGCGCCGCGCTCGCCCGGCTCGCCTTCGCCGCTCAGGCGGATGCGGTCGCCGGTGTCGACCCCGGGCGGAATCTTGACCTCCAGCGTCTTCTCGCGGCGCTGCTTGCCGGCGCCGCGGCAGGTCGTGCACGGATCGGTGATCGCGGTGCCGCGACCGCGACAATGCGGGCAGGTCTGCTGCAGCACAAAGAAGCCCTGCTGCACGCGCACCTGGCCGGCGCCGTGGCAGGTGGGACATGCCGACGGCGGCTTGGCGTCGGCGGTGCCGTGCCCGTGGCAGGCCTCGCACTCGACCCAGCTCGGAATGCGGATCGTCTCGGTGCTGCCGAAGACCGCCTGCTCGAGCGTCAGCTCCATCATGTAGCGCAGGTCGGCGCCGCGCCGGGGCCCGCCGCCGCCGCGTGCGCCGCCGAAGATGTCGGCGAAGACGTCGCCGAAGATGTCGGCGAAGCCGCCGGCGCCGCCGAAATCGCCGAAGCCACCGCCGCCACCGCGCTGCAGGCCTTCGTGGCCGTACTTGTCGTAGACCGCGCGCCGCTGCGGATCGGTCAGCACTTCGTAGGCTTCGCTGGCTTCCTTGAATTTCTCTTCCGCAGCCTTGTCGCCCGGATTGCGGTCCGGGTGGTACTTCATCGCCATGCGGCGATAGGACTTCTTGAGCTCGTCTTCGCTGGCCTGTCTGGAGACGCCGAGGATCTCGTAGTAGTCGCGCTTGCTCATGGACGGGAATCGGGAATCGAGAATCGGGAATCGTAAAAAGCTGGAGGCATCATGGCTTCAACGATTCCCGATTCCCCATTCCCGATTCCCGGCGGCGGCGCTTACTTCTTGTCCTTGACCTCGGTGAACTCGGCATCGACGACGTCCTCACCGCCCTTGCCGGCCTCGGCACCGCCGGGCGCTTCGCCGCCCGCAGCGCCTTGCGCACCCTTCTTCGCGTAGACGCGCTCCATCAGCTTCGCCGATGCCTGCGCCAGCGCCTCGGTCTTGGACTCGATGTCGGCCTTGTCGCTGCTCTTGAGCGCTTCGCGGGCCGCGGCAATCGCGTCCTCGATGCCTTTCCTCTCGTCGGCCTGCACCTCGTCGCCGAGATCCTTGAGCGACTTCTCGACCGCGTGGATCATCTGGTCGGCCTGGTTGCGCGCGCCGACCAGCTCGTTGAACTTGCGGTCCTCCTCGGCATGCGCTTCGGCGTCCTTGACCATCTTCTGGATCTCGTCCTCGGTCAGGCCCGAGTTCGCGGTGATGCGGATCGACTGCTCCTTGCCGGTGGCCTTGTCCTTGGCGGCCACGTGCAGGATGCCGTTGGCGTCGATGTCGAAGGTGACCTCGATCTGCGGGACACCGCGCGGCGCCGGCGCGATGCCGGTCAGGTCGAAGCGGCCCAGCAGCTTGTTGGCCGAGGCGATTTCGCGCTCGCCCTGGTAGACCTGGATCGTCACCGCGGTCTGGTTGTCGTCGGCGGTCGTGAAGGTCTCCGACTTCTTGGTCGGAATCGTCGTGTTCTTCTCGATCAGCTTGGTCATCTTGCCGCCGAGCGTCTCGATGCCCAGCGACAGCGGCGTCACGTCGAGCAGCAGCACGTCCTTGCGCTCGCCGGAGAGTACCGCACCCTGGATCGCCGCACCGACTGCGACTGCCTCGTCCGGGTTCACGTCCTTGCGCGCTTCCTTGCCGAAGAAGCTCTTCACCGCCTCCTGCACCTTGGGCATGCGCGTCTGGCCGCCGACGAGGATCACCTCGTCGATGTCCGACGGCTTGAGCCCGGCGTCCTTGAGCGCGGTGCGGCACGGCGCCATCGATTTCTCGATCAGATCCTCGACCAGCGACTCGAGCTTGGCCCGCGTCAGCTTCATGTTGAGGTGCTTCGGCCCGGCCTGGTCGGCGGTGATGTACGGCAGGTTGATGTCGGTCTGCGTCGTGCTCGACAGCTCGATCTTGGCCTTCTCGGCCGCTTCCTTGAGGCGCTGCAGCGCCAGCGGATCCTTGTGCAGGTCGATGCCCTGCTCCTTCTGGAACTCCGCGGCGATGTACTCGATCACGCGCTGATCGAAGTCCTCGCCGCCGAGGAAGGTGTCGCCGTTGGTGGCCAGCACTTCGAACTGCTTCTCGCCGTCGACGTCCGCGATCTCGATGATGGAGATGTCGAAGGTGCCGCCGCCGAGGTCGTAGACCGCGATCTTCTGATCCTTCTTGCCGCCCTTGTCGAGACCGAAGGCCAGTGCCGCCGCGGTCGGCTCGTTGATGATGCGCTTGACCTCGAGACCGGCGATGCGGCCGGCGTCCTTGGTCGCCTGGCGCTGCGAGTCGTTGAAGTAGGCCGGCACCGTGATGACGGCTTCGGTGACCGGGTGGCCGAGGTAGTCCTCGGCGGTCTTCTTCATCTTGCGCAGCACTTCGGCCGAGATCTGCTGCGGCGCGAGCTTCTTGTCCTTGACCTGCACCCAGGCGTCGCCGTTGTCGGCCTTGATGATCTTGAACGGCGAGTGCTTGATCGCCTTCTGCACTTCCGCGTCTTCGAAGCGGCGGCCGATCAGGCGCTTGACTGCAAACAGCGTGTTGTGCGGATTGGTGACGGCCTGGCGCTTCGCCGCGCGGCCGACGATCGGCTGCGGCTCATCCGTGTAGGCGACGATCGACGGCGTCGTGCGCTCGCCTTCCGCGTTCTCGATGACCTTGACGTTGCTGCCTTCCATGACGGCGACGCAGCTGTTCGTCGTACCGAGGTCGATGCCGATGATCTTGGACATGGGGTGCTCCGAAAATCCTGGATTGCAACTGTGGAGTTACTGGCGGCGCGGGCCGCAATTTCAAGAGGCCGGCGGCGCCGGCGCCCTGGCGACGACGACCATCGCCGGCCGGAGCAGGCGCTCGTGCAGCGAATAACCCTTCTGCATCACGCTGAGCACGTGGTTGGGCGCGACGTCGGCGGACTCGACCATCGTCATCGCCTGGTGAAAGTCGGGATTGAACGGCTGGCCGGTGGGGTCGATCTGCTTCACGCCGTGCTTCTCCAGCACGCTCATCAGCTGCCGGTAGGTCAGCTGCATGCCCTCGGCGAGCGCCTTGGTGGCGCCGTCGGCCTCGCCGGCAGCCTTCAGCCCCAGCTCGAGGCTGTCGCAGACGGCCAGCAGCTCGCCGAGCAGCTTTTCGGCGCCGTACCTCGCGCTGGCCTGCGCCTCGCGCTCCAGGCGCCGCCGCGTGTTTTCGAGATCCGCCATCGCGCGCAGCTGCGCGTCGCGCGCGGCCTGGGCCTGCACCTCGGTCTGCGCCAGCCGCGCCCTGAGGTCCTCGATCTCTTCCGCCGGCGTTCGCGCGCCGGCCGTGTCCGTGGATTCGTGGTGCTCCGCTTGTTCGCTCATGATCCGTGCGCTTGGGATTGGAAATGGATTCGGGCGACCGCCGCCGGGGTGGCGGCGCGCGTGGGGCGCAATGATACCGGCGCTCGACCTGCGGCGCCGCGGCCCTGTTGTCCTAGTGGGGATCAGCCGTCGCGTTTCAAGCCCGCCGACAGCGCGCGAGCGGTCTCCTGTACCAGCGGGATGATCCGCGAGTACGACATCCGCGTCGGGCCGATCACGCCGAGCACGCCGGCAACGCGGCCGTCGACGTAGTACGGCGCGGTCACCACGCTGCATTCGTCGAGCACGCGATAGCCGGACTCGTCGCCGATGAAGATCTGCAGGCCGTCGGACTGCAGGCACTGATCGAACAGGCTCAGCAGATCGCGCTTGCGATCCAGCGCGTCGAACAGCCCGCGCAGGCGCTTGACGTCGGCGAGCTCCTCGAAGGCCATCAGATTGGAGCCGCCGGCGACGACGTAGTCGGCGGTCTCGCCGTCGCGCAGCGCGTGCTCCGCCATCGCCGCCGCCTCGCGCAGCATCGTGTTGATGCGCGCCTGCATCTCGCCGGCCTCCTGCGCCAGCGCATTGCGCAGGCTGATCAGGTCGCGTCCGGCGAAGTGCTCGTTGAGCAGGCTCGCGTAGCGCTCCAGCTCGTCGGCACCGAACGCGCGCTCGGTGTGCACGACGCGGTTCTGCACCTCGTGCTGGTTGACGACGAGGATCGCCAGCACGCGATTGCCGGACAGCGGCAGAAACTCGATGCGCCGCAGGATCGCCAGGTTGCGGCGCGGCACCGTGACGACGCCGGCCATGTGCGTGAGCCGCGACAGCACGTTCGAGGCCGCCTGCACCAGGTCGGACGCGCTACGGTCGCCGGGCAGCAGCTCGCCGACGATCTGCTCCAGCTCCTCGTCGCCGAGCGACTCGGGCGCCAGCAGGCTGTCGACGAAGTAGCGATAGCCGCGCGTCGTCGGCACGCGGCCCGCGGACGTGTGCGGCGAGGCGACGAAACCGAGTTCGTCGAGATCCGACATCACGTTGCGGATCGTCGCCGGCGACAGCCCGAGTCCGCCCATGCGCGCCAGCGTGCGCGAGCCGACGGGCTGGCCGTCGAGGATGTAGCGTTCCACGAGCAGCTTGAGCAGCTCTGCGGCGCGCGGGTCGAGCGAGTGAGACATGTATCGAAAAATGAAGGAGTTCAGCACGGTTTTCAATAGCCGCAGCGGCATCGCCCGCAGCTTTTCGTGCTACCTTTCGCCGGTTTTCGGCTCCCCGGCATTCAGCGCACACGCATGTCCGAGTTCCGCACGGTAGGACTGGTCGGCCGGCGCAGCGACATCCGCGTGGCGCCGACGCTGCTGCAGCTCTGCAACAAGCTCCGCGAGCTGGGCCGCAGCGTGCTGATCGAGGCGGACGCCCCCGGCCTCGAAGCCTGTCCGGCCGACGTCGCGCGCGTCAGCCGCGCGGCAATGGCGCAGCGCTGCGATCTGGTCGTCGTCGTCGGCGGTGACGGCACGCTGCTGTCGGCAGCACGTGCGGTCACACCCGCCGGCGTGCCGATCCTGGGCGTGAACCAGGGCCGGCTCGGCTTCATGGTCGACGTCGCGCCCGGTGAGATCACCGAAGCGCTCGACGCGGTCTTCGCCGGCGACTACGTGCGCGAGGAGCGGCTGATGCTCGAAGCGCGCATCAGGCGCAGCGGCAGCAGCGCGGGACCGTTTCTCGCGATCAACGACGTCGTCATCCGCAACCAGGCGGCGATCCGCATGCTCGAGTTCGAGACCTGGCTGGACGACGAGTTCATCTCGCAGCACCGCGCCGACGGCTTCATCGTCTCGTCGCCGACCGGCTCGACCGCCTATGCGCTGTCGGGCGGCGGCCCGGTCGTGCACCCGGCGCTCGAGGCCATCGCGCTGGTGCCGATCTGTCCGCACACGCTGTCGGACCGGCCGATCGTCGTCGCTGCGCGGCAGACGGTACGCGTCGTGCTGCGCGGTGCCGACGAGCCCCTGGCGATGTGCACCTGCGACGGACAGAACAGCGAGACGCTTAGCAGCGGCGACATCCTCGAAGTGCGCCCGGCGGCCTCGCGGATGGCCCTGATCCATCCCAGGAATTACAGCTATTTCAACATTCTGCGAAACAAGCTTCATTGGGGTCGCGGGCCGCAGCTGAACTCCGATTCCGCTTGAGCCCGCGCGCGCAACATGCTCAGAGCACTCACGATTCGCAATCTCGCGGTGATCGACGCGCTGGACCTGGAGTACGGCCCCGGTTTCAGCGTGCTGACCGGTGAAACCGGCGCCGGCAAGTCGATCCTCATCGACGCCATCGGCCTGGCCGTCGGCACGCGCGCCGACACCGGTCTGGTGCGCAGCGGTGCCGAGCGCGCCGAGGTCAGCGCCGAGTTCGAGCTGGCTGCCGATTCCGCTGCCGCGGTCTGGTTGCGCGACCACGCGCTCGAGGATCCCGAGCACCCGGAGAGCGTCGTCATCCGCCGCGTGGTCCCGGCCAGCGGCCGCGGCCGTGCTTTCGTCAACGGCGCGCCGGTGACGGCGGCACAGCTGCGCGAGCTGGGGGAGCGCCTGATCGAGATCTTCGGCCAGTCCGAAAGCCAGACCCTGCTGCGCGCCGACGTGCAGCGTGCGCTGCTCGACGACTACGGCGGCCATCGGACGCAGCTGGCCGCGGTCGCCGAGGCGGCCGCAGGTGTCGCGCAGGTCGAGCGCGAGATCGACGCACTGCGCGCAGCCGCGGGCCGTGACCCGGCGCAGACAGGGCTGCTGCGCTTCCAGGTCGACGAGCTCGACGCGCTGAAGCTCGGCGACGGCGAGCTGGAACAGCTGGAGGCCGATCATCGCCGCCTGGCTGCATCCGGACAGCTGCTGCAGGACGGCGGCCAGGCCCAGGAGCACCTCTACGGCGGCGACGACAGCGTCTACGACCAGCTCAGTCGGGTCGCAGCCCTCGTCGACGGACTGGTGCCGCTGCACGCGGAGTTCCGCAACGCCGCCGAAGCGATCGGCAGTGCGCAGGCACAGGTGCAAGACGCCGCCGAGACCATCCGCCGCGTGCTCGAGCATCTCGACCTCGACCCGTCGCGCCTGGCCGAGGTCGAGCGCCGGCTCGAGGCGATCCACGATCTGGCGCGCAAGCACCGCGTGCGCCCGGACGCGCTCGCGGCGCACCACGCCGCGCTGCGCGCGCAGCTCGAGCTGCTGGAGCACGCGTCCGAGCGTCTGGCTGCACTGGAGCACGAGCGCGCAGCCGCGCTGGAACGCTACCGCGAGGCGGCCGCTGCACTGAGCACGGCACGCCGCGAGGCGGCACAGCGCTTCAGCGAGGGGGTGACGGCGATCGTGCGCACGCTGGGCATGCCCAGCGCACAGCTCGCGGTCGCCGTCGACAGCGACGCCGCCGCGCCGGTCAGCGTGCAGGGCACCGACGTCGTGCGCTTCGACTTCACCGCCAACCCGGGGCAGGCGCCACGACCGCTTGCGAAAGTCGCGTCCGGCGGCGAGCTGTCACGTATCTCGCTCGCGATCCAGGTCACCGGCCTGCAGCGCGGCGGCCCGCCGACGATGATCTTCGACGAAGTCGACGCCGGCATCAGCGGCGCCGTCGCCGAGATCGTCGGCCAGCGGCTGCGTGCGCTGGGCAAGGAGCGCCAGGTGCTGTGCGTCACGCACCTCGCGCAGGTCGCGGCGCAGGGGCATCGTCACTACGGCATCCGCAAGAGCGTCGGCGGCGGGCAGACGTATACGCAGGTGCAGGCGCTCTCCGACGAGGCGCGCGTCGAGGAGCTGGCGCGCATGCAGGGCGGCGTGGAGGTGTCGAGCGCCGCCGTGGCGCATGCGAAGGATCTGCTGCAGCGCGCGGGGGCGGTGTAGCGACACCTCGCCGCGACGCGGTTCGCCTGCGACTCACCGCATCGCGCGGCCTGCTGCTCCACGTTCTCCGCGTAGGGCAGCCGTCCGAGCGTGGGCGTAGCCCCCTCGTGATCCGCGGAGTTCACCGCCATCTCCGCGTGCGTGCTCGGATCGGATCTCACGGGCGGGCGGTACAAGCGCTACTCGGCAGCCCCTACGGCTCGAGGAATTTGGCACGCCGTGTGCTAACGAGAACGTGCCGACAGGACTCGCTTGCAGGCACCCCGATGATCGAGCAACAGCTGATTCTCCGAAGCCGAACCAGCCCGATGCGAGAAGCCGACGCGCCCGGAGCAGTTTCTCGCCGGGAAGGAGCGGCTGGCGTGGTGCCTTGAGCGGGCCGGCCCGTTCGTATCGTTCTACGGGAAGCCATCGATTTCGGGGCTGACCGCAGCGGGTCGAAGCCGGTGCCGACGTCACGAAGCTTCGCCCGGATCGAAACCTTGGGCGTTGGTCTTCTTACGATGAGCAGGAGACGACATGGAGTTCGGTCAGCGTCCTGACCCGACGCGGCGGTTGGCAGGTATTGCCGGCGTGATGACGTTTCACGCCCTGGTCGTCTGGGCGCTGGTGTCGGGTCTGGCGCGCAAGGCGATCGAAGTGCTGCCGGCGCCGATCGAGACGAAGATTCTGGAAGAGGTGGGCCAGCAGGAGGAACCGCCGCCGCCGCCGCCGCCGCCGCCGGAATTCGATACGCCGCCGCCGCCCTTCATTCCGCCGCCGGAAATCACCATCGCGCAGCGTCCCGCGCCCCCGACCAACACAATCACCACCACCACCGAGCCGCCGCCCGCCCCACCGCCGGTGGCGCCCAGGCCGGCCGTGCGGGTGCCGCCCGTGGTCAAGGCCAAGGCCTGCCGCGAGCCGGACTATCCGCCGGTCTCCGAACGCCTGGGCGAAGCCGGCACCGTGCTGTTGGCGCTGCTGGTGGGCATCGACGGCAAGGTCACCGAAAGCCGCATCGAGCAGAGCAGCGGCTACGCGCGCCTGGACAAGGCCGCGCAGCAGGCGCTGTCACGCTGCCGCTTCGAGCCGGGCACCGTCGACGGCAAGCCGGAACCCGGCTGGGCGAAGATCAAGTACACGTTCAAACAGCAGGACTGATCCAACGAATTTCTGGAGAAAGTGGAATGTCGTCGAGTATCCGCATCAAGGCCCTGGTCGCGACTGCGCTGATCGCCCTGTTTAGCCTGATGGGCGCCGCTGCCCGGGCCCAGGAATCGCCAGCCCCGGCCGAGCCCGCACCGGACATCCTGACCACGCCGGTCGCCGAAGAGCCCGTTGCGGTTCCGATCCCGGTCGGCGAAGCCGCCGCCGCCACCGAGCAGGTCGAAAACCCCTACGGCCTGTCCGCGCTGTGGAAGCAGGGCGACGCCGTGGCCAAGGGCGTCCTGATCATCATGCTGATCATGTCGGCTGCGACCTGGTATCTGCTGATCGTGAAGCTGATCGAGCAGCAGAAGCTCTACGGCCAGGCCCGGCAGGCCAACAAGAGCTTCTGGGGCAGCAAGAGCGTCAAGGACGGTCTGGTCGCCCTCAAGAACGGCACCGCCTTCTGGTACATCGCCGACCGTGGCATCACCGCGGCCGACCACCACGAAGGCACGCTGGTGGAACAGATCGACCGTTCCAGCTGGATCACCATGAGCATCAACCGCGCAGTGGAAGAGATCCAGTCGCGCCTGCAGGGCGGCCTGTCCGTGCTCGCCACGGTGGGCTCGACGGCGCCCTTCATCGGCCTGTTCGGCACGGTCTGGGGCATCTACCACGCGCTCACCGCCATCGGCATCAGCGGCCAGGCGAGCATCGACAAGGTGGCCGGCCCGGTGGGCGAAGCCCTGATCATGACCGCCATCGGCCTGGCCGTCGCCGTGCCCGCGGTCATCGGCTACAACTGGCTGGTGCGCCGCAACAAGACCGCGATGGACAAGATCCGCGGCTTCGCCGCCGACCTGCACTCGCTGCTGCTCGGCGCCAAGGTCGGCGGCTGAATTCCCCCCAGGGCGCGCTTCGACGAGGTCCGTTGCAGGAGCGCGCTGCGCGTCACGGAGAACGCATATGGCCATGCAGATAGGAACCGAAGGCGGCGAAGACGAGGTCGTCTCCGCCATCAACACCACGCCGCTGGTGGACGTAATGCTGGTACTGCTGATCATCTTCCTGATCACCATCCCGGTGGTGACGCAGACGGTACCGGTCGAGCTGCCCAACGAACGCAACCAGGCCTTGCAAACCAAACCCGAGAACATCGTCATCTCGGTGGACAAGGAAGGCCAGGTGTACTGGGGCATCCAGCAGGTCCCCGACCTCAACGCCCTGCTGGAAAAGCTCAAGCTCGAAGCCGTGAAAGTCCCGCAGCCGGAAGTGCACATCCGAGGCGACCAGGACACGCGCTACCAGTCGGTGGGCGAGGTGATCGTCACCTGCCAGCGCGCCGGCATCGCCAAGGTCGGCTTCATCACCGAGCCGCCGCCCAGGGGCTGAAGCTGAAAACCAGTGCCCTCGCGCTTGCGTGAGACGATGCCCCGAAGGGCGCCAACAGGAGTGTGCAATGGGTATGACCGTAGGCCCCGGCGCCGGCAGCAGTGATCCGGACGTCGTCATCGACATCAACACCACGCCGCTGATCGACGTGATGCTGGTGCTGCTGATCATGCTGATCATCACCATCCCGATCCAGACGCACGCGGTGAAGCTGGACATGCCGCAGGCGGATGCCCCGCCGCCGGAAAACCCGGTCGAGCCGACCATCGTTCGCATCGAGATCGACTTCGACGGCACCGTGCTCTGGGACGGCACGCCCCTGGACTCGGCGACGCTGGAAGGGCAGTTCCGCCGCGCCGCGCGGCTGGGCGACAACCAGCCCGAATTCCACATCCGCCCGAACAAGCTGGTCGAGTACAAGCACGTCGCCCACGTGCTCGCCGCCGCGCAGCGCAACGGCGTCACCAAGATCGGCATGGTCGGCAACGAGCAGTTCCTGCAGTAAGCAAGTCATTCAAGATGACCAAGACAAGCCCGAAGAAGCTCCTGATCGCTGCCGCCTTGTGGCTGGCGGGCGCACAGGCCGTCGCCGCGCCGTCGGTGCGGCCGGAAGTCGGCGAGCCGCTGCAGGCGGCGCAGCAGGCCCTGCAGTCCCGGCAGTACAAGGACGCGCTGGCCAGGATTGCGCAGGCCGAGAAGGTGGGCGGACTGAGCGCCTACGAAAGCTACCTGGTCGCGCGCCTGCGCGCCGCAGCGGCGCAGGGTGCCGGCGACTACGCCGCCGCCGTCAGCGCCTACGAAACCGCGCTGGCCTCGCCGGAGTTCCCGGCGGCCGAGAAGCTGCAAGTCCTCGACGCACTGGCCAAGCTCGCCTACGCGGCCAAGAAATACGACAAGGCCGCCGACACGATCCAGCAGTACCAGGCCGCCGGCGGCAGCGACCCCAAGACGCTCGGCCTGCTGCCGCAGGCGCTGTACCTGTCGAACGATTTCGCCGGCGCGCAGAAGGTGCTCAACGCCCAGCTGTCGCAGATGGAAAAGGCCGGCCAGACGCCGACCGAGACCCAGCTGCAGCTGCTGGCCAGCTGCGCGCTCAAGCAGAACGACACGGCCGGCTACGTCGCCGCGCTCGAGAAGCTGGTGCGCTACCACCCGCAGGAGAGCTACTGGCTCGACCTGCTGACGCGCACCGTCAACAAGCCGGGCTTCTCCGACAAGCTCGCCCTCGACGTCTACCGCCTGCGCCTGCACACCGGCACGCTCAGGACCGCGGCCGATTACATGGAGGCCGCGCAGCTCGCGCTGCAGGCCGGCCTGCCCGGCGAGGCCGAGGCCGTGGTCAAGCAGGGCTACGAAAAGAAGCTGCTCGGCACCGGCACGCCGCAGGAGGTCGACCGCCACAAGCGTCTGGCCGATCTGGTGGCCAGGAAAATCGCCGAGGACAAGCCCACGCTGGCCGAAGGCGAGCAGGCGGCGGCGGCCCAGGCCGGCGGCGATGCGCTCGTCGCCACCGGCATGAACTACGTCGGCTACGGCGACTACGAGAAGGGCATCGCGCTGATCCGGCAGGGCATCGCCAAGGGCGGCCTCAAACGCGCCGATCAGGCCAAGCTGCAGCTGGGCTATGCGCAGCTCGTCGCCGGCAGGAAAGACGAAGCGGTCGAGACCTTCTCCGGCGTCAAGGGCAGCGACGGCTCGGCCGATCTGGCGCGGCTGTGGCTGCTGCAGGCGCGTAGCTGAGCTCGAAGCCGGGCGCAGACGCGTGGAAACGCCCGGCTTCCGCGTATCAACAGGCGAAGCTGCGGACGTAGAAGTCGCCCCGATACTTCTGGACCAGAACCGCGCTCGCGATCGGCCGGCGCGTCGCAGCCGTTTTCGGCAGCGCGGCCGAGCGATCGCTTCGAGCACTTACGCAACAACCTTGATCGTTGTAACGCGCGAGCCGCGCATTCCGGAAACCCTGTCATCAAATGGCCCTCTTCTTGCAACGCGGCCTTCACGACACCGGAGTCGAAGGGCATCGCGGATGCTGGCAGTGGCGAAAAACTCAGGGCAATCCCAGGCACCGGCCCAGAGCAGGGCGGACGATCCATCGCCGGGCAGGCCGCTCGACGCCTGCGCGCGTTCGGAATTGGTGCGCCGCCTGTTCCAGGAACACAACCGCGCGCTGATCGGCTTTCTGGTCGCGCGCCTGCAGTCGGAGGCCGAGGCGCAGGACGTCGCGCAGGAGGCTTACGTCCGCCTCCTGCAGCTCGACCAAGGCTGCGCCGTGAGTTTTTTGCGCGCGCACCTCTTTGCGATCGCCGGCAATCTCGCGATCGACCGCATCCGCCAGCGCCAGGTGCGCGAGCGTAACTCACCGCAGGATTTCTTCGAGGATCTACTGGCCCGACCGGGCCCGGACCGCGCCGCGATCGCACAGGAGGAGCTCGCCATCATCAAGGCCGCGCTGCGCGAACTTCCGGAAAAATGCCGTCGCGCGTTTACGCTGCATGTACTCGCGGGCCACAGCGTGAAGGAGATCGCTGCGCGGATGAACCTCAGCGACCGCATGATCCGTCACTACGTCGCGCGCGCGATGGCCGCGTGCCGGCAGCGCCTGGATGAATCCGAGCGCCGCGCCTAGCAGCACGCGCAAGCCAAGGCGATTGACCGACAGGATGCCGCCGGCAGCGCTGATGGGCGGCTGTGCCGCCTGGCTGCCTGTGCGGGGAATCCCGGATAATGGCCGCGGCAGGAGCGGCCAATGAACCCGACGGCGAACACGGTCAGCCCGGATACGGTGCAACTCGAGCAGGCGGCGCTGTGGTGGCAGCGCCTGCGCGAGGAAGACCTGCGCGCCGACGAGATCAGCGAGTGGCTGGCCTGGTGCCAGCGCGATCCGGCGAATCTCGCGGCCTTTGAAAAGATCGAGACGCTCGGCGGCCGCTTCGATACGCTCGACGCGCGCACGCGCGCGAGCCTGGCGCGCGAGCTGCTCGAGGGCGAGGTGATACCCGGGCTCCTGCCCGCCGCGCCCCGGCGCGGGTGGCGTCGCCTGGGGCTGCTGCGCAGCCTCGCGCTCGCGGCGATGCTCGTGGCGACGGTCAGCCTCGGCTTTTATCTCTCGGCCGCGCAGACCGCGCGGCTCACGCAGAACGCGGTGTATGCGACGGCGCGCGCGCAGAGCCGCGATCTTGAACTCAGCGATGGATCGCGCGTCGCGCTCGGCGCCGCGACGCGCCTCCACGTCGCCTATTCCGCTGACGTGCGCGATCTGCAGCTGGCCGACGGCGAGGCCTATTTCGAGGTCGCGCACAACGCGCACCGCCCATTCGTCGTGCACGTCGGCCGCCTCAGGGTCATCGCCGTCGGCACGGCGTTCAACATCCGCAAGACCGGTGCGCGCATCGAGCTCGTCGTCACCGACGGCGCGGTCGACGTCGAGGACGGCGCCGCACTCGCCGCCTCGGCCGCGCAGACGCGGCTGCCCAACGACGGCGCCATCCGCGTCGCCGCGGGTCAGCTCGTCGTCGCCGACGCCGGGCAGGGCCTGCGCGTGCGACCCGCCGACCCCGCCGCGGCCACCGCCTGGCGCCAGGGCAGGTTGCGCTTCGTCGACGAGGATCTCGCGGTGGTCGTCGCCAACCTCAACCGCTACACGCGCGAGGAAGTCGTGATCGCCGACGCCTCGCTCGGCAAGCTGCGCTACACCGGCACCATTCTGCAGGGCCGCGAGGCCGAGTGGCTCGTGGCGATCGAGAAGGTCTTCCCGGTTCACGCGCAGCGCGACGCGCAGGGACGCGTCGCGCTATACCGCCGCGACCGCGCGCGCAGCACGCGCGCCGAGCCGCGACCTTGACATCGGCCTGTCTTCCGTCAAGCAAAAACGGCGGCCATTTTCGGCCGCCGTTTTTTTTGTACCGCAGCGGTGCGGTCACGCGCGCCCTGCACCAACGCAAGCACCGCCCGCACCAAAGACGTGCGTTTTGAGTTTTATTACTTCTCTGTTTCCGTTCCCTTTTTCTCGATCGTTTATGGAGAGCTGTCCGCGCGGCACTGGCCTTGGTGGGCGCGCGCGATCGTATCGGGAGTCGCTGAAGGGGAGCTATCGTGAACAGTGTGAATCGAATCGGAGTGGGGCTCGAATCCATGCGGCCGCGCGCGGCCGCGCGGGT
>JBFMCQ010000071.1:0-18531 GCA_040754295.1 Pseudomonadota bacterium | reverse complement strand
ATCGCGCCGGCCGGTGATGCGCCATTGATGCGTCGTGCCATGCAGATCGGCGCACGCGACTACTTCTCGCCGCCGCTGCAGCGCGAGGAGCTGCTGGAGTCGCTCAAGCGCATCCGCCGCGACGCCGGGCTGGCGGAGCCGGTGGGACCGCGCGGCGCGCTGATCGCGGTGATCAACGCCAAGGGCGGCTCCGGCGCGTCGACCATCGCCGCCAACCTCGCACATCTGCAGGCCGTGCGTAGCGGCGGCGAAGTGGCGCTGATCGATCTCGACCTGCAGTTCGGCGCACTGCCGCTGGCCTTCGACCTGCCGCCGCACCGGTCGCTGATCGAGCTGCTGCAGAGCGCCCCGCCGGTCGGTGCCGCGGCGCTCAAGGAGCACGGCGCACGCCACCCGAGCGGCGTCACCGTGTTCAGCGCGATGTCGGATCAGATGCCGGTGCCGTGGGAACTGCCGGCACGGTCGCTGCGCCAGTTCCTGGACACGGCACGCACGGCCTATCCGACCGTGGTCGTCGACCTGCCGCGGCAGATCGATCCGCTGACGACGACCGTGCTCGAGCGCGCCGACTACGTGCTGATCGCCATGCAGCAGGGCCTGGCCCATATCCGCGACGCCAAGCGCCTGCTGCACGTCCTCGACTCCAGCCTGGCCGTGCCCAGCACCAGCGTGACCGTCGTCATCAACCGCTTCACCGAGCACAACCATCTGTCGCGGCAGGACATCGTCGAGGCGGTATCGCCACCGCGAAGCTTCGTGCTGCCAAACGACTACAAGAGCGTTTCCGAAGCGCAGAACATCGGCGTACCGCTCCACGAGCTCGACAAGAACGCACCGATCACGCGCGCACTGATGGAGCTGCTGGAGCAACTGCTGTATCCCGAGACCGTGCATCCACCGAAGAAGCGTGGACTGCGCGCGATCTTCGGCAATCCCTGACACGGCGAGGCCGGGGAATCCGGACCATGACGACGAACGACCTGCGCAAGAAGCTCTCCGACTGGGGACTGGTGAGCGCCCACGCGCGCGCCGCGGACGATCCGGGCGCAGCCGTCGCCGCCGGCGGGCCGCCGCCTGCCGGCGCACCGCGCACCGACAAGGTATCCGCGGAAACGACCTGGAAGCACCGCGTTCACGAGCATCTGCTCAAGGTGATGGACCTGTCGGCGATCGACCGGTCCGACGAGCAGCTGGCACGCGCGCAGATCCGTGACATGGCGCAGCAGGTCATGAATGCGGAGCAGGTGCCGCTGCCGGCGCAGGCTCGCCAGCGCATCGCGGCGCAGATCGAGGACGAGATTCTCGGCCTTGGTCCGCTCGAGCCGCTGCTTGCCGACCCGGCGGTCTCCGACATCCTGGTCAACGGCTACCGCGACGTGTACGTCGAGCGCGGCGGCATTCTCGAGCACACCGAGATCTCGTTTCGCGACGATGAGCACCTGCGCAGCATCATCGATCGGATCGTCGCCCGCGTCGGGCGGCGCATCGACGAGTCCTCGCCGATGGTCGATGCCAGGCTCGCCGACGGCTCGCGCGTCAACGCCATCATTCCGCCGCTGGCGCTCGACGGGCCGCTGCTGTCGATCCGCCGCTTCACCGTGCGCCGGCTGAGCACGGAGGAGCTGGTCGCGCTGGGCACGCTCACGCCCGGCATCGCGCTTCTGCTCGCGTCGATCGTCAAGGCGCGGCTCAACATGCTGATCTCCGGCGGCACCGGCAGCGGCAAGACCACGCTGCTCAACGTGCTGTCCGGTTTCATTCCGCCGCAGGAGCGCATCCTCACGATCGAGGACTCGGCGGAGCTGCAGCTGCAGCAGCCGCACGTCGGCCGCTTGGAGACACGCCCGCCCAACGTCGAAGGCCGCGGCGAGGTGAGCCAGCGCGATCTCGTGCGCAATGCGCTGCGCATGCGCCCCGACCGCATCATCGTCGGCGAGGTTCGCGGCGCCGAGGCGCTCGACATGCTGCAGGCGATGAACACCGGCCACGACGGCTCGCTGACGACGATACACGCCAACACGCCGCGTGACGCGCTGTCCCGTATCGAGAACATGGTGGCGATGACCGGACTGGAACTGCCGGCCGCCTCGGTGCGCGCACAGATTGCGTCCGCGATCCAGGTCGTGATCCAGATCGAGCGCATGGAGGATGGCAAGCGGCGCCTGGTCAGCATCCAGGAGATCCAGGGCATGGAAGGCGACGTGATCACGATGGCCGAGATCTTCCGCTTCCGCCGCCGCGGCCTGGATCGTCACGGCCAGGTCCTCGGACAGTTCGAGGCCAGCGGCACGGTGCCGCGCTTCCACCAGCGCTTCGCGCAGCGCGGCCTGCAGCTCGACGCCTCGATCTACGATCCCGACCGCGTGCCGGACCAGGAGGCATAACCATGACGCAGGCTCAATGGCTGATTCCGCTCGCCGCGTTCGCGGCCGTGTTCGTGTTCGCGCTCGTGCTGGTGCAGACGTTCAGCGGCCTGTCCGCCGCGCGCGTGCGCCAGCGGCTGCGCGAGATCCGGCTCGAGGGCGAGGAGAGCAGCGCGGCACCGCTGATCCGTGCCAGGTATCTGCGCAATCTGACGCCGCTCGAGCGCCGGCTGGAGGAGCTCCCCGGCATGTCGCGCATCGAGCGCCTGATCGAGCAGGCCGGATACCACTTTCCGGCCTATCGCCTCGCACTGCTGGCCGCCGCATGCGCGGCCGGCGCCGCGGCGGCCGGCGGGTGGCTGTCCTCGCACGCCGGCCTCGCGGCGGTGCTCGCAATCGCCGGGGGCGGTGCGCCGTTCCTGCAGATGGTTCAGATGCGCACACGGCGGCTGCGCGAGTTCGAGGCGGATCTGCCCGACGCGCTCGACATGATGGCGCGCGCGCTGCGTGCGGGTAATCCGCTCGCCGAGACCTTCAAATTCGTCGCCGAGGAGATGGAGGGCCCGATCGCGCAGGAGATGGCGACGACCTGGTCGCATCTCAACTACGGCGTGAGTCTCAAGGCGAGCTTCGACGACATGATCGCGCGCATGCCGTCGATGAGTCTGCGGGCGATGGCGACCGCCATCCTGGTCCAGCGCGAAACCGGCGGCAATCTCGCCGAAATCCTCGACAAGATCGCTGCCGTGCTGCGCGCACGCTTCCGCTTCCTGCGGCGCGTGCGCTCGCTGTCGGCCGAAGGCCGGATATCGGCGTGGGTGCTGATCCTGATGCCCTTCGCACTGGCCGCAACGCTCGCGCTGACGTCGCCCACCTACCTGCCGCGGCTCACCGGCGATCCGCTCGGCCGCACGCTGATCGTCGTCGCCCTGGCGCTGATGGCGCTGGGCGTCGTGTGGATTCAGCGCGTGATCCGCGTGCGCCTGTAAGGACTCCGATCCATGAACACCCTGCTTTCCTTCGACTACGCAACCTGGCTGTTCGGCGGTGCCGTCGGCCTGACGCTGGCATTGGTGGCGATCGCGACGCTGCGCACGTCCAGCGTCCTTCTCGACCCGCTGCGGCGGCGTCTGCGCGCGGTCGGCAGCAACGGTGACAAGGACGGCGAGCCGGGCCTGGTCGGCCAGATCGGTGGACGGATGCTGCCGCGCAGCGAGAAGATCCGCCAGACGCTGCGCCTTTCGCTGGTCCAGGCCGGATGGCGCGATTCCGGTGCGCTCGCGCTCATGTACGCCCTCAAGGCCGCACTGGCGCTGGGCCTGCCCGCACTGTTCACGAGCCTGGCGTTGATGGTGCCTGCGGCACGCACCGGCTCCACGACGACCACCGTCCTGCTGGGCGGCGGCCTGCTCGTCGGCTGGTGGTTGCCGAACTACCTGCTGCGCATGCGCGTCGCGGCGCGGCAGCGCCGGCTCATGGACGCGCTGCCGGACGCACTCGACCTGCTCGTCGCCTGCACGGAAGCCGGACTGGGGCTCAACGCCGCGATCGAGCGCGTGGCCGAGCAGCTTCCGGCGCGCAGCCCGGAACTCGCCGACGAGCTGCGGCTCGTCAACAGCGAGATTCGCGCCGGTGTCGACCGCATGGACGCGCTGCGCAACCTGGCGACGCGAACCGGCCTCAAGGATCTCCGCGGTCTGGTCTCCCTGATCAATCACAGCATGCGCTTCGGCACCAGCATCGCCAACACGATGCGTGTATACGCCGAAGAGTTCCGCGACCGCCGCCTGCAGCGCGCAGAGGAGCTGGCCGCGACGATCGGCACCAAGCTGGTTTTCCCGCTCGTCTTCTGCATCTTTCCATCGTTCTTTCTCGTCGCGATCGGACCTGCCCTCGTCGGCGTCATCGGCGTGCTGGCCGAGTGGCCGGCGCGCTGAACCGGAGTCTTTTCGATGCTTCGTCCTGGAATCCTCGGCAACGCCACCCTCGCACTGTTCGTACTGGCGGCACTCGGCGCATGCAGCAGCGTGCCCAAGCGTCCTGCCGCCGAAGGCGCACAGGAAGTGCAACGTCATCTGCGGGCCGGCATCGCGGCTGCGCACGCCGGCCAGCACGAGCTGGCGCTGGCCGAGTACGTGAAGGGTCTCAACCAGGAAGGGAAGAATGCGGAGCTGCACTATCGTGCCGCGCTGTCGCAGGCGGCGCTCGGCAAGCTGCCGGCGGCGGCGACCGCATACCGGCACGCGCTCACGCTCGCACCGGATCACGCCGGCGCCCACGAAGGCCTCGGCCTGCTGCTGCTGCGGCAGGCCGACCATGCCGGCGCGCGGCGCCTGCTCGAACGCGCCGTCGCGCTCAAGCCCGATGCCTGGCGCAGCCTCAACGGTCTGGGCGCGCTCGCCGATCTGCGCCGCGATCCGGCCGCGGCCGACGACTATTACACGCGCGCGCTGGCGATCAATCCGAACGCGCCGGTGCTGCTGAACAACTTCGGCTACTCGAAGTACCTTGCCGGCAAGCTGGACGTCGCGCGTGCGCTGTTCGAGCGCGCAGCGGCGATCGATCCGGGCTACGGGCAGGCGTGGCGCAACCTTGGCCTGGTGCACGCGCGCAACACGCAGTACGCGGAAGCGATGCGCGCATTCGGCCAGTCGATGTCGGAAGCCGAAGCCGCGTACACGACCGGCTACGTGTGCATGCTCGAAAACCGGCCCGCCGACGCGGAACGCCTGTTTCGGCGCGCCATCGACCTGTCGCCCGCCTACTACGCCGATGCCCAGGACGCGCTGGCGCGGGTCAAAGTGATGCGCAGCGAGCCGGCAACGAGCCTGCGCCCCTGACGCAGGCCGCACGATGCGCTAAGCGCGCTCGACCACCAGCAGCAGATCGTGCGCATTGACCGTGTTGCCGCGGTGCACGAGCACCTGCTGCACCGTCGCGTCGGCCTCGGCGCGGATCTGCGTTTCCATCTTCATCGCTTCGATCGACAGCAGCGGATCGCCCTTCTTCACCTTCTGGCCCGGCTTGACGGCGACAGCGACGACCATGCCCGGCATCGGTGCGCCGACGTGTGAGGGATTGCCGTCCTCGGCCTTGGGCCGCTCTGCCGGCGCCTTGGCGCCGGCCTTGGGCACGCGCACGACGCGCGGCTGGCCGTTGAGCTCGAAGAACAGCTTGACGGCGCCCTCCTCCGGCACTTCGGTGCTGCCCTGCAGCCGGATCAGCAGCGTCTTGCCGGGCTCGAGATCGACCGAAACCTCCTCGCCTTCGCTGAGCCCGTAGAAGAACAGCGGCGTCGGCAGCACCGAGACATCGCCGTACTGGCTCTGGTGCTCGGCGTAGTCGCGGAACACCTTGGGGTACATCAGGTACGAGGCCAGATCGGTGTCGTCGAGCTTACGGCCCGCAGCCTTCTCGCCGTCCCTGCGCGCGGCTTCGAGATCGACCGGCGGCAGCGACGCACCCGGCCGCCCTTCGAGCGGCGTCTCGCCCTTGAGCACTTTCTTCTGCAGCGCCACCGGGAACCCGTCCGGCGGATAGCCGAGCTCGCCCTTGAACAGCGAGACGACCGAATCGGGAAACGCAATCTCGCGCTCCGGATCGGTCACGTCCTCGGCATCGAGATCGTTGGCGACCATGAACAGCGCCATGTCGCCGACGACTTTCGACGTCGGCGTCACCTTGACGATATCGCCGAACAGCTGGTTGACCGCCGCATAGGTCTTCGACACCTCCGGCCAGCGCGATTCCAGCCCCAGCGCACGCGCCTGCTCGCGCAGGTTCGTGTACTGCCCGCCCGGCATCTCGTGGCGGTAGACGTCGGAGGTGCCGGAGCGGATGTCGGCCTCGAATGGCGCGTAGTAACGGCGCACGCCCTCCCAGTACGTCGAGATCGCCTGCATGTGCTCGAAGGAAACGCCGGGATCGCGCTGGCCGCCGCTGAGCGCGGCGGCGATCGCGCCGAGATTCGGCTGCGAGGTGAGGCCGGACATGCTGTCGAGCGCGCCGTCGACGGCGTCGCAGCCGGCCTCGATCGCCGCGAGCACGCTCGCCGCGCTGATGCCGCTGGTGTCGTGCGTGTGGAAATGGATCGGCAGGCCGACTTCCTGCTTGAGCGCGGACACCAGCGCATGCGCGGCGCGCGGCCGGCACACGCCGGCCATGTCCTTGATGCCGATGATGTGCGCGCCGGCCTTCTCCAGAGCCCTGGCCATGTCGACGTAGTACTTGAGGTCGTACTTGGGCCGCGCCTCGTCGAACAGGTCGCCGGTGTAGCAGATCGCCGCCTCGCACAGCGCGCCGGACTCGCGCACCGCGTCGATCGCCACGCGCATGTTCTCGACCCAGTTCAGCGAGTCGAAGACGCGGAACAGGTCGATGCCGTTGCTCGCCGCCTGCTGCACGAACTGGCGCACGACGTTGTCCGGGTAGTTGGTGTAGCCGACCGCGTTGGACGCGCGCAGCAGCATCTGCAGCAGGAGGTTGGGCACCGCCGCGCGCAGCTGCGCGAGCCGGTCCCAGGGGTCTTCCTTGAGGAAGCGCAGCGCCACGTCGAAGGTCGCGCCGCCCCAGCATTCGAGCGAGAACAGCTGCGGCAGCATGCGCGCGTAGTACGGTGCGATGGCGACGATGTCGCGCGTGCGCATGCGCGTCGCGAACAGCGACTGGTGCGCGTCGCGCATCGTCGTGTCGGTCAGCAGCACCTGCGGCTGCTTGAGCATCCAGGCGGCAAAGCCGTCGGGCCCGAGCTGCTGCAGGCGCTGGCGCGTGCCCGGCAAAACCTTCGTCGACAGATCGAGCTGCGGCAGCACCGGCTCGGGCATCGGCGTCGCCGGCCGCGCCCGCCCCTTCATCTCCGGATTGCCGTTGACGACGACCTCGCCGATGAAGCGCAGCAGCCGCGTCGCGCGGTCGCGCCGCTTCGCGAACTTGAACAGCTCGGGCGTCGTGTCGATGAAGCGGGTCGTGCTCTCGCCCGACTGGAACTGCGGGTGATTGATGACGTTCTCGAGGAACTGCAGGTTGGTGGAGATGCCGCGGATGCGGAACTCGCGCAGCGCGCGATCCATGCGCTGGATCGCCTCGCCGGCGCTCGCGCCCCAGGTCGTGACCTTGACCAGCAGCGAGTCGTAGTAAGGCGTGATCACCGCACCGGAGTATGCGGTGCCACCGTCGAGACGCACGCCGAAGCCCGCGGCGCTGCGGTACGCCGTGAGCCGGCCGTAGTCCGGTCGAAAATCGTTCTCCGGGTCCTCGGTCGTGACCCGGCATTGCAGCGCATGACCGTTGAGGCTGATCTGCGCCTGCGCCGGCACGCCGCTGGCCTCGGTGCCGATGCGCGCGCCTTCGGTGATGCGGATCTGGCTCTTGACGATGTCGATACCGGTGACTTCCTCGGTCACCGTGTGCTCGACCTGGATGCGCGGGTTGACCTCGATGAAGTAGAACCGGCCGCTGTCGGCGTCCATCAGGAACTCGACGGTGCCGGCATGCGTGTACTGCACGGCGCGGGCGAGCTCGAGCGCCGCCTCGCACAGCGCCGCGCGCGTCGGTTCGTCCAGATACGGCGCCGGCGCGCGCTCGACGACCTTCTGGTTGCGGCGCTGCACCGAGCAGTCGCGCTCGAACAGGTGCACCAGATTGCCGTGCGTGTCGCCGAGGATCTGCACCTCGACGTGGCGCGCGCGGCGCACCAGCTTCTCCAGGTACAGCTCGTCGTTGCCAAAGGCCGACGCCGCCTCGCGGCGCGCCACCTCGAGGTTGCCGGCGAGATCGGCCTCGGACTCGATCACGCGCATGCCGCGGCCGCCGCCGCCCCAGCTCGCCTTGAGCATCAGCGGATAGCCGACCTGCGCCGCGAGCTGCTTCACCTCGTCGAGAGCGCGCGGCAGCGGGCCGGTGGCCGGCATCACCGGCACGCCGGCCTTCACCGCGACCTCGCGTGCCGCGACCTTGTTGCCGAGCGTGCGCATCACCTCCGGCCGCGGCCCGACGAACAGAATGCCGGCGCGCGCGCAGGCCTCTGCGAAGTCCGGGTTCTCCGAGAGAAAACCGTAGCCCGGGTGGATCGCATCGACGCCGGCCTGCCTGGCGATGCGCAGAATGCCGTCGATGTCCAGATACGCCGCGATCGGTTTCTGCCCCACGCCGACGCGATAGCTCTCGTCCGCCTTGAAGCGGTGCAGCGCGTAGCGGTCCTCGTTGGCATAGATCGCGACCGTGCGTATTCCCAGCTCCGCCGCCGCGCGCATCACGCGGATCGCGATTTCGGAACGGTTGGCGACGAGCAGCTTGCGGATGTGACGCATGAGGGTCCGAGGCCTGGTGGATACGGAAGGAGTACGGACGCGGCGGTCGCCGTACGAACCCGCAGTATGCCAGGGGACCGGACCGGATTCGGCATCCGGGGCAAGCGTGAAGGAAGAGGGCCGTCGGGCCGCACCGCAGCATCGGACTGCGCGCTGCGGCCCGGCAACGCTCAGATCGACAGTTCCTGCTTCAGCATGCTGGCCTGCTCGACCTCGGCCTCGCCGCTGAAGATTTCCGGAACGCTGACTTCTTTCTTGTAGAAGTCGCGAATCTCGTCGTCATCGCGAGAGATGTCGGAGATGCCGATCGAGGCGCCCGCGAAGGCACCTTCGGCGTCCGACCACAGGATGACATCGCCCTTGCCCGTGGACGCCTGCGCGCGCGCCGAATAGTTGACGATCGTCAGTCCGGCGTCGGCGTCGAGCGAGAAGTTGTTGTCCTGCTCGAACTTGTCCACCGCGCGCTCGGACATCAGCAGCATCGCCACCGAGCCGGCGGACGCACCGGCCTGCAGGCCGGCGGTGATGCCGCCGACGTTATAGAAGACCGGACCGTTCCATTCATTGCCGCTGCGTGCGAGCGCCACGCCCTCGCCGCCCTCACCGCCGACGATCAGCGCCGCGCGGCCGTAGTCGGGCACGATGAAGATGCCCTTGGCCTGCTGCATCAGCGCAGCGACGTCCGGGTCCTGCTTCATTTTCTGTGCGACCTTCGCCGCTTCGCTGACCTGTTCCTGCGTGTCGATGCCATCGGCCTGCGCGGCGCCGTAAGGTAGCGCGACGCTCATCGCCAGCGTGGCGGCGGTCGCGGCATGTTTTCGCAAGTCCTTCATGGGTTTCCTCCTTCCATGGTTGCACGTGATCGGAGCCGGCGCTTCGGAGCTCATGCGCGCCGGCAGTGCTCGCGTAGAGCATGCAAAGATGCTGCGTGCTGCTCGCTGACCTCGCGCTGACCGCCGACTGAGCCGCAGCTGAAGCCGTGCTCGATTGATTGGCTAGAATGCGTCGACTGTCGCGAATGGAGCTGTGGTGCGCGTACTCATCGGTCGCTCCGCGTGGTCGGCGCATGCGCTCGGCGCGGCCGTCTGGCTCGCCTGCTGTGCTGCGGCGGCACAGAGCGCAGATCCGGTGCCGGCGGCACGCCAGCCGAAGTGGGAGGCCGGGATCGGCGGCCTCGCGCTCACGCTACCCGAATACCCCGCATCCGACGAGTACCGGTCGCTGCTGCTGCCGCTGCCGTACTTCGTCTATCGCGGACGCGTGCTGCGCGCAGACGAGCAGGGATCGCGCCTGCGACGGCGGCTCGCGCCGTATGCGGAGATCGACGTCAGCGGCGGCGGCGCGCTCGCGAGTGATTCGAGCGGCTCGGACGCGCGCCGCGGCATGCCGGACCTCGGCTACCTCGTCGAGCTCGGACCGAATCTGCGGCTCGGCTATGCCGGTGCGCTGCCGCGCTCGACGCTCGTCGTGAACCTGCCGCTGCGCGGCGTCGTCTCCATTGGCGATCCCGGCGTCAACTGGCGCGGCCTGCGCTTCGTGCCCGAGCTCGCGTACCGGCTCGACGGCGTGCTCGGCACGCCGCTGTCGCTGCGCCTGTCGCTGGCCGCCGAGCTCGCGAGCGGCGCACTGCATGACTATTTCTATACGGTCGAGCCGCGCTACGCGACAGCCGCACGACCTGCTTACGCGGCCTCGGCCGGCTATCTCGGCAGCTCGATCGGAGCGCGCGTGTCGCGGCCGCTGACCCGCCGCCTGCGCGGCTTCGCCACGCTGCGCTACTACAACTACGACGGCAGCGCGAGCGCCGACAGCCCGTTGTTCCGCGCGCACGACGGCTACACCGCGGCGCTGGGTCTGTCGTGGTCGCTGCTGCAGTCGCGCGAGCCGGCGTTCGACGAGCGCCAGCGCTGGCTGCTCGCACACGAGGCACGCGCCGCACAAAAAAGCCGCCGGAACGAAGCCGGCGGCGAGTGATGGAGAACCCGAGTGACTGCATCCAGGCTTCCATCCTACGGGAGTATGGGGCTCGAATGGTCGAGCCGCTGGAATCTGTGCTCAGAACGACTCCGGGTCGGCGCCATCGAGCGGCAGCGCCAGCTGGTCCGGACGCGCCCAGCCGATCTTGCCGGTGGATAATGCGAGCACCTGCTGGCGCCATGAGTAGCGGCCGTCGTTCGGGCCGAGCAGCCGCAGCCCCGAGAGCACGAGCAGCGGCCGGCCGCGCAGATGCCGATGCGGCGGGTTGAGCTCGGCGTCCTCGCGGAAGCGCAGGCGCACGCCGATCGGCCACTGGCTGGCGGGGCGGGCGGGAATCGGGAGCGTGCTGGAATGGGAGCTGGCCTGGGACATGGCGGGGTGCGGATCGTGTGCCTGGAACGATTGTTCGCGAGCCGGGCCGCCCAGGCGTCCGTGAGCGGCCGGACGCGCGCTGTCAGCCTTTGTGTACAGCGCGCGTAGGCGGGGCGCAGCCACCGCCCCTGACACAGGCCGGACTACGCCGTCGCCGGCAGCCTGCCGAGCCGGCGGCGCAGGAACAGCTCGCCGCGGCGGATGTAGCGGCCGGCGGCGGCCTGCGCAGTGATCGCGGCACGTCCGGCGAATGCGGGCGTGGCGCGCCGCAGCGGGCCGAGCGCGCGCTCCAGCTTCTCGTGCCGGAGCAGCCGGAACTCCTGGTCCATGCGCGCCTGCTCGGCCTCGCCGCTGCGCTCCGAGACCAGCGGAAAGATCATCTGCTCCTCTTCCTTGATGTGGTGCCGCAGCACTTCCTCGAGCACCTTGACCTTCGCCGTCCACGCGCGGCCGCCGGGGCATGCCGAGGCCAGCTCCTGCAAAAGGACGTCGGCGACGTGATGCTCCTCGAAAGCCTCGAGCACCTCCACCTCGTCCGGCCGGGCGCCGCGCAACGCCCGGTAGACGACCTCCTCTTCGGCACGCGAGTGCGCCTGCAGGATCGCCTGGAGTTGCGAGAACAGCTCGACGCGGCGGTCCGGCTCGTCGCTGCGTACGCCGGCCAGCTCGCCGATCAGCTGCTCGATCGCGCGATGGTCCTGACCCAGGGTGTCGAGTATCGGCATGGCTTGTCCTTTGGGCGCGACCGCCCGGTTGTCGTGCGGATTGGCGGACGCATCTTGTAGGACGGTGCGGCTGCATCCGCGCTGAACGCCGCGCGTTGTCGCCGGATGCAGACGGCTGCAGGTGCCGGCGGCGCGCCGACGACTGAACGCTACGGGTGTGAGGTCTCGAGCGCGAAGAACGTCGCCTGCGCGTAGTCGCCGGCGTCCCCGGTATTGTTCTGGTTATAGACGCCGGCCTTGAAATACAGATTGAGGCCGGCGTAAGCGGGATCGATCGACACGGTGTACAGCGACGCCGGGCCGGACTCCGGCTCGACGATGACGCTCAGCTGCTCGCCGCGCAGCCGGATCTGGTACGCGAAGACCTCGCCGAGCGCGATGCCGGCGCCATTCGCGTTGCCGACGATGTCGGGCGAATAGGTGTTGTCGTTGTCGACCGAGTCCAGGCCGGCATAGATGCGCCCCTTGGGCTCGTCCGGCTTCTTGCGATAGTAGAGCCGGATGACCTCGGAGTCCGGACCGTGGATCTGGCCGATGACGATGCGGCCGACCTTGTCCGGATCGCCGGTCGTGGACACGGCGTCGACGCGCAACCGCGCCTTGAGCGTGCCGCCCTGTTCCATCGTCCAGTTGTTGGCGTCGGCCTTGGCCGACTCGGTCGGCAGCCGCATCTCGCGCAGCTCGGTGCGCGAGTACGTGGAATTCTCGGTCGTGCCGGCGCGATTGGGCACGCGGAAGACCATACCGCCGGTTTCCGGATCGATGTAGAACGCGCCCGGGAGGCTGTAGCCGGCATTGAGCTCGTCGACCTGAATGTCCTCGCCCGAGGGGATCGTCAGCTTCCAGCGGGCGAGATCGAAGCGGCGCGCCGGCACCGCCTCGCCGGGCCGCAGCACCGCGGGCGCCAGGGGGACATGCACATCGGGGCTCAGGCGAACACTGCCCGGGCCGTCGTCGCTGCTGGGCGGCGACTGCACGGCGCAGGCGCAGAGGGCGGCCGCGTAGATCCATGGGCCGGCGCGCTCGATGCGCCGGACGGTGCTCGGAAAGCTCATCGTCGGTCCTTCGTCGATGCGACCGGCAGGGATAGCCGGTACGCAGCCCTTGGACCGGCGACCGCTTCGCGGGTTCGCCGTGCGGCGCCGTTCAGCGCGCGTTCTTCGCCGCGCTGCTAGGAGCGCGGCGCGCGCGTCATGCCGCCTGGCGCAGGCGTTCCAGCTCGATGCGCCCTTCCAGGTGCTCGCACGCGCTGCGCAGCCGCGCCTGCGCGCTGATGAGGTCGTCCGGCATGTCGTCGGCGCGCACGCCGTGGTGGCCGAGCTCGGCCACCAGCTGCAGCATCCGTTCGACTGCCTGCTTCATGATTTCCTGCTTGCTCATCGCTTCCGTCCTTATCCGCGATTCGAATGCGGCACGTACATGACGGATACTGTCGGTGTCCCGCGTACCCGCGCAGGCGATCGGCGGACGAGCGGTGCCGCCGCGGTCGCCGGGCGGCAGCTGCGGGGCCAGGTGAAACCCTGCAGGAGAATGTCGGATGGAAGACTGGGTGCGGCGCGCGCTTGCGAAATGGCCCAACGTCCCTGCGCTCTACGGCTGGCTGAGCCTCGACCGCCGCGGCCGCTGGCGCATCCGCGGCGAGCCGATCACGCGCACGCAAATCATCGACACCATCAACCGCAACTACGCTGCCGACGCGCAGGGCCGCTGGTATTTCCAGAACGGCCCGCAGCGCGGCTATGTCGCGCTGGCCTACGCGCCGCTGGTGCTGCGGGCCGATCCGTCCGGCGATCTGCGCACGCATACCGGGCTCGCGGTGACCCGCGTCGAGGCCGCATACCTCGACGAAGAAGGCGCGCTGCTGCTGGCGACCGAGCACGGGCCGGGCGTCCTCGACGACCAGGACCTCGACTGGGCGCTCGCGCGCTTCACCGGCACGGACGGGGTCTTCGACGAAAACCTGCTCGCCGAAGCGCTGGCGCTGCCTGCGGGCGCCGCAACCCCGCTGCAGCTGCGCTTCGGCGCCCTCCGCGTGCCGGTCCTGCGCATGGACGCCGCCGACGCGCCCCAGCGCCTGGGTTTCGTCCGCGATCCGCAGCCCGACCCGCGCTGAGCGCGCCACGCACACGGCGGACGAGCACGGTGAGCAACAACGGCGATCAGGACACCGTCTCGGCTGCATAGCGCGCCAGCAGGCCGCTGCGCACGGCGTGGCGGTAGATCGACGCGAACGCCCAGCCGGCGAGCACGATCTGCAGCAGCGCCAGCGCAACACCCGCGGCGAGGGCTGCCGGCTCGAAGCCGCGGCCGTCCACGACCGCGCGCATGCCTTCGAAGACGTACGACGGTGGAAGCAGACGGCCGATCCACTGCATCCACTCGGGCAGCGTCGACAGCGGATAGAACACGCCGGCGAACGGCGACAGCAGTGCCGGGATCGGCCAGACGAACCATTCCGACGCCGGGCCCAGGCGCAGCACCATCGCGCTGGCGAGGATGCCCAGGGCGATGCCGAACAGGAACAGCACGAGCAGGAACGGTACCAGCAGGGCGCCGTAGGCGAAGAACGGCAGGCCGAACACCAGCGTCGCCACCAGCAGCATCACGACGAGTCCGACGAGGCTGGTGAGGACGCCGGTGACGACGAGGCCGCCGATGTACTCGGCGATCGTCAGCGGTGTGGCGAAGATGTTGAGGAAATTGCGCGACCACAGGTCTTCGAAGAACGCGATCGTCACGCCCTGCATCACGCGCGTGAAGAAGTCCCACAGCAGCACGGCGCCGAGCAGGTGCGGCACGAAGTCGATGCCCGCACCGCTGATCGTGTTCAGATAGCGCGTGATGTAGCCCCACAGCACGATGTCGATCGCCACCCACGCGAACAGCGGCAGAACGCGCGCCGGGCTGCCGCGCATCAGATAGAACTGGCGCAGCACGATGCCGGCGACCGGCGCCAGTCTCACGACGCCTCCGCGCGCGCCACCGACAGCGGCTCGCGGGCGACGCGGATGAACAGCTCTTCCAGCGTCTGCGCGTTGTGGCGGCGGCGCAGCTCGGCCGGCCGGCCTTCGAGGAGGATGCGTCCGCGGGCGAGGAACAGCACGCGATCGCAGACCTCCTCCACTTCGTACATGTTGTGCGAGGTCCACAGAATGCCGCCGCTGCCGCTGCGCGCGATGTCGCGGATCGAGCGCCGGATGTCCTGCGCGGTGGCCGGATCGAGCGAGGCGGTCGGCTCGTCGAGCAGCAGCAGCTGCGGCGCGTTGAGCAAGGCCTTGGCCAGACCCACGCGTGTCTGCTCGCCGGACGAGAGCACGCCGCACTTCGTGCGGCGGAAGCGCACCAGATCGAACTGCTGCAGCAGCGCCTCGATGCGCGCGGTCAGGCCGCGCACGGCGTAGACCATGCCGAAGAAGCGCAGATTCTGCTCGACCGTGAGATTGCCCGGCAGCGGCGCGTAGACGGCAGCGAAGTTCGTGCAGGCGAGCGCCCGCGAGCGCTCGCGGGCGACGTCGTGCCCTTCGATCTCGATGCGCCCGGCACCTGGTTCGAGCACGCCGAGGATCATGTTGATCGTCGTCGTCTTGCCGGCGCCGTTGGGACCGAGCAGGCCGACGATCTCCTTGCGGCCGACCGCGAAGCCGACGCCGTCAACGGCGGCGATGGCGCCGAAGTGCTTGCGCAGCCCGTCGACGCGCAGCACCGGCGAGTGGATCGTGGTTCGCACGTGGCGATTATAGGAAGCGATCGAGGGGCCCGCCGAGGCTTCGCCTGCAGCCGCCGGGCGGCTCAAAATGAGGCGCGTCGGATCTCGTCTTCGAGATTCGCCTTGATCTCGCGCGCCTCGAAGGCCCGTGCATCCTCCGGCGGCTTCGTGCCGGAACGCAGCAGAATCTCGGCTTGCGCGCGATACGCGGTCTTGTCGCCGCCGGTGCTCGTGCCGATGCCGATGCCGACGCCGCCGCTGCCGCCGATCCGGAACCCGCCCAGCCCCACGCCGACCGTCGGTGACCGGCCGGCCTCGCCGTGCGTGCTCGAGCTGACGACCACGAAGTAGTCGTGCCCGCGTTCCAGCGTCAGCTCGGCCGCGCGATACAGCAGGTAGTTCTGCACGGTCTGATGATCCGTGCTGCTGTTTGCGCTGAAAGAGATGCGGTAGCGGTCGGTTTCGAGCTTCTGCTCGGCATAGCCGTACCCCTTCGCCAGCGGCTGATACGGCGTCGCAGTGGCGCATCCCGCGAGGACGGCGACAAGCAGGACCGCGGGGACGGCGAACGACAGACGCGACATGGCGGCTCTCCTTGCACCCGGGCGCATCGCCCTCGTGCGGCCGCTGCAGCCGATGCCGCTGCAGCTCAGCCGGACGGCGCGGCGGCCACGATCTCCTTGCGAATCGCGTGCAGCTTCTGCTTCACGATCGCGGCGTTGTCCGGCCCGATGCGGATCAGCAGCTTGCGGCCCGACGAGAGCGCCTCGAGCTGCGGATCGGCGAACTCGTAGAACACTTTGGGCTGCACCAGCCGGATCGGCGGCTCGACGACCGGCGTCGCCAGCAGATGGTCGATGATCGCGACGACGCGGTCGTTGAAATAGCGGTCCGGATACCCTTGCTCGGCGTAGGCCTTCTGCATCAGCGGGTAGTAGCGCAGGTAGAACGCGACGATCCGCTCCGCCTCGGCGGCCTCGATCGCCGAGACGATCGCTTCGTAGCGCTCGAAGTTGGCGGGGTCGAGGTAAAGCTCGTCTCCGCGCTTGTCGACGATCAGCGTGCCGTCGAGGCGCGGAACCGGGCGCTGCTTGAGGCGCAAAGCCTCGCCGTCGAGGCTGTCGACGAAGGCCACCAGACGCCGGACGACGCGATCGGGAATGAGGAAAGCCTCGACCGGCGGCTCGCCGAACACCTCGCCGAGCGAACCGACGACCTCCTCGTCGCTTTCATCCAGCGGCGGCAAGGGCTTGGCCGCCTCCGGCACCATCGTCGGGCTCGGCAGCGGGTACTCGATCTGGGCCGTCGGCGTCGGCGTGGGCGTCGCCTCGGTAACCGGCGGCGGCTCGAAGACGCGCGGTCCGCGGTCCTTGGTCCAGTAGTAATAAGCGCCGGCGGCGAGCACGAGCACGCCGATGATCAGTCCCGCCCAGGTTCCTCGGTTCATGACCCGTCCTAACCGGTTGTCTTTGTTTGAGTATGGGAGTGTCCCATAGTTCGCCGGTCGAAACGACCGCAGACCGGTGCGGCGGTGGCCATAACGCTCACACCGGCAATCACCCCGCCGCGCTGATCCGCGCTGCCTGCATCGGCGGCTGCGAGAAGCCCTCGACGAAGCGCTCCAGCGCATCCGCAGGCAGCGCCTTGCTGTAAAGCCAGCCCTGGACGGTCGTGCAGCCGAGCGCGAGCAGCGTCTCGGCCTGCTCATAGCTGCTGACGCCCTCGGCGACGACGCGGATGTCGAGCCCGCGCGCGATCGAAACGATCGCCTGCACGATCGAGCGATCGGCATGCGACGACGCGATCTCGGCAATGAACGAGGGGTCGATCTTGATCTTGCTCAGTCGCAGCCGCTTCAAATGGCGCAGCGAGGAGTAGCCGCTGCCGAAATCGTCGACGGCGATAGCCACACCCATGCGCGCAATCGTGTTGAGCCGCGAATCGACGTAGTCGGAGGCGCCCATTGCGACGTCCTCGGTCAGCTCCAGCTCCAGCGCCGCTGGCGGCAGCTCGTAGAGATCCAGCACGCGCCCCACCGCCCGCGCAAAGTCCGGATCGAGGAACTGGCGCAATGACACGTTCACGGCGACCGCACCGCGATACAGACCCGAGTCGCGCCACGCCTTGGCCTGCCGGCAGGCCTTGCGCAGAGACCAGCGGCACAGCTCGCGACTCAGACCTGCCCCCTCGGCCAGCTTGACGAAGCGCGCCGGCGGAATCTCGCCATGCACGGCGTCGTTCCAGCGCGCCAGCGCTTCGATGCCGGTGACGTCGTGGCGCAGCAGATCGATCTGCGGCTGGAAATGCAGATCGAGCTCGGAGCGCTCAAGGGCGCGGTGCAGGCGCGCGACGAGGTCGAGATGCTTGAGGCTGTCGGACACCCTGCTGCCGACGCGCGCCGCGCCGACACCGGCACACTTTGCGTCGTTGAGGGCGCTGCACGCTGCGCGCAGCAGCTCCGGCGCGGTCGCCGCATGTCGCGGGAACAGCGCCAGACCACTGCTCGCGGCGATGAGCAGCTGGCCGTGGTCGACTTGCAGCGGCTTGCGCACGGCGCGCACCAGCTGCACCTGCAGCTCCTGCAGGTCACCGGCATCCGTATCCGCGATCACAGCCGCCAGCTCTCCGCCGGCGAGCCGGAACAGCGATGCGCTCTGCGGCAGGCCCGCGCGGACCGCGCCGGCCGCCTCCTGCAGGACGCGGTCGCCGACGTCGTGCCCGTGCGCCTCGTTGATCAGATGCAGCTCGGCGATATCGACCAGCACCAGACCGACTGTGCCGCCGCTGCGCTCCGCAGCGCCGATCGCCGCCGACAGCCTGCGCTCCAGCGCGCGGCGGCCGGGCAGACCGGTGACCGGGTCATCGCACTGCAGAGCTTGCGGGTTCAATTCGCGAGTATCAGAAGGCATCGGCTCCGACCTCCATTCGCCGTCTTCGAAGCACGAGCGCGCCGGTCGTAACCCAGGGACGCGCGCCCAAGGTCGTCCGAGTGCGCTGCGCCGATGAACGGAGCCGTGCGCCCGGCCGGCGGTGTTCAGCGCACCGCGCAGAATCGAGTAGGCGGCGAGCCCAACGGGCTC
>JBFMCQ010000070.1:0-19056 GCA_040754295.1 Pseudomonadota bacterium | reverse complement strand
GCGCCGGCGCGGACTGCGCGCCTGCGGATTCAAGCCGGTCGCCGCGGGCTGCGAGCGCAGCGCCGCAGGTCTGCGCAACGCGGATGCCCTGGCGCTGCTGGCGGAGTCGGCGCCGGGACTCGCGTACGAGGAGATCAACCCGGTTGCGCTCGAAGAGCCGATCGCGCCGCATCTGGCCGCAGCGCACAGCGGAGTGCGCATCGACGCGCTTGCGCTGGCTCGCCGGTACGCGGCGCTGGCACGGCGCCACGACGCGGTCGTCGTCGAAGGCGCGGGCGGCTGGCGTGTGCCGCTCGACGCGCGTCTGGGCTTCGACGACTGGGTGGCCGCAAACGGCTTTCCGGTCGTGCTCGTCGTCGGCCTGCGGCTGGGCTGCCTCAACCACGCGCTGCTGAGTGCGGAATCGATTCTGCGACGCACCGAGCTCGCGGGCTGGGTCGCGAACCTGCTGCCGCCCGAGCAACCCTGCTGGCAGGACAACCTCGAGGCCCTGCGTGAGCGGCTGCCGGCGCCGCTGTGGGGCGTCGTGCCCTGCGGCGCGGAGATCGAAACGGCGGCGGACGCTTTGAGCGGCGCGCCTTGGTAAGCGGCTTCTCAGTCGACGCTGTCGAGCTGCGGGACCAATACCAGCTGTGAGCGGCGGTAGCCGGCGGCTTCGAGGCGCCGGAACAGCACTTCCAGCACTGCCGGGTCCACGCGCGGCTCGCGCGCATAGATCCATGCATATTCGCGGCTCGGATGGCCGATCAGCGCGTGGCGGTAAGCCTCATCGACGTAGAGGATGTGGAACGACGCCCACAACGGCCAGATGAACTGCGCGCGCCAGTGCGCGTTGGTCTTCGTGTCGACGACTTCGGCGACGCCCGCGCTTTCCTCCAGCGGCGCCTCGAGGCTGCCTTCGCGGGCGAAGTAGTGGTCGCCGATGCGCCCGTCGTCACGCGCCCGGTATTCCACGTAGCTGCCGACCTTGCCGCGCTCGAACACGTAGGGAATGTTGGCGATGATGTACCAGCGGCCGAGAAAGCGCTCGACGTCGACCGCTTGCGACGGCTGCGGCAGCGGCCGCTGCGGCGTCGCGGCGCAGCCGAGCAGCAGCAGCGAAGACAACAGCAGCGTTGCAAGCTTCATCGGTTCCCCCAGTCCCCGCCCGCGTGCGCTTGAGTATCTCACTTCCGGAGGCGGCCGCTACCCCAGAGCTCGTCGAGGCGTTGATCGCGGCCGCAGCTCCAGCGGTAGTAGTTGTAGCGCAGCGGATTCTTCTCGTAATAGTCCTGGTGGTAGTCCTCGGCGGCCCAGAAGCGGCCGGCGTCGGCGATCTCGGTGACGATCGGCGGCCGGTCCGGATACTGGCGCGCCAGTGCCACCTTGCTGCGCTCGGCGAGCGCGCGCTGCACCTCGTCGTGGACGAAGATCGCCGTGCGGTACTGGCTGCCGTGGTCGCAGAACTGCGCGTTCGCGGTATACGGATCGACGCTGTGCCAGTACACGTCGAGCAGATGCTCGTAGCTGACGACCGCCGGGTCGTAGGTGATCTGCACCGCCTCGGCGTGCCCCGTTGCGCCGGACGAGACTTGCGTGTAGCTCGGCTGCTCGACGCCGCCGCCGGTATAGCCGGACACGGCCTTGATGACGCCGTCGACCTTCTCGAAGTCGGCCTCCGTGCACCAGAAGCAGCCGCCGGCGAACGTGGCCCGCGCCTCGGCCGCGATCGCCGCCGGTGTGGCGGCGACGCAGACCAGCAGCCACGCGATGCGCAGCGCCCTCACGACCGCAGCTCCGGCAGCGCCTCGCCGTGAGCGACGAAGCGCAGCGCCAGCCCGTTGTTGCAGTAACGCTTGCCGGTCGGCTTCGGGCCGTCGTCGAAGACATGCCCCTGGTGTCCGCCGCAGCGTTTGCAGTGGTACTCGGTGCGCGGAACGATCAGCAGGAAGTCGCGCTTGGTCGCGACGGCGTCGTCCAGCGGCGCCCAAAAGCTCGGCCAGCCCGTTCCGGACTCGAACTTGGTCCTGGAGCTGAACAGCGGCAGATAGCAGGCGGCGCAGAGGTAGGTGCCGGCGCGCTTCTCGTCGTTCAGCGGGCTGCTGAACGGCCGCTCGGTGTCTTCCTCGAACAAAACCTTGTAGGCCGCCGCGCTGACGAGCGGACGCCAGTGGCTCGGCGGCAGGCCCAGTGTGCCCAGGGCCTGGTCCGCGGCGGCCGGGCGGTTGCCCAGCGCGCCGAGCCCGGCGGCGGCCGCGACCCAGGACAGCAGTTTGCGACGTGTCATGCGAGCGCCTCGATCCTGATCCGTGGTCCCGACTTTACGCGGCTTGCATGCTTTTGGATGCCGGCGCGCGGCGATCGGTTCGCGCGCGCGCGGCCCGTGGTCGGTTCCGGCTTGACCCTTGCCGATGCTTTGCGCGAGTTTGGAGCCATGGAATACAATTCGACGGCTGCGACATCGCGCGCGCCCGTGTGCGTCGAAACCCGGCTTGTCATCGGCCCGAATGCCTCGCTGAGCGTTCGTCACGCTTGGTGCTTCATGGGGCTGGCCGCGCTTCCGGGCTTTGCGATCGCAGCAGGGATGGCGCTGCTCGGATTCTGGCCGGTGCTGCCGTTCGTCGGGCTGGAGCTGGCCGCGCTGGGAACGGCGCTGTTCGTCTCGCTGCGCCGCAATGGCTACCGGGAGGTTCTGGTGTTCGAGCCGCTGCGCGTGCGCGTCGAGCTTGGCATGCTCGGGCGCGGTGTCGCCACGGTCGTCGAGCTGCCGCGGTCGTTGACGCGCGTGCTGCTCGAGCCCGGGGCGCATCGCAACGAGCCGACGCAGTTGATTTTGAGCAGTGCAGGACGGCGCGTGCGCATCGGCGCATGCCTGACGGACGATGAGCGCAGCCAGCTGGCGGCGCGCGTCAAACAGTTGCTGACGCCTGCCTGGTGCCCGGCACCGGCAGGCGCGGATCCAGGATCCGCACGAGAGTTGCCTTTGGGAGATCGATGATGGCGAAGCATGGCTGGCGGGGCGGTTGGTTCGGAACGCGCCCGGCGAAGCTCGCGGCCGGCGCCGCGTTGGCGCTGGCGGCCTTGAGCGCGCACGCGTACACGCAGAGCAGCGGCGGGTACAACACGCCGGTCGGCGTCACCGAGATCAGTCGCGAGGTCTACGGCCTGCACATGCTGATCTACTGGGTCTGCGTCGTCATCGGCGTGCTGGTTTTCGGCACGATGATCTATTCGATCATCTTCCACCGCCGCTCGAAGAACCCCAAGCCGGCGGACTTCCACGAGTCGACGACCGTCGAAATCATCTGGACCGCGATCCCGTTCGTGATCCTGATCGCGATGGCGGTGCCGGCCGCGGCGACGCTGATCCGTATGGAAGACACGCGCAACGCCGACATGAGCGTGAAGATCACCGGCTACCAGTGGAAGTGGGAATACGAGTACCTCGGCGAGGACCTGCGCTTCTTCTCGACGCTGACGCCGGAGCTGAACAAGGCGCGCCAGCTGCGCTCCGGCGTCGACGTGACCCAGGTGCCGAACTACCTGGTCGACGTGGACAACCCGCTGGTGCTGCCGGTCGGCAAGAAAGTGCGCTTCCTCGTCACCTCCAACGACGTGATCCACTCGTGGTGGGTGCCGGAGATCGCGGTGAAGAAGGACGCGATCCCGGGCTACGTCAACGAGGTGTGGACCAGGATCGACGAGCCGGGCACCTACCGCGGCGTCTGCGCCGAGCTGTGCGGGCGCGACCACGGCTACATGCCGATCGTCCTCAAGGCCGTCCCCGAGGCCGAGTTCGAGGCCTGGCTCGCGCAGCAGAAGGGCCAGGAGGTCGCCTCCGCCGCGCCGGTCACGGCGACCGACGTGCCGGTCGCTGCCGCAGCGCCGGCCGAGCCGGCGCCGGAGCAGCAGATGGCCGCGGCCGAGCCGGCCGAGTCCGAGTCTGCCGGCTTGTCGAAAGACGAGCTGATGGCCAAGGGCGAGAGCGTCTACAAGGCGAACTGCATGGCCTGCCACCAGGCCAACGGCGCCGGTCTGCCGCCGAGCTTCCCGTCGCTGGTCGGCAGCGCCGTCGTCAAGGGGCCGGCCGATGCGCAGATCGCACAGGTGCTCAAGGGCAAGAACCTGATGCCACCGTTCGCACAGCTGTCGGACCCCGACATCGCCGCCGTCATCACCTACACTCGCAACGCCTGGGGCAACGACGCCGGCGTCGTTCAGCCCGCCCAGGTCGCCGCGCAGCGTTAAGCGCTCAAGCGCAAAGATTCTTCGGAGTTCCTTCGCATGGCTCATCAAGAAACGCACGCCGATCACGGCCACGACGATCACGCGCACCACGGCCCCGAGAAGGGGATCATGCGCTGGATCAAGACGACCAACCACAAGGATCTGGGAACGCTGTATCTGTTCTTCGCGTTCACGATGTTCTTCATCGGCGGCCTGATGTCGCTGGTGATCCGTGCCGAGCTGTTCGTGCCGGGGCTGCAGTTCGTCGACCCCGAGTTCTTCAACCAGATGACCACGCTGCACGCGCTGGTGATGATCTTCGGCGGGGTCATGCCGGCCTTCGTCGGCCTCGCCAACTGGATGGTGCCGATGATGATCGGCTGCTCCGACCTGGCGCTGCCGCGCGTCAACAACTGGGGCTTCTGGATCCTGCCGTTCGCGTTCGGCCTGCTGCTGTCGACGCTGTTCATGGACGGCGGTGCGCCGGCCGGAGGCTGGACGATGTATCCGCCGCTGGTGCTGCAGACCGGCAATGCATTCCCGTTCCTGATCTTCGCCGTGCACCTGATGGGCATCTCGTCGATCACCGGCGCGATCAACGTCGTGGTCACGATCCTGAACATGCGCGCGCCGGGCATGACCCTGCTGAAGATGCCGCTGTTCGTCTGGACCTGGCTGATCACGGCCTACCTGCTGATCGCGGTGATGCCGGTGCTCGCCGGCGCCGTGACGATGCTGCTGACCGACAAGTACTTCGGCACCTCGTTCTTCACCGCCTCGGGCGGCGGCGACCCGGTGATGTTCCAGCACATCTTCTGGTTCTTCGGCCATCCCGAGGTCTACATCATGATCCTGCCGGCCTTCGGCATCGTCAGCACGATCATCCCGACCTTCGCGCGCAAGGCCCTGTTCGGCTACGACTCGATGGTCTACGCGACGGCGTCGATCGCGTTCCTGTCGTTCATCGTCTGGGCGCACCACATGTTCACGGTCGGCATGCCGCTGGCCGGCGAGCTGTTCTTCATGTTCGCGACCATGCTGATCGCCGTGCCCACCGGCGTGAAGGTGTTCAACTGGGTTGCGACGATGTGGAGGGGCTCGATCACCTTCGAGACGCCGATGCTGTTCGCACTCGGCTTCGTCTTCCTGTTCACGATCGGCGGCTTCTCCGGCCTGATGCTCGCAGTCACGCCGGTGGACTTCCAGTACCACGACACCTACTTCGTCGTCGCGCACTTCCACTACGTGCTGGTGCCGGGCGCGGTGTTCTCGATCATCGCCGCCGTGTACTACTGGATCCCGAAGTGGACCGGCCGCATGTACAACGAGTTCTGGGGCAAGGTGCACTTCTGGCTGTCGGCGATCTTCATCAACATCACCTTCTTCCCGCAGCACTTCGCCGGTCTGGCCGGCATGCAGCGCCGCGTGCCGGACTACGCGGTGCAGTTCACCGACTGGAACGTGATGTCCTCGGTCGGCGCCTTCGGCTTCTTCATCGCCCAGTTCATCTTCATCTTCAACATGCTCGCCAGCTGCTTCGGCTGGTTCGGTCGCAGGCAGGACCTGCCGGATCGCGTCTGGGAAGGCGCGCACGGCCTCGAGTGGACGGTGCCGTCGCCGGCGCCGTACCACACTTTCGAGGACCCGCCCCGGATCGGTGAGGGCGAGCTGACCGCGGTACATGACGAGGTCGACGCCCTCGACCATCATCGTCTGGCGTGAGCGGGTCGGCCCCTTGCACGGCATGACGGGGATCGCGATGAGCGGCGACGAGCAGCGACGGCAGCGCAGGAAGCGCAACCTGCTGCTGTTCGGCGTGCACCTGCTGCTCGCGCTCGCGATCCTCGGCTGGTTCGTCTGGTCGGTGGCAGCCAAATGAATCCGGTCGCCCGGCGCCATACGCTGCGGCTGCTGGCCGTCACCGCCGGCATGTTCGCGTTCGGCTTCGCGCTGGTGCCGCTCTACGACATGCTCTGCGACGCGATCGGACTCAACGGCAAGGTCGCGCTCGAAGCGGCGCAGGATGCGCCGGTGGCCGTGGACCTCGACCGCACGGTCACGGTCGAGCTGCTGACCACCGTCAACGGCGGCCGGGCATGGAATTTTCACGCGGAGCGGCCGACGATCGAGGTGCATCCCGGCCAGCTCTACACGGTCAATTTCTACGCAACGAATCCCGAAGCGGACGCGACGCTCGTGGCGCAGGCGGTGCCCAACGTGGCGCCGTCGGTCGCCGCCAGACATCTGAAGAAGACCGAGTGCTTCTGCTTCAACAACCAGCCGTTCGCGCCGGCTGAGCGCAAGCAGATGCCGGTGGTCTTCATGCTCGACCCCGAGCTGCCCGAATACGTCGACCGCGTGACGCTGTCGTATACCTTTTTCGACGTCTCCGACGTCGCGATGAAGCGAGATTGAAAGAGAGTCAGGAGCCGAGCATGGCCAGCCCAAGCACCCAACACACCGAACGCTACTTCGTGCCGGCGCCCAGCGCCTGGCCATTTCTGCTGACCGTCGGCCTCGTCACCCTCGTCATCGGGGTCGCAGGCTACCTCGAGGATTCGAACATCGGGCCGGCGCCGGTGATCATCGGCGCCGCGCTGGCGATCTTCATCATCTTCCGTTGGTTCCAGGGCATCGTCCGCGAGAGCGAGAGCGGCCTCTACGGCACGCAGGTCGACCGCACCTACCGCTGGGCCATGTCCTGGTTCATCTTCTCGGAAGTGATGTTCTTCGCTGCGTTCTTCGGCGCGTTGTATTACGCGCGCCTTCTTTCGGTGCCGTGGCTCGCCGGCGAGGGCTCGAAGCTGGCGACGCACCTCACCTGGTGGCCCGACTTCGAAGCGACCTGGCCGACCGGGGGGCCTGCCGGGCTCGGCGGGCCGTTCGAGACCATTCCGGCCTTCGACGTGCCGCTGCTCAACACGCTGATCCTGCTGAGCTCCGGGTTCACGATCACGATGGCGCACCATGCGCTCAAGGACGACAAGCGGCGGAACTGCGTCCTGTGGATGTGGGCGACGGTCGCGCTGGGCTGCGCGTTCCTGTATTTCCAGGCCGAGGAGTACATTCATGCCTACACCGATCTGAATCTCACGCTCGGCTCGGGCATCTACGGCTCGACCTTCTTCATGCTCACCGGCTTCCACGGCATGCACGTGACCTTGGGCACGCTCATGCTGATCGTCATCACGCTGCGGCTGATGAAGGGCCACTTCAAGCCGGAATCGCATTTCGGCTTCGAGGGCGTGGCCTGGTACTGGCACTTCGTCGACGTGGTCTGGATCGGCTTGTTTATCGTTGTGTATTGGTTGTGAATCATGCGGTTCGCCTGCGGCTCACCACATCCTACGCACTGTAGGATGCGGTGAGTGCAGCGAACCGCATCATCAAGGCTGCTCCGCCGGCGGCGCTTTCGGCATCAACCCGTGCGGCTCGATCCAGCCCTGCTGCCAGGCGAGCAGCACGAACAGGATCAGCGTGATCGACAGCGCGATGCGGATCTTGAGTCCGGTCAGCGTGCGCCGGCGGCGGCTGTCGTCGCGGACCAGGAATACCATGCTGGTCAGCAGCGATGCGACGATCGCGAGCAGCAGCCCGATGATGACGAGTTTGGTGAGCATGCGCAGCAGTCGTGCTCGGGTGACCGGGCATCATAGCCGCAATGCGGGTGCCTGACCGATTGCGGCGGACATTTGCAATGGCGAGGACACGCTTCCGGCCGAGCTGGTGGGCCAGCGCGCTGGTGCTCCTGCTCGGCGCCGTGATGATCGCGCTCGGCAGCTGGCAGCTGCAGCGCGGTTTCGCCAAGGCCGAGCTGCGCGCGCGCTTCGAGCGCGCGGCCGACGAGCCGCCGCGTCACCTGACCGCGGGCGCCCGGGCCGAGCCCGGCGTCGTCGAGCCGGCGCAGGCGCGCGGCCGTTTCGATGCCGGCATGCAGCTGCTGCTGGACAACCAGAGCCATGAGCGGCAGCCAGGCTACCGCGTGTGGACGCCACTGCGGCTGGCGGCTGGCGGCATCGTCGTCGTCGACCGTGGCTGGGTTCCGGCACGCGGCGATCGCAGCCAGCTGCCGGAGTTGCCGGTGCCGGCGGGCGAGCACGAGGTCAAAGGCTACTGGCGCACACTGCCGGAGCCGGGGCTGCGCCTGGAGACGCAGAACTGCGCACCCGGTGCATGGCCGCGCATCGTGCAGTATCCGACGCTGGACGATCTGCGCTGTCTGTACGGCGAGCCGCTGGCCGCCGGTGTGCTGCTGATGGCTCCGGGTGCGCCGGGCGGCTTCGTGCGCGAGTGGGCGAGCGGTCCCGAGCTGTCGCCCTCGAAGCACTACGGTTACGCGGCGCAGTGGTTCACATTCACGCTCGTTCTGATCGTTCTGTTTGTCAAATTCAGCTTCCGCCCCGCCCCATGAGCTCTGCGGCAAATCGCGGCCGCCAGCAGTTCCTGCTGCTCGCCGCCCTGTTCTTCGCGCCGCTGTTGGCCGCGGTCGTGCTGTACTTCGTGTTTCCCGAGCTGCAGCCGCAGGGACAGACGAACTACGGCCGAC
This sequence comes from Pseudomonadota bacterium, assembly GCA_040754295.1. Classification (GTDB taxonomy): domain Bacteria; phylum Pseudomonadota; class Gammaproteobacteria; order Nevskiales; family Nevskiaceae; genus Solimonas. Next base: position 10,304 of record JBFMCQ010000070.1, on the reverse strand, counting down.
TCATCGACCCGGCGCGCCCGATCCCGCGGGCGCAGCTGCTCGACGCCGCCGGCTCGCCGGCCGGGGAGGGTGCGCTGCGCGGCAAGTGGAGCTTCGTCTATCTCGGCCGCGGCGGCTGCGATGCGGACTGCGCGCAGAAGCTCTACCAGATTCGGCAGATTCGCACGCTGCTCAACGAGAAGCGGCTGCGCGTGCAGCGCGTCTACATCGCCCGCTCGCCCGATGCCCTGCCCGCGGTCGAGGCCGTGCTCGGCGCCGAGCATCCGGACCTCGTCTACTACGCGGACACTCCGGACGCCGACTTCCGCCGCTTCTTCGGCGCGGCCGATCCGCACGCGATCTACCTGATCGACCCCCTCGGCAACTGGCTGATGGTCTATCCCGGCGACGCCGAGTCCAGGGGGATCCTCAAGGACATCAAGAAGCTGCTGCGCGTCTCGCAGATAGGATGAGGACGCGTTCGACGACGCCTTGAATTGAATGGCGGGGGACGGTCTGCTCGTAAGGTAAAATGCGCGTCCGCGGAGACCGCGCTGGCGCCGTCTCCGCTTTTTTCGCACGCCGTATTCGTCACTTCATGGTCTGGTTTCGCCGCATCAATCTGCTGACGCTGCTGCTGTGCTTCGGCGTCGTCGTCTTCGGCGCCTACGTGCGCCTGTCGGACGCCGGGCTCGGCTGCCCGGACTGGCCGGGCTGCTACGGGCAGCTCACGGTGCCCGAGGCCGAGCACGAAGTGGCCGCGGCGGCCGAGCGCTATCCGCAGCGCCCGCTGGAAGCGCCCAAGGCATGGAAGGAGATGATCCACCGCTACATCGCCTCCACGCTCGGCCTGCTGATCGTCGGGCTGGCCGTGCTCTCGCTGCGTCTGCGCGCCGAGGGCGCGCCGCGCGGGTTGCCGTGGCTGCTCGTCGGCCTCGTCGTGTTCCAGGGCATTCTCGGCATGTGGACGGTCACCTGGCAGCTCAAACCGCTGGCGGTGACCGCGCACCTGCTCGGCGGCATGGCGACGCTGGCGCTGCTGCTGTGGATGTATCTGTCCGTGAGGCGTGAGGCGGGAGGCGAGAGGCGCGAGTCCGGGCCGCTGCGCGAGCACCGCAGCGAGCGGCACGTCGCCTTCGCGCTCGCGCGCGAAGCCGCGTCGCCGGCCGTCGCCATTGCAGCGCCGCCGCGCATCCGCCGGTTCGCCGGCATCGCACTGGCGCTGCTCGTCGTGCAGCTGTTTCTCGGCGGCTGGACCAGCACCAACTACGCGGCGCTGGCCTGTCCCGATTTCCCCACCTGTCACGGCAGCTTCTGGCCGGAAACCGACGTCGCGACCGCGTTCACGCTGTGGCACGGGCTGGGCATCAACTACGAGTACGGGATTCTCGATGCGCGCGCGCGCGTGACGATCCACCATTTCCACCGCCTCGGCGCGCTCGTCGTCGCCGTCGCGCTGCTGCTGCTCGGCGGCTGGCTGCTGCGCCGCGGGCCGGCCCCGCGGTGGAAAATGCTCGGTGCAGCCGTGCTGGCCGCGCTGCTGCTGCAGCTGTCGATCGGCGTCGGCGTCGTCGTGCTGCAGTTTCCACTCGGACTCGCGGCGGCGCACAATGCTGGTGCGGCGTTACTATTGGCCGTGCTGGTGACGCTGAACCATGCCGCCTGGAGCCGGAGCAAGCCATGAGCGTGACTGCCGGACGTGTCAAGACGATGAGCCTGCGCGTGCGCCTGCACGAGTACTACGAGCTCTGCAAGCCGCGCGTCGTGATGCTGATCGTATTCACCGCGGTGGTCGGCATGTTCCTCGCCGTGCCGGGGCTGCCGCCGCTCGCTGCGCTGATCTGGGGCACGCTCGGCATCGGACTGCAGGCGGCGTCGGCCGCGGCAGTGAACCAGATCATCGACCGCAACATCGACGCGCGCATGGCACGTACCTGCGGCCGGCCGCTGGTCACCGGCACGCTGACGATGGGTGAATCGGTTGCCTTCGCGACCCTCATCGGCCTGCTCGGCTTCGCGATTCTGTGGGCCTTCGTGAATCCGCTGACCGCCGTGCTCACGCAGCTGACGCTGATCGGCTATGCCGGCGTCTACACGATGTATCTCAAGCGCGCGACGCCGCAGAACATCGTCATCGGCGGTGCTGCAGGCGCGGCGCCGCCGGTACTGGGCTGGGCCGCGGCGACGGGTGAGGTGCATGCGCACGCCCTGATCCTGTTCGCGATCATTTTCGTCTGGACGCCGCCGCACTTCTGGGCGCTGGCGATCGACCGCCGCGACGAGTACGCCAAGGCCGACGTGCCGATGCTGCCGGTCACCCACGGCATCGAATTCACGCGCACGCAAGTCCTGCTGTACACGGTGCTGCTGCTGGCAGTGACGATGCTGCCGTTCGCGACCGGAATGTCGGGATGGCTGTATCTGGCCGGCGCGCTGGTGCTCGGTCTGATCTTCCTCAACTACGCCGTGCGTCTGAAGTGGTGGCCGACACCGGGCCTGCCGATGCGCACCTTCGGCTACTCGATCGTCTATCTGATGGGGATCTTCACGCTGCTGCTGCTGGACCACCATGTGGTCGGTTTCCAGTAACGGCAGTTTCCAGTTTCCAGTTTCCAGTTTCCAGTTTCCAGAAAAGAAGCGCCGCGCGTCAGCGCGGCGTCCTGGAAACTGGAAACTTGCTTCTACCGGAAACTGACGTTCTACCCTTCGATCGCCTTGCGCAGCTTCTTCATCGCGGCGGCTTCGATCTGGCGGATGCGCTCGGCGGATACGCCGTACTCGTCGGCGAGCTCCTGCAGGCCCGCTTTCTCGCCGTCGCAGAGCCAGCGGCGCTGCAGGATGTCGCGCGCGCGCGCGTCGAGGCTGCTGAGCGCGGCGTGCAGCTTCGCCTCGCGCTCGTCCTGCCACTCCGTCTGCTCGAGCGCGGCGATGGCGTCGTGCTCGTCGGCGAGGTAGTCCTCCGGTCTGTAGCTGTCTTCGGCGTCGGCCGGCGACGCACTGAACGACATGTCGTGGCCGCCGAGCCGGGCCTCCATCTGCAGCACTTCCTCGGGCTTGACGTTGAGGTCGGCCGCGATCGTCTCCGCCTGCTCGCGGTTGAGCCAGCCGAGCTCACGCTTGGCCGAGCGCAGATTGAAGAACAGCTTGCGCTGGGCCTTGGTCGTCGCAATCTTGACGATGCGCCAGTTGCGCAGGATGAATTCGTGGATCTCGGCCTTGATCCAGTGCACCGCAAACGAGATCAGGCGCACGCCGACCGCGGGGTCGAAGCGCTTCACGGCCTTCATCAGGCCGATGTTGCCTTCCTGGATCAGATCGGCGAGCTGCAGACCGTAACCAAGGTAGCCGCGCGCGATGTGGACCACGTGGCGCAGGTTGGCGAGCACCAGCTGCTGCGCAGCGGCGAGGTCGTTTTCCTCGCGCAGGCGCGTCGCCAGCTGCTTCTCCGTGTCCGCGTCGAGTGCCGGGATCTGGTTGACGTGGGCGATATATGCGTCGAGGCTGCCGGTCAGCGGGACCAGGCTCATCGGCGGGCGCAGTGCCAGTGCGTTCGAGGTGCTCATCGGTGTAGTTCTCCCATGGATCCGATTCTAGCAGTCGTGCATATTGAGTGCTAAGCGCTGGGAAAGTTCATTGATCCAGGTCAGGAAATCGGCCTCGGCGGCGCCCGCGACCTCATAATAAGCCGTTCATGTTCAGCTACTTGGGCTCGATCTGCGCGAGCCGGCGGGTGACCGTGACGAAGGCGCCCGCCCAGCCGAGCACGATGCCGGCGGCGATCAGCGCCAGGCCGTCGCGCAGCCCCAGTCCGGCCAGGCGGTAATCGCTGCCGTAGAGCGCGGCGAGCTGGCTGCTGGGTCCGGCGAGCGCGGCCGTGCCGAGCGTGACCAGCAGCCAGGCCAGCAGGCCGCCGCCGAGTCCGAACCAGAAGCCGCTGTACAGGAACGGACGGCGCACGAAGCTGGCCGGCGCGCCGATCAGCTTCATGACCTCGATCTCTTCGCGCCGCGCCTCGATATCGAGCCGGATGGTATTGCCGATGATCACCATGACGGCGAGGCCGAGCAGCAGCGCGACGATGCCGACGGCGCGCTCGGCGATCGCCAGCAGTGCGTACAGGCGCTCCAGCCACTGCTGGTCGAGCTTGGCGAGATCGACTTCCGGGCGCGCGCCGAGCCGCTCGACGAGTCCTTGCACCGCGGCCTTGTCCTGCCCTGACTCCGGCGTGACCGCGATGACGGCGGGCAGCGGGTTGTCGCCGAGCAGCTCGAGCGCTTCGCCAAAGCCGGACAGCTCGCGGAACTCCGCCAGCGACTGCTCGCGCGAGATGTAATCGGTGCGCGCGATCCCGGGCTCCGCGGCCAGCTCGCGGCTCAGCGCCACGCCGCGCTCGGCCGAGACGCTGTCCTTGAGGAACAGCGAGATCTGCAGCGCCTCCTGCCACGAATAGCCGATCGCGGACAGATTGCGCACGCCGACGAACAGCCCCGCCGGCAGCGCCAGCGCGATGGCGATGACCAGCGCCGTGAGCAGCGCGGCCAGCGGTGCGCGCGCGAGCTTGCCCAGCGAGAACAGCAGCACGCGCAGATGCTCCTGCAGCCAGCGCGCCGGCCAGTTCGGCCGATCCAGTCCTGCCTCAACCAGCGCCATGTGCGAGCGTCTCCTTGAGCTGCGAAGCGGCGGTCGGACGCCGGTCGCTGATCTGCCCGTGCTCGAGGTGGATGATGCGGTGCGGCAGCGCGGCGATCAGATCGATCGCGTGCGTGGCGATGAGCACGGTGACGCCGGCCTCGTTGAATCGCTGAAAGGCGCGCATGATCTCCAGCGCCATCTCCGGGTCGAGATTGCCGGTGGGCTCGTCGGCGAGGATCAGCGCCGGCTTGGTGACGATCGCGCGCGCGATGCCCACACGCTGCTGCTCGCCGCCGGAGAGCGTCAGCGGCAGCATCTTCTCCTTGCCGAGCAGACCGACCGCATCCAGCGCCGCGCGCACGCGCCGGCCGATGTCGGAGTAGGCATAGCCGCGGATCACCAGCGGCAGCGCGACGTTGTCGAACACCGTGCGGTCGTACAGCAGATTGAAGTTCTGGAACACCATGCCCAGGCGCTGGCGGAATGCCGGCACATGGCGCGGCCGCAGTGCCGAAAGGTTCTGCCCCATCACGAGGATCTGCCCGCGGCTGGCACGGCATAGCGCGGCGATCAGGCGCAGCAGCGTCGTCTTGCCCGCGCCGCTGGGTCCGGTCACGTAGGCCATCTCGCCCTGCGCGATGGAAAAGCTGACGTCGCTGAGCACGTCGCTGCCGCCGGCGTAGCGGTAGCTGACCCGGTCGAAGCGGATCAGCTCAGTCATGGCTTCGCCGGCAATCGGGAATCGAGAATCGGGAATCGTGGATGCACACGGCCCGATGGCCCGGGCAGGCTTGCTTCGACGATTCCCGATTCCCCATTCCCGTCCTCGTCATTCCCCGATCAACGCTTCTGCAAAAGCGTCCGCGTCGAACGGCTGCAAATCCTCGACGGCTTCACCGATGCCGATGAAGCGCACGGGCAGGGCCAGGCGACGCGCGATGGCCAGCAGGATACCGCCCTTGGCGGTGCCGTCCAACTTCGTGATCGCGATGCCGGTCAGGCCGATGGCTTCGTGGAACTGCAGCGCCTGCACCAGCGCGTTGCCGCCGGTGGTCGCGTCGACGACCAGCAGCACCTCGTGCGGCGCGTAGGCGTCGTGCTTCTGCACGACGCGCTTGATCTTGCGCAGCTCCTCCATCAGATGCGCCTGCGTGTGCAGTCGCCCGGCGGTGTCGGCGATGACCATGTCGATGCCGCGCGCCCGGGCCGACTGCACCGCGTCGTAGATCACGCTCGCCGAGTCGGCACCTTCGCCCTGCGCGAGGATCGGCACGCCGGCGCGCTCGGCCCAGGTCTTGAGCTGATCGACCGCGGCCGCGCGAAAGGTGTCGCCGGCGGCGAGCAGCACGCTTCTGCCTTCGCGCCTGAAGCGCAGCGCCAGCTTGCCGATCGTCGTCGTCTTGCCGACGCCGTTGACGCCGACGACGAACAGGATGTACGGCCGGATGAAGTCCGGAATCGTCAGCGGCTGCGCGACCGGCGCGAGCAGCTCGACCAGCGCCTTCTTCAGCGTTGCGCGCAGCTGCTGCGGATTGCGCACACGCCCGGCATTGGCTTCGGCGCGCAGGCGCTCCATGAGCCAGCCCGTCGCCTCGACGCCGGCGTCGGCGGTCAGAAGCCGCGTCTCGATCTCGTCGAAGGCGTCCTCGGTGAGGCGCTCGTTGCTGAAGAACGTCGTGATGTCGCGCGTCAGCCAGGAGTCGCCCTTGTTCAGCCGCGTGCGCAGCTTGGTCAGAAAACCGCTCTCGGACATGATTTCAGTGTGACGTGCTTGCGGCGGCCAAGGATAGCAGCCAGACCTCGTCGCGCCGGTCGACGTCGAGGCCGTCGACCGCACGGAAGACCTGGTCGGGCTCCAGGCCGATCGCGGTGCCGAGCGGATAGCGCAGCAGCCGATACAGGCTGCGCGCCTGCACCCGCGTCAGCGAGCCGAGCCACACCGGCCGGCCGTCGGCCAGACGCAGGCGCGACGGCCACAGGCGCAGCAGATCGGCGCGCTCGCCGTCGAGCACGCGATGCAGCGTCAGCGCAGGGTGCTGGCCGGCATGCACCTGCGGCAGCACCGGTAGCTCGGCGACCGGCGTGTCGTGCGTGAGCCAGCGCAGCAGATTGCTGCCGGACAGCTTCGGCGGGCGCGTCCAGCCTGCGCGCGCCAGCGCCGCTTCGATCGCCGGCAGCTCGTCGGCCCACTGCAGGCTCAGCGGCTGCTGGTCGCGGCCGGCGATGTCGATCCGCTGGCGCGGCAGCTGCGCCCAGCCCGTGGCGCGCCATTGCTGCGCATCGATGACCCGCGCCGCCGCCGACGCTTCCGCGAAGCCCGGCTGCGGTGCCGTCCAGGCCAGAGCGAGGCTGACCGCAAACGCGAGCAGCAGCGGCGGGATCAGCTTGTGCGCCGGCAGGTGCTCCGGGCGGTGACGGCGGTAGCCGAGGCCGAGCAGGCCGACCCAGACGCAGCCGACGAGCACCGAGAAGGCGGCGACGCTCGTCCATTGCAGCCCGACATAGAGCCGTGCGAGCACGATCAGCGTGAGGATCGCGACCGCGGCGGCGTACAGCGCTCGGCGGCGGCGCGCGCTCGCGCCGGTCGACAGCAGCACCGGCAGAAAGCCGTAGATGACGGTTACCAGCACCAGATCGCGGACTACCGGGGCCCGCGGCCGGTGAGTGTCGAAGAACTCGAACGGCGGCACGATCGTCGGTACCGCGTGCAGGCCGGCCGAAAGCAGGGCGCCGAAGGCGACCGCCGCGATCCAGTGCGCCGCTGCGCGCGGTTTGCCGAGACCGAGCAGGCAGGCGAAGGCTATCAGCGCGACCGGTCCGTAGACGATCCACTCGCCGAGCTGCAGCAGATGCTGTGCGAGCGCGAAGCCCCAAGGGCTGTGCAGATCGCGCATCCACTGGAACACCGCTGCGTCGAACGCGGCCGGATAGCTGTGCAGCTCCGACCCGGCCCAGATCCACAGCCAGAGCCCGCTGAGCGCGAGCAGCACGACTGCCAGCAGCACCAGCACCGGCGTCTCCGGCTGATCCGGGTCGGCCAGCGCCGCGCCGAACTTGCCGAGCCTGCGGTGGCGGCGGCTCCAGTCGAGCAGCCCTCCGATCCAGTCCTCGGCGTGGCGCTGCGCCGCGCGGCCGATCGCCGCGGTCAGCCAGACCGCGAGTGCGACGACGCCGAGCAGCGCGACCAGCAGCATCGCCAGCCGTCCGGCAACCTCGGCGGCGAGGCCCAGCGAGGCACCGAATGCCACGCCCGGCAGCACGAACGCGAAGGCCCAGACGGTCGCTGCAGCGACATCGGCGAAGACGAAGGCGACGACGCGCATGCCGGCGGCACCGGCCAGCGCCGGCACGATTGCGCGCACCGGCCCGAGAAAGCGCGCCAGCGCGACACTGTAGGCACCGTTGCGGGCGAGAAAGCGGCGGCCGTTGAGCAGCAGCTCCGGATAGCGCAGCTGCAGGCGGCCTCTGAACAGGCGCTCGCCGTAGCGGCGCCCGAGCCAGAACGAGAAGCCGTCACCCGCAACGGCGCCGGCCGTCGCTGCCAGCACCGCCTCCCACAGCTCGAGCGAGCCGAGTGCCACCAGCGCGCCGGCGGCGAACAGCGCCACGCCGGCGGGCACGAAGGCGCCGACGACGAACAGCGCGTCGAGCAGCGCGGCGGCGAACAGCAGGCACAGCGCCCAGTGCGGATGGTGCTGGACCCACGCCAGCGAATCCTGCAGCGCAGCGATCATGCGATCGCCGCAAACGCCTCGCTGGCCGCTTCGAGCGTGCGCTGGATCTCGGCGTCGCCGTGCGCGGCGGAGACGAAGCCGGCCTCGTAGGCCGACGGCGCGAGGTAGACGCCGCGGTCGAGCATCGCATGGAAGAAGCGCTTGAACGTCTCGATGTCGCAGGCGGTGACGTCGGCGAAGCGCGTCGGCGGACCGGCTGCGGTGAAGTACAGCCCGAACATGCTGCCGGCCTGCGTCGTCGCCAGCGGCACGCCGGCGTGCTGCGCGCGCGCCCGCAGTCCGTCGAGCAGCGCCGCGGTGCTGCGCTCGAGCCCTGCGTACAGCGCCTCGTCGTCGAGCTGGCGCAGCAGCGCCAGGCCGGCAGCCATCGCCAGCGGATTGCCGGAGAGCGTGCCGGCCTGATAGACCGGACCGATCGGCGCGAGCCTGGCCATGATGTCGTGGCGGCCGCCGAAGGCGCCGACCGGCAGGCCACCGCCGATGATCTTGCCCAGCGTCGTCAGGTCCGGCGTGATGCCGTAGCGGCCCGCCGCGCCGCGCGGACCGACGCGAAAGCCGGTCATGACCTCGTCGAAGATCAGCACCGCGCCGTAACGATCGCAGAGGCTGCGCAGGCCTTCGAGAAAGCCCGCTGCGGGCGGTACGCAGTTCATGTTGCCGGCGACCGGCTCGACGATCACCGCGGCGATGCCGTCGGGCTGCGCGTCGAACAGCGCGCGCGCGGAGTCGAGGTCGTTGTACTGCGCCGTCAGGGTGTATTTGGCGAGGTCGGCGGGCACGCCGGGCGAGGTCGGCACGCCGAAGGTCAAAAGGCCGGAACCGGCCTTCACCAGCAGCGCGTCGCCGTGACCGTGATAGCAGCCCTCGAACTTGACGATGTAGTCGCGCCCGGTATGCCCGCGCGCGAGCCGCAGCGCCGACATCGTCGCCTCGGTGCCGCTGTTGCACATGCGCACCATGTCCATGCCCGGCACGCGCGCGCACAGCAGTTCGGCCATTTCGAGCTCGAGCTCGGTCGGTGCGCCGTAGGACACGCCGATCTCCAGCTGCGCGCGCAGCGCCGCGGTCACTGCGGGATGCTGGTGGCCGAGAATCATCGGGCCCCAGGAGCCGACATAGTCGATGTAGCGGCGCCCGTCGGCGTCCGTCAGCCACGCACCGCTCGCGGCAGCGATGAACAGCGGCGTGCCGCCGACTGCCCGGAACGCGCGCACGGGGGAATTCACGCCGCCGGGAATGCGCTGCTGGGCGCGCGCGAAGAGGGCTTCGGAACGGGTCATGGAAGGCTGCAGCCGAAAGGGGCGACAGTTTCCGGTTTCTGTCCGTCAGTTTCCAGCGCTGTTTCCGGGGAGCGTCCGGCGGCGGCTGAACGCGTGCGCGTAGGCGCGTGCAGCGCCTTCGACATCCGCCGCGCCGAACACACCGTCGATCGCGGCGACCAGGTCCGCGCCGGCGTCGATCAGCGTGTCGGCATTGTCCGGCGTGATGCCGCCGATCGCGCAGATCGGCACACCCAGTGCCGCGCGCGCCGCGCGCAGCGTCTCGATCTCGGCCGGCGGCGCCTGCGGTTTGGTGCGCGACGCGAAGAAGCGGCCGAAGGCGACGTAGTCCGCGCCGGCGGCTACGGCCGCCTGCGCACGCGCGAGCGAGTTGCCGCAGCTGGCGCCGATCAGCGCAGCGGCGCCCAGCCGCGCACGCGCCGGCGCGATGCCGGCGTCGCCCGCGCCCAGGTGCACGCCGTGCGCGCCGGCGGACGCGGCGAGCGCCGGGTCGTCGTTGATGATCAGCGGCACGCCGTGCTCGCGGCACAGTGCCGCCAGGCGGCTCGCCTGGCGCAGGCGCGTCGACGGCGGATTCCATTTGTCGCGGTACTGCAGCAGCACCGCACCGCCGCGGATCGCCTCGGCGGCGGCGCCGAGCAGCCGCGCTTCGTGGCCGACGAGCGCCTCGGAGGTGATT
>JBFMCQ010000069.1:15758-19064 GCA_040754295.1 Pseudomonadota bacterium | reverse complement strand
TCCGCTTGGGGTCAGGGTCTTGTTATTTGCAGGGAAACCCGCACTGGAAACCGGTCAGTAGCTCTTGCTGCTGAGGGCCGCGTCTCGCGCCCGGGGTCAGGTCTTGTTCTTTGCACGGCTCACCATCCTCTTAGCGCCGGTTTCGTTCATGGAAGGCCGGCCTCTTTGGATTGTGGAAAACGTCAGACACTTCCCACATTACCCGAGTAGCAACCGGCCTTCTTCTTGCCGCAGCGTCTCGCCGTCCCTTCGGAGGCGTTCCCGCAAACACCCGGAATGAACCAGGGACAATCAGCCAGGATCAGGCTCGATCAGCGAGGGTCGTAACACCCAGTGCTCGTTCTTCGAGCAGGCGGAGATACACATCGCCTTCCCGGGTCTCCTGCGCGATCAGGTGAAGCACTGAGCAAAGTTCGGTGTTTTGCGGCTGGCGCCGCCGATGCGCCACAGTGACGCACCGGCGGCGACCGTGACCGCGAGGCCGGTCAGTTAGTTAGTGCTGTGCTACTGGGGTGCGCACGACCAAGCCTTCGAGCTCATCGGACACGGTGATCTGACAGGCCAGCCGCGAGCTGGCCATAACGCCCTCGGCTACCTCCAGCATCGCGCGCTCTGCCTCGCTGATTTCCGGCAGCTTGTCCGCCAGCGGTCCCTCGATGTAGCAGTGGCAGGTTGCGCAGGCGCATTGCCCCCCGCAGTCGCCGTCGATGCCGGGCACGAGATTGTCGACGGCCGTCTGCATCAGTGACTGGCCGTTCTTGGCGTCGATGCAGCGCTCGGTCCCGTTGTACTCGACGAAAGTGATCTTGGTCACGTTGTACTCCTTCAGTGTCGATCCGCACCATGCGGAAAATCGGATATCGAAAATCGAAAAATCGGTAGCGCGGCCACGCGCCGCGAATGGACTCGTGCTTGATCGCGACCGCCACCACCTCCGGACCGCGGTACCCAGCGCGGGATGATGGCGTTCGCGCGCCTTGCGTCGATCCCTCAGGCGTTGATGCGGACGGGCAGTTCGTCGTAGCCCCGGATGAACGGCGAGTAGACCCGTTTCGGTTCGCCGACGACCTCGATCTGTCCGGGATTCGGCCAGCGCTTGAGCGCTTCTTCCCACAGCACGCGCAGCTGCATTTCGGCCAGGCGATTGCCGACGCAGCGGTGGATTCCGAAGCCGAAGGACAGGTGATGGCGCGGCTTGGCGCGGTCGATGATGAACCGGTCGGCGTTCTCGATCTCCTCGCTGTCGCGATTGCCCGAGACGTACCACATCACGACTTTCTCACCCTTCTTGATCTGCTTGCCGCCGAGCTCGACGTCTTCCAGCGGGGTGCGGCGCATGTGCGACAGCGGCGTCTGCCAGCGGATGATTTCCGATACCATCGACGGAATCAGCGCCGGGTTCGCGCACAGCTTGCGGTACTCCTGCGGATGCTGGTTGAGCGCGAGCACGCCGCCGCTCATCGAATTGCGGGTGGTGTCGTTGCCGCCGACGATCAGCAGCAGCACGTTGCCCAGGAACTCTTCCGGGCTCATGTTGCGCGTGTTCTCTGAGTGCGCCAGCATCGACAGCAGATCGGGCCGCGGATCGGCTTTTGCGCGCTCGTTGAACAGCCTGCTCATGTAGGCGGCGCACTCGTGCATCTCCTCCATGCGCTGCTCATTGGTCTCGATTCCGCGGGTGCCGAGTTCGGCCGTGGCCACATCCGACCAGCGCGTCAGCTTGGTGCGATCCTCGAACGGGAAGTCGAACAGCGTCGCCAGCATCTGCGTGGTCAGGTTGATCGAGACGCGATCGACCCAGTTGAAGGTCTCGCCGATCGGCAGCGCGTCGAGCGCATTGCCGGTGCGTTGCCGGATCAGGCCCTCCAGCCTGGCGAGGTTTTCCGGCGCCACGACCGGGCTCACCGTCTTGCGCTGCACGTCGTGCTTGGGCGGATCCATCTGGATGAACATCGGCAGCGTCACTGCCGTGTTCGCTTCGGTGTCCAGGATGGTGATGCCGCCGTAGCGAAAGTCTGACGAGAACACCTTGTGGTTGGTCTCCACGTTCACGATGTCCTGGAACTTGGTCACCGACCAGTACGGGCCGTACTGGCTGTCCTTGCAGTAGTGGATCGGGTCTTCCTTGCGCAGCCGTTCGAAGTACGGCCACAGTGTGTCGTCGCGGTTCAGCGCCGGGTCTGCGACGTTGATCTCGTCCAACGGAATCGAATAGGCATCGGCGCGGCCGGCGGCCGCAGCAGTCTGGCTCATCATTTCAGTTCTCCTTTCCAGTATGGCTCGCGGTGCGGACATCGCGGTATCGGGACGATGTTGGCGCCGGTCGGCCGCAAGTGAAACTACGTCCGCCTCTTCCGAATACGGGAACAGTCGGCTTATAAAGTACGCAGTAGAACTTCGTACTATTCACTTTATAGACCCTATGGAATGTTTCGTCAACGCGATCGTTCGGCTGGCCTGGAGCCCGTCACAGATCCAAGGCGGCATGCTGCAAGCAGCAAGCACGCCGGCCCAAACGTCGATTCTCGACCGTATCCGCGCGTCGCCCGGACGCGATGCGCCGCGGGTCTCATGCGGGCCGTCGAGCGGCAAGCGACGCAGGCGGTCGCGGCAGGCGCACGGAAGAGAGAGCACTACACCGCAAGCGACAGCAGGCTCTCAACTGATAGAGGTACACCAGTGAGCGAAGCCGACATTCAGTCGGCGCCGCTGCCGTCGCGCGTCGAGGCGACGGGGCGGCGGCGGCAAGTCGATGTACGAGTTGCTGGCCAACCCGGCCGATTTACCCCGGATTCGGTGGCCGATTTCGTCGGAATGCGCAGCGGAGCGCGCGCCCAGTTCCTTTCCTGCTGGACAACGGTGACACCGATGGCGCCTGCAACCGCGCCTACTATGCGATGTTCGATGCGGCACGCGCTGTCTTGATGTCCGCCAGGCCGGAGATTCCGGCAGAAGCAGTCCGAACGCACGGCGGCTTGATCGCCACGTTCAGCCTGCAGATGGTCAAGACCGGAAAGGTGACGCTGGAATTCGGCAGGTCCTTGAATCGAGTCCATGAGCTGCGCCTGATTGCCGACTACAAGGGTGATCCCGTGGCCGCGGAAGATGCAGCGTGGGCGTTGGCGCAGGCGGACGAGTTCGTACGGGCGATGGCGTCGACTCTTTGAGCCCGCCTAGTAATCAGCCGCGCGCGGGCTCCGGCTCGAGGGCGGGCGTCACGTCGGTTTGTGCAAAGTCCTGGCCCTTGTACAGCAAGGGTAGATCGGTGCTCTTGGCCAACGCGTAGGAGAAAAGGTCGCCGAAATT
>JBFMCQ010000069.1:14106-15658 GCA_040754295.1 Pseudomonadota bacterium | reverse complement strand
ATCAGCCGCGCGCGGGCTCCGGCTCGAGGGCGGGCGTCACGTCGGTTTGTGCAAAGTCCTGGCCCTTGTACAGCAAGGGTAGATCGGTGCTCTTGGCCAACGCGTAGGAGAAAAGGTCGCCGAAATTGAGCGCGGCGGGATGGCGGCCCTTGCCATAGCGGTCGAATGCGTTTCTGGCGAGGCGAAGCTGCTGTGCATCTGCCGCGACGATCTCGAACTGCGGCTGATCGAGCAGTTCGTTGAGCAGCAGTACACCGGCTGCCCCCGATCGTGTTGCGATCACGAGATGGAGTTCGAGCGTGGTGGCTGCGCTCAGCAGCACCCGCTGGGCCTCGATCAGAGCGGTGCGGTAGCGGTCCGCATCCGCTTCGCGGAACAGCACGGCGACGAAGGCAGAGGTGTCGGCAACGAACGTCACGGCAGGCCGTGTTCGTCGTAGCCGATGATCTGGTCTGCTGTTCGATGATCCAGCGGCGGCAGGTTTGCCAGTTCATCGAGTACACGAGCAACAGTCTGCTTGGCGGCTGGGCGTTCACGCGCTTCGCCATGGTGGGCGAGAAAGTAGTCGAGCGCGGCCTCGACCGCCGCGGTCTTGTTGCGTCCGAGTAAGCGGCTGACGCGGATGGCTTTGCGTTCGACTTGCGGATTGGCGATGTTCAGGGCCACGGGGGGTCTCCGTTCGAGTGTATGTCACTCTACTACATATGTAGATCGCAAGGTGCTGTACGCGGTGAACCAGGCGGGCGCGCAACACGGCGTGTCACCATCGGCGACCGAGCAGGCCGTCTGATGCGGATACAGCGCATCAAAGTGCGGCGGTGCGTGGATCGCCAGATGCAATCCGATACCGAGGCTGCGCTGCGCGCATCAAAAGATGTCGGCCACGCGCGTGTAGGGCAGGGCCTGGATGCCGTCGCTGAACTGCATCGCCTCGCCGCTGTAGATGACGTACCGCCGTGCCAGCGCTCTGTAGTTCTCGCTGAAGCGGATCAGATTTTTCTTGAAGCCGGTGTTCCAGGTCGCCGCAGCCTTGATCTCCGCGCCGGTCAGCGCGCTGCCGGATTTGTGCAGCAGGTCGATCTCGTTGCCGTGGCTGTCGCGGAAGAAGTACAGGTGGGCGGGGCGGCCGGCGTTGGAGCGGGTCTTGAGCGCTTCGAGCACGACCAGGTTCTCGAACAGACTGCCCACGAGTGGGTCGCGCGCCACCTGGGCTGCGGTTTCGATGTTCAACAGATACGCGAGCAGGCCGGGTTCCGTGAAGTAGTACTTCGGCGTCTTGATGACGCGCTTGCCGAAGTTCTCGAAGTAGGGCGGCAGCCTGAACACGATGAAAGAGGCGTCGAGGATCGAAAGCCAGTGGCTGACGGTCTTGCCGTCCACGCCAAGATCGCTGGCCAGCGAGGCGTGGTTGACGAGCTGGCCGGTGCGTCCGGCCAGAAGGCGGATGAACCGCTCGAACAGACTCGCATCCTTGAGCTGGATGAGCTGGCGGACGTCCCGCTCGACGTAGGTTTGGTAGTAGTTGGCGTAGGCCGTGGCCGGGCGCTGCTGC
>JBFMCQ010000069.1:0-14006 GCA_040754295.1 Pseudomonadota bacterium | reverse complement strand
GCGTCCGGCCAGAAGGCGGATGAACCGCTCGAACAGACTCGCATCCTTGAGCTGGATGAGCTGGCGGACGTCCCGCTCGACGTAGGTTTGGTAGTAGTTGGCGTAGGCCGTGGCCGGGCGCTGCTGCTGGTCGTATACGCGCGGCAGAAAGCCGTGATGGATGTAGTCGTCGAAATCCGAAAAGCGGATGCCCTCTGCGCTCAGCTCGGCGATGGACAGCGGCAGCAGGTGCAGCAGGCCCGTGCGCCCCGCCAGCGACTGCGTGACGGCGGCGCGCAGTTCGAGCTGGTGGGAGCCGGTGAGGACGAACCGGCCGTTTCCCTTCCCTTCGTCGACGATCCCCTGCAGATAGCTCAGCAGATGCGGGGCGCGTTGGATTTCATCGAAGATCGCCCGGTCTGCGTGCCGCCGCAGGAAGGCCTTGGGATCTTCCGTGGCAAAGAGCCGGCTCTCGGGGTTTTCCAGGCTGACGTAGTCGTAGTCGGGCAGAGCATGGCGAACCAGCGTGGTCTTTCCCGCCTGCCGCGGTCCGACCACGGTGACGATGGGGTACTCCTTGAGCTGGGCGAGCAGCTCCTCAGTCATGGCGCGCGGAATCATGGCGGCAGATTAGTCTGCGCTGTAAGGGAGTTCAACTCCAGAATTACACGGGTCGAGGGCCGGACGTCAAGCGAACGGCTCGGCTGTTCCGCAACGGCCGAAATCAGGCGATCCGCCTGCCGCGCGAGATGGAATTCGAAGGCACCGATCGCGTCTCGATCTTCCGCGTCGGCCAGCGCCTGATCATTGAGCCACAGCGCCGGAGCTGGCTGGACCTGTCGAATCTGGAACCAGCCGGGCCGGACTTTCTCGCCGAACGCGATGCGCCGGCGATCGATGACGACAGGGTCAAGCTGTGACGCTCTACGTGCTGGACACGGACACGTCCAGCTACATCATTCGAGAGCGGTCGCCGGAGATCCTGCAGCGTCTCGATGCCGCCACTCGGGCCGGCCATGAGATCGTGATTTCCGTCATCACGTATGCGGAGCTGATGCAGCGGCTTCATTCTGCCGCCGCACGCGCGCGATGGGAAGTGAAGGTGAGCGGCTTCCTGCAGACCGTTCACGATGTCGTGCCATGGGACACGACGGCGGCCGATCAATGGGCGCGCATCAATCCCTCGTTGCGCGCGGCCGGAACGCCGATCGGCGCCGCTGACACAATGATCGCTGCGCACGCCATGGCATTGGGGGCAGTGCTCATCACCAACAACACTGCGCACTTCCAGCGCGTCGAGGGGTTGACCTTCGAGAACTGGACCTGAGCCAGAGCGCTCCGCCTGTCGGGACGCGATCTGACAACAAAACCGTCTCCCCCCCTTTTTACGCCCGTCCTCGCCCCACCGCCATTTAAGGCGCCAATTCAAGGCGCCGTGATGGCGGCGATCGGCTCCCAGTCGATCTCGACCTCGGGCAGCACGCCGACCGGGTGGCGGCCGCTGAGTTCGCGCACCTCGGGTACGCCGAATCGTCCCGCCTCCAGGCGATAGATGGTCACGATCCGGTCCACCGGGTGGACCAGCCAGTACTCGCGCACGCCCGCACGTTCGTAGGCTGCGCGCTTGACGATGTGATCGTGCCCGGCGGTGGCCGGTGAAAGCACCTCCACCACCCAGTCCGGGGCGCCGCGGCAGCCGCGCTCGTCGAGCTTGCCGGGATCGCAGACCACCGACAGGTCTGGCTGCACCACGGTATCCACGGCGTCGTCCGCCTCGCCGGCGCGCGGCAGACGCACATCGAAAGGCGCAATGAACGGCCGGCATGGCTGGCCTTCGAGGGCATTGGCCACCTGGCGAAACAGCTCGCCCAGCACTTCCTGATGCCGGCGCGACGGCGCCGGGGCCATGGCGTAGGCGATACCGTCGACCAGCTCCCAGCGGGTGTCTTCCGGCCAGCGACGGTACTCGGCATAGGTATGTTGGGCATCGTCCCGTTTGGGCAGTCCCATCCGCTGTTCCTCCACAAGGATCCGTTGCAGATTATCAGGCGCCGCAGGCCGGGCGCTTGGGATCGGGTTCTGTTGTTTGCACGGGCTCACGATCCCTTTGTGTGCCGGTTTCGTTGATGCAAAAAACAAGAACTGACCCCAGCAGACACCGCGCCGCGCTTCAAGGCGCCGTGATGGCGGCGATCGGCTCCCAGTCGATCTCGACCTCGGGCAGCACGCCGACCGGGTGGCGGCCGCTGAGTTCGCGCACCTCGGGTACGCCGAATCGTCCCGCCTCCAGGCGATAGATGGTCACGATCCGGTCCACCGGGTGGACCAGCCAGTACTCGCGCACGCCCGCACGTTCGTAGGCTGCGCGCTTGACGATGTGATCGTGCCCGGCGGTGGCCGGTGAAAGCACCTCCACCACCCAGTCCGGGGCGCCGCGGCAGCCGCGCTCGTCGAGCTTGCCGGGATCGCAGACCACCGACAGGTCCGGCTGCACCACGGTATCCACGGCGTCGTCCGCCTCGCCGGCGCGCGGCAGACGCACATCGAACGGCGCAATGAAGGTACGGCACGAATGGCCCGCCAGCGCATTGGCCACCTGGCGCGCAAGTTCGAGCAGTACCTCTTGATGCCGGCGCGACGGCGCCGGGGCCATGGCGTAGGCGATGCCGTCGACCAGCTCCCAGCGGGTGTCTTCCGGCCAGCGACGGTACTCGGCATAGGTGTGTTGGGCATCGTCCCGTTTGGGCAGTCCCATCCGCTGTTCCTCCACGAGGATCCGCTGCAGATTATCAGGCACCGCAGGCCGGGCGGTCTGCGATGATCATCAAGGCGAGATCGACGCCGGCGCTGGACGTGAAGTCGAGATGTACATGTCGCCGGCGACGGATCGGGCCGGGCTTACGCCACGGTACGTGCGGCGGCGAGCGGTTTCGTCCAGGGCGGCGGCGGTTGCGGCAGCGCGGGCTGGATGGCGACGCGCACGCAGGCGGGATCGTCCGGATGCGCGCGGCGCATGAAGCCCAGCCGCCGCGCCAGGCCCAGCATCCCGCTGTTCTCCGCCAGCACGTCGCCGTAGACGCTGTGCGCGCCGCGCGCGGCGGCGTAGCTGAGGATGTCCTGCATCAGCTGCAGTCCGAGCCGCTGCCCGGCATGCTCGCGGCGGATCAGCACGGCGAATTCGGCTTCTTGTCCGTCCGGGTCGAAGACCACCGTCGACAGGCCCATGACTTCGTCGCCGTCGAGCGGCACGGCGACGAAGCTCATCTCGCGGTCGTAGTCGATCTGCGTCATGCGCGCCGCCATCGCGTGCGTGAACTCGCGGATGTAGCGGAAGAAGCGCAGGCGGATGTCCTCGGGCCGCGCCTGCGAGAGCATGCGGATCAGCGCCGGCTCATCGGTCGGCAGGATCGGGCGGATGCGGTACTCGCGGCCGTCGCGCAGGCGCGCGCGGTGCTCGAGCGCGGCCGGATACGGCGCCAGCGCAAGACGGCTGCGCTCCGGCGGCGCCTGTGCGCCGACGACGATGCGTGCGTCGGCGACTTCGGCGATCGCGCCGGCCGGCACCAGGCGCAGGTCGGCTTCGTCGAGCAGCGGCTGCTCGGCGGCGAGCTGCGCCAGCCGCGCGACCGCGAGCGCGTAATCCTGCACGCGCAGGCCCGGCGGCGCGTCGTCGCCCGGAGCCAGCCCGGCCTCGCGCAGCTTGAGTGCGGCAATGACGTCGTCGAGCGGCGGCAGCGCGTACGCGGTCGGCGCTGCCGCCGACGCCGGCTCCAGGCGTGCCTGCAGGTACATGCCGAGTTGGGCATGCAGGCGCAGGCGCACGCGCAGGCCGCGGCCTTGGCCGCTGATCCACGCCGCCGGCTTGAGACCGTAGGCGCCGAGCAGCGTGCGCGCCTCGTCGGCGGGCAGCGTGCGCCTGCCTTCCGCGGCTGCTGCGAGCGGCGGCGGCAGGCCGCCGGCATGCACCAGCGGGTCCAGCGTCGGCGTCTGCATCAGCAGTTCCTGCGTGCGCCGGTGCTCGCGGCGGTAGCGCAGCGCACGCGCCGCGGCCTCCACGGACGCGAACGCGGCGATGCCGGCCTCGGCGCAGCGGCGCAGCGCGGGCGCCGCGCGCTGCTGGCCGAGGAAGACGACGACGAGGCGCTCGCGCAGACCGGAAGCGGCGAGCTTGCCGGCGAGTGCGAGATCGTCGTGGCCGGGCGCCGGGCTGCGCACGAGTAGCACCGTGTCGATGTCCACCGCCGCGAGTGCCGCGCGCACGGCCGCCAGCGTTGCGTCGTCGTCGGCCAGCCCCAGATCGACCGCCTCCGGCCGCAGATGGGCGTCCGGAACATGCGCGCGAATGCACTCGCGCGCCGCGTCGCCGGGCGTGGCCGGCGTCAGCTGCTCGCGCAGCAGCGAGGCATAGGCGAGCTGGCAGACGCCGGCGCCGGTGCCGATCACCGCGATGCGCCCGGTCGCGGCCTCGCCGACCCGGTCGAGCGCGGCGAGCGCCGAGAACAGCGCGGTGACGCGGTCGACCTCGACGAGGCCGGCGCGGCTGAACGCCGCGGACAGCACCGGGTCCTGCGGCAGCGGCGGGCGGCTCTCTGCCGCCGCGCCCGCAGGGCCGGTCGGCCGGTCTTCGGCGGACGCGAAGCCGGGCGTCTGCAGCACGACGACCGGTTTCGCACGCGCACAGGCGCGCGCCGCCGACATGAACTTGCGCGCCGAGCGGATCTGCGAGAGCTGCAGCACGACGGCGCGCGTCTGTGGATCGAGTGCGGCGTAATCGAGCAGATCGCCGACGTCGACATCGGCCTCGCCGCCGGTGACCGCGACCCAGGAGAAGCCGAGCGCATGACCGGCCGCCCAGTCGAGCGCGGCGGCGGCGATCGAGCGCGACTGCGCGATCAGCGCAGTGGTGCCGGCGCCCGGCAGCGGCCATGCCGATGCGGTGATGCCGCGCGCGTGCGCAGCGCCCGAGCTGTGCGGGCCGAGCACGCGCAGCGTATGGCTGCGCCCGGCGCGCAGCACCTCCACGGGTACCGGCGCATCGGCGAGCCAGATCAGCCCGCGGCAGCCGTGCGCCGCGAGCGCGCCAAGGCACGCCGCGTCGAGCCGTGCCGGATCGAGCACGATCGCCAGCTCGCAGCCACCCAGCGCCTCGACGGTCTCGGCGGTGTGCCAGCCGCGGCGGCGCGCGCGCATCCGCGCGCGCCGCTCTGCGGGCAGCGCGTCGAGGCGCATCAGCAGCTCGGCGCCGGGCGCATCCTGCGGCTCTCCGACGCCGACGACGCGCTGCGGGCGGAACAGGGCATCGAGGTTGCGGACGCTCATGCAGCACCCTCAGCCAGCGCCCGGAGCGCGCGCGGTTCGCCCGCTTCGCAGGGGGAGGGCATACGGGCGTCGCTGCGCGGCATCCGCTCAGCTCGGCAGCATCTCGCCGCCGAGAAACGGCGTCAGAAAGGCCTCGACGCTGCGCGCGAGCGCGGTCAGCTCGTAGCCGCCCTCGAGCATCGCGACGACGCGGTTGTGCGCGCTTTCGGCGGCGATATCGCGGATCAGCGCGCCGAGCCAGCGGTAGTCGTCGTAGCTCAGGCGCAGATCGGCGAGCGGGTCGGCGGCGTGGGCGTCGAAGCCTGCGGATACGAAGATCATCTCCGGGCGCGTGCGCTCCAGCGCCGGCATCCAGGCGTCGAGCACCGCTGCGCGGAACACCTTGCCGTCGCTGTACGGCCGCAGCGGCACGTCGACGAGGTTCAGCGCTTCGGGCGCGCCGGTCCAGTGCGGATACAGCGGGTGCTGATAGCTCGACAGGAGCAGCACGCGCGTGTCGTTGCGGAAGATGTCGGCGGTGCCGTTGCCGTAGTGCACGTCGAAGTCGAAGATCGCGACGCGGCTTACGCCGCGTGCGAGCGCATGCGCCGCGGCGACGGCGACGTTGTTGAAGAAGCAGAAGCCCATCGCGCGGCTGCGCTCGGCGTGGTGGCCCGGCGGGCGTACCGCGCAGAAGGCCAGGCCGGCCTCGCCGCGCAGCGCCAGCTCCACGCCGAGCACGCCGGCGCCGGCCGCGCGCAGTGCGGCGTCCACCGTCCAGCGTGTGAACGCGGTGTCGCCGTCGACGGCGGCGCGGGTATCGCCGATCGCGCGATGGGCGAGCACGTGCTCGATGTAGTCGGCGCCGTGCGCGCGCTGCAGTTGCTCGAGCGTCGCTTCCGGCGCCTCATGGCGCTGCAGGAACGCGCCGAGCCCCGACGCCACCAGCCGGTCCTCGATCGCCGCGAGGCGTTGCGGCGACTCGGGGTGGCCTTCGTCGATGACGTGGCGCCGGCACAGTGGGTGCGTGATCCAGGCGACGGGCAGGGCAGTGCGCATCAAAACGCTCCGGGAGAGGCACAGGCATTGTGCCCAATCTTCGACGGCGCCGGGCGAGGCTGCGTTGACGCGGGTCAACGGCGAGCGGCGGCACGCTCGATGCGGCCATTGACATGGATCAATGAAGCGAGCGCATCGCCGCGCATAGACTCCCTCGGCCTCCGGCAACGAAGGAGGCCGTCCGCAACCCCCTCTGGAGACAGACGATGCAACCTGCACTGTGGAACCCGTTACGCGAAATGGACGACTTCTTCAGCTCGCTGCGCCGCAGCTTCGGCCGCGGCCTGCCGGCGACGGCCGGCGAAGGCGATCTGGCGAGCTGGGCGCCGGCCGTGGATATCAGTGAGACCGACAAGGAATACCTGGTCAAGGGCGAGCTGCCCGGTGTGAAGAAGGACGACGTCAACGTCGAGCTGCACAACGGGGTGCTCACGCTTTCCGGCGAGCGCCGCTACGAGAAGGAAGACAAGGACGAGAAGTACCACCGCGTCGAGCGCGCCTACGGCAGCTTCTCGCGCAGCTTCTCGGTGCCGGACAACGTGGACGCGAACGCGATCAGCGCCGACTTCAAGGACGGCGTGATCACCGTGCATCTGCCGAAGACGGCCGCCAAGGAGCCGAAGGGCACCAGGATTCCGGTGCACTGACGGCGCCGCCCGCCGACGTTTGCTCCGCACACGACGAGCCGCCAAGGGCGGCAAGGGACTGCCGCCCCGTCCTTCCAGTTCCCGGCCCATTGCCGCTAGACTCCGCGGCGATGGCTGGGACATCGACTATCGCTACGCCCGCCGCCGAGGATCAGCTCAGCGCGCTGCTCGATGCAGCCGTCGACGCGATGGTGCTGATCGACGAGCGCGGCATCGTCACGCGCTTCAATCGCGCCGCCGAGCGTGTGTTCGGTTACGCCGCGAGCGAGGTCGTCGGCCGCAATGTCAGCATGCTGATGCCGCAGCCGTACCGGCGCGAGCACGACGGCTACCTCGAGCGCTACCAGCGCACCGGCGAGGCGCGCATTATCGGCATCGGCCGCGAGGTCGTCGCGCAGCGCAAGGACGGCTCCACGTTTCCGATCGATCTGGCGGTCGGCGAGTTCATCACCGCGGCGGGCCGCGGCTATGTCGGCATCCTGCGCGACATCTATGAGCGCAAGCGCCAGGAAGAGCAGCTGCGGCAGAACGGCGAGGAACTGCGGCTAATATTCGAGTATGCGCCGACGGCGATCCTGATCACCGACCTGCACGGTCAGATCCTCAACGCCAATCGCGCTTGCTGCGAGCTGTTCGGCTACAGCGCCGAGCAGCTTAGCGGCATCCGGCATTCGGACCTGCTGCGTCCGGACGACCGGCCCGCCGCGCTGGCCGGCTTCGAGCGCCTGCGCCGCTCCGGCGGCAGCGAGCAGCGTGAGCTGCGTTACCTCAAGGCTGATGGCAGCATGTTCTATGCGCTGCACTACGCCGCGACGGCGACCGCTGCCGGCGGACGGCCGCTGATGCTGATCGTCGAGATCGTCGATCGCAGCGCGCTGTACGAGGCCACGCGCGAGGCCGAGGAGCTGCGTACGCGACTTGCGCACGTCTCGCGTATCGGTACGCTCGGCGAGATGGTCAGCGGCATCGCTCATGAAGTGAACCAGCCGCTCACGGCGATCGCCAACTACGCCAGCGCCTGCCGGCGCATGATGCTCGCCGGCCAGACCAGTCCCGGCGAGATGTTGAGCATCCTCGAGAAGATCGCCGCGCAGGCGGAGCGCGCCGGGGAGGTGATCCGCGGGCTGCGCGCGCTGGCCAAGCGCGGCGACAGCCGTCGCCAGCCGCTCGACTGCAATCAGCTGGTGCGCGAAGTGCTGCGTATCGTCGAGTTCGAACTGCGCGGCGCCGAGGTGGCGCTGGACCTGCGACTGGCGTCGCGCCTGACCCCGGTGCTCGCCGACGGCGTGCAGATCCAGCAGGTGGTGCTCAACCTGATCCGCAACGCGATGGAGGCGATGGGCGAGGCCGGCAGCGGCAAGATCGTCGTCGTCGAGACCGAACAGACCGAGCCCGAGTGGGTGACGATCCGCGTTTCCGATCGCGGACCCGGCCTGTCGGCCGAGGTGGCGCGGCGCCTGTTCGAGCCGTTCTTCACGACGAAGAAGCACGGCATGGGGCTGGGGCTGTCGATCTGCCAGTCGATCGCCACCGCGCATGGCGGCGAGCTGAGCTACCGTCGTAACGAATGGCGCGGCGCGACGTTTGCGCTGCGGCTGCCGGCAATCGCCGGCGAGGGGGAGGCATGAACAACGGAATCGTGTACGTCGTCGATGACGAGGAGCCGATCTGCGACAGCATCTCGCTGCTGCTGCGCAGCGTGGGGCTGAAGAGCGAGGCCTACACCGATCCGGCGGCCTTTCTGGGCAAGATCAAGCCGGACGCCGCGGGCTGCGTCGTCATCGACGTGCGGATGCCCGGCATGAGCGGGCTGGAGGTGCAGCGCGTGCTCAACGAGCGCCGGTCCTCCCTGCCGCTGATCTTCATCACCGGACATGGCGACGTGCCGATGGCGGTGGAAGCGATGCGCAACGGCGCCTTCGACTTCCTGCAGAAGCCGTTCAACGACGACGATCTGATCCGCCGCGTGCAGCGCGCGCTCGAACAGGATTCGGTCGACCGCGCGCGGCTGGCGCAGACCGAGGACATCCGCCGCCGCTGGGACTCGCTGACCGAGCGCGAGCGCGAGGTCGCCGTGATGCTCGTCGACGGCGCCGCCAACAAGGTTATCGCGCTCGATCTGGCCATCAGCGAGCGCACCGTGGAGCTGCATCGCGCGCGCGTCATGCAGAAGATGGAGGCGCGCTCGCTGCCGCAGCTGGTGCGCATGGCGATGACGCTGCAGGATCGCGGCTGACGCCCACCCTCGCGGCGCGCGCGCTCGCACATGCGTCATCGTCGTCGGGCTGAAACCCGACCGACAAGCCCGACCTGCGGGTGCTGCGATTGCGCGATCCAGCGTCGCGCCCGTGTACCTATGTAGTTCCCGCAAGCGGCCTGCGGAAGCTCCGTATAGGTGGGCGCGCCGCTCCGGCGCAAGCTGTGCACAGCTCACAGGAGATGCGCCATGGCCTTCGATTCCACCCCCTCGAACCGCTGCAAGCCCAACTGCGCGATGTGCCCGGCTGGCGCACGCTGCTTCACCAATGGTTTGTCGGAGGCCGAGCTGTGCAGCTGGAACGAGCTGGTCGAGACGCACCTCCCGCTGTTCCCCGGCCACGGCGCGCTATTCGCCGCCGGCGATGCCGCGGACAACCTGTATCTGGTCCGCGCCGGCTGCGTCAAGACCTACACCGTCGACGAGGATGGTAACGAGCGCATCCGCGGCTTCCATCTGCCGGGTGATGTCGTTGGTCTGGACGCGCTCGGTGGCCGGTGCCATCCGAGCAGCGCCAGCGCCGTCGAGCCGTCGCAGATCTGCGTGATTCCGCGGGCGCGGATGCTCACGGCGATGCAGCAGTCGCCGGTGGTGATGCAGCGCCTGCTCGAGCGCACCAGCCGCGAGCTGTCGATAGCGCTGGCACTGTCCGGCGACTTCTCCGCCGACCAGCGCGTCGCCGCGTTCCTGATGAGCATGCAGGAGCGGCTGGCCTCGGCCTCGCCGAAGCTGCGCCTGCCGATGACGCGCCGCGACGTCGGCAACTATCTGCGACTGGCCACCGAAACCGTGTGCCGCGTGATCACGCGCCTGGAGCACCAGGGCGTCATCGAATCGCGCGACCGCGGCCTGTCGATCCGCGACCGCGCGCGCCTGACCGCGCTGGCCGAGCCGGTCGGGCTCGGCGGCACGTCGGCAGCGGTTGCCGCGCTCGCCGCCTGAGCCATGATCGGTCGTTTGATCTCGCGGTTCGGTCCGACTCTCGGCTGATCTTCGCGATGCCCGCGCAGGCGGGCATCGTGCGCCCCCAATCACGTTCGAGTTGATCGCACGCTCCTCGGAGCTTGCGCTGCATCGACCGCCGCTCAGGCCGCTGCGACCTGCAGCAAGGCCTGGCGCCTGCGCAGCGTGTCGATGTCGAGGTGCCGGCGCAGGTTTTCGAGGAACTGCGGCGGCTTGACGATCAGCACGTCGCAGGCCGATTGCGCCAGCACCGTCTCGGCGGTGCTGCCGAGCAGGAAGCGGTCGAAGGCGGTGCGGTACTGTGAGCCGACGGCGATCAGATCGAAGCCGTTGCGCGTGGCGAGGTCGATGAGCGTGGACGCCGGATCGCCGGTGAGCAGGTGCTGGCGCTCCGGCGCAAACAGGTGGCGCGCCGCGAATGCGCGAAAGGTGTCGGCGTCGGTCTGGCGCAGCTCTTCGTACACGGCTTCGAGGCTGCGATCACCGGACGGCGACGGCGGCCGCAGCGGGAACGCGTGGACCAGATGCACCGTGGCATCGGCGAACAGGCCGAGCTGGCGTACGGCGGCAACGATGCTGTCGTTGAGCGCTGCGGTGAGCGCCGGGTCGCCGGCGGTGTCGACCGCGGCGGCGATGCGCCTGGGCAGCGCACCGGACTGCGGTCGCACCAGCATCAGCGGTGCGGGACAGAGGCGCACGGCTTTCCAGTCCTGCGGCGCGAACAGGCGGGGCGCATGCCCGCTGCTGCGTCCGAAGTCCATGATCACGAGGTCCGGCCGGTGCTCGAGCACGCGGTCGAGCAGCGCCTTGTGCGGCAGCGGCGCCCAGCGCACTTCGGAGTCGACGCGCAGGCCCTGATCCATCAGCGCCGCGGCCTGCTGTGCGAGCCAGCTCTGGCGCTTTCCGACGAACTGCGCCTTCGCCAGCTGCAGCACCTCGGGGTGTACGGCTTCTGCGCTCGCGTCGATCAGCGGCTCGTGGTCGAGCAGGCACAGCTGCAGCATCGCCGAGGCGCGGCGCGCGAGCTCGGCGCCGCGGTGCAGCGCGGGCGAGGGCTGCATTCCGCGGTCGACGACAACGAGTATCCGCTCGAATCGTTGCATGCGTTTTCCTGGATCCGGGCGGGAAGCATCGCGCGCCGCGAGGGCGGCGGCACTGACGCGGATCAATGGCGGCCTGCGGCTACAGTCGGGCGCGCGCCATCGGCCGGTTCGCGAGCTGGCGGTCGGCGTGCTGGATCAGGCTGTCGAAGCTGCGGCCGTCGGCCGGATGATGCGCCGCGGCGATGCGCGGCTGCGCCAGCACCGCCGGCGGCAGCTGCGGAAACGGCCGCGACAGCGCGTCGATGAGGCGGTCCGCGACCTCCTGTACATGAACAGCGCCGTCGCGCAGCACCTGGATGCCGAATTCGCCGGGGGCGAGGCATCCGGCCGTGGCGTGCTCGCCCATCGCCTCGCGGATGCGTGCGCCGACCTGCGCGAAGATCGCTTCCGCGAGCTCGTTGCCCAGCGACGCGACACCCTCCTGGAACTCCTGCATCGACACCAGCAGCAGGCTCCATTCGGCCTCGGGATCGCTCGCGTCGCGTTCATCGAGCTGCGCTTCGAACGCTGCGCGCGTCAGCAGGCCGGTCAGCGGATCGACGCCGGTGCGCAGCTCCTGGCGCAGGCGCGCGCGATTCTCCCGGCTGATGTCGTCGTGGATCGCCAGAAAATGCGACAGCTGTTCGTCGCGCGCGAACGGCGTGATCGTCTGGCGCACCGTATAGGGAATGCCGTTGCGGTCACGGTCGACGGTTTCTCCGGCCCAGACCCTGCCGCTGCGGATCGTGCTCCACAGGTCGCGGTAGTAGCGCACGCCCTGTTTGCCCGACTTGAGGAAGCGCGGGTTCTGGCCGACGGCTTCGCGGCGGCTGTAGCCGTAGAGCCGCGTGAAGGCATCGTTGCACCAGACGATCGTGCCTTCGCGGTCGGTGATGAACGCGGCGTTGCCGGCGCGCTCCAGCGCGCGTGCGAGCAGGTGCTGCTCGCGCAGCCGCGCGAGATCGTCGAGAAAGTCGAGCAGGCGCGCGCGCACGTCGAGCAGCCGCTGGCCGAAGTCTTCGCCGAAGGCCGCGGGCTGCGGCGAGAACAGCTCGATCACGAAGCGGCCGAGCGCGCCCTCGACGAACAGCGCGGCGCCGCTGCGCAGCCCGTCGTGCTCGGCGCCGTCGCGCCAGCAGACG
Organism: Pseudomonadota bacterium; assembly: GCA_040754295.1. Lineage (GTDB taxonomy): Bacteria > Pseudomonadota > Gammaproteobacteria > Nevskiales > Nevskiaceae > Solimonas. The sequence continues at coordinate 1,579 of JBFMCQ010000069.1, read as the reverse complement.
AAGCGCTCGTCTTCGAGCGCCAGCGTCGCCAGGCTGCGGCTTTCGAGCGCGAGCGCGGCCAGGCCGCGGCCGACCACGGAGCCGTCCCAGCGTTCCGGCAGGCGCTGCAGCGCGGACCATAGCTGCGATGCTCGCGAGGTGCCGAGCACGGTGATGATGCCCTGCGGCTCGTAGTGGCCGAGCAGCACCAGCGGCAGGCCGAGAACCTGCGCCAGTCCCTGGGGCAGGCGGTCCCACAGGGCATCGTCGTCCGGCTCACGCACCGCAGTCGCGTACAGCTCGTGGATGAGGCAGTCGAGGCTCTGGTGTGTCATCAATAGGTCCATACTGTGCACCAGCCTGCGGCCAAGCCGCAGGCTGGTCATTGATCTGCATCAACGCCGGGGAGTGCGCAGCCGTGCCGGGTGCCCAATGGATTCGGATCGGATGAATGTGCGCGGCGCGACGCCGGCGCGGCGCCTGCGCGGCCTGCCGCCGGCGATCTGGGCGCTGGGCCTGGTGAGCCTGTGCATGGACGTCTCCTCCGAGATGATCCATGCGCTGCTGCCGGTGTTCATGGTCACGGTACTCGGCGCCGGCGCGACCGCGGTCGGGCTGATCGAGGGCATCGCCGAGGCCACCGCGTCGATCGTCAAGCTGTTCTCCGGCCTGCTCAGCGATCGCCTCGGCCGGCGCAAGCCGCTGGCGCTGCTCGGCTACGGCATGGCGGCGCTGAGCAAGCCGCTGTTTCCGCTCGCCGGCTCGCTCGCGACCGTGCTCGCGGCGCGTTTCATCGACCGCATCGGCAAGGGCGTGCGCGGCGCGCCGCGCGACGCGCTGGTCGCGGAGATTGCCCCGGTGGCGCTGCGCGGCGCCGCGTTCGGTCTGCGCCAGTCGCTGGACACGGCCGGCGCGTTTCTCGGACCGGCGCTGGCGATCCTGCTGATGCTCTCGCTCGGCGGCGATTTCCGCGCGGTGTTCTGGGTCGCGGTGATACCGGCGTTCGCCGCGGTGGCGCTGCTTGCGCTGGGCGTGCGCGAGCCACAGCGGCCGGCGTCGGCACCGCCGCCGCCGGCGCTGCGTCTGCGCGAGGCCTTCGCGCTGGGGCCGCGCTATCGCCGCGTGCTGCTGATCGGCAGCGTGTTCACGCTGGCGCGCTTCTCCGAGGCCTTCCTGGTGCTGCGCGGACAGCAGCTCGGCTTGCCGGACGCCTATGCGCCGCTGGTGCTGGTCGCACTCAACATCGCGTACTCGCTGTCGGCCTATCCGGCCGGCCGGCTCTCCGACCGGCTGCCGCGCGAGCGCCTGCTCGGCTGGGGCCTGCTGTTGCTGATCGCCGCCGACCTGCTGCTCGCGCTCGCCGGCGGCCTGCCCGTGCTGTTTGCCGGTATCGCGCTGTGGGGACTGCATCTGGGCTGCACGCAGGGCCAGCTCGCCGCACTCGTCGCCGACACCACGCCGGCCGAGCGCCGCGGCGCCGCGTTCGGCCTGTTCCATCTGCTCAGCGGCGCCGTGCTGCTCGCCGCCAGTCTGCTCGCCGGCCTGCTGTGGGAGCGGATCGGCGCCCCCGCGCCCGTCGGCGCCCGGGGGGGGGTCGCGG
>JBFMCQ010000068.1:0-19148 GCA_040754295.1 Pseudomonadota bacterium | reverse complement strand
TTGCGGCACGCCGGCGAGCTCGCGCAGCAGCAGGGCGTTGTTCGCGGCGTCGTCGCCGTCGAGCCCGGCGTAGCGCGCCGAGCGCACGCCCGGCCGGCCGTGCAGCGCCTCGACTTCGATGCCCGAATCATCGGCGATCGCGGGCAGTCCGGCTACGCGCGCCGCGTGGCGCGCCTTGAGCAGCGCGTTTTCGACGAAGCTCGGCGCGGTCTCCGCCGCAGCTTCGTCGGTGAAGTCCGAGAGCAGGTGCAGCTTCAGGCCCAGCGGCGCGAGCAGCGCCTGCATCTCGTCCAGCTTCTTGCGGTTGCGGCTGGCGAGGACGGCCTCGCGGGCGGCGCCTGAGGGCATGCGGTCAACCTGCAAGGGCCCGGCGCTGCGCTTCGATCAGTTCCTTGATGCCGCCGCTGGCGAGATCGAGCAGGCTGTCCAGCTCCTCGCGGCGGAACGCGTGGCCTTCGGCGGTCCCCTGCACTTCGATGAACTGGCCGGCGTCGTTCATGACGACGTTCATGTCGCACTCGCAGTCCGAATCCTCGGCGTAGTCGAGGTCGAGCACCGGCTTGCCGCGGTAGATGCCGACGGACACCGCCGCCACCTGCCCGAACAGCGGATCGCGCTTGATCAGCCCGCGCTTGCGCATCGACGCGATCGCGTCGACCAGCGCGACGTAGCCGCCGGTGATGGCTGCCGTGCGCGTGCCGCCGTCGGCCTGCAGCACGTCGCAGTCGACGGTGACCGTGTAATTGCCGAGCGCGGCGAGATCGACGCAGGCGCGCAGGCTGCGGCCGATCAGCCGCTGAATCTCATGCGTGCGCCCGCTCTGCTTGCCCTGTGCCGCCTCGCGCCGCGAGCGCTCGTGCGTCGCGCCCGGCAGCATGCCGTACTCGGCGGTGACCCAGCCGCCCTCCTTCTTCCATGCCGGGCCGCGCTCGTCGACGCTGGCCGTGCACAGCACGCGCGTGTCGCCGAAGGAGACGAGCACCGAGCCCGGCGCGTGACGGGTATAGCCGCGCTCGAGGGCGACGGGACGGAGCTGTGCGGGCGCGCGGCCGGAAGGGCGCATGGGCGTGGGGAGATGCCTGCGGCCGCGCAGTATACCTCCGCGCACTAAAATGACGGCATGGACACCGAAGAGCTGATCGACACCTTCGAGCTGCTGGGGGACTGGGAAGAGCGCTACCGCTATCTCATCGAGCTCGGCCGCAAGCTGCCGCCGCTGCCGGACGCCGACCACAGCGAAGCCAACAAGGTCCGCGGATGCATGTCGCAGGTGTGGCTGACGCACCGTGTCGTGCCGGGCCCGCCGGTGCGCCTGGAGTTCGCCGGGGACTCCGACGCGCACATCGTCAAAGGGCTGATCGCGCTGCTGTTTCAGCTGCTCTCCGGGAAGACGCCGGAGGAGATCCTGCGCACCGACGTCCGCGGCATCTTCGAGCGCCTGGGGCTGGACAGCCATATCTCGATGAACCGCCGCAACGGCTTCTACGCGATGGTCGAGCGCATCCGCCAGATGGCGCAGGCGCAGGTGGGCACTCCGTCATAACTCCGGCGCGCGAGCCCGGCTAGAATCCCTGCGGTCCATTGTGGGACGCGCACGGGAGCGGGGGCTATGGGGACGATCGTCGCATTCGCCATCGGCATTTTCCTGCTGGTGACGGCGTGGAAGGGAGTGGTCACCGTGCCGCAGGGCATGGAGTACACGATCGAGCGCTTCGGCAAGTACCGCGCGACCTTCGACCCCGGCTTTCACTGGCTGATGCCCTACGTCGACCGCATCGGCCGCAAGCTGAGCATGATGGAACAGGTGCTCGACGTGCCGTCGCAGGAGGTCATCACCAAGGACAATGCCATGGTCGGTGTCGACGGCGTCGTCTTCTTCCAGGTGCTCGACGCGCCCAAGGCGGCCTACGAGGTGCAGCAGCTCGAAGTCTCGATCATGCAGCTGACGATGACCAATCTGCGCACGGTCATGGGCTCGATGGACCTCGACGAGCTGCTGAGCCAGCGCGACCACATCAACGCCAAGCTGCTGACCGTCGTCGACGAGGCCACCACGCCGTGGGGCATCAAGGTCACGCGCATCGAGATCAAGGACATCCGCCCGCCGGCGGACCTGGTCAACGCGATGGCGCGGCAAATGAAGGCCGAGCGCGAGAAGCGCGCGAACATCCTCGAGGCCGAGGGCTTCCGCCAGGCCGCGATCCTCAAGGCCGAGGGCGAGCGCCAGTCGCAGATCCTCGCCGCCGAGGCGCAGAAGCAGGAGCAGATCCTCGAGGCCGAAGGCCGCAAGGAAGCCGCGTTCCGCGACGCCGAGGCGCGCGAGCGCCTGGCCGAGGCCGAGGCGCGCGCGACGATGATGGTGTCGCAGGCGATCGAGAAGGGCGATATCCAGGCCGTGAACTACTTCGTCGCGACCAAGTACATCGAGGCGCTGGCGCGCATCGCGACGAGCCCCAACGAGAAACTGGTGCTGATGCCGCTGGAAGCCTCCAACGTCATCGGCGCGCTCGGTGGCATCGCGGAGCTGGCGAAAAAGGCCGGTCCGCGCCCGGCGTCTGCCGCATGAACATCGAATACTGGCACTGGCTGGCGCTCGGCTTCGGCCTGCTGGTGCTGGAGATGTTCCTGCCCACGGAGTTCATCCTGCTCTGGGTCGGCGTCGCAGCGGTCGTCGTCGGTGCACTGTCGTGGTTCTTCCCGGGCATCGGCTGGGAGCTCGAGTTCGTGTTGTGGGGCGCACTGTCGGTCGCTGCGGTGCTGGCCTGGCGCAAGTACAAGCCGCTGTCCTTCGTCAGCGAGCGGCCGACGCTGAACCGCCGCGGTGCCTCCTATGTCGGCCGCGTGTTCACACTCAGCGAGGCTATCGTCAACGGCGTCGGCAAGCTGCGCATCGACGATTCGCAGTGGCGAGTCACCGGCCCGGATGCGCCGGCGGGCACGCGGGTGCGCATCGTCGAAGCCGACGGCGCGACGCTGCGCGTGGAGAATGCCGATCCGTAAAGCGAAGCTCGGCCTGGGACATGCGCACGATCATCGGATCGCCGGCGCGTATGTCCCCGACCAGCTGTACTCGCTCGGCGAGGAAATCGCCCATGTGAGCACACACGGGCTCGGCATCGTGCTGTCGATCGTCGGGCTGGTGGTGCTGGTCGCGCGTGCCACGCTGTACGGCACCGCCTGGCACGTCACCGCGGTCAGTATCTTCGGCGCGACGCTGGTGCTGATGTACACGGCGTCGACGCTGTACCACAGCATTCCGCTGCGGCGCGCCAAGCACGTGCTGCGCGTGGTCGACCACTCGCTGATCTACTTTCTGATCGCCGGCACTTACACGCCGTTTACGCTGATCACGCTCCGCGGCCCCTGGGGCTGGAGCCTGTTCGCGACCACCTGGGGTCTGGCGATCGCCGGCGTCGTGTTCAAGCTGTTCGCCACCGGCCGCTTCGAAAAGCTGTCGCTGGCGATCTACCTCGGCATGGGCTGGTGCGCGATCGTCGCCGTCAGGCCACTGCTGCAGAACCTCGATGCCGCCGGTATCGCGCTGACCGCGGCCGGCGGCTTGACCTACAGCGGCGGCGTCGCGTTCTACCTCTGGACGCGCCTGCGCTACCACCATGCGATCTGGCATCTGTTCGTGCTCGGCGGGAGCATCCTGCATTACTTCGCGGTGCTGCTGTACGTCGTCCCTGGGCCTGACGGGTAGTGGCCGTAGGCCGGGCCGAGGCCCGACCCACAGGGCCACGCTGCCAGTCTCCCGGAATCAGCGCGCGTCGCCGAGCTTGGCGTCCATCGCCGGTGCGGCGAGGAAGCCCGCGATGTCCTTGCCCAGCGACTTGGCGCACTTGGCGAGCGCCGCGCAGGTCGGTCCGCCGCTGGTGTGCCGGCGTGCATGAAAGCTGCCGACCAGCTTGCCGTTCTCGACCAGCTCGCCGTCGACGCTCATCGACTTGGGCGTGAACGGCCCGCCGACGCCGAGCACGTGGGTGATCTTCATCTTCAGCGTGGTGCCGCCGGAAGGCGCGCCGTCGACGAGCTGCACGCGCTCGCCGGCGGCCTTCTCGATCCAGGTCGGCAGCTGCTCGGGCAGGCCGCACTCGTTCTTGACCGCTTCGGTCGCCGTCGTCGGCGACTCGAAGGGTACGCTCCTGGCGATCTTCACCGGCTCCGCCGCCGCATTGGCGGACAGGCACAGCAGCATGGGCAGCAGCGCGAGCATGTAGCGTCGGGCGTTCATCGTCGTTTTCCGTGGTGGCGGCCGCGGGGCATGCGGCATCGCTACTCTACGCAAGCGCCGCAACGGCGGCATGTCGAGCCGTGAACCACCGCACATCCGAGTCAGGCCAGCGGCAGATGGTGGACATGCACGCCGGCCTGTCCGCCGAGCGCAATGCGCACCATCGCCTCGCCGACCTCGTCGGCGTCGACCGGGCGGTAGCGCTTGAGCGGGCCGACCAGCAGTGGCGAGATCGCCGGCGCCAGCCTCTGGGCGAGCGCCTCGCCGGGGCGTAATTCGCCACGCTCGCCGAGCAGCAGCGACGGCCGCACGATGTGCACCGCGTCGAAGCCGAGCGCGGACACGGCCGCTTCCATGCGTCCTTTCACGCGCGAATAGAACGCGGCCGCGTGCCGGGACGCGCCGACCGCGGAGACGACGATGAACTGATGCGCACCGGCCGCGCGCGTTGCCTGCGCCAGCTCGACGACCATACGGTAGTCGACGTCCTCGAACGCCGCGCGCGACCCCGCCTTGCGCCGCGTCGTGCCTAGACAGCAGAACACGTCCTGCGCCTGCAGTGCGTCGCCGAGCGCGACCAGATTGCGGAAGTCGGTCTGCACGAGCTGCAGCTGGTCGTGGCGCAGGCCGAGCGGGCGGCGCGACAGCGCGCGCACCTGGCCGTAGGCCGGATCGCGCAGCAGGCGTTGCAGCAGCGAATAGCCGACAAGCCCGGTCGCTCCGGCCACCAGCGCGGTACGCTTCATGCGATGCTATCTCCCCAACGGCTTGCGCCAAGTCTACGACAGCCCCCGCGATGCACAGCGATTTCGAATTGCATCCGCAGCTCGCCGCCGACACCGTCGTGCTCGGCGACTGGCCGCTGTGCCGGCTGCTGCTGATGAACGACGCGCAGTATCCCTGGGTGATTCTGGTGCCGCGGCGGGACGCGATCCGCGAGATCTACGAACTCGAGCCGCAGGACCAGCAGGTGCTGCTGCAGGAATCGGTCAGCCTGGGGCAGACGCTGATGCGCACCTTCGCCGGGCACAAGCTCAATGTCGCGGCGCTGGGCAACGCCGTGCCGCAGCTGCACCTCCATCACATCGTGCGCCAGACCGACGACCCGGCATGGCCGGCGCCGGTCTGGGGCCGCGTCCCGCCGAAGGCGTACGACGCCGATGCACTGGCGGCGCGCGTCGCCGTGCTGCGCGAGCGCCTGAGCTTGAGGGCCGGGTAAGCGCACAGCGGCGCGGTCCGCATCGAGTTCCAGGCGCCGAGCTGCGAGTGGGTGCCGATTTTCTGCGGAGCGCTATTTTCGCTGAGACTATCTCTATATGCTGATCGCCCTGCTCCGGGTGTTTCTGTTCCCGGAGGTTATCTGGTTGACTGACAAGGACGCGGCGAAGGGGCTCTCGAAGCGCCGGGCGCTGAGTTGAGCCGCGCGGCACCAGGAAAGGGGACTCGTGACATATTCGGGAGAGTGAGATGGGGACACCGATCCATACCGTCGCCGGCAAGCGGATCCTGATCACCGGTGCGGCGATGGGCATGGGCAAGATCTACGCGCAGCTCGCCGTGCAGGAAGGCGCCGCCGCGGTCGTGCTCTGGGACATCAACCAGGCTGCGCTGGAAGCCACCGTCGCCGAGCTCAAGGGCAAGGGCGGCAAGGTGCACAGCTACATCGTCGACGTCGCCAGCCACGAGGCGATCCAGGCGGCGGCGGACAAGGTCAAGCAGGACGTCGGCCACATCGACATCCTGTTCAACAACGCCGGCATTGTCCGCGGCAAGTTCTTCTGGGAGCACGACGACCTCAAGGACACTTGGCCGACGATGGCGATCAACGCGCTCGCGCCGATGTACATCACGCGCCAGTTCCTGCCGTCGATGATCGAGAATACGGGCAGCGAGTGCCGCGTGGTCAACATCGCCTCGGCCGCCGGGCTGATCTCCAATCCGCGTATGAGCGTCTACTGCGGCTCGAAGTGGGCGGCCACAGGCTGGAGCGACTCGGTGCGGCTGGAGCTGGAGCAGGCGGGGCACGACCACGTCAAGGTGCTGACGGTCAACCCGACCTCCATCTCCACCGGCATGTTCGAGGGCGCCAAGGGCATGCTGTTCACGCCGATCCTGACGCCCGAGTACGTCACGACCAGGGTCTGGGCAGCGATGAAGCGCGGTGCACCCCGGCTGATCCTGCCGTGGACGGTGTACATGTCCAATGCGATGAAGGGGCTGCTGCCGGTCCGCCTCTTCGACTGGATGGCCGACAAGATCTTCGGCGTCTACAAGACCATGGACGACTTCCACGGGCGTGACGGCCGCTAGCGGAGAACCGGTGCTCCGCCACAAAATCCGGCGCAGCGCTCCAGTAAGATTCCGCTTCCAAAATCCAAGAATGGTGGGAGCGAGCCAATGAACTACTTCGTGACCGGTGCCACAGGCTTCATCGGCAAGTTTCTCGTCGAGCAGCTGCTCAAGCGCGAAGGGGCGAAGATCTACGTGCTGGTCCGCGAGTCGTCCGCCGACAAGGTCGACGCACTCAAGGCACGCTTCGGTGCTGCGGCGACGGGTATCGTGCCGCTCTACGGCGACATCACCACGCCCGGGCTGGTGTCGGCCGCCGACTTCGAGAAGCTCAAAGGCCGCGTCGATCACGTCTTCCACCTCGCCGCCGTCTACGACATGAACATGGACGACGCCACCGGCGAGCGCGTCAACAACGAAGGCACGCGCAACCTCGTCGCGTTCTGCAACGAGCTGGGCGGCAACCTGCGCCTGCATCACGTCTCCAGCGTCGCCGTCGCCGGCGGCAGCTTCGTCGGACGCTTTACCGAGAACATGTTCGACGAAGGCCAGGACCTGGGCCATCCGTATTTCCGCACCAAGTTCCAGTCCGAAAAGATCGTTCGCAACGAATGCAAGCTGCCGTTCCGCGTCTACCGTCCGGGCGTCGTCGTCGGGCACTCCGAAACCGGCGAGATGGACAAGATCGACGGCCCGTACTACTTCTTCAAGACGATCCAGACGATCAGCCACACGGTGCCGAAGTGGTTGCCGCTGCTCGGCGTGGAAGGTGGGCGTGTGCCGATCGCGCCGGTCGACTACGTCGCCAAGGCGATCGACTACATCGCGCATCTCGACGCCCACGACGGCGAAACCTTCTGCCTGATCCAGTCGCGCTCACCGACCGTCGGCGAGCTGCTGCAGACGATCTTCGAAGCCGCGCACGGCCCGCACTTTGCGAAAAAGCTCGAGCTGCCCCCGGTGCCGGTCACGGTCAGACGGCTTGGCGGTCGCCTCGGCAGCCGGATTCCGGAGCCGGTGCGCCGGCGCATCTCGCGTGCGATCGGCGTGCCGGTCTCGGTGCTCGGCTACATCACCAACCAGGCGGTCTTCGACGACAGGCACGCGCGCGCCGTGCTCAAGGGCTCCGGCATCCAGTGCCCCGACATCCGCGACTACGCCGACAAGCTGTGGGCGTACTGGGAGCTGCACCTCGACCTGCACGTCAAGGTGTCGGACAAGGCGGTGCAGAAGCTCGCCGGCAAGGTGGCCGTCGTCACCGGCGCGTCGTCGGGTATCGGCTTCACCGTGTCGAAGAAGCTCGCCGCGGCCGGCGCCAAAGTGATCCTGGTCGCGCGCACGCGCGAGAAACTCGAAGAAACGCAGCGCATCATCGAAAAGATGGGCGGCGAGGCGCACGTGTACCCGTGCGACCTTACCGAGATGAAGGCGATCGACGAGTGCGCGCAGAAGATCCTCGCCGACTTCGACCACGTCGACATCCTGGTCAACAACGCCGGCCGCTCGATCCGCCGCGCGGTGTTCGAGTCGATGGACCGCTTCCACGACTTCGAGCGCACGATGCAGCTGAACTACTTTGGCGCCGTGCGCATGATCATGAACTTCCTGCCGATGATGGCCAAGCGCAAGTCCGGCCACATCATCAACATCAGCTCGATCGGCGTGCTTGCCAACGCTGCGCGTTTCTCCGCTTATGTCGCGAGCAAGGCTGCGCTCGACGCGTTCTCGCGCTGCCTCTCGGCCGAGGTCCGGCACCTCAACATCGAAGTCACGGCGATCTACATGCCGCTGGTGCGCACGCCGATGATCGCGCCGACCAAGCTCTACGACTACGTGCCGACCTGGAGCCCCGACAAGGCCGCGGACACCGTCCTTAAGGCGCTCGTCGACAAACCCAAGTCCATCGCCACGCCGCTGGGCACCGCCGCCGCCGTCAGCTACGCGCTATGGCCCAAGGTCAACGACTACATCCTCAACAAGGGCTTCCAGCTGTTCCCATCGTCCACTGCCGCGAAGGGGCGGCGCGAAGGCGGCAAGCCGACACTGGAGCAGGTGGTGTTCGCCAATCTGTTCAAGGGCGAGTACTTCTGATCCTGGCTCACTGCGCCGCGTCAAATCCGGTCCAGCGGGCTCACGACACCGCGGCCGCCACGGTTGAGCACGTGCGTGTAGATCATCGTCGTGCTCACGTCGCTATGGCCCAATAGCTCCTGCACCGTGCGGATGTCGTAGCCGCTTTCGAGCAGGTGCGTGGCGAAGGAGTGCCGAAGCACGTGCGGAGAGACGGGCTTGGCAATGCCGGCGCGTTGAGCTGCTGATCGTACTTCTCGCTGCACGAGCTGCTCGCCCAGGTGATGTCGGCGGATCTCCCCCGAGCGCGGATCTGTAGAAAAGCCGCTTGCGACGAAGACGTACTGCCACGCCCACTCGCTCGCCGCACGCGGATACTTTCGCGCCAGCGCGTCCGGCAGCCAAACGGCCGCCTTGTCCAATCGCAGGTCTCGTTCGTACAACGTGCGCCGTACAGCCAGCTGCGAGCGCAGCGGCTCGACCATGATGGCGGGCAACATCGTGACCCGATCCTTCGCGCCCTTGCCATCGCGCACGACGATTTCGCGCCGTACGAGATCGACATCCTTGACGCGCAGACGCAGACCCTCGGTCAGGCGCATGCCCGTGCCGTAGAGCAGGCGAGCCACCAAGCCCGGCGGATGCGCCGAAAGCTCGTCCATCAGCCGCGCCGCCTCTCCGCGAGACAACACAACGGGCAAACGCTGTGGCTTCTTGGCGCGCGTAATTCCATCCAGCCACGGCAGCTCGATCTCCAGAACATCCCGGTACAGGAACAAGATCGCGGAAAGCGCGAGATTCTGCGTGTTGGCGGCAACGTTCTGGCGCACCGCCAGATCGCTCAGGAACGCCTCCACTTCCGCGCCGCCAAGGTCGCACGGATGTCGCTTGCCATGGAACAGAATGAAGCGTTTAATCCAGTGTACATACGTCTGCTCGGTCCGAAGGCTGTAATGCCGCGTCCGGATCACCGCCCGGACCCGATCGAGCAGCTTGGGTGGCTTTGCGAATGAATGACTTGGCACAGAAGCTGACGCACTTGCCGGCAGCGTTTTCATATAAATCAGCCGTTTACTTTCCCTGGGCCGATGTTATACGTCATCGCGGCCAGGTTATACGTCAATCTGTGATCTAGTTAGCGTTAGGGCTCAAACATGGCGATGACCTTAGAGAAGCTTTTTGACGATCCTACCGACGGTAAGATTGTCAACAATCGACTATTCAATGGCATCTTCCCGATCATCATCGCAGCACAGATGGACGGCGCAGAAAAGAATAAGCTTCTGCATCTATTGGTGCTGATCTGCAAAAAGCTAATTGGTATTCGAGGTCATATCGATCGGTACAACAGCCATGTTGAGGCAGAAACCAATCGAGTGCTGAACCCGAAAGGAGTGGGAGAATCAGTCAATCTCTCAGATGACCTATTCTTGGAGTTTGATGGTTTTCTCGTCCAGGTTAAGAGCACACTCGACTACCTCGTTAAGGCCCCAACGTACATAGTTGGAAAGAAGTACTGGAGCCTTCATACGTTCGGAGAGAAAGGCGCCAAGGTTACCAGCGCTCTAGGGAATCTACCTAAGGATTTGAAGAAACGAGCGCAGGGCTTTAATGAACTATTGATCGCGCGGAATCAGGCCTGGCTAGAGGGCACAATTGAAGCACGCGACAAAATCAATCATTTTCTAGACGGCGGTATCGACTTCAGACTTTTTTGCGTGCGCCAGAATTCCGTAGGTTCGTTAACCGTCCCAATGTGGTCATCGGATCAGCCAATTTCGGAATTCATGGAGGCGATATGGGCAAACATTTTCCGCTTCTGCGAAGATTTCTTGGCAATATTCTTGAGCCTGAAACTTCCCGACAAGACCACGGTCGCTCATGACCACGACAATTTTCCAGATCCGAAGTCGCCTTGGAAACTCGTTATGAGGGAAGCCTTCGAAAAGATGATACGGGAGAAGGGCTATGAGACAGCGCCGTTCGCAGAGAGGGAGCCCTAACAACAGGTTCCAGGGGACGTCCTCGCCTTCGGCGAGGCCGCCCCTGAACCTGGGCGTTGGGCGGCAAAACGAGGCGGTCATGAGCTTTGAGATCAAGCACGCGGATTCAAAGCGAGAATCCTTCGGCGAGTATCAGTACAACATCTATGAGCATGGTCGTCTGGTAGCCCGCTACTGGCACGACTATCGAGGCGATGACCACGGCATTGAATTCATCAACGGCACAAAAGAAGATTGGCCTGTGGGGCGCATGGTTGACTTTATTACCGGCGGCGGTCCGCAGCCACTCGAGTTGTCGGAGCGCGCAGTTGCCTACATCAAGTCCAAACTTGGCCAGTAGCCCGCGTATGCCGCCCAACCAGGCGCTCCAGCCGACGTATTTGCCTTCGCTTCGCTGCGGCAAATCCGCGGCTGAGCTGGAGCGTTGGGCGCTCGAATGAACGTCGATCTGGCCGAGCCGGTCCGCTCCGATCTGCACCTCCTTTATCAGGTGACGGTGTCAGACCTTGCATTCTTTAAGTCACAGCAATGGGCCATTACGAACTACTCAGTACTGGTCTATGCCGGTCTGGTAGGGCTTGCACAAGTTGTCGCACAGACCGCTCTTTCGAAGCTCGTGCTTGTTGGTGTGGTTGTTACGGCATGCCTCGCTGCTATTCAGATCGTCCGCGCTCTCGATCGATCCATAGTCGGAAGGCAGGCACGCCTTACCTACATTCGAAGCAACCTGTCGCAGGAGTTCAACGAGGCGTGGGGCTCGATGGATAAGCGACCAGAGTTTCTGCTACCAAAGTTCGTACTGTATGCCACAGTCGCAATCGGGGCTGGTCTGGCAACCTGGGCAATCGTATGCAGATAGCCGCGCCCAACCATCGCATGCAGCCGACGGACCTGCCTCGCGTCGCTCGGCAGGCCGCGGCTGATGCGGGGCGTTGGAGATCGAAATGACACCGCGCCAGACCTTAATAGCTATCTTCGTTGTTGAGGTGGTGTTTGTCGTAGTACATATCCTGTTGCGGGAGCCGGTCGAATCGCTCGGCGCGCCGATCATGACTTGGCACTTGACGCTTGTGTTGGCTGGCGCCGCGGTTCTGAGCGGGTACGCGTACTCTGTCCGATGCCCAACATCCGGATGCCGCGCGCGCCAGGTAATTCGCGGCTGGTCGTTCACAGACCTTCGGTTGCCTACAGAGCGCTGTTACAAGTGTGGCTCGGCGCTGCGGCCCCCGCGAGCATGAAAGCGACCTCCAACCATCGCCTCCAGCCGACGTTCATGCCTTCGCTCCGCTACGGCAAGAACGCGGCTGAGGCTGGGCGTTGGGCCGCTCGGCACGAGTAGGTCTAGTTTTTGGCGGCGTGAGTCGGCGCGGTTTCCCGCTGATATCTTTAGACCGCATCACTATGGAGAGATGAGGCATGAGCAAGCTGTCAGAGGTTTATGGCGTTGCCCGCGGCATCCCGCTGACTTATGTGGCGCGGGCATACGTCGATGACAAGCTCGTGAATTCGCTTTCGCGGGACAAGCACATTGTCATTTACGGCGGTTCGAAACAGGGTAAGACGTGCGTGCGAAAGCACTCGCTGAAAGATGAGGACTACGTGGTGGTCCAGTGTGGAAGCAGCACCACGCGAATCCAGATATACGAGATGCTGCTGAAGCACGCAGGCGTTTCCCTTCGAGTCACTGACACGACTACCGTGTCGGGCACCAAGACCGTTGAGGTCACGGCAGGAGGAAAAGGAGGCTTGCCGTTTCTGGCTGAGGCATCCGGTGAGGCCAAAGGGGGATACGAGCGTGCTAACGAAGATACACGCGAAGCAACGTCTATCGAGATCGATCCGTCCGACGCCAATGATGTGATCAGAGCATTGAAGCTCGCGCAGTTCAAGAAGTTTGTAGTGCTCGAGGACTTCCACTACCTCTCAGAAGAAGTGCAACGAGAAATCGCCTTCGACCTGAAAGCGTTCCATGAAAAATCTGAGATAGTTTTCATGGTGGTGGGCGTTTGGCTGGAGTCCAACAAGTTAGTTCTCTACAACGGCGACTTGGCGGGGCGCTTGGTGCCTGTTGATGCAGACCGATGGGAGGCAGCTGATCTGGAAAAGGTCATAACTGCAGGGGAGCCAATGCTCAACATCGAGTTCCCCAAGCCCGTGCGCCAGGAGATCCTCGCGCTGTGCCAAGCTAATGTCGGCGTACTCCAGGAGACCTGCTATCGTCTCTGTGAGAAGGAAGGAGTGTTTCAAACCGCGAAGGATAAGAAGCTGGTTGGCACCGTTGACAACGTCAGGGACATCGTAAAAAGCATCGGTGCGGAGCAAGCCGGTCGATATCAGAAATTCCTGGAGGAGTTTGCGGAGGGCCTTAACAAGACTGAGCTGGAGATGTATCGCTGGATTGCGTACGTAGTTGTGACAAGCAACGCTGCCGACTTGAAGAAGGGTCTTAAGCTTGCAACGCTGCACAGGCGAATGAATCAAGTGCATCCCAAGAGGCGCGGACAGCTTCTTCAGAACAATGTCCTGCAGGCACTCGAGAATGTGGCAAAGGTGCAGCACAAGTACCATGTAAAGCCAGTGATCCTTGATTTCGATCAAACGGAAAACCAGCTCCGGGTTACTGACAGCGGGTTTATTCTCTACATTGCATCGCAGGATAGAAATGATCTTCTCGAGCGCATTGGTCTTGATCCTGTCGCCATTGAAGGAGCAGAGGCGGCCAAAGCAGAAGCTACCGTGACTGATCCGCTCCCATTCGAGAACAAGACCGAGTGAGCGGCGTCGCGGCCCAACAACAGGTTCAAGGGTCGACGTCCCCGCCTTCGGCGGGGCCGCGCCCTTAACCTGAGCGTTGGGCCTTGAAAAGCAACTACACCGTAGCGTCTCGGTAAGCCTTGAGTACCGCGTTCATCCTGGTCTGCCAACCTTCACCTTGCGCTCGATACCAGGCCAACACGTCAGCATCAATGCGCAGTGCAATTTGGGTCTTCTTTTCTTCGGCAGGCTTCGGCGGCCGTCCACGTTTGGCTCGGTATTCGGCCACGCCCTTGTGAGCAGTGGCACCTTCCCAAAAGCCGAGCGTCGCCGTACGGTCCTTCGGGTCGTAGGGCACGTCAGCCTTTGGGGTACGCACGGAAGTACGCTTCCTGTTCATGGGGTTCTGCCTCTCTGCAAGAAATCATTCGTGGTCCATCCTCGCGGTCGGTCCACACCAACACCACTACCCGGCCTTGCAGCCATCCCAGGCTCACCAGCCGCTGCTCGCCGTATTCCTCGCTGGTGTCTTCCCGCGTGAGCATCGGCGCATCAAACACACGCTCGCACTCGGCCAAATCAATGGCATGCTTGCGCTGGTTCTTCTTGCGCTTCGTGGGATCGTAGCTCATGGCCATATTTATCGTATATGCGAATATTCAGGGCCGCAAGGTCCAACTATCGGTTCAGCCGACGGTCCTGCCTCCGCTTCGCTCCAGCAGGCCCGCGGCTGAACCTGGGCGTTGGGCGTAACAGCAATGTGGGCACTGGCGCTTGGGCATACACTTTCCGTCGTAGCTGCACTCGCTGCGCTGGTTGTTCTGGCGTCCGTACTTCCCGCCAAAGGAGCATGGTTTGCTTGGGTACTCGGTCCATTCTTAGTCGTTCTGGCCAGCGGCATGCTCATATCCGTCAGGCGCGCTCGTGTCGGCCTCACGGAGGCAAGCATTGCGTCGGTGTTGTTTGCGGCTCCAGCCATAGCCATCGCGTGGCTTATAGCGTTCAGCATTGTCTGCGCGCGGGTGAACTGCTTGTGAGTGCAAGTGCTCGTCGCCGTCGTGTGGTTCCGCCCAACGAATAGGGATATTGCGCCAGGCAAAGCCTGGAGGAGAGGGAAGCTGATGAAAGGATTCTGAAGCGGAAATCTCCGTGAGGAGTTCTGGCGGGTGAAAGTCCCGCCCCGGCAAAGGCTAGCCACCGGCCGGTACCGAGTCTTGCGTGGACGTGGGGTGACCCCGGCTGCGAAGCGTAGACAGGGAGCGCACGGGCCGCGTGATTGAACCTCGAAAGTTCGTTTCTTGCGGAGCCGACGTGTTTATCCCAGCGGAAGGCAGCATCACGCGAGCCGCAATGGCTTGGCTCGGGTGGTCCGCCGGGGGTCGCTTCCAGCCGACGGACCCGCCTCCGCTTCGCTCCGGCACGGTCGCGGCTGGACCTAGCTTGGCGTCTCGAAGCCCCAGCCCGGCAAAATTGCGGGTTGAACATCCGCCCGTAATGGTATAGTTTTCATACCATGTTCTCGTTTGAATTCGACGAGCAGAAGAGCCAGGCTAATCTGGAAAAGCACGGGATCGACTTCGTCAGGGCGCAGGAACTCTGGAGCGATCCTTATCTTGTCGAAATCCCGGCGAAGACGGTTGATGAGCCGCGATTTTTGGCGATTGGTCGTATCAAGGGAAAGCATTGGTCGGCAGTTATCACATACAGGAGCAGGAATATCCGAATCATCTCTGTTCGTCGAGCCCGATCCGAAGAGGTGGCCATTTATGAAAGCGAAGAAATTTGATTCCGAATTTGATAGCGGCAAGGACGTGACAGACGTCTTGGACATCTCCAATGCGCGCCGCCCCCTTCAAAATCAAAGGAGAGTCAATGTGGATTTTCCGGACTGGATGATCGAGTCCCTCGACCGGGAAGCCGGTCGACTAGGAGTTACGCGCCAGTCAATTATCAAAGTTTGGCTAGCTGAACGCCTCGAACAGGCAGCTTCTAAAAAGTAGATCCAGCCGACCGGAAACTGCTGCGCGGTTGCCGGGCGGCTGATCTAGAGCGTTGCGGGGCAGAAAAGCCAAGCGCATCACTTGCGATCGAGCAGACCTCGATATTGCGCTCTCATATTGTTGTAGCAGTCCAGTCGGGCCGCACGCATCCGCACGGCAGAGTAACCGATGTACGTCGTCATCTTTCGCGCGAAGGTCCGTTCGTTCGATGCGGAGTACGCGCGCGTTGCGGCGCGATTGCGTGAGTTGGCGCTGACGCAGTTCGGTTGCCTGGAGTTCCAGGCGCTGACCGAAGGGTGCGATGAGATCGCGCTGTCGTACTGGCCGAGCGAGGAGGCGATCCGCGCGTGGAGGGCGCACCCGGAGCATCTTCTGGCGCAGAAGGCGGGCCGCGAGCGCTGGTACGAGTCGTACTCGGTGCAGATCGCAGCGATCGCGCGCGAGTACCGCGTGCCGGCCGGGTCGGGATAGTATCGGCGTCCCATCCTGCGGAGCACGACGATGACGCTGCAGCAGCTTATCGGCTTCGATCTGCCGGTCGGAAATGCCGGCGGCGGATCTGAGGCGTGAGCTGACTGCGGAGCGCTTGCATGAGCCTTCTCGTCAACATCGACGCCGACGATCTGCACGAGGCGATCCGCTTCTACACCGCGGCATTCGCACTGTGCGCCGACCGCGGCGCAGACCGATGAGCGAAGCACAGCTGCGCGACGAGCTCGCCGTCGAGCGCACGCGCCTGGCCAACGAGCGTACGCTGCTGGCCTATGTGCGCACGGCGCTGGCGCTGGCGGGCGGCGGCGCGGTGCTGCTGCAGTTCTTTCCCGACTATCCGTCGCTGTTCTGGATCGCGTGGGCACTGGTCGCGGCCGGCGGCGCAACGATGCTCATCGGCGCGTACCGCTTCGTCGCCGTCGGCCGGCGTCTGCGGCGTACACCGTAGAGCGACCTTCAGAACGAGACGGCGATCCGGAACAGCAGCCCCGCATCGGTGTCTTCGCGCGCTGCGGCGCTGAGGTCGTCGTCCAGCACCGGGATCGCGCCGGCGAGGCTCGCTTCGAGCCATGAGCGCAGGCGTGCGTTGATCTCGACGCCGACGTCCGCGAGCTCGACTGTGCCGCCGGGCAGCTCGGGTGTCGGTGCGCTGTAGTCGACGAAGCCGTACTCCGCGAATGCGCGCGGGCGGAGCTCGATCTCGTC
Source organism: Pseudomonadota bacterium (assembly GCA_040754295.1). Lineage (GTDB taxonomy): Bacteria > Pseudomonadota > Gammaproteobacteria > Nevskiales > Nevskiaceae > Solimonas. The sequence goes on along the minus strand of JBFMCQ010000068.1, from coordinate 2,601 downwards.
GAAGCGCGGCATGCGGTACTCGACCTGCAGCTGCGCGAGGCCGCCGCTGTCGCCGACCGCCACGCCAGGCAGGTAGGCGTAGATCGCATTGATGCCGCCGAGCACCCACTGGCTCTGCTCGGGCACCGTATCGGAACTGAGCTGCGCGATGACCGCGGCGCCGGCGGCGAGCTTGTCGTGCAGCGTCACGCTGGCGCGCGCGCTGGGCCGCCACAGCAGATAGTCCATCTCGGCGCCGGAGTCGGCGGTGCGGCTGCGCAGGCCCTTGCGCAGCGTGAGTCCGGTTTCAAAATCCCAGGGCTTGCCGAGCCAGATCATCGTGTGCGTGAAGTCGACGCCGGTTTCGAGCGAAGGGTACTGCTCGTTCTGCAGCGGCAGATCCGGTTCCTGCGCCTCGCGTCGCTTGCGCGTGTAGTCGAGTCGCGCGTCGAAGATCCAGCGCGTCGTCAGCGTCGCCGCCAGCGGGTACGACCAGGTGCCCTGGATCTCCTCCAGGTCGCCGTCGATGGTCGTGTCGGCGATCGGCTGCTTGTAGTCGACGACGCGTCCGGTGAGCCCGAAGAGTCCGCGCGACGTCACGCGGCTCCAGGTCAGCGTTGCGTCGTAGTACTCGTCGGCGCGCGCTGCGTCGTCGAGATCGGAGAGGCCGAGGCTGCCGAGAAGCCTGAACAGGTCGCCGGTGTGCCGCGTGCGCGCCGCCTCGACGTCGAGCAGATAGCGGCCGACGAACCGGTTGCCGGGGTTGCCAAACGCCAGCTGGGCATGCGTGCGCTCGGCGTGGGTCTCCTGCGCCGAGACTTCCAGCCTGCGGCCTTCGCCGACGGGTACGAGCTCGGTCTGCGCATAGAGGCCCGCACGATCGGCGAATGCGTCCGCGAGCGTGCGTCGCGGCTCGAGCGCGCGCTCGGTCAGCGGCGTGCCGCGCGGCAGGTCGTCGAAGTACGGCAGCAGCGAATCCGGCGCGCGCACGTCGGTCAGCGTGCCGAGGTCGACATGGATGTAGAGGTCTTCGCCGTCCAGCGCGTAGCGCAGCAGCGCACCGGGATAGCCCGCGTCGTAATAGGCCTGCGCGAGCGCGCGCACCGCGTTTGACAGTGTCTCGGCTTGGTCCATCGCGTCGACCTGTGCCTCGGCACTGAGCACGTCTGCCGCCCCGAGAAGGTGAAGACGGTACGACTGGAATCGGATCGTGCCGACCTCCTGCTGGCGGCGGATCGTCGTCAGCTCGCCCTGCTCCGGGGTCAGCGGGGGCGGTGCCGCAACGGTCATGACCGGGCTCCCGCTGCGCCTGCATGGCTCAATTGCACGGCGCCGCGCCGGGCGCAGTGCAATTTGCGGCAGCGCGGCCGTGCGTGATGCGCCGCGAGTGGCGTGGTCGACATCCGTGTCATTCGTGCGTCTCCTTGTTGTTCTCCGGTCCGCGCATTCAGCGTCCGTTTCGGACCGCGCAGCCCAAGCACCCGTCCGTCGCCGAGCATCCGACATGCCAGCGCGACGACCGGTGTGATGCCGCCGCATTCACTGGCGATTCACGCCTCCATAACGTTCACGGCCAATTCATTGCCCAGGAGAGAGTCTGGAGGCCCACTCGGAAGAGAAAGGAGGCAAACCATGAATAAATGGCTGGCGGCACCGATCGTCGCGGCGTGCACGACATTGGCACTTGCCACCGCGCAGGCGCAGGACGCCACCAGCGCGGCGCAGGGTCAGACCGGCGGAGCGCTTTCGCGGCTGCTCCCGGCGGCGCGCAGCAGTGGTGGCGACGCGGACGGAGTCCGACCGCTGGGCCGCATCGCCGATCGGGTCACCTCGCTGAGGACGAGGCTGAGTTCGCTGCGCGGTACGACCCCCGATAGGCAAACGGGCGGCGATGACCTAAACGGGAGCGAGGACGACGCCCGTCCGGGTCTCGTGTCGTCTCTGATGTCCGGATCGTTGGCGCAGTCGAGCGGCGACAGCGGCGCGGACGACAGCGCACAGCCGCTCCCCGGCCTGGAGAGCACCGAGTCGGGTGACCTGGACGGCGAGTCCAGCCAGAACCCGTTGGGCAAGGGCCTGCAGGCGAGCCTCTCGATTCAGGCCGACAGGTCCCGCGAGGCGCAGAGCGAGTCCGGGGACGGCCGCTCGGTGGCGGTCGGCCGCTCGTTAGAGGTCAACGCCTCCCTCGGTCGGTCGTCCGGCGGGCAGAGCGAGAGCGAGAGTGAGAGCGAGGAGTCGGACAGCTCGACGGCCGGCTCCGGTACTAGCGGCATCACCGTCGACGTCGGCCTCGCGGCCGATTCGTCCGCGAGCCGCGAGTTCGGGACCGGGTCCGTCCAGCCGGCGGAGGATGAGTCCGAGGCCGAGCAGGAGTTCGAGGAAGGCGCGGAGAACGCCGGTGATGAGTTCGAGGAAGGCGCGGAGAACATTTCCGACGAAGCCTCGGAAGCGTTCGGCGGCGGCTAGCCTGAAGTTGCACGCTTTTCCCCCGTGGGTTTTAGCGATAGGTCCTTCTGCAAGAAGGGCTTAGGCGTTATTTCTGGGCTTGGACGGCATTGATATGTAGCCATGTAAATGGCTTGATATTGGCTTGGAGCGCCCGTAGAATGTGCCCATGCACAT
>JBFMCQ010000067.1:0-19323 GCA_040754295.1 Pseudomonadota bacterium | reverse complement strand
AGACTTATCGCGCGGCCGCTCGATGCCGGGCGAAAAGCGGCGCCAGCGCGCAGGGAGCGGCGTCGCGGCTGTGACACCGGCTTGCGCCGATCCCGCAAGGGGGTGGCTCAGACGTTGAAGCGGAAGTGCATCACGTCGCCTTCCTGCACGATGTAGTCCTTGCCTTCCAATCGCCATTTGCCGGCGTCCTTGGCGCCGGCTTCGCCCTTGTACTTCACGTAGTCGTCGTAAGCGATGACTTCGGCGCGGATGAAGCCTTTCTCGAAGTCGGTGTGGATCACGCCGGCGGCCTGCGGGGCGGTGGCGCCGACCTTCACGGTCCACGCGCGCACTTCCTGCACGCCGGCGGTGAAGTAGGTCTGCAGGCCGAGCAGCGTGTACGCGGCGCGGATCACGCGGTTGAGGCCGGGCTCCTCGAGGCCGAGATCGGCGAGGAAGGCGGCCTTGTCGGCGTCGTCGAGCTGTGCGATCTCGGCTTCGATCGCGGCGCAGACGGCGACCACCTGCGCGCCTTCGTTCGCGGCGTACTCCTGCACGCGCTTGAGGTACTCGTTGCCCTGGGTGAGCCCGGCTTCGTCGACGTTGGCGATGTAGAGCGCCGGCTTGGCAGTGATCAGCTGCAGCTCGCGGACCTGCGCGCGCTCGTCGGGTTCGAGCGCGAAGCTGCGCGCCGGTGCGCCGCCGTCGAGATGCGCCTGCAGGCGCTTGAGCAGCTCGTGCTTGGCGATGGCGTCCTTGTTGCCGGTCTTGGCCGCGCGGCTGGCGCGCTCGACCGCTTTGCCGACCGTGTCGAGATCGGCGAGCGCGAGCTCGGTGTTGATGATCTCGATGTCGCGGATCGGATCGGTGCTGCCGGCGACGTGGATCACGTCGGGGTTGTCGAAGCAGCGCGTGACGTGCGCGATGGCGTCGGTCTCGCGGATGTGCGCGAGGAACTGGTTGCCCAGGCCCTCGCCCTTGCTGGCGCCGGCGACCAGGCCGGCGATGTCGACGAACTCGACCGTCGCCGGCAGCACGCGCTGCGGCTTGACGATGGCCGCGAGCGCGTCGAGGCGCGCATCGGGCACCGGCACGACGCCGACATTGGGATCGATCGTGCAGAACGGGTAGTTCTCGGCCGCGATCTGCGCCTTGGTCAGCGCGTTGAAGAGGGTCGACTTGCCGACGTTCGGCAGGCCGACGATGCCGCATTGAATGCCCATGTCTCAATCCTTGCTGGTGTGCAGCAGCTGCATGGCCTTCTCCCAGCCGCCGCCGAGCCAGACCGCAACGGCCTCGTCGGCCTTTTCGATCGCCTGAAGAATCCGCGCTTCGTCGTCCTTGCCGGGCCGCTCTTCGGTCAGGTAGTGCATCACGCGCTCCTTGACGCCGGGGTGCCCGACGCCGATGCGCAGCCGCAGATAGCTGTCGCCGATGTGCCGGTGCACGTCGCGCAGGCCGTTGTGGCCGCCGTGTCCGCCGCCGGCTTTGAGGCGTGCCGTGCCCGGCGGTAGGTCGAGCTCGTCATGCACGACGAGGATGTTCTCCGGCGCAAGCTTGTAGAACGCGCTCAGCGCCTGCACCGCCTGGCCGCTGCGATTCATCCAGGTCATCGGCTTGAGCAGCAGCACACCGCGCGCGCCGGCGTTGAAGCGCGCCAGCTCGCCATGGAACTTAGGCTCCATGCGCAACGCGGTGCGATGGCGCTCGGCGAGGCGGTCGACGAACCAGAACCCGGCGTTATGCCGTGTGCGCGCGTACTCCGGCCCCGGGTTGCCGAGGCCGACGATGGCGTAGAGGTCGGAGGCCGACATCTTCGGTGCTCGATCGAAAAGAGAAAGCCCGTCCGGGCGGCGCTGCGCGGACGGGCCGAACCGTGGAACGACGCGCGGCGAAGCCGCGGGCCGTTACTTCTTCTCTTCCTTCTTCGGCTCTGCCGCCGGTGACGCGGCTGCAGCGCCCGCGGCCGGCGCGCCTTCCGCCGGCGTCTCTTCCTCGACCGCGGCGCGCGGCAGATGGATCGAGACGACCGACTGGTCGTTGTCGTGCTTGAGCTCGACGAGGCTCACGCCCTCTGGCAGCTTCAGCCCGGAGAGGTGGATGGACTCGTTGACCTGCATGTTCGACAGATCGACCTCGATGTACTCGGGCAGATCTCTGGGCAGGCACTCCACCTCGACCTGGTTGAGGTGATGCTCGACGATGCCGCCGCCGGTCTTGACGCCAGGCGCCACCGTCTCGCCCTTGAAGTGCAGCGGCACGTGCATGCGCAGCAGCTTGTCGGCCTGCACGCGCTGGAAGTCGACGTGGTACGCCAGCCCGGTGACCGGATGGCGCTGCAGATCCTTGAGCACGACCTGCTGCTCGCTGCCGCCGATGCGCAGCTTGAGCAGGTGCGAGTAGAAGGCCTCGACCTTCAGATGCTTGCCCATCTCGTTGGCGGAAACGGCTAGGGCCTGCGGCGGCTCGGCGCCACCGTAGACGATGGCCGGAACCTTGCCTTCGCGACGCAGGCGGCGGCTCGCACCTTTGCCCTGGTCGGCGCGCGGCTCGGCGTCGACGACGAAATTCTCACTCATTGAACGCTCCAAAAGGAAAACCACCGCCCGCGACCAGGCGATGGGGGGCGCGGATTATACAGGATTCCCGATCAGCCCCCGCGGGCTCGCCCGGAAACGACCGGCCCGGGGCCGAGTGGCGCTCAGTCGACGTAGAGCGAGCTGACCGATTCCTCCGCCGAGATGCGGCGGATCGTTTCGGCGAGCAGACCGCCGATCGACAGCTGCCGGATCTTCGGGCAGGCCTGCGCCGCCGGCGTCAGCGGGATCGTGTCGGTGACGACGAGCTCGTCGAGCACGGAATTGCTGACGTTCTTGATCGCGGGCCCGGAGAGCACCGGGTGCGTGACATAGGCGACGACCTTGATCGCGCCGTCTTCCTTGAGCGCTTCGGCGGCCTTGCATAGCGTGCCGGCGGTGTCGACGAGGTCGTCGACGAGCACGCAGGTGCGGCCCTCGACGTCGCCGATGATGTTCATCACGCGCGACTCGTTCGGTTTCGGGCGGCGTTTGTCGATGATCGCGAGGTCGGCATCGTCGAGGCGCTTGGCGACCGCGCGCGCGCGCACGACGCCGCCGACGTCGGGCGCGACGACGATCAGCTTCTCGTACTTCTGCCGCCAGATCTCGCCGAGCAGCACGGGGCTCGCGTAGACGTTGTCGACCGGGATGTCGAAGAAGCCCTGGATCTGATCCGCATGGAGGTCCACGGTGAGCACGCGGTCGGCGCCGCACTCGCCGATCATGTCGGCGACGACCTTCGCCGAGATCGGCACGCGCGTCGAGCGCGGCCGGCGATCCTGGCGTGCGTAGCCGAAATAGGGGATGACCGCCGTCACGCGCCCGGCCGACGCGCGCTTGAGTGCGTCGAGCATCAGCAGCAGCTCCATGACGTTGTCGTTGGTCGGCTCGCAGGTCGGCTGCACGACGAAGACGTCCTTGCCGCGCACGTTCTCGAGAATCTCGATCTGAATCTCGCCGTCAGAAAACCTGCCGACGATCGCCTGGCCGAGCGAGGTCTTGAGGTAGGCGGCGATGTCCCGCGACAGCTTCGAATTGGCGTTGCCGGAAAACAGCATCAGCTTCGAGTCGGACATGGGCTGCCTTGTCGTCGTGCGGGTGCGTGTGCGCTGGGACAAATCAAGTGGCTGGGGCGGATGGATTCGAACCACCGAATGGCGGGATCAAAACCCGCTGCCTTACCACTTGGCGACGCCCCAGCAGAGCTCGGCTCTTGCGCGGCGCGCATTATAGCTTCGATGAGATCAGCGGTCCGCGGCAGCGCGCAGTGGCGAGCGGTTGCAGCCGCGCGCGACGAAGCGCGACCACGTCTCGGGGACCTGCGCGGCCAGCGCCGTCGCAGGCTCGCGCGTTTCGCATGTCAGGAAAACCGACGCGCCGGTGCCCGACATCCGCGCATCGCCGTGCTGCCGCAGCCACGCGAGCGCGCGACCGACCTCGGGATAGCGCGCGCAGGTCACCGGCTCGAAGACGTTGACGGCGCCGGCGGGCTCGGCTGCGGGCGCGAGCGGCGCGCAGTCGCGCTTGAGCTCGGGCGCCGCGTAGATTTCGGCAGTGCGCACGGACACCTTCGGCGTGACGACGAGATACCAGCGCTCCGGCGGTTCCATCGGCATCAGGCGCTCGCCGACGCCCTCGGCCCAGGCCGCACGTCCGCGCACGAACACCGGCACGTCGGCGCCGAGCCCGAGCCCGATTTCGGCGAGCTCGTCGACGGTGAAGCCGAGATTCCACAGGCGGTTGAGCGCGACCAGCGTCGTCGCCGCGTTGCTCGAGCCGCCGCCGAGGCCGGCACCGATCGGCAGACGCTTGTCGATGCGGATCTCCGCACCAAGCCCGCAGCCCGACGCACGCTGCAGGCGCCGCGCCGCGCGCAGGGCCAGATCGTCCGCGAGCGGAACGCCGGCGACCTCGCCGACGCGCAGAATCGCGCCGTCGCCGCGCGGCACGAAGAACAGGCTGTCGCCGTAGTCCAGGAACTGGAAGATCGTCTGCAGCTCGTGGTAGCCGTCGGCGCGGCGCCCGGTGATGTGCAGGAACAGATTGAGCTTGGCCGGAGCCGGCCACGGGAAGTCGGCGGTGAACGCCCCGCGGGCGAAGTCGTGCATGCAACGCTCAGGATCGTTTTGCGAGGTCGACCGCGGTCCAGCTGTCGACCACCAGGCGCAGGCGGACACTCTCGGTCTGCGCTTCGAGTTTGCGCGGCAGCTCGAGGCTGCCGACGCGCTGATAGCCGTCGTAGCGGACGGTCCAGCCGTGCTGCTGCAGCGTGGCGAGCCGCCCGTCGGCATCGAGGGCGAGCTGCTCGATCGCGCCGGGGGCGGGCAGCCCGAGCGCCCACGCGCGCAGGTCGTCGAGCGGCAGCCACCAGCCGAGATTCGCGCGCATCCACGCCCGCGGATCGTCGGTGTACTGGCTGCCGTCCTTCGTGCGCACCCAGACGCCGCCGGGATCGCCTTCGATCGCGACCTGGCCGGCACCGAAAGGGCCGCTCAGCTGCAGCGTGAAGCGCGCATCCGCGAACTGCCGCCAGCGCAGCGCGGCGCTGCGGCCGCCGGATTCGGCGACGCGGCCCGACAGCGCAAAGCCGAGCACGTTGGCGAGTGCTTCGCGGCGCTGCGCCCAGCGCAGCTCCGTTGCGGTGTCGGCGCCGGGCTGCGGCGCCATCGGCGCGCAGCCGCCGAGCAGCAGCGCGCACAGGCCGGCGGCAGCGACCGCGCGTTTCATGGTGCCAGCCGGCGCATCGTTTCGAGCAGTACCGGGTGGTCCGGATGATTGCGCAGCGCCGTCTCCCAGACCGAGCGTGCCTGCTCGCGCTCGTCGAGCACCCACAACACTTCGCCCAGGTGCGCCGCGACTTCGGGGTCGGGCAGCTGCGCGTAGGCTTTCTTCAGCCACGCCAGCGCCTCGCGCGGGCGGCCGAGCTTGTACTGCAGCCAGCCCATGCTGTCGATGATCGCGGCGTCGTCCGGCTCGAGGCGGATCGCGCGCGCGATCAGATCCTGCGCCTCCTCCAGCCGGTCGGTGTGCACGACGAGCATGTAGCCGAGCGCGTTGAGCGTGCGCGCGTCCTGCGGCTGCTGCTCGAGTATGCGGCGCAGATCGTGCTCGGCGAGCTCGAGCTCGCGCAGGCGCTCGTAGGCCAGCGAGCGACCGTAGAGCAGATCGACGTTGTCGCCGTCCGTGGTCAGCGCGTTGCTGTACAGCTCGAGCGCGGCCTGGTTGTGGCCGGTGTTGATCAGCATCTCGCCTTCGGCCAGGTAGAACTGCACCGCGAGCTGCGGAAAACTGTCGCGCAGCTGCTGCATCAGCTGACGTGCATCGTCGAGCCGCCCCATGCGCGCGAGCACGTGCGCACGGCGTGTCGCGGCATCCAGCGCCGCCGGGCCGTGGGCGATGCGTGCGTAGTACTCGAGCGCGTCGGCGTAGCGCTGCTGCGCTTCGGCGATGCGGCCCAGCTGCAGCGCCGCATCCTCGGCGCGCGGACCGTCGAGCAGCGGCTGGAGGTAGCGGATCGCGGTCTCGTGGTTGCCGTCGTCGAAAGCGAGCACGCCGAGCGCGTAACGCGCGTCGGTGCGCTTGCCGTCCAGCTGCAGCGCGAGCTCGAGCTGGCGCCGCGCGGCTTCGCGCTGGCCGTTCTTCAGCAGCAGCTTGGCGTAGCTCATGCGCAGGTCGACCGCGTCGGTGCCCGGCCCGGCCAGCTCGGCCACGCGCGCGTCGGCTTCGGCGATGCGGCCCTGCTGCACCCACACGCCAACGAGCAGCAAGGCGTGGTCGCGGCTGTCTGGCTCCAGCGACTGCGCCTTGAGCACCGCGGCCTCGGCGAGATCGGTGCGCTGGAAATGCAGCGCCACGACCCCGAGCGCGTGATGCGCGCCGGCGGTCTCCGGCCATTCGGCGACCAGCTGCTGGATCACCGACAGCGCGCCGTCGGCGCGGTCCTGGCCCACTTGCGTCAGCACTTGCGCGACGTGCAGAAAGCCGTCGGCGATGCCGCCTGGGTGTCCGCGGACGAGCGCGCGTGCCTGCTCCAGCGTTGTCGTCAGGTCGCCGCGGCGCAGGCTCAGGCCGGCGATGATCTCGCGCGGGTCGGCCGACTCGGGCTCGAGCTCGAGCCAGCGCTGTGCGGCGGCCAGCGACAGCGTTTCGTCGCGCGCGGCCAGCGCGAGCGCGGCAGCGCGCTGCGCCAGCTCGGTGTCGTCGACCGTCTGCAGCGCGGCGAGAAACTCGCGCGCCGCCATCTGCGGCTCGCCGCGCCCGGCCGCCAGCTCGCCGGCGAGGATGTGGTATTGGGCCCGCGCCCGATCCGACTGCAGCGGCTGCTCGGGCACGTTCTCGACGACGACCGGAGCGTCCTGCTGCGGATACTCGGTCGGCGCCGGCTGCGGCTGCGCCGGCCCGGCGGACGGGGTGAGCGCACAGCCGCTGGCGGCGACCGCAAACCCTGTCGCTGCGGCGGCGATGAAGCGGGGAATCGAATCCACGGGGGCTCTTCTGATCGGTGCGTGTCAGAGACATTATTCCGGAACGCGCGGTTCCTTGCGCAGCGGCGTGCCGGCCCCGTTTCATCGCGCTGCAGCGTAAAATCGCGCGGTTGACGTCGCGGACAGCCATGGCCCTGATTACGCTCGGTCTCAGCCATCACCGCGCGCCGGTAGAGGCGCGCGAGCGCGTGGCATTTACCGAAACCGATCTGCCGAACGCCGTCACCCGTCTGCGCGCGCTGCCCGGCGTCGACGAGGCGGCGATCCTGTCGACCTGCAACCGCACGGAAATCATCGCCGTAACCGCGCTGGAGGAGGAATCGCGGCTGCTGGAATGGTGGCGGCGCGAGCGCCAGGTGCCGGAAGGCTATATCGAAAAGTACCTCTACACGCACCGCGATCTGAGCAGCGTCACCCACAGCCTGCGCGTCGCCGCCGGGCTGGACTCGCTGGTCGTCGGCGAGCCGCAGATCCTCGGGCAGATGAAGCAGAGCTACAGCATCGCCAGCGAGGTGCGCGCGCTCGGGCCGGTGCTGGCGCGGCTGTTCCAGCACGCGTTCGCGGTGGCCAAGCTGGTGCGCTCGCAGACCCAGATCGGTGCGCATCCGGTCTCGGTCGCCTATGCGGCGCTGCAGATGGCGCGGCGCATCTTCACCGATCTGCACAGCCAGACGGCGCTTCTGATCGGCGCCGGCGAGATGATGCGTCTGGTCGGCCAGCACCTGCACCAGCACGGCGTCGGCCGCATCATCGTCGCCAATCGCAGCCTGGAGCGCGCGGAGAAGCTCGCGCGCGACCTGCACGGCTATGCGATCAGCCTCAACGACCTGCCGAGCTATCTCGGCGACGCCGATCTCGTCGTTTCGTCGACCGCCGCGCGCGGCTACATCATCGACCGCGAGGCGATGCAGCGCGCGGTCGGTGCGCGCCGGCGCAAGCCGGTGTTCATGATCGACCTCGCGGTGCCGCGCGACATCGATCCGCGCATCGCCGGGCTGGAGGACATCTACCTCTACAGCATCGACGATCTGCGCGACGTCATCGTGCAGAACATGCGGCTGCGCGAGGAGGCCGCGCGCCAGGCCGAGGTGCTGATCGCGTCGCAGGCCGCGGAGTTCGAGCGCTGGCTCGAAAGCCGCGATGCCGGCGCGACGATCCAGGCCATCCGCAGTCGCGCGCGCGCCAGCCGCGACGAGGTGCTCGACAAGGCGCGGCGCCGGCTCGCGTCCGGCGCGTCGCCGGAAGAGGTGCTCGCCTTCGTCGCCGACACGCTCAGCAACAAGATCCTGCACGCGCCCTCGCGGGCGCTGCGCCGCGCCGACGCCGTCGAGCAGGCGCTGCTGCTCAACGCGGCGCGGCGGCTCTTCGATCTGCCGGAGGAGTAGCTGCACCGAGCAGCGACGCGCGTAGGATGTAGTGAGCCGAAGGCGAATCGCGTCGCCTTCTACAAAATGCCATCCCATGAAACCTTCCTTGATTGCCAAGCTGGAGCAGATGGCCGAGCGCCGCGAGGAAGTCGCGCGCGAGCTCGGCGATCCGGCCGTGATCGGCGACACCGAGAAGTTCCGCCGGCTCTCGCAGGAGTATGCACAGCTCGGGCCGATCGTCGAGGCGTTTGCGGCGTATCGCAGCGCGCAGCAGAGCGTCGCGGATCTGGAGCAGATGCAGCGCGAGCCGGATGCGGAGCTGCGTGCGCTGGCGGCGTCCGAGTACCCGCAAGCGCGTGCGCGCGTCGAAGCCTTGGAGCGGGAGCTGCAGAGCTATCTGGTGCCGCGCGATCCGCTCGACAACAACAACGTGTTCCTCGAGATCCGCGCCGGCACCGGCGGCGACGAGGCCGCGATCTTCGCCGGCGATCTGTTGCGCATGTACTCGCGCTACGCGGAGGCGCGGGGCTGGCAGGTCGAGATCCTGTCGGCGAGCCCAGGCGAGCACGGCGGCTACAAGGAAGTGATCGCGCGCGTGATCGGCTTCGGTGCCTATTCGCAGCTCAAGTTCGAGTCCGGCGCGCATCGCGTGCAGCGGGTGCCGGAGACCGAGGCGCAGGGGCGCATCCATACCTCGGCGGCGACGGTGGCCGTGCTGCCGGAGATCGAGGAGTCGCAGATCACGATCAACCCGGCGGACCTGAAGGTCGACACCTACCGCTCGGGCGGCGCCGGCGGCCAGCACGTCAACAAGACCGAATCGGCGATCCGCATCACGCATCTGCCGAGCGGCGTCGTCGTCGAGTGCCAGGAGGAGCGCTCGCAGCACAAGAACCGCGCGAAGGCGATGGCGCTGCTGCAGGCGCGGCTGCTCGACGCCGAGCGCAGCAAGCAGTCCGCGCAGATGGCGGCGCAGCGCAAAGAGCTCGTCGGCAGCGGCGATCGCTCCGAGCGTATCCGCACCTACAATTTTCCGCAGGGCCGCGTCACCGACCACCGCATCAACCTGACGCTCTACCAGCTGGACCGCGTCATCGAAGGCGACCTCGATCCGGTGATCCAGCCGCTGCTGGCGGAGCATCAGGCGGAGCAGCTGGCCGAGCTCGGTGAGGCATGAGCGTTGTAACGGCAAGTCAACCGCGGAAAATGAGCGTTTGGGCATGAAGCTTGGCGAAGCCCTGATGGAGGCCCAGGCGCGTCTGCAGGCGGTGAGCGACAGCGCGCGGCTCGACGCCGAGCTGCTGCTGTCGCAGCTCAGCGGGCTGGGCCGCGCGCAGCTCGTCGCGCGCCTGCGCGACGAGCTGCCGCCGGCCGATGCGCAGGCGCTGGACGCGCTGGTGGCGCGCCGTGCCAGGGGTGAGCCGATCGCCTACATCACCGGCGAGAAGGGCTTCTGGACGCTGCGCCTCCAGGTCACGCCGGCGGTGCTGGTGCCGCGACCGGAGACCGAGCTGCTGGTGGAGTGGGCGCTGGAGCTGCTGCGCGAATGCCGAGCGCCGCGCATCGCCGATCTCGGCACCGGCAGTGGCGCGATCGCGCTGGCGCTCGCCGCGGAGCGGCCGGACGCGCGCGTCGAAGCGACCGAAGCGTCGGAAGACGCGCTCGCGGTGGCGCGCCGCAATGCCACGGATCTCGGGCTGGAGCGCGTGCAGCTGCACCACGGACACTGGCTCGAGCCGCTCGAAGGCAGCTTCGATCTACTGCTATCGAATCCGCCGTACGTCGCGCACGACGACCCGCATCTCGACGCGCTGCGCCACGAGCCGCTGAGCGCGCTCACCGACGGCGGCGACGGCCTCAACGCGCTGCGCGAGATCGTCGCCACGGCGCCGCCGTATCTGCGCGCTGGCGGCTGGCTGCTCGTCGAGCACGGCTACGATCAGGGCGCGGCGGTGCGCGAGCTGTTCCGGCACGCCGGATTTGCAGAGGTCGCGACGCGCCGCGACTACGCAGGCCAGGAGCGCGCCACCGCCGGCCGTAACCTCGCAGCGTTTCCTCTCTCCCGTCTCCCGTCTCCCGCGCCATGACCGACTTCTCCCGCTACGGCCGCCAGCTGGTCCTGCCCGAGGTCGGCGTCAACGGGCAGGCGCTGCTGCGCGATTCGGCGGTCCTCATCGTCGGTCTCGGCGGGCTTGGCAGCGCCGCGTCGCAGTACCTCGCGGGCGCCGGGATCGGCCGCCTGTGCCTGGCCGACCGCGACCGCGTCGAGCCGAGCAATCTGCATCGGCAGACGCTGTACCGGCAGGCCGACGTCGGCCGCGCGAAGACCGAGGCGGCGGCGGCCCAGCTGCGCGCGCTCAACCCGGACACGCGTATCGAAACCTTCGATGCGGCCACCTGGCCGGCCGCGGTGGCGGAGGTCGACGTCGTGCTGGACTGCACCGACAACTTCCCGGCGCGCTATGCGATCAACGCGGCCTGCGTACGCGCCCGCAGGCCGCTGGTCAGCGGCGCGGCGATCCGCCTCGAAGGCCAGCTCGCGGTGCTCGATCTGCGTCGCGGCGGGCCGTGTTACCGCTGCCTCTATCCCGAAACCGGCGACGCGGCCGAGCGCTGCGAGGAGGCAGGCATTCTCGGCCCGGTGGTCGGCACCGTGGGCTGCCTGCAGGCGCTGGCGGTGCTCAAGCTTCTGCTCGGCCTCGACGCCCAGGCCGGTCGCTTGCAGCGCTGGGACGCGCAGCGCATGCAGTGGCATGCGCATAAGATCGCCGCAGATCCCGGATGCCCCGTGTGCGGAGTCCCAGATGTCCGATGAGCCGCTGGTGATTCCGCGACGCCTCGCGATCCAGATCCTGCACGCGGCGCAGACCGCGCAGCCGTCGGCGATCCGGGGTGTGGTCGGCGCGCGCGACGGCGAGCCGACGCGCTTTCACCCCGAGCCGGAAGCGCTCGCAGCCGGCGAGCGCCTGTGGGCGCGCCTGTGGTCGCGGCCGCAGGCGGCGGCGGTGCCGGCAGCCGAAGAACTGGACGGCGAGACCACGAGCCTCGTCGTGTCGCTGAACACCAAGGGCGTGCTGGAGATGCGCGCCTGGCAGCTCGAAGCCGGGCAGGTGCGCGAGCGTGCCCTCAAGATCCGCGACTGACTCAGGGCCTATCCGCGTGCATGGCACGCGCCTGCGAGTCCGCCCGACCCCGGCGGCCGGGGCGCTACCGCTTGTCGCGGCCGCCGGCACGAAGGTCCGGCGGTTCCCCCTGTCGCCGTCCGCCTTCTGAAAGACTGCCGCTGCTGCAATCGGCCTCGAAAGGCGCCCGCATTGCACTCGTTTGCACGGCCGGATCGCCGTGTCCCTCATCCCGGTTGGAGAGCGATGGAATGCACGAGCCCGCGGCAGACCGCAGTGGCAACGAAGCACCCCTTGAACGCGGGGGTGTATCGCGTCATGACCGTGGGGTAACATCAAGTGATCGCCTGGCGTCCAGCCGCTGTACCGGTTCTCTGTGCGGTCAGGCCCGAGCGGGGCGGGGCCTCGTTCGTCTCCGCAAGTCACGGCCCGCACATGGATGATTCGACCGCGCCTTCAGTCCCGACCAACAGGGTCGATGCCTTCCCGGCATCGGCCATACTGCGGCAGTTCCCGCAGGCGCTTGCGGTCGTCGACGCGGTCGGTATGCAAGTGCTGATGGTCAGCGACGCGCTCGCCGCGCGCTGCAAGTGCGTTGCGGCGGAACTCGAAGGGCTCGGCCTGACGGAGCTGCAGCGGCGCTGTGCCGAAGGCGCGGCGCACGCGCATGCGCCTTGTGCCCACCTGCATCCGATTGTCCTCGACGAGCGCCGCGCGCTGCTGTGGCTCGCCGACCATTGCGCGGGCGAATCGGCCGCGTCCGGCCGCGACGAGCTGACCGGCCTCGTCTCGCGGCGCTCGTTCGAGGAGCGCCTGCGCGCGCTGCTCGCCGCACAGGCGGACGGCGTGCTGATCCGCTTCGAAGTCGACCAGCTCAAACTGATCAACGACGCTTACGGCCGCGAGGCCGGCAACCAGCTCCTGGCGCAGCTCGGCCAGCTGCTGACCACGCTGATTCGCGACGACGACGAGCCGGCGCGTACCGGCGGCGATGAGTTCGCGGTGGTGCTCGAGACGTCGGACGTCGAGCGCGCCTGGCAGGTCGCCGAGCGTGTGCGCCTGCAGGTGGCTGCGCAGGGCTTCGAGTGGAACGGCCGCGCCTACGGCGTGACTGTGAGCGTCGGCATTGCCGTGTTCGCCGACGCCTTTCACGACTTCGCCGAGCTGATGTCCGCGGCCGGAACCGCCTGCGAGGCCGCGCGCCTGCGCGGGCGCAACCGCATCGAGATCTACCGGCGGGAGGACCGCGAAGTCAGCCGCCTGCGCGGCGAGCAGTCCTGGGGCGCGCGGGTGCTGGACACGCTCGAGGCGAGCCGTTTCGCGCTGTATCGCCAGCGCATCGATCCGCTGTCGAAGCGCAACGGCCGCCCCCATTACGAGGCGCTGCTGCGTATCCGCGGCGTAACCGGGTGGGCGACGCCGGCGGAGTTCGTCTCCGCCGCCGAGCGCTACGGGCTGATGCCGCAGGTGGACCGGCGCGTGATCGCTCGCGTCCTGCGCGAGCTGTCGCGGATGCCGCCGCAGGAGCGGCCGGTGATGGCGATCAACCTGTCCGGCCACAGTCTCGGCGACCAGGGCCTGGCCGCGTACATCGCGCGCATGCTCGAGCACAACGAAGTCTCCCCCGAGCACGTCTGCTTCGAAATCACCGAGACCGCGGCGATCGCGAACACCGCGCGTGCGGTCGCGCTCGTCGACGCGCTCAAGACGCTCGGCTGCACGGTCGCGCTCGACGACTTCGGCGCCGGCATGTCGTCGTTCAGCTATCTCAAGACGCTGTCGGTCGACGTGCTCAAGATCGACGGCAGCTTCGTGCGTAACGTCGCCTCGGACGAGTTCGATGCGGTGACGATCGAGAGCATGGTCAAGGTCGCGAGCCTGCGCGGTCTGTCGACGGTCGCCGAGTGCGTCGAGGACGCGCAGTCGCTGTCGCGCCTGGCCGAGCTCGGCGTCCACTACGCACAGGGTTTTCACCTGCATCGTCCGGAGCCGTGGTCTTTGCCGTGAGACGTGAGGGGTGAGGCGTGAGGTGGCGCGGCTGCCCTACAATTCGCGCCGACAACCACCGCTCACGCACATGCGCCTCTCGAAATTCCCGCTGCACACCACGAAGGAAACGCCGGCCGACGCCGAGGTCGTTTCGCACCAGCTGATGCTGCGTGCCGGCTATATCCGCAAGCTCGGCTCCGGTCTCTACACCTGGCTGCCGATCGGCCTGCGCGTGCTGCAACGGATCGAGGCGATCGTGCGCGAGGAGATGAACCGCGCCGGTGCGTTCGAGCTGTTGATGCCGTCGGTGCATCCCGCCGAGCTATGGCAGGAGTCCGGGCGCTGGCAGCTCATGGGCGACGAGATGCTGCGCTTCAAGGATCGGCACCGGAACGACTACGCCTACGGCCCGACGCACGAAGAGGTGATCTCATATCACTTCCGTCAGGACTTCCGCTCGTACCGCCAGCTGCCGGTCAACTTCTACCAGATCCAGACCAAGTTCCGCGACGAGCGCCGTCCGCGCTTCGGCGTCATGCGCGCGCGCGAGTTCATCATGAAGGACGCGTACTCCTTCCACATGGACCAGGCGGATCTCGCCCGCGAGTACCAGAACATGCGGGCGGCGTACACGCGCATCTTCACGCGCCTGGGCGTCGATTTCCGCATCGTCAAGGCCGATGCCGGCAACATCGGCGGCTCGGCGTCCGAGGAGTTCCACATCCTCGCCGGCTCCGGCGAGGATCTGCTGGCGGTTTCGACCAGCGGTCCGTACGCGGCCAATGTCGAAGCCGCCGAAACGTTGCCGCCCGCAGCCGCGCGTGCGCCGGCGTCTGCCGCCGTGGAGAAAGTCGCGACGCCGGGGCAGAAGACCTGCGAACAGGTCTCCGCCTTCCTCAAGGTACCGCTGACCGGCAAGGTCAAGCTGCTCGTCGTCGAGGCCGCCGGTGGCGGGCTCGTCGGCATCGCGCTGCGCGGCGATCACATGCTCAACGAGATCAAGGCCGCACGCCATCCGCGGGTGGCGAGCCCGTTGCGTCTCGCCGACGCGGAAGCGGTGCAGAAGATCTTCGGCTGCGAAGTCGGCTATCTCGGACCGGTGAACTGCCCGATTCCGGTCATCGCCGACCATGCGGCTGCGGCGCTCGCCGACTTCGTCTGCGGTGCCAACGAGAACGACCACCACCTGCGCGGCGCGAACTGGGGGCGCGACTGTGCGGAGCCGGAGACCGCGGATCTGCGCATGATCGCCGAGGGCGATCCGAGCCCCGACGGTGTCGGCACGATCCAGTTCTTCCGCGGCATCGAGGGCGGCCACATCTTCCAGCTCGGCCGCAAGTACAGCGAGGCGATGGGCCTCGCCGTGCTCGACGAGAAGGGCCAACCGGTGACGCCGGAGATGGGCTGCTACGGCATCGGCGTCACGCGTCTCGCGGCGGCAGTCATCGAGCAGTCGCACGACGCCGGCGGCATGATCTGGCCGGACGCGATCGCGCCGTTCAAGATCATTCTCTGCCCGATCGGTATCGACAAGTCGGAAACCGTGCGCGTGGCGACGCAGACGCTCTACCTGGAGCTATGCGACGCGGGCGTCGACGTGCTGCTCGACGACCGCGGGCTGCGTCCCGGTGTGATGTTCGCCGACGCCGATCTGATCGGCGTGCCACATCGCATCGTCGTCGGCGACAAGGGGCTCGCGCAACAGCAGTACGAGTACAAGCACCGGCGTGCGGACAGGCCGGAGATGATCCCGGCGACGACGGCGGCGGTGCTGGAGAAACTGGGGCGCCAGGCACCATGCCGTCGTGGCTCATAGCAGCGCTCATTTTCGTGCTCGCGCTTTCCGGCCCTGCGCATGCGGCGCCGACCGCGCCGCCGGAGCCGGAGCTGCGCGATCTTCTGGCGCGCACGATCGGCGCCGCCGACAGCTTCGAGCATCGTTTCGATGCCGAGGTCTGGCTGATGGACATGTCGGCCCGCATGCGCCGCTACGTGCCGGAGGATGCGCAGCGCCTGGAGCTGCTGCGGCTCGTGCATAGCGAGGCGCGCCGCGCGAAGCTCTCGCCGGAGCTGGTGCTCGCGGTCATCGACGTCGAAAGCCGCTTCGATCGCTTCGCGATCTCGGTGGCCGGCGCGCAGGGGCTGATGCAGATCATGCCGTTCTGGCTCGACGAAATCGGCCGGCCGGACGACAACCTGTTCCACGTGCGTACCAACCTGCGTATCGGCTGCACGATCCTGAAGTTCTATCTCGACAAAGAGCGCGGCAATCTGGTCAACGCACTGGCGCGCTACAACGGCAGCTACGGGCGCATCGACTACCCGGCCAAGGTGATCGAGTCCCTCAACGCCCGCTGGTATCGCGGGTGAGAGGCCGCGAACGCCCGGCCAGTGTTTGCACCAGGCGAGGCTCGACTCAGTGTCATGCCGAGTCATGCACGAAGCCATCCGGATGTCGTGTGCCGGATCGCGGAGGGACTCGTCGCTGACGGTTGGCCCCGGCTCGCCCGCACGATCATGGCATACCACCTGTTACTGCACTCGGTCCGGAGCGTCCCTGTATTGAATCGCGGACGATGGTCGCGAGCCCTCACTTCGCTGAGGGGACTGCCGGGGGTAGCATGGTCGCTGTGGCCGTGGACTCGCAGTCGATAGTGGCGGCGTCGACTTGACTGCCCTTGTTTGCGCGCCAAGGGCGCTCCCGCAGGGCCTCATTTCGCAGAGTGGTGTCCCGGTCGCCGCGACTTCCAGTATCATGCCGCCCCGTTCGCGTATTCCTCCGGGACTCAAGGTGGACCTCTCACTTGCCCAGCGCGTAGGCCGCATCAAGCCCTCGCCGACCCTCGCCGTCACCGCCAAGGCTGCCGAGCTCAAGGCTCAGGGCAAGGACGTGCTCTCGCTGGGGGCCGGCGAGCCGGACTTCGACACGCCGCAGCACATCAAGGACGCCGCGCACGAGGCGATCCGCAAGGGCATCACCAAGTACACCGCCGTCGGCGGCACGCCTGCGCTGAAGAAGGCGATCATCGACAAGATGAAGCGCGACAACGCGCTGGAGTACAGGCCCAACCAGATTCTCGCGTCCAACGGCGGCAAGCAGTCCTGCTACAACCTGTGCCAGGCGCTGCTCAACGCCACCGACGAGGTCATCATTCCGGCGCCGTACTGGGTCAGCTACCCGGACATGGTGCTGCTCGCCGACGCGACGCCGGTGTTCATCGAGACCACGGCACAAGCGCGCTTCAAGATCACGCCGGAGCAGCTCGAGCGCGCGATCAGCCCGCGCACGCGCATGATCTGGCTGAACTCGCCGTCCAACCCGTCGGGCATGGCCTACACCAGGGCCGAGCTCGCCGCGCTCGGCGAGGTCCTGCGCAGACATCCGCAGATCGTCATCGCCACCGATGACATGTACGAAAAGATCCTGTGGACCGGCGAGCCCTACAGCAACATCATCAACGCCTGCCCGGATCTCTACGAGCGCACGGTCGTCATCCACGCGGTGTCGAAGACCTATTCGATGACCGGCTGGCGCATCGGCTGGGCCTGCGGGCCGGTGAAGCTGATCACGGCGATGACCGATATCCAGTCGCAGAGCACGTCCAACCCGAATTCGATCGCCCAGGTCGCCGCCGAAGCCGCACTCAGCGGCGATCAGGCCTGCGTCACCGAGATGGTCAAGGCCTTCAAGGCGCGCCACGACGCGCTCGTCGCCGATCTGAACACTGTGCCGGGCGTGCGCTGCCTGCCGGGCGACGGCACTTTCTACGCCTTCCCCAACGTCGAAGGCCTGATGGCCAGGCTCGGCTGCAAGACCGATCTGGAACTGTCGAACCTGATGCTGGAAAAAGCACTCGTCGCCGTCGTCCCCGGCTCTGCCTTCGGCGCACCCGGCCATCTGCGCCTGTCCTTCGCCACCAGCGACACCGTGCTCAAAGACAGCGTCGAGCGCATGAAGGCGCTGGTTGCCGGTTGATCCCGGCGAGTTGCGCCAGAATCGTTGCGCCCCCGGGGTCGGATCACTACAATTCGCGTCCTTCTACCGTTCCGCGATAGCTCAGTCGGTAGAGCAGCTGACTGTTAATCAGCGGGTCGTTGGTTCGAGTCCAACTCGCGGAGCCACCTAACAATCCGGAGGGGGCATGCCCTGAACCCCGTGGGGGCAGAACATGCTGGCCGATCTCTCCGTCAAGCGGGCCAAGCCCCGTGAAAAACCCTACCGGCTCACCGACGGCGGTGGCCTGTACCTGGAAATCTTCCCCAACGGCTCCAAGCTGTGGCGGCTCAAGTACCGCCGCATCGACGGCAAGGAGACCCGCATCTCCCTGGGCGCGTACCCCGAGGTGCCGGTGGCCAGGGCACGCGTCAAGCGCGACCAGATCAAGCTGCGGCGCAAGGAGGAAGGCATCGACCCCGCGGTCGAGCGCAAGCTGGAGCGCCTGCGCGCCAAGCTCGCCGCCGGCGACACCTTCGAGGCCGTCGCGCGCGAATGGCATGAGCGGCAGCGCCCAAAATGGCGAGATAGCCACGCCGACAAGATCATCCACTGGCTGGAGATGGACATCTTCCCCTGGCTCGGCGCGCGGCCGACGCAGGACATCGGCGCGCAGGAGCTGCTGGCCGTGCTGCGCCGGATCGAAGGCCGCGGCGCCGTCGAGAAAGCGCACCGCGCGCGCAACATCTGCGGGCAGGTGTTCCGCTACGCCGTCGCCACCGGCCGCGCGATCACGGACCCGGCGGCGGCCCTGCGCGGCGCCCTGGCGCCGGTCAAGACCACCCACCACGCCAGCCTGATCGAGCCGCGCGCCGTCGGCGAGCTGCTGCGCGCCATCGACGGCTACCGCGGCAGCCTCGTCTCGCGCTGTGCGCTCCAGCTGGCGCCGCTGGTGTTCGTCCGGCCCGGCGAGCTGCGACAGGCCGAGTGGGCCGAGATCAACTTCGAGAATGCGGAATGGCGCATCCCCGGCGAGAAGATGAAGATGGGCGACCCGCACATCGTCCCGCTGGCGACGCAGGCGCTGGCGATCCTCTACGAGCTGCGCCCGCTCACCGGCAACTGCCGGTACGTCTTCCCCGGCGAACGCAGCCGCAAGCGCCCGATGAGCGAAAACACCGTCAACGCCGCCCTGCGCCGGCTCGGCTACACCACCGACCAGATGACCGGCCACGGCTTCCGCAGCATGGCTTCGACCATGCTGCACGAGCAGGGCTGGAACCATCACGCGATCGAGCGGCAACTGGCGCATGCGGACCGCAACGCCGTGAGCGCTGCGTACAACTACGCCGAGCACCTGCCGGAGCGGCGCAGGATGATGCAGGCGTGGGCGGATTATCTTGATGGGCTCTTCGCGGAAACGTGTGGGTGATTTCATGACCACGTCAGCTCTGAAACCCGCATGGATGCTGCGTTTCCGTGGCTTTGACGCCGCTCGAAAACTTGGCACGCTTTGGCGATGGCCAAGAAACGCAAGCGCGCACGGCGTCTGACCGATGCATACACCTTCCCCGGATTCCGCGTACTGCGCACCGTGCGTGGCGTCTTCGGTGACCCGAAGGCGCGAGTCGTCACGCTGGTCCGGCGCTCAAAAAAACGCTGTGCGGCGTCTGTGCCGGCGGCGGCGCTGGCCAAGCCATGACATCAGCGCGGCGAGCAGCAGCATCAGCGGCGCCAGCCACTGCACAGTTCGCGGACGACGCTGACGCCGACCTGCGTCGCACGCCATTGCTTGCACTGGATCAGGAAAGTCTCGCTGCCCTTTCGGGCGATGACGTCGACACCGCCGTCAGCGCCGTCCTGCGTGAA
>JBFMCQ010000066.1:0-19343 GCA_040754295.1 Pseudomonadota bacterium | reverse complement strand
CCTGCAGCAGCGGCAGGGCCAGCGCGCCGGCGCCGGCACGCAGCAGCCGGCGGCGCATCGCGTCCGGGCGATGAATCCGATCTGAATCATTCATGGATGTTGCCGAATCGTTGCGCCCCAAGCCCGGCAGTATGGCCGCCTGGTGTGGCGGGTCGATGACGATGCGGCGCAGCCGGGCAGTCGCGCCGCTGCGGCTGATGACGCATCACGCGTGAACTGCCGGTAAGAACGGGCTCGTCGGAACGGGGCTGCCGGGGCGGACGCACAGGCACCGGTTTCACGGCACCGTCATCGGTTCCGCCTAGCGTCCCGGTCGCCTGCCCGAGTGTCGCTCATGCCCTTCTCTCGCCTGCCCCCGCTGTTGGTCATCGTGCTGAGCGCCTGCGGCGGCGGTGGCGGGGACGGGACTGGCGCCGGCGGAGCGATCACGCGCTTCACGATCGACCAGCCGGCGCTGGTCGAGTCGTCGGGCCTGGCACGTTCGCAGCGCGCCGATGATCGGTACTGGAGCCACAACGACAGCGGCGGCCCGACCGACCTCTACGCCTTCGACGGCAGCGGCGCCCCGCGCGGCGTGCTGCACCTGGCGCCGGCGCTCAATCTCGACTGGGAAGACATCAGCTCGTTCACCGAGGACGGCCAAGCGTACCTGCTGGTCGGCGACGTCGGCGACAACGATGCGCTCCGTCTATCGGTGCGGCTCTACATCGTCGACGAGCCGGCGCTCGACGATGGCGATTCGACCGCCGAGGCCCGGCCGCTGCAGACGACGATCGTCCGCTATCCGGACGGCGCCCGCGACTGCGAGTCGGTCGCGGTCGACGCCGGCGAGGGCATGATCTACCTGCTCAGCAAGCGCGACGCCGTGCCGCATCTGTACCGTCTGCCGCTGCACCCGGCCGGCCTGTTCGTGACCGCCGAGGCGCTCGGCGAAATCGACATCCCGCGCGCGCCCGACGGAACCGAGAATCCCGAACGCATCAACTGGGTGACGTCGATGGACTTCGACGCGTCGGCACGGCGCGCGGCGGTCGTCACGCTGACGCAGGCCTACGTCTACACGCGCCGCGACGGCGAGAGCTGGGCCGATGCCTTCCAGCACGCACCGCAGGTCTACGCGCTGCCCGACGACCCACAGATCGAAGCGGTCGCGTTCAGTCCGGGCGGTCACGAACTGCTCGTCACGTCCGAGGGATCGCCGACCCCGGCGGCACGTATCGCGATCGAAGGACTCGGGCATCGATCACATCGTCGTCGTGATGATGGAAAACCGCTCGTTCGATCACTTCCTCGGCTGGGTGCCGGGCGCCGACGGCGTGCAGGCCGGGCGGCGCTACCTCGACAAGAACGGCGACAGCTTCGAAACCTACCCGCTGGCGCCGGACTACCAGGGCTGCGGCCTGGCCGACCCGAGCCACAGCTACGACGGCGGCCGCGTGCACGTCAACGACGGCGCCATGGACGGCTGGCTGCTGACCGATCCGACGATGCCGGGCGACCTGTTCCCGATCGGCTACTACACGGCCGCGGACCTGCCGTTCTACCGGGGTGTGGCCGCCGAATACACGGTCTGCGACCGCTACTTCTCGGGCGTCCTCGCCTCGACCTATCCCAACCGCATGTACATGCACCTGGGGCAGACCGACCGGCTCGACAACAGCTTCACGATCGCCACGCTGCCGTCGATCTGGGACCGGCTGCGCGAGGCCGGCGTATCGGCGCGCTACTACTACCGTGACCTGCCGTTCATCGCGCTGACCGGCGTCGCCAATCTCGCCAGCTCGCGCCTGTACGCGCAGTTCGCGCTCGACGCGGCGGCCGGCCGCCTGCCGAGCGTGTCCTTCGTCGACCCGAAGTTTCTCATCGAAAGCCCGGACGGCACCTCCGAAGACGACCATCCGCAGGCCGACATCCGCAAGGGTCAGGTGTTCCTCAACGAGATCTACGACAGCCTGCGCAACTCGCCGCAATGGGAGCGCAGCCTGCTGATCATCAACTACGACGAATGGGGCGGCTTCTACGACCACGTCGAGCCGCCGTTTGCGCCGGTGTCCGAGGCGGAGGCCGCGCTCGGCAACGACGGGCGACTGGGCATCCGCGTGCCCTGCCTGCTGATCGGCCCGCGCGTGAAGCGCGCGCACGTCAGCCACCACCCGTTCGATCCGAACTCGATCCTCAACCTGATCGCCTGGCGCTTCGGCCTGGAGCCGCTCGGCGTGCGCGGCCAGAGCTCGCTGAACATCGCCCAGGCGCTCGACTTCGCTTCCGCCGCGCGGCTCGATTCGCCGGCGTTCGATGTCCCGGACGAGGCGCTGCGCAACACGCGCTGCGACGCGCTTGCCCAATCCGAAGCCCAGGCCAAGGCCCTGGGCCCGGCGGCGCTGGCGCGCTGGGAACACCACCAGGAGCTGCTGCAGCTGCGGGCGCTGGCGCTGCGGCTCGGATATCCCGTGCCGGGCTGAAGAAGCGCGCGCCAGCCGCACGCCGCTGCTTTCGCTTACGGGAAGCTCAGGATCACGCTCGCCGAGTACTCGCGGCCGCGGTCGCCGCGGATCGCCGCGAAGTTGCCGGGCGCGAGCGGCTGGTCGAGCACCTGTTCGAGCACGCGTTCGCCGGTGAGGTTGCGGGCGGCGAGGTTGATCAGCCAGTCTCCGCTCTGCGCGCCGAGGCTGATGCGCGCGTTGAGTTCCTGCGTCGACGGCTGATAGCTGCGCGGATCGAGATCCACGTCGAGGAAGCGGTCGCTGCGGTAGAAGTAGTCCAGCGCCAGCGTGGCGGTGGCGTTGAGCCGGGGCCAGTAGGCCGTGTACGACGGCACCAGCGCGCTGGTCCAGCGCGGAGCATTGGCCAGGCGCCGGCCGCTGAGGTCCTGCGTGGGGTTCTCGGCGTCGGCCGGTGCCGGCGCGTCCGTATAGCGCGTGTAGCGGGCGTCGGCGTAGCCGACCGAGGAGTTCAGCGCGAAGCCCGGCAGCGGCAGCAGCCATTGCAGATCGGCTTCGAAGCCGCGCGAGCGTGCGGCCGCGGCATTGAGGATCACGAAGCTGCCGCCCTGGAAAGTCGACACCTGCAGGTTCTCGAAGCGGGTGTGGAACAGGGTGACCGAGGCCCGCATCGAGCCGTCGGCGAAGCGCGAGCGCGCGCCGAGCTCCCAGCTGCTGGCGCGCTCGCGGTCGTAGTCGAGGTTGTCGGGATTGAGCGGCAGCGCGTTGAAGCCGCCGCTCTTGTAAGCGCGCGACCAGCTGAAGTAGGCGCTGGTGTCGTCGTCGTAGGCCCAGCGCACCCCGGCCTTCGGCGACAGATCGGTTTCGCTGCGCTCGATGTGGCTGCGGTGGTCCTCCTGGTCGGCGATCAGCGGCACGAACAGCCCCTGGGCCTGGCTCGCGAAGTCACCCTCCTTGAACTCCCGGCTGATGCGCAGCCCGCCGATCAGCGCCCAGCGCGGGCTCACGAAGTACTCGAACTGGCCGAACAGCGCGCCGGCGTTGGCCTGCTGGTCCAGGCTCGTGAAGGCCGACTGCTCTTCGCCGATCACCGGCGCGAGCAGCGGTTCGAGCGCCCCGATCAGCTGCGCCAAACGCAACGCCTGCGGGCCGGCGAGCCCGAGCTGCGCCGCGCTCACGTAGGCCAGGGCCGCGCCGAGGTCTTCGAGCTTGAACAGGTCGTTGGCGCGCAGCGTGCTGCCGAAGTAGTAGCCGCCGAGCACGAAGTCGATGCCGTGGCCCCAGCCGAACGGTGCGTCTTCATGACCGTTCAGGCGGATCTCGTAGCTGCGCTGCGCGTAGGTGCTGGGGTCCACGAGGCTGTTGCGGATCACCGGCAGCGGCGAGAAATCGGCGTCGATGTCGCGCTCGCCAATGCGACTGCGCGCCCAGCCGAACACCGTCGTCAGCGCCAGCCGGTCGACGTCGAGCAGGCCGTCGAGCTCGCGGTCGAAGCTGGCGCTGACGCCGTCCAGCCGGTTCTCGACGCGCGCCGGCACGTTGGCCGAATTGCGGAAGTTGCTGGCGCTGGCCTCGGCGTCGGGGTCGTACTGCTGGATCGTCGCCAGCATCGCGTCCGACACCTGCGAAAGCTGGAAGTCGTTGTTGTTGGCGCGGATGTCGCTGTGGAAGGCGCTGAGGTCCAGCGACCAGCGCGCCGCCGGCGCGTAGCGCGCGCGCAGCCGCAGGCTGTCCTGCCGCTGGCCGGCTTCGTGCCGGTCGAGCGCGCTGTTGTACAGCTTGCCGTCGTCGTCGACGAAGGCGCCGGACAGGCGCAGCGAAAAATCCGATCCGAGCGGCAACTGCAGCACCGGGCGCAGGATGGTCGTGTGATCATCGTTGTAGAACAGATCGACCGCTGCGCCGGCCTCGGCGCCGGGTGCCCGGCTGATGAGGTTGAGCAGCCCCGCGGTGGCGTTCTTGCCGAAGAGCGTGCCTTGCGGTCCGCGCAGTAGCTCGACGCGGTCGATGTCGTAGAAAAACGCGTTGAGAAACGTCGAGCGGCCGTAGAACACGCCGTCCATGACCGTGGCCACCGAAGGCTCGAAGCCGGGGTTGCTCGCCGGCGTGCCGAAACCGCGGATGGTGAACTTGCCGCCGTCCGGCGACAGCTTGAGCACGACGTTGCCGGCGTAGCCCTGCAGGTCGGTGAAGTCGGTCGCGCCGGTCTGGCTGAGGAGCTCGCCGTCGAGCGTCGACACCGACACCGGTACGTCCTCGATGCTCTGCTCGGTCTTCTGCGCCGTGACCACGATCTCCTCGAGGCGGCGGGCGCCTTCGGCCTGAGCCGGCGCGGGCTGCGGAGCCAAGAGCCCGAGCGCGAACAGGCAGGGCAGCAGCGAGGATGGCGGACGCACTCGAAACCTCCGGCGTCGCTTTATTGCGCAGTGCGCCGCGGCGCGCAGGCCTGTTCGCGCAGCTCGCTGTTCTGCATCTCGAGCAGCGACAGCAGCCCCTCGACGCCCTCGCGCCGGATCACCGCGTCGTACTGCACGCGCCGCAGCGCCGCATCGCTGACGCCGCCGGCGACGACGTTGACGATGCGCCAGCGCGCGTCGTCGCGCTGCACGAGGTACTGCAGCTTCACCGGCGTCCCGTTCGGGCGGTGCAGCAGGGTGTCGACGCGCACGCGCTCCGCGGCCTGCGCCTGTTCACCGTCATCGCTGAAACGCAGCCCCTCGGCGCGGCCGAACCGGGTCACATACTGCAGGATGGTGCTCTGCCTCAGCCGCGCGACGAAGGCCTGCTGCTGCTCGGCGCTGAGCCCGGACCAGTGCGTGCCGAGCATGCGCCGCGCGATGTCGGGCAGGTCGTAGCTGCCGTCGACGGCTGCGGTGATGCGCGCGATCTGCGCCTCGCAATCGGCGTCGGCGGGCAGGGCGAGCAGCGCCTGATGGAGCTGTGCGACGGGCGCGGCCGGAGTGTCGGCACGCGCGGCGATCGTGTAGACGCTCAGCGTGGCGAAGACCAGGGCGCGGAGGATCATGACGCGGATTGTTGCTGATCCGCTTGACGGTTTCGGGACGGGCGCGGCAGCAGCGCCGGCAGCACGCCCAGGCTGCACAGCAGCGTCAGGCCCAGGCCCAGGCTCAGCAGTGCGCCCATGCTGGCCATGCCGCGGTGCGGCGACAGCATCAGCGAGGCGAAGCTGAACAGCGTCGTCAGCACCGAGAAGCTGATCGCGCGGCCGGTGCTGCCGAGCAAGGGGTTGCCGCCGTGATGGCGCGCGCGCCAGATCACGTGGATGCCGTTGTCCACGCCGATGCCGAGCAGCAGCGGCAGGGCGATGATGTTGGCGAAATTGAGCTGCAGACCGAGCGCGGCGGCGGTGCCCGCGGTCAACAGCGCGCCGAGCACCAGCGGCAGCAGCGCGCGCAGGATGTCCAGGGGCTTGCGCAGCAGGATGGCCAGCAGCACGACGATGACCACCGCGGCGAGCGCGAAGGCTTCGACGAACGCGCGAATCACGGTGCGCGCGCCGCCGACGAAGGCCAGCGGCGCGCCCGCCGCCGCCGGCTCCACGGCCGCGACCGCGTCGGCGAACCGGATCAGCGCGGCGTCCTCGTCGAGGTTTTCCCGCGGCGTCGCCTCGATCCGGTAGCCGCCCTGCGCGCTGCGCCAGCGGGCGACCAGATCGTCCGGCAGCTCCGCCAGCGCGACCGGTGCGGCGGCGAGCCCCTCGCGCAGGCGGTTCACCAGCCACGGGAAGCCGCCGAGCAGCGCCGACTGCAGCGCCGCGGCGGAGGCCTCGGGCGCCGCCAGCCAGCGCGCCAGGCTCCGCGCCAGCCTCGCCTCGGTCGAGTCGTCTGCACCACGCTCGGCCAGCGCCGCCCGCAGCGCGGCGATCGCGCTGCGGCTCGCTGCAGTGTCCACCGGCGCCGGCTCGATGCGCTCCGGCAAGGCGGCGCCGAGGCTGATGGCGAGATCGCCGATGATCGCCAGCTTGTCGTCCTGCTGCGCGGGGACGAAGCTGCCGAGCCACAGCGCGCGCTCCACCTGCGGCAGCGCCTGCAGGCGCTCGACGCTGCGCCGCGCCGCCTCGGCGTCGGCAACCAGCAGCTGCGCCCGCAGCGGCGAATCGACGCCCTCGACCAGCTCCTGGTAGACGCGCTGCGATTCGGTATCCACCGGCTTGAGGTGCATCGGGTTGTAACTGAAGCGCAGCGACAGCGCGAAGCCTGCCGCCAGCAGGCCGGCGGCCAGCGCCAGCGCGATCACTGCGCGGCGATGCCTGATCGGCGACTCGGCGATCGCCCTGAGCGTCGCCGAGACGGCCGGCGCCGGCGCCGCCGGGGCCGCGTGCAGCAGGCGCACCAGCGCCGGCAGCACCAGCAGGCTGGTCAACAGGGCGATCACGATGCCCGCGCCGGAGATCAGCCCCAGCTCGGCGACGCCGCGGAAATCGGTCGGCACGAAGGCGAAGAAGGCGGCCGCGGTGGTCAGCGCGCTGAGCAGCAGGGCGCTGCCGACGTCGCTCCCGGCGCCGGCCAGCGCCGCGGCCGCGCTGCGTCCTTCGCCGAGCAGTTCGCGGTAGCGCAGCAGCAGGTGCACCGCGTAGTCGATCGCCAGGCCGATGAACAGCGCGCCGAAGGCGAGTGAGATCAGGTTGAGCCGGCCCACCGCGAGCGCGGCGAAGCCGGCGGTCAGCACCAGGCCGGCGAGCAGATTGAGCAGCGCCGCCGCGACCAGCCCCCAGTGGCGCAGGCCGAGAAACAGCAGGCCGGCGACGAAGGCCAGCGACGCCGCGGCCGACGCCCAGGCGCCGGCCGCGGCGGCGTCGAGCTCGTCGGCCCACATCGGCAGCTTGCCGGTCAGGCGCGTGCGCGCGCTGTCCGCCGGCAGCGCCTCGATGGCCGCGCGCACCGCGGCCAGCGCGCTCGCGTGGGCACCGGCCTGCGGCGTCAGGATCAGGAAGCGGCGTTGCGCACGCTCGCCACCGGGCGCGAACAGCAGGCTCCAGTCCAGCGGCGCGGCGGCGCCGTCCAGCGTGGCCTCGACTGTCGCACTGATCGCGTCGAGCAGCGGCTGCAGCCGCGCGCGCTGGCCCTCGTCTGCCCGTTCGACGTACAGGCGCAGGCTGTCCATCAGCGTCGGCAGATCGGGTTGTGCGGCCAGGCGTCCGATCAGCGGCTGCGCCGTATTCAGCGCCGTAGCCAGCCGCTCGAGCCCGGCCAGATCGAGATAGAGCCAGCCGTTGCGCGCGAAGAATTCGCCGTGGCCGGGCGCGTAGACGGCGGCCAGCGGCGCGGAGCCGGCGCGCAGCGTGTTCAGCAGCCGCTCGACGGTCTGCTCGGTCGCGAACGGGCTGCCGTCGACGACGGCGACGATGGTATCGCCCAGCTCGGGAAAGGCCCGCTCGAGCGCGCGCTCGTTTTGCCGCCATGGCAGCTCGTCGGACATCAACGAGGCGGTATCGGCGTCGACGCGCAGCCCGTGCCCGATCGCCAGCAGCGCCGCCGCCAGCAGCGCGGCCAGCGCCAGGAGCACGATCGCCGGATGGGCGTGGCCGGCGGCGATGCAGTGCGCGGCCAGCCGGCCCCACAGGCCGGCGCTCGCGCCTGTTGGCGGGTCGGCGTGGGCCGCTAGCTCGCGCATGCGCGCCATTCTGCCAGCCTGCTGCGCTTCTTTCTGGCACACCGCCTGACACGGCGTCCTCGCGATCGATCGCGGAGTGCCCGGGCGCGCTCTACAACCTCACTGCTCGCGGGGATTGCCGGGCGTTCGTCCAATTGCCGGGGCGGTGCTGGAAGATCGCCGCCTGATCATGGGCCATCCCCGACCGCCTCGAGGGCGAAGCCCTGGCGCGAGAGCAGCTCGACGAGGCCGTCATCGCCGATCAGATGTGCGGCGCCGACGATCACCAGCGCCGGCCGCGTGTCGCGCAGCCAGAAGTCCAGCGGCTTGAGCCAGGCGCGGTTGCGGTCGGCGAGCAGGCGCGCGTGCGCGTCCGGATGTGCGGCCCGCAGATCTTCGACGCGCGCCCGCATGAAGGCGACGTCGCCGCTGCGCCAGGCGCGCACCAGTGCAGCCGGCGTCGCGGTCTGCGCCGCATAGGCGTCGAGCGTGGCTTCGAGGAACGCCGCACCGAGCCTCTCCGGCATCTGCATGAACAGCGCGAGGTGCTCCTCGGGCGATTCCAGCCATGCGACCGCCTTGCCGTCGCGGCGCGCGCGCCCGTAGTAGTGCTGGTCGACGC
This sequence comes from Pseudomonadota bacterium, assembly GCA_040754295.1. Taxonomy (GTDB): domain Bacteria; phylum Pseudomonadota; class Gammaproteobacteria; order Nevskiales; family Nevskiaceae; genus Solimonas. The sequence goes on along the minus strand of JBFMCQ010000066.1, from coordinate 10,667 downwards.
CCAGCTCCGGTGAAAATCCCGCGCGCAGAAAGCTGGTGACTTCCAGGGTCAGCGCGCAGAACCAGGCGTGGAAGGCGTCGCAGAACTCCGGCGGCAGGCCGACCGCACGCGCCTGCCGTCCGAGCCGCGCATAGGTCTCGGCGTCGATCTCGGCACGCAGGCCCTCCGGCGCGTCACTCTGCGCCGCACCGAGCAGCTGCATCTGCGCGTCCGCCGAGGACAGCGCTTCGAGATCGCTTTCGACGACGAGCAGCTCGGCGTCACGGTACGCATCCTCGAGCGCCGGCGGCAGCGGGTGCGCCGACGGCGGCAGCAGATGCACGGAGCCGAGCAGGTGGTGGACGACCGCGCCCTGCGGCGCACGCAGCTCCCACAGAAACGGCGCCGGCGACTGCGCCGCCGCCGGCGCGGCGAGCAGTGCCGCGACGAACAGGCAGACGCGGCGCATCAAACCGAAAAGCTCATTTGCCACGGATGACGCGGATGAACACGGATCAAGATCAATGGCTTCAATAGGGACTTACAGTAGCCCACGCGGTGTCCCTCACGAAAATTTCGTAAATCCGTGTTATCCGCGTTCATCCGTGGCTAACTGCTTTTCCCAGGATCAGCGGCGGGCATCAGCCAGTCGACCGCCGCCGGCGCGTCGCCGCCCAGCCCGGCGAAGTCGAACAGCTTCGGGTCGGCCAGCTGCGACGGCGCGACATTGGTCAGCGCCGCGAACACCTGCTCGATGCGCGCCGGGTGCTCGCGCTCCCAGGCGTCCATCATCCTGCGCACCTGCTTGCGCTGCAGCTGCTCCTGCGAGCCGCACAGGTTGCACGGAATGATCGGGAACTGCCTGGCTTCGGCATAGGCGGCGATGTCGCGCTCGCGGCAATAGGCGAGCGGGCGGATGACGACGTTGTCGCCGTCGTCCGACTTGAGCTTCGGCGGCATCGCCGCGAGCTTGCCGCCGTGGAACAGATTGAGGAAGAACGTCGCGACGATGTCGTCCTTGTGATGACCGAGCGCGATCTTCGTGAAGCCGTGCTCGCGCGCGTAGGCATAGAGCGCGCCGCGGCGCAGCCGCGAACACAGCGAGCACATCGTCTTGCCTTCGGGAATCACGCGCTTGACCACCGAATAGGTGTCCTGCTCGACGATGTGGAAGGTAATGCCGCGCGCACGCAGATACTCCGGCAGCACGTGCGCCGGAAAGCCCGGCTGCTTCTGATCCAGATTCACCGCGACCAGCTCGAAGCGCACCGGCGCCTTCGCCTGCAGCTGCAGCAGCAGATCGAGCATCGTGTAGCTGTCCTTGCCGCCGGAGAGGCAGACCATCACCCGATCGCCGTCGCCGATCATGTTGTAGTCCATGATCGCCTGCCCGACCTGCCGGCGCAGGCGCTTGGCGAGCTTGTTCTGCTCGACACGCGCACGCTCTTCGCGTGCGGGGCGCAGATCGTGGATGGGGACTTCGGCAGCGGGGACGGACATGGCTACAGCCTGGCCTCGAAAGGCGCGTATTCTCGCATGCCGCACGGCGGCTCACGCCGGATCCGGCGGCAGCTCGCCGCGCACGCGCAGGAAGCGCACGAAGCGTAGCGCGCCGTCTTCGGTGAGGCCGTCGTAGCGGTCGTGAACCGGCTGCCGAGCGGGTCGCGGCACTGCGCGTCTCGTGGGGTCGCTGCAGGCCGTCGGGGCGCTTGCGCCCTACTCCGCGAGCACCGGCCGCATGCGCAGGCCGGCGCGCTGCTCATAGGCGTAGGCAAAGCCGAGCAGCCGCGCATCGCTGTACGCCCCGGCGAAGAACGACAGGCCCACCGGCAGACCGTCGACATCACCCATCGGCAGCGTGATGTGCGGATAGCCGGCAACCGCCGGCGGCGCCGATGCACCGCCGCCGCGGTAGTCGTCGCCGCGCGCGTAGTCGGTCCTCCAGGCCGGCGCCATCGTCGGCGCGACGATCGCATCCAGTGCGTGCTCGCGCATCGTCCGATCGATGCCGTCGGCGCGGGCCGCGCGGCGCGAGCGCGCGTACGCGTCACGGTAGGCGGGATCGTCGAGCGAGCCGACCGCGGCCGCCAGCAGGAAGATCTCCTGGCCGAAATGCGGCATCTCCAGGGCCGCGTGCGCGCGGTTGAAGGCGATCAGCTGCGGGAGCGTGCGCGGCGGACCATCGCGCGTCGCCAGATACGCGTCGATGCCGGCTCGGAACTCGTGGAGCAGCACCGTGAACGCGTCGTCGTTGAAGCCAGCGGGCATCTTCAGCTCGACTTCGACCAGCGTCGCACCGGCGGCGCGCAGCACGCCGAGCGCGCGCTCGAACAGCGCATCGGTCGCAGCGTCGAAGCCCGCCATGCTGCGCGCGATACCGATGCGCGCGCCGGTGAGCGCATCCGCATCGAGCGCCGCGCCGAAGTCGGGTATCCGGCGCACCGGCGCGGCTGCCGGATCGTCTGCGTCCCAGGCCGCCATCGCCTGCAGCAGTGCCGCAGCGTCGGCGACGCTGCGCGCCAGCGGCCCGGCGCTGTCCTGCGAGATCGAAATCGGCACGATACCGTCGCGGCTGACGAGGCCGACGGTCGGCTTCATGCCGACGACGCCGGTCGCGCTCGCCGGGCAGGTGATCGAGCCGTTGGTCTCGGTGCCGACGGCGACCGCCGTCATCGCCACGGCGACCGCGACCGCCGAGCCGGCGCTGGAACCGCAGGGATTACGCTCGCGCCCGTAGGGATTGCGCGTCTGTCCGCCGCGTGCGCTCCAGCCGCTGGTCGCGCGCGTCGAGCGGAAGTTCGCCCATTCGCTGAGATTGGTCTTGCCGAGAATCACCGCGCCGGCGGCGCGCAGGCGCGCGACGACGAAGGCGTCGTCGGCCGGCCGCGAGTCGACCAGCGCGAACGAGCCGGCGGTGGTGAGCATGCGGTCGCCGGTGTCGATGTTGTCCTTGAGCAGTACCGGGATGCCGTGCAGCGGTCCGCGCACGCGCCCGGCGGCGCGCTCGGCATCCAGCTCCCGGGCGAGGGCCAGGGCATCCGGATTGATCTCGACGACCGCGCGCAGCGTCGGCCCGCGGTCGTCGAGCGCGTCGATGCGTGCGAGGAAACGCTCGGTCAGCTGCGTCGCGCTGAGCGCGCCCGCCGCCATGCGCGCCTGCAGCGTGGCGATGTCATCCCACGCGGGATCGGGCGGCGGCGCGAAGCTCGCGCAGGCGGCGAGCAGCGACGCGCAGACGACCAGGCACGCGGAGCGAAGCATCGTGAGACCATGCCATATCGCCGAGCGGCGCGCGCCGGCGCCGGTCAGGCTGCCGCTGCGTCAGTCGCGCGGCGGGGTCGCGCCGCGTTGTGGGCAGCCCAGTCGCCTGCGGATTTCCACCTCGTCCTGCCCGCAAATCTCGACGAGTTTCTGCGACTGCGTTGCGCCACGGACGATCGAGAACGCGGACTTGGGCAGCCGCAGCCTGTCCGCGAGCAGCGCGATCACCGCCTCGTTCGCCTTGCCCTTCTCCGGGGCGGCCGTGACTGCGATCTTCAGGCTGTCGCCGATCCAGCCGAGGATGGCGTTGCGCGCCGACTTCGGCGCGACCTTGAGCTGGATGCGGCAGGCCATCAGACGTTCTCGAACAGGCGCCGGTAGAAGCGCACCATGTCGGCATACGCCGGCACGGCGATGCGCTCGTCGACGCCATGGATGCGCGGCTGATCGTCGGGCGTGTACGGAAACGGCGCGAAGTAATACGCCTGCTCGCGCAGCGGCGCATAGTGACGGTTGTCGGTCGCCGCCAGGATGATGCCGCTCGACACCAGCGCGTCCGGAAAGACTTCGTTGACGGTCCTTGCGATCAGCGCGAACTCCGGCGCGTCCGGGTGGGACAGCGGCGGCGCTTCGGAACCGGACGCATCCTCCTGGCCGACCTCGATGCCGGGGTCGTCGATCGTGGCGACGATGTAGCGCTCGACGTCGGCGATGCGATCGCCCGGCAGCAGGCGGTAGTTGATCAGCGCATGCGCTTCGCTCGGCAGCACGTTGTCCTTGACGCCGGCGCGCAGCACGGTGAAGGCCTGCGTGCTGCGGATCAGTGCGTTGGTGATGCTGCTGGCCGCGAGCGAGCGCAGCAGCAGCGGCTCGAACAGATCGCGGTTGGCGATCGCCAGGCGCGCGCCCCAGGGCATCTCCGGCGCGAGGCGCTCGAGCATTGCCGCAACCGGCGCCGTGAGCCGCGCCGGCAGCGGCTGCGCATCGAGTTTGACCAGCGCGCGCGCCAGACGCGCAATCGCGCCGTCCGGCGGCGGCATCGACGAATGCCCGCCGGCAGCGCGCGCGGTGAGGCGGAAGGTCACGTAGCCCTTCTCGCCGGCCATGATCGCGGCCACCGGCCGCTCGATCCCGGGAATGATCCCTTGCGTGAGCGCACTGCCTTCGTCGAGGGTGAACGCGAGCCGCAGGCCGCGTTCGGCGAGCCGGCGCGCGATCTGCGCAGCGCCGTTCGCACCGCCGATCTCCTCGTCGTGGCCATAGGCGAAGTACAACGTGCGCGCCGGCGTGAAGCCGCGCGCCAGCAGCAGCTCCACCGCCTCCAGCTGCGCCATCAGGCTGGCCTTGTCGTCGAGCGCGCCGCGCCCCCAGATGAAGCCTTGCGCGATCTCGCCGGCGAACGGCGGGTGCTGCCATTGCGGCTCGGTGCCCGGCTCGACCGGCACGACGTCGATGTGCGCGGCGAGCAGCGCCGGCGCGCGTGCCGCGTCGCTGCCGGCCCAGCGGTACAGCAGGCTCCACGCGCCGACACGTTCGACATCGAGCGTCGCATGCACGCGCGGGAAGCGCTCGGCGAGCAGCGCGTGGAAGGCTTCGAAGGCCGCTGCGTCAAGCGGCGCGTCGGTGCGTGAGATCGTCGGAATACGGATCGCTTCGGCGAGCCGCTGCGCCAGCGCGGACTCGTCGAGCTGGAGCCGCGGAATCGGCGGAGCCAGCGGCGCTTGCGGACGCAGCTGCGCCGTGCGCACGACGAGAACGCCGCCAAAGAGCACGAGCAGCAGGGCGATACCGAGCGAGATTCTCTTGAGCACGGCGGTCTTCCTCGATGTGCGCATATCGTAGGGCGCGCTGGACCGAAGGCCGTAACCCGCCGATCCGCCGTCCGACGCGATACGGCGCTTCGCGTTTAACCCACCCTGCGAAGAGCCACAGTCATCGGCCACCAGGTGCGCGCGCGGTGCAGCGCGCGCCGCCCCCACTGGCCGAGATCCTCCAGCGCGAGATAAATCGTCGGCAGCACCAGCAGCGACACGCCGGTCGCGAAGACCAGCCCGCCGATGACCGCGCGCGCCATCGGGTAGTACGCCGGACCCTCGCCGCCGATCGTGGTCTCGCCGAGCGCCAGCGGCACCATGCCGAGCACGGTGGTCGCCGCGGTCATGAGGATCGGCCGCAGCCGGTCGCGCGAGCCTTTCACGACCGCGGCCTTGCGCTCCATGCCAGCGGCGCGCAGCTGGTTCACGTGGTCGACGAGCACGATGCCGTTGTTCACGACCACGCCCATCAGCACGAGCATGCCGATCATCGCCATGAACGAGAAGTCGGTGCCGGTGGCGAGGAAGAACCAGTACACGCCGACGTACGAGAACAGGATGCCGGTGATGATCGCGCTCGGCGCGAGCACGGATTCGAACAGCGCCGCCATGACGATGTAGATGCAGGCCACCGCCAGCAACATGTTCTGCAGCATCGTCTGCATGCTCTCCTGCTCGTCGTCGAACGCGCGGCCGTAGCCCCAGCTGTAGCCGGGCGGCAGCTGGATGCCTTGGAGCGTCTTGCTGACGCGCCTGCGTGCGTCCTCGGCGGTCACGCCCTCCTGCGTGCCGAACTCGATCGACAGCGCGGCGTGACGGTCCTCGCGCTGGATCATGCCGGGCACGTCGCCGATCGACAGCTCGGCGAGCGCCGACAGCGCCACGCGCTCGCCCCTGGCCTGGTTGCCGCCGCAGGCGGCGCTTGCGTCCCTCGCCGCCTGGGAGAGGGGGGGACCATCCGCGCAAGCGGATGGTGGGGTGAGGGCGGTGACGATCGGCAGCTGGCGCAGCGCATCGAGATCCAGGCGGTCTTCGCGACGCAGCTCGAGCAGCAGATCGACTTCGCCGGTGGCCGTGCGATACGGCCGCAGCGGCACGCCGCGCATCGCGCCGGCGACGACTTCCGCGACCTGCTGGCTCGACAGCCCGTACAGCCGCGCCTTGTCGCGGTCGACGCGCACGCGCACTTCCCAGTCCTCCGCCGAAGCCTGCAGGCGCACGTCGGCAAGGCCCTCGACGCCGCGGACGATGCGCTCGACCTCGCGCGCGACTTCGCGCAGCCGCTCGGTCGACTCGCCGAAGACCTGCACCGACAGCTTCTCGCCCGAGCCCTGGCGGTTGTCGTCGAAGCTCGGCTCGCCGATCGCGATCTTGGGCAGCTCCTTGCGGATCGCGTCCTTGATCTGCTGCGGCGACTGCGTGCGTGTCTCCTTGTCGCGCAGGATGATGCTCGACTCGGCGCGGCCGAGGTCGAAATACGAGTACACCGATTCGATCTCGAAGCGCTCCTTGTTGGCGAACAGGTAGGCCTCGATCGTGTTCACCGCCTCCTCGACCTTGGCCAGGCGGTAGACGCCGTTGAGGTTGTAGCGCAGGAACAGCCGCTTGCTGCTGTCCTGCGGAAACATGTCCTGCTTGACCAGCATCGCCGGGACCGCGGCGCTGCCGAGTACGAGCACGATGAACAGTCCGGTCTTGCCCGGATGCCGCAAGGTCCACGCGAGCACGCCGGCGTAGCGGTCGGCGAGGCGCTCGATCCAGCGCACGTGGCCGTTGCCGCCGGCGGGAATGCGCGTGGTCAGCTGCGGAATCAGCGTCAGCGCGATCAGCAGCGACGCGGCGAGCGACACCGAGATCGTGATCGCCACCTGCGTCAGATAGACCGTGATCTCGTTCTGCGCGCCGAACAGGTTCGGCAGAAACACGATCGCGGTCGTCAGCGTGCCGAGCGACACCGCGAGGCCGACGCTCTTCACGCCGGAGAGCGTGGCGGCACCCGCATCGCGGCCCTCGGCGCGCGCCTTGAAGATCGATTCGGTGACGACGACGGCGTTGTCGACGAGCATGCCGACCGAGAGCATCAGCCCCATCAGACTGAGCACATTGAGCGAGATGCCGAGAAAGTACATCGCCGCGAGCGTGATCAGCAGCGACAGCGGCACCGCGCTGGTGACGATCGCGGTCATGCGCCAGTCGCGCAGGAACAGGTACAGCACGGCGATCGACAGCAGCGCGCCGATCAGTCCGGCTTCGATCAGATCGTCCAGCGAGCTGCGCACGCTGTCGGCGGTGTTCTCCATCACGTAGAGGCTGATGCCGGTCATCTCCGGCAGGTCGCGCACGGCGTCGATCTCCGCGAGCGCGCGGTCCGCGACTTCGACCAGATTGGCGCCGGTCTCCTTGAACACGTTGAGGCCGATCGCGTAGCGTCCGTCGAGATGGCGCCCGTAGCTGCGCACCGGGTCGGTGTAGCGCACCTCGGCGATGTCGCCGAGCCGCAGGCCGCGGCCGTCGATGACCACGGCGCGGATCTCATCGAGCGAGCCGAAGCGGCCCTCCGGCTTGACGTAATAGCGCTTGCCGGCCTCGATGAAATCGCCGGCGGTGAGCGCGAAGTTCGCGCGCTGCAGCGTCTCGCCGAGCGCTCGCAGATCGACGCCGTGCGCGGCAACGCGATCCGCCGCGAGCTCGATGCGGACTTCCTTGGGCTCGACGCCGTAGAGCTCGACGCGCGACACGCCCGGCAGCCGCTCGATGCGGCGCTTGAGGTTGCGCTCCAGCATGTCGTAGGCGTTGGACAGGTCGCGTTCCGCCGACACGCGCAGCGTCAGCACCGGGATGCTGCCGGCTTCGAACTTCTGGATCTGGAGGCGCTCGATGTCCTGCGGCAGGTCGTCACGGATCGCGTCGATCTTGTCGCGCGCCTCGACGCCCTTGACCGCGAGATCCTCGCCCCAGTCGAAGCGCACGAAGATCTGCGCACCGCTGTCGGACGACTCCGAGCGCATGCGCTCGATGCCCGGCAGCGTCGCCAGCGCTTCCTCGACCGGCCGCGTCACCCGCCGCTCGACTTCCTCCGGCGTCGAGTTGCGATACGGCAGGTTGATGAAGATGCCGGGGAACTCGATGTCGGGCAGGAACTCCAGCGGCAGCCGCTGCGCGCCGATGACGCCGATCACGGCCATGCAGACGAAGAACATCGCCACGCTCACCGGCCGCTGCAGCGACAGCGAGGTGAGGCTCATTTCGCGCCTCCGGCTTCGGCTTCTGGAGACGGGAGCGGGGAGACGGGAGACGTCGGAAACGGCGCCTGCATCGTCTCCCGTCTCCCTTCTCCCGTCTCCCGTGCAAGCAACGAATACAGCACCGGGATCACGACCAGCGTCAGCAGCGTCGACACGACCAGACCGCCGATCACGGTGATCGCCATTGGCTGGCGCACCTCGGCGCCCTCGGCACCGCCGATCGCCATCGGCAGCAGGCCGAGCACCGTCGTCAGCGTCGTCATCAGGATCGGGCGCAGGCGCGTGCGCCCGGCTTCGAGCATCGCCGCGCGCAAGACCTGGCCGTCGGCGCGCAGGCGGTTGACGAGGTCGATCAGCACGATGCCGTTCTTCACGACGATGCCGGCGAGCACGATCATGCCGATCAGCGCGACGACGTTGATCACCGAACCGGTCAGGTACAGCGAGAAGATCGCGCCGATCGCAGCGAGCGGGATCGTGAACAGAATGACGAAGGGGTGGATCAGCGACTCGAACTGCGAGGCCATGACCAGATAGACGAGAAAGATCGCCAACGCCAGCGCCATCGTCAGCGACCTGAACGACACCTCCATCTCCTCGCTCTGGCCGGCGATGCGCGCGGACAGGCCCGAGGGCATCGCGATGCCCGCGAGCAGATTCTCGATCTCGGCGACGCCGTCGCCGAGATCGCCATGCACCAGATTCGCAGACACGACGACGACGCGCTGCTGGTCGACGCGGCGGATTTCGCTGGGCCCGGACTTCAGGCGTACGTCGGCGATCGAGGACAGTCGCACGGGTTGTGCGGACTCGGGGTTGACGAGCATGTTGCGCACCGCCTGCAGGCTCGCGCGCGTGTCCTGCGCGCCGCGCACGAGCACGTCGATCTCGCGATCGCCGATGCGATAGCGCGTGGCGACATTGCCGCGCACGATGCCGGCGACGCGCTGGGCGAGCAGCGCGGTATCGAGCCCCAGGCGCGCGGCGCGCTCCTGGTCGAACAGAACCTGGATTTCGGGGTGTCCCGGCGCGAGCGTGCTGTCGACCTCGGTGAAGCGGCCGGACGCGAGCAGCTGTGCACGCAGCGTCTCGGAAACACGCTCCAGGTCGGCGAGATCGTAGCCGGCGATCTCCACTTCGAGCGGCGTCTTGAGCGTGAACAGCGTCGGCCGCTCGTAGCCGTAGCTGGCGCCGGGAACGCGGTCGAGCCGGCGCGACAGCGCGGCGATGACCTCGGCTTCGTGCGCGAAGCCGGCGGGCTGGAGCACGATGTTCACGCTGCCGGAGTTCTCGCCGCCGGTTTCGGGATTCGCATCGAGCCGGTTGCCGGTGCCGGCGACGGTATAGGCGGCGGCGATCCACGCATCGCCGCCGGCTTCGTCGCGGAAGCCGCGGGTCAGGTCCTGCAGCATGGCGTCGGTGCGCTCCAGCGGCGCGCCGGGCGGCAGCTGGACTTCGGCACGGAACTCGCCCTGGTTGAACGGCGGAATCAGCTCGACGCCCAGGCGCGGCAGCAGCGCGAGCGCCGCGAAGAACAGCGCGCCCGCGGTCGCGAGCACGCTGATGCGGTGGTCGAGCGCCCAGTCCAGCAGCGGCACGTAGCGCTGCTCGAGCCGTGCGAAGCCGCGCTGCCAGAGCGCCGACAGCGGTCGCAGCACGACGCCCAGCGCGAGGCCGGCACCGCGGAACAGCTGCACCAGCGGCCACAACAACAGCGACGGCAGCGATTCGAGCAGCGCAAAGCGCGCGCGCGAGACGCCGCTGCGCAGGCGGCCGCGGCCTTCGACGACCGGCGCCGCTTCGACGATCGCGCGCTGGCGCGCCGCGCGCGCCGCCATCATCGGGATCAGCGTCAGCGACACGACGAGCGAAAAGATCAGCGCGCCGGTGACCACCAGCGCCTGGTCGGCGAACAGCTGGCCGGCGATGCCTTCGACGAACACCATCGGGAAGAACACCGCGACCGTCGTCAGTGTCGACGCCGTCACCGCACCGGCGACCTGCCCGGCGCCGGTGACCGCCGCCTCGCGCAGCGGCAGCCCGCGCTCGAGGTTGCGGTGAATGTTCTCCAGCACGACGATCGCGTCGTCGACGAGCATGCCGATCGCCAGCGCGATGCCGCCAAGCGACATGATGTTCAGCGACAGGCCGGCGCCGTACATGAGGTTGAAGGTCGCGATCACCGAGACCGGAATCGCGACGGCGACGATGGCCGTCGTCCACGCATTGCGCAGGAACAGATAGAGCACGAGGACCGCGAGCAGACCGCCTTCGAGCGCCGCGTACTTGACCTCGTCGATGGCCTGGCGGATGAACATCGACTGGTCGTACAGCGGCTTCATCTCGACGTCGCCCGGCAGCTGCTTGC
>JBFMCQ010000065.1:0-19358 GCA_040754295.1 Pseudomonadota bacterium | reverse complement strand
GCATCAATGGCGCATCACCGGCCGGCGCGATCACGATCGTCGGCGGCCGGTCCGCCGCGGTGCGTGCCGCCAGCGCTGCCAGCATCTCCTCGCCGATGCCGTCGACGACGAGGATCAGCACGTCCGGCAGGCCGCGCTGGCCGTGCAGGGGATCGGCGTGTCCGTTGTCGATTACACCGAGGCTGACGTCCAGCTCGGTCTGGCCGCGCAGAAGATCGCGGACCGCCTCTCCGCTGGCTCGGGTCCGGCAGCTGATCAGCACGGTGATGGTTCTCATAGCGGAGCGCTCCGGTCCGGGGTGCGCGCGTTTGCGGGTCGGTTCATTGGGGGTATCCTGGGTCAGCCGCCGGCACACTGGCGCGAGTCGGTTTCCGGTACGTAGCCGAGGCTCTCCACCGGAATCGTCGTTGCAAAGGGCGGGACGTTGATCGTCTGCGTGATGAAAGGGATCGCCAGGATGTGCTGGAAGCCCGTGATGGAGACGCGCACGAAGGCCATGTCGGCGATCGAGGCGGTCGTGGCGCCGCCCGCGTCCAGGTACTGGACGCTGACGTTCGTGGTCTCCAGCCCGGCGACGTGACCGCTGCGCGTGTCGCCGCCGGGCGGGTTGAGCACGGCCGCCGCGATGACCGACGCGTGATTCGGCGGACACACCGCGGCGAGGCGCGCGCCGCGCCGCGTCGCTTCGCCGATCGTGTTCCACACGAACATCAGGCGCGCGATCTCGAGGCAGGCGAACAGCACCAGCAGCACCGCCGCGCCGGCGACGGCGAGCTCGACGACGGTCGTGCCGGACTCACGGCGGCGGCTCATAGCGCCCTCATCGTCGCGCTCGCGCTCATCGACGTCGGCACGGTGATGTCACCGGCGCCCAGCCCGAAGCTGGGAATCACGACGAACAGCGGCGTGTACGTGTAGTCGGCGTCGATCCGGACGTGCAGCGCATCCGGCGCCGAGACGGTGATATCGGACACGCTCAGGCCCGGCAGCAACGCGGTTGCGCTTGCCCCCGGCGAGCCGTAGACGGCGAGGTTGCGCGTCGTGGTGATCAGCGCGGAGGACAAGTCGATGACGTCGGTGTCATCCGGGATCGCGACCGCGGCAGCGTAGCGTGCGGCGTCGCGCACGAGCTTGTGCAGCGTGTTGTAGTGGAACAGCGCGCGGCCCATTTCCGCGACGGCGAGCAGGAGCAGCAGCATCACCGGCAGCACGATCACGGCCTCGACGAGCGCGAGGCCCTGCTGCTGCACACTGCGGGTGGGGCGGACGGGTGAAGTCATGGTCAGCTCTGCGTCGAGCTCGCGTCCCGGTACAGGATGATCCGGTAGTACGCGCTGTCCGGGTCCGGGTCTTCGGCCACCGCGCCCGCTGCTTCGCAGGTCGGAACCAGCTGTCCGTAGATGCTGCCGCCGGATGTCGACACCGGCCGCGTCAGGAACAGACAGGCGCCGCCGATCAGCGGCACCTCGCTGCGGCCGGTGATCGGCACGCTGCAGTCGATCACCGGAATCACGGTCACCCGGCGCTGCGGCCGACCCGGAGGACTGGTGTAGTTCCAGCTCGCCGGGCTGGTCAGCCGGGCTTCGTAAGTCGAATGGAAGATCACCGGTGAGTAGGTGGTCACCACGTCGGGCGGGTACTCGGCGGCGGAGACCGGGCCGTTGTAGATGCCAAAGCGCGTATCCAGGCCCTGGCGCGTCGGCCCCGCTTTGACACCCGGCTCCGTGGTGATCGTTCCGCTCTGCGAGAAGCAGACCTCGTGCCCGCCGGCAAGGCCGTCACGGACGCAGGCGGCGCCGGTACCGCAGCTGAGCTCGACCAGACCATAGTTGCCATGGGTCAGCGAGACGTTGTCGCCTTTGAGTTCCAGCTCGTCGGTGGTTCCGGCGGCGAAGCCGAAGCAGCTGCCGTCCGTGCAGTCGGTGTCGCCGGGCGTGCCGCACAAGGCGACCGGCAGCGCGTCGCAGACCGTGTCGCCGAGCGGAATGGGGCCGGCGACCGCGCTGGCGCCGATGTCCAGCGAATCGCCGACGCCGGGCAGGACGCGCGCCAGCCGCACCGCGACCGGCAGCGCGCCGACGCTGACCCGGACGAAGCGCGGATTGGCTGCGCCGGCGGAGAACGGCTGCAGCGTCGGTGAGGTCTGCACGGTGGCGGTCGCGCTGGTTCCGCCCATGTTGGTGCCGAAGGTCGCCAGCGCCGCCGTCGTCGCGGCGCTGACGCTGCCGGTGTCGTTGAGCACCTTGGCGCCGTCGAGCGCGGCCGCGTCCACCGCGTTCTGCAGGCGCGACTTGGCGATGTACGCCATGCCCATGTCGAGCGCGAGCCCGGCCATGCCCAGCAGCGCGAGCGCGCCGATCGTCACCAGGATCAGCGCGATCCCGCTCTGGCGGCGATGCAAGGAGCAGCGGTTCATGGTGCGGTGCTCGCTGGCGCTCAGTCGTTCACGCGGACGGTGACGCCTTCCTGCGCGCGCGCGGGCTTGTCGACGTCACTGCGGTAGGTCTTGAGCACCGAGGCCGCGCGCTCGCCGTCGATTCCGTCCGGTGCGCTGTCGCCCGGCCGGCTCACGGCCGCGGGATTGTGCACCTGGGCGCTGATCATGTTGCGCACCGAGCTGCCGAACGCGGGATCGTTCTCCTGCTGCGGGCTGCTCGCACAGGCGGCCAGTGCGGCAGCGGCGACGGCGAGACTCAGACTGCGAAAAGTGTTCATGCTTGGCTCCGTTTGCGGAAAATGGGCTCGTCGCGTATCAGCGGCTCAGGTCGTGGCCGACGTCGAGCTGGACCGGTTTGCCGCGCAGCGGCGGCCGCGTGTACGAGTCGGTGCGGCCCAGCAGGTAGAACTCCCAGTCCTGCGGCGGCACGAAACTGTCGGTCGGCAGGCGGATGCGGTCCGGCGCGATCGGCTTGGCGAGATAGGGCGTGACGAAGATCACCAGCTCGGTCTGGCCGGAAACGTATTCCTGGCTGCGGAACAGCGCGCCGATGATCGGCAGATCGCCGAGCCCGGGGAACTTCTCGACGTACTGGCGCAGGTTGTCGTTGATCAGGCCGGCGATGCCCATGCTCTGCCCGTCGCCCAGCTCCACGGTTCCCGACGCGCTGCGCTTGGTCAGCGACGGAATCACGAAGCTGCTGGTCGTGCCGGCCGAGCGCAGCACGACGGCATTGTCGGCCGAGACTTCGCTGACGCTGACGTTGAGCGTGAGGTTGATGCGCCCGGAATCGAGAACGACCGGCACGAAGCGCAGCCCCACGCCGAATTCCTTGAACTCGATCGTCGTCGCGCCCGAGACGCCGCTCTGCGGCACCGGAATCGGGAACTCGCCGCCGGAGAGGAACTGCGCCTCCTGGCCGGTGAGCGTGGTCAGCGTCGGCTCCGAGAGGATCTTGGCCAGGCCGTTGCGCTTGGAGACGTCGAGCACGGCCTGCAGAAAGAAGTCGCCCGACAGGTAGCTGAGGAACATGCCGGTGCTGTCGATCGTCGGCGTTGTCGGATCGAGCAGGTCCAGCGGCGGACCGATGATGTTCGACTGATTGCCGAGCGCGCCCTGCAGCGGCGTCAGCAGACCGTCGGGATCGAGCGCGTTCGGGAACCCGGCGCCGCCGGACACCGCGCCTCCGCTCAGGTGCTCGCCGAAATTGAGGATGCTGAGGTTGGCATCGAGGCGCTTGATCACGCTGCGCGCCATCTCCGCGACCGTGACCTTGAGCATCACCTGCTGTGCGCCGCCGACCTGCAGCATGTTGACCACCGCTCCCTTCTTGCACGAAGGGTCGGGCGTGGTGCCCGTGCGCGCGCCTTTCGCCTGCGCTTCCGGCGCATCGGAGACCGGCCGCACGCAATCGGGAAGGAAGCCGCCGGCCAGCTCCTTGGCTGCGTCGAGGCGGGCGAGGCTCGACACCTCGCCGCTGAGGATCAGCTTCTCCTGCGCGGAATGGACGTTGATCGATTCGCTTGGCAGCAGCCGGTGCAGCTTCTGCTTGAGCGTGTCGAGGTCGTGCGTGACTTCGACGTCGAAGGTGCTGAGCACGTTGCCCGAGTCGTCCCAGGCGACGACGTTGGTCGTGCCCAGGTTCTTGCCGACCACGTAGAGCTGCTGGCGGCGCAGGATCAGGATATCGGCGACCCCGGGATTGCCGACCGAGACCTGCTTGACCGCGCGCGGGAACGACAGCACCGCCGACTTGTACAGGGCCACCTGGAACGGACCCACCGCCGCGGTCGACACGCCGCGCACCTCGGGCGGCGGCGGTGGCGGTGGCGCGGCCTGTGCGGCCGGCAGCACGGCGCCGAGCGCGACCAGCCACAGAACGAGCGCGGCGCGCGCACCGGGACGAGCTCTTGATTTCATGACGTACTCCATGGGAGGCCGCGGGCCACGGACGTGCGGCACGGATGGCGAAAGGGTCGGCAGGGCGGACATCGGCGGGCGGCTCACGGTTTGGTTTCCGACTCGCTGGACTGCGCCTGGCGGATGATGGTGACGGTGTCCTTCGGCGGCGGGCGCGGCCGGCTGCGCACGACCGGTGCCGGCGTCGGCTGCGCTGCCGCGGCCACTGCGGCCGGGGTCGGCTCCGGGCGCGTCGCCACCGAGCGGTCTTCAGGATTGCGCAGCGCGAGCTGTACGGTTCCTTCCTCGGTTGCCGCGACCAGCTGTTCCGCCTCTTCGGGGTCCATCTCCAGCGTGACCGCGCGCACTACCACCGGCTCGTCCTTGCCGGCTTCGGACGTGGTCTGGTCGACGGCGAGCACCTTGAGGTTCTGCAGCAGCGTGTGCGTTTCGGCGCGACGCTTTTCGTTGAGCCGCGTGGCCAGCACGTCGACGCGGTTGCCCGGCAGCAGAAAGCCGGCAACGCCGATGACGTCGTTGACGCGCACCGTGACCGCGCGGCGATGCGGCTCGATCATCGTCGACAGCAGATTGCCGCCGGAACGATCGGCCACGCGCTGCCTGAGCACGATCTCGCCCGGCAGCAGCTTCTGGTTGCTGAACTGGCCGGCCACCTGCGCCGGGTCCGAGAAGCTGTTGTCGGGGACCGACGACTTCGGCCAGTCGATGGTCCTGATGTCGTTCAGCGTGACCTGCTCGCCGAAGGGGATCGTCGTCGCCGCGACGACGACGGGAACGGTCCCGGCGCGCGCGCTCTCGACTGACGCCAGGCGTGATTGCATCCAGCGCGCCGCGAGCGCCGCGGCGGCGATGCCGAGCAGCAGTGCGGCCACGGTGGGAAGAATGGATTTGCGTGCAGCCATGGGAATCTCCGTTCCGGTTTCGGGTATTGGCTATTCGGGTCGGGGCGCGCTGCGCGCGTCCGCGCGCACAGCGGCGGAAAAGCGCGCGCTCCAGGCTGCGCGCAGCATGTCGCGGGTCGGTGCACCGCCCTGGTCGTTGCGGCGCGCGTGCTCGACCATCGCCGCCAGCAGCTGGGCCGGGTGCGCGGCCAGGGGGGGCACGCCCTCGGCTGCGTGCAGCCCGGTGAGCGCGTAGCGCGCAAGCCCGGCGTCGAAGGCGATGCCGAGGTCGGCGCATGCGCGGCCCCACAGCAGCAGATAGTGCTCGGCCGGAACCTCGCCGAGGGCGATGCGCTGCCCGAGATGGCGCCGAAAGTCCTGCGGGAGGACGCCCTCGAGCTCGCGATTGGCGATGAGCACGAGCACCACGTCGAACGGGACCGATTCGCCGCGGCTGCCATCGACGGTGATCCAGTCGCGCTGCGTGTCCAGAGGCAGCGCCCAGCGCCGGCTCAGCTCGTCGAGCGTGATGTGCTGATCGCCGAAGTCGTCGACGATCAGCATGCCGTTGTTGGCGCGCATCGTCAGCGGCGCGACGGCGACGTTGGTGATCGGGTCGATGCTCACGTCCAGCCGCGCGCGATCGAGCCTGGCACCGCAGATCAGCGCCGGCCTGCGGCAGCAGACGAACCGCGGGTCGACGGCGCCGCCGCCGGCGGTGGTCACGCCGACGTCCACGACGTCGTGCAGCGCCGGGTCGTAGACCCGCACCGCGACGTCGCCGGCGGCGACCGCGTGCGGCACCAGCGTCGCTCCGCGCAGTGCGCGTGCGAGATGCTGGCACAGGTAGGTCTTGCCGGCGCCGGAGGGGCCGTGCACGAGCAGAGGCTTGACCGAGCTCAGCGCAACGGCGAACTGATCGATCGTGCGCTCGTCGACGACCACGCCTTCGAATGCGGCATGCAGGATCTGAGGCGTGATCGGATCGCGCGCCAGTGCGTTGGCGGTGACGACCAGCGCGTACTGCGCGGCCGATACCGGCGCCGGCCCCACGTATCCGTCATGACCGAGTGCGGCGCAGGCGAACAGGCGCCCGGCCGGGTTCAGCCCGACGCGCAGCGAGCCGTCCGCGTCGGCCTGTGCATGCAGATGCCCGCTGTCGAGCATCAGCGCGACGATCTCGTCGATCACGTCGGGATGCAGCGTGGTGCTGTCCGCCAGCGTGGCGACGGACGCCGCGCCGCCGACCAGCAGGTGTTTCGACAGCAGTGCGGTGAGCATCGACGACGGCAGTCCGGTCTGGGCGAGACGGGTGGGCGCCGCATGCGGCTGGCACGCCGCGCCGCCGGTGTCGCGGGCGCGGTCGCAAGCGGGCGCCGGTGTGCGCACGCTTTCCATCCTCATGTTCCGAGCGTGTGCCATAGCGGCATCGATGCGGCGATCAGGCTGCCGGCCGCGATCGCGGGGGCATAGGCGAAGGCGCGTGCGGGTTCGGGCGTGCGGGCGGCGGCGTCCGCATGCCGCGCGCGCCGCAGCAGCACGGCGAGTGCGAGCACGCCGCCGGCGATCAGCGTGGCGAGACTCGCCGCCACGCCCAGCACAGGCCCGAGATGGGCGCCGACCGCGGCCATCAGCTTGACGTCGCCCGCGCCCATGCCGCGCAGCAGCCACAGCGGCAGCAGCACGAGCCCCGCCGCCAGCGCGCCGGTCAGCGCAGTGCTGGCGCCGGCGCTGCCGTGCTCGAATGCGTGCAGCACCACGCCGAGCGCCGTGCCGCCGAGCGTGAGCCCGTTCGGGATGCGCTGCCTGCGCAGGTCTCCGCGGACCGCCAGGGCGAGCAGCACGAGCAGGCTCAGTGTCAGCAGGGGTGAGGTCGGCATTGCGGGTGCCCGAAGAATCTGGTTGGAGACTTGGTACGGCGGGCCGGCGCTGTCGCCGGCCCGCTGCACCGCGACGCATCTCTGCGTTCAGGGGCCGCTAACATCATCGGCGAGCCCGTTGATCTCGGCGCCAATGTTTGTGCCGAGCAACGTGAAGGCAACCACCACCGCCGCAGTGATGAGCGCGCCCGCGACGGCGTATTCGACGATCGTCAGGCCGCGCGTGTCGCGATAGAAGTCGAGGTACGAACGAATGATGTTCAGCATGTGGATACTCCAAAATGAGTGGATCGCTCCGGAGCCCCCGGCTTTCGAAGTGCAGCGGGTCCGGCGCCGGGTGGCGAATCGGTGCTTCCCGGTCGGCGACCATCTTCCGCCCGCGCCAGCAGCGCGGTGTTGACGTGGGTCAGCATCCCCATAGATGTTTCATCACGGCTGGCGGGCGGGAACGCGCGACCCTGCGGGCTGGTGCCGCGAAACCCGCGGCGGCGCACCGAGGATTTCTCACGGTGCCCGTTTTGGGGCCGAGACGGCCGGCGCGCACGCGGCGCCGGCGGCTACTCGCCGTCGTCCGGCCGGGTGCCGCGAAACGAGGTCGCCAGATCGACCACCTGATCGCGGTTGAGGGCGCCGAGCTTGCGGTAGATGTTGGAGGCGTGATTGGCGACGGTCGAGGCGCTCAGCCCGAGCCGGCGCGCCGCGACCTTGTAGCTCTCGCCGTCGACGATCGCCTTGACGATGTCGTGCTCGCGCGCGCTGAGCCGATCGAATGGATGCGCCGGCCGCACGTGGACTTCGAAGAGGTCTTCGTCGCTGGCGGCGATACGCACGTGCAGGCCGAGCGCCGGCACCGATTTGCTGTGTACGCCGCCGCACGCGAGGCCGAGTTCGATCACTCGCGGCAGATGGACGCCGTCCCAGCCGATGACCCTGCGCTGCATCAGCTCGCGAAAATCCGCCGTCAGCGCGCGGATCGCGCCGCTGCCGTCGGCGAGGCAGGCGGCGCCGCGGTTGCGGCGCCCCGCTTCGGCCAGATGGCGATCGAGATTGAGGCGGATGTCGAGGGACAGCGCTTCGGCTTCGGCCAGATGCGGCAGCAGCAGGCGCAGGCTGTCGCAGTCTGCGTACGAGAATCCGCCGTCCTCCGCGGTCCGCAACAGGCACAGGATCGTGCTGAACAGCGTGCCGGGCTGCGGAAACACACCGACGAACGCCTGGACGAAACCGTGTTCGCGGAGCAGGGCGGCCGCAGGCCGGGCATCGGCCAGTGCCGCAAACTCGATCTGCGCGACGAAGCCGGATTCGCCGCCTGCGGCCGGCGCCAGCCACTCGCCGGCGCCGAGCATCAGCAGCGGCTCCAGGCTGCGCGGCGAAAGACCGCGGGTACTGGTCGCCGTGAGCCGTTCACGGTCCGCACGGCGCAGACACCACGCCGCCGCGGAGAAGCGGGTACGATCTGCCAGCTGGTCCAGCGCCCAGCGCTGGAACGTGGCGCCGTGAGCGACGCTCGCGCCGCGATACAGGGTCGCGATCCAGCGGCTGTCGCGGGCGGTCGGGATCCAGTCCAAAGACGTCCCCCTCTCCGAGAACCGAGCCGATTCTAGTCCCGCGCGGCCGCAGACCGCATCTTCCCCCCGCCGGGCAGGATGATCGCCTGATCACGACATTCGGGGACTCGCCGTCGATGCAGGCACGCCTTGCGGCAATCCCGGTACGGTACCGCGCCGGGCCGTTCGCTGCCGCGCCGCTGCCGGCGCTGGGCGCCGGCCCGCTCGCCGACAACGCCCCGGAGCTCGATGCGCACGGCGCCAGCCTGAGCCTGATGTTCGCGCAGATCGGCCAGAACCAGGTCTACAGCATGCTGCGCGGCTCGCTGATCGCGGTCGTGCGCACGGGCGCGGCAGGCGCGCAAGCCGCCCTTCTGCGCCGAGTGTGCAAACATAGAGGCGAACGCGCGCGACGACGCGCGACTCACCGGAGATGTCTCATGAGCGTTGCAGAACGCTTCATTACCCACACAGTCGAGAACCAGGCGCCGCCGCTGCCGCACTACAACGCCTGGCTCAGCGACATCGCGCTGCGCGAAGCGGTGCAGCGCGAAGGCGGCGGCTGGGCCGAAGCCCACCTCAGCGAGTTCGGCGCGGTTGCCGGCGGCGAGCTGATGGAACTCGGCTATACCGCGAACGAGAACAAGCCGAAGCTGCGCGCCTTCGACCGCTACGGCCATCGCATCGACGAGGTCGAGTTTCATCCGTCCTACCACCGCGTGATGCAGCTCGGCATGCAATACGGCGTGCACGCCTTCGCCTGGCGCCACGAGGACCGCGCGGGCGCGCATGTCGCGCGCGCCGCGCTGTCGTACCTGCATGCGCAGGCCGAGGCCGGCACCGGCTGCCCGCTGACGATGACGCATTCGGCGGTGCCGGCGCTGCGCCACGAGCCCAAGCTCGCCGAGGTCTGGGTGCCGCGCATCACCTCGTACGCCTACGACCCGCGCGTACTGCCGGCGTCCGACAAGAGCGGCTGCATGATCGGCATGGGCATGACCGAGAAGCAGGGCGGCTCCGACGTCCGGTCGAATACGACGCGCGCCTATCCGCAGGCCGACGGCAGCTACGAGCTCGTCGGCCACAAGTGGTTCTTCTCGGCGCCGATGTGCGACGCCTGGCTGGTGCTCGCCTACGTCCATTCGCAACAGGGCGACGCCGGCCTGGGCTGCTATCTGATGCCCAAGCTGCGGCCCGACGGCTCGCGCAACGCGATCCGCATCCAGCGGCTCAAGGACAAGCTCGGCGACTGGAGCAATGCGTCCAGCGAAGTGGAGCTCCAGGGCGCCTGGGCGCAGCGCGTCGGCGGCGAGGCGCGCGGCGTGGCCACGATCCTGGAGATGGTCGCGCTGACGCGCCTGGACTGCATGATCGGCTCCAGCGCGCTGATGCGCCAGGCGCTGGTGCAGGCACTGCATCACGCCCGGCACCGCAAGGCCTTCGGCCGCCTGCTGATCGAGCAGCCGCTGATGCGCAACGTGCTCGCCGATCTCGCGCTGGAGTCGGAGGCGTGCACGGCGCTGGCGCTGCGCGTCGCGCGCGCGGTCGACGCGCAGGCGCGCGACCCGGCGGAGGCCGCGCTCGCGCGCATCGCCACGGCGATCGGCAAGTACTGGGTGTGCAAGCGCTGCCCGCCGCTGGTCAACGAGGCACAGGAGTGCCTCGGTGGCGCCGGCTACGTCGAGGAGAGCAATCTGCCGCGCCTCTACCGCCAGGCGCCGCTGAACTCGATCTGGGAGGGCAGCGGCAACATCCAGTGTCTCGACGTGCTGCGCGCGCTGTCGAAGCAGCCGGAGACGCGCGAGGCGCTGTTCGGCGAGCTGATGACGGCCAAGGGCGGCAACGCCCATCTCGATCGCGAGATCGCCTGGCTCGCCGGTGCCTTCGATGACGTGACCACGCTGGAGCTGCGCAGCCGCATGCTCGTCGAGCGCATGGCGCTGGCGCTGCAGGCCGCGATCCTCGTCGGTGGCGGCAACGCCGCCGTCGCGGACGTGTTCTGCGCGACGCGGCTGGGCGGGGAGCACGGCCTCAACTACGGCACGCTGCCGGCCGGCGCACCGCTCGCCGAGCTGATCGAGCGCGCAATGCCGGCCGCAGGATGATGCGGCTCGCCGCAGGCGAACCGCATCGGGTCAGTGCGCGCGTAATTCAGAAAGCCTTGGGCAGCCCCGCATCCCGCAGGATGCCGTTTGCCGTGTGGCGCGACTTGATCTTTACGGGGACGGTGAACGGCCTGTCAGTGCGCGGGCTGATCCATACCTCATGATGGTCGCCCCGTCCCTGCCGAAGAAAGCGACAACCGTTCTGCCGGAGGATATCGCGGACGGGTTTGCCATAGTCATTCACGCAGCGATGCGTACTCGCGTACTGGAATGCGCGATCAGCTCGACGTGGACATCGTGGAGGCCGCGGGTCTGACCGCTCGCTTCGAGCAGGTCGAGAATGGCGCCTGGGAGTTTGTCGGACAGCCCTTCAAGCGTGTCGTCTTCGAGATGCAGGCCGGGCACGTCACTTGATTCGACAAACCAGACGCCGGCTTCGGCGTCACGCGCTGCTTTGACGATGACGAGATTGTCCATGACGCTGTTCGCTTCGAGCCGAGGGGCACATCGTATCCGAAAGCGGCTGCATGCGAGCGAGCCTTTGGTCGGCCGATGCACGCGTTTGCGGAAAATCCACAGACATTCGGGAATGGGCGCTGAAGAGAGCGCCGCTCGTTCTGCTGTTACCCCGCAGTTACGACGGCGCCGGCAATCAGCCGGCGTTCTCATAACTGCTTGATTTATTGGTCGGGGCGAGAGGATTTGAACCTCCGACCACCTCCACCCCAAGGAGGTGCGCTACCAGGCTGCGCTACGCCCCGACGGAAAGAGAGACGACTGGGGGCGCGCAGTGTAGCGGACGCCCGGAGGCAATTAAAGCGCGCCTATTCCGGAAACAGCCGCAGCAGCGACTCCAGCTCGTCGCGCAGCTCCTTGATCTCTTCGGCGCGGTGACTGCGGGCCGCGGCTTCGGCCTTGCCGTCCGGTTTGGCATCGTTGGCGGCGCCGTGCGACTTCGCCATCTCGCGCAGGCGCTGGCGCGCGCCGCCGATCGTGAAACCCTGCTCGTAGAGCAGGCTGCGGATGCGGCGCACGAGCAGCACGTCTTCCTGCTGGTAGTAGCGCCGGTTGCCGCGGCGCTTGACCGGCCTGAGCTGCGGAAACTCCTGCTCCCAGTAGCGCAGCACGTGCGGTTTGACGTCGCACAGCTCGCTGACTTCGCCGATCGCGAAGTAGCGCTTGCGCGGAATCTCCGGCAGCGCGGCGAGCTGGGTCTTGCTATCTGCGGACGACATCCGCCTCGACCCTCAGACGCAGCTTCTGGCCTGGACGGAACGTGACGACGCGGCGCGCCGAGATCGGTATTTCCTCCCCGGTTTTCGGATTGCGGCCGGGGCGCTGATTCTTGGAGCGCAGCTCGAAGTTGCCGAAACCCGACAGCTTGACCTCTTCGCCGGCCTCGAGGCGACCGCGAATCTCCTCGAAGAAGAGGTCCACGAACTCCTTGGCCTCGCGCTTGTTGAGACCCAGGTCGTCGAACAGTGCTTCCGCCAGCTCTGCCTTCGTCAGCGCCACGTGCAGCCCCTATCTGCGAGCTTATTGTCGGATGGCGGCGCCGAGCTCCCGGGCCAGCGCCCGGGTGATCGATGCCGTAGCCGTGTCGATGTCTTCAACGGTTAGCGTGCGGGAATAGTCATTGAAAATCAAGCCCAAAGCCACGCTTTTACAAGCCTTTCCTACTGCTTCGCCGCGGTAGATATCGAACACGAAAACTTTCTGCAATAAATTGCCACCGGCGCTGCGGGCGCAGTCGAGCAAGGCCTGCGCGCTCACCGCCTCGCCGACGACGACGGCGAGGTCGCGCCGCGACGACGGAAACTCCGACAGCGGCGCCATCGCCGGTACCGCCACGTCACGCAGCGCGGGCCAGTCGAGCTCGAAGACCAGCGGCGCTTCCGGCAGGTCGAGCGCAGCGACGGTCTCGGGATGCAGCGCGCCGATCCAGCCCGCAGCCTGGTCCGCGCGCAGCACGCGCGCACTGCGGCCGGGATGCAGCGCCGGATGCGGCGCGGCTTCGAAGCGGTAGTCGCCGGCGGCCGCACCGAACAGCGCGGCGACCTCGGCCTTCACATCGTAGAAATCGGTCGGCCGCGCCGGCACTGCCCACTGCTCCGGCAGTGCGCTGCCGGCGGCGAGTCCGGCGATGCGCAGGGTCTCGACGACTTCACCGTGCACGTCGCGGAAGCAGACGGCGGTCTCGAACAGGCGCACGCGCTCGATCTGGCGCTGGCGGTTGTGCAGCCAGGCGCCGACGAGGCCGGGCCACAGCGAGCTGCGCAGCGCCGCCTGCGTGTCCGCGATGGGGTTGTCGACCGCGACCGGGTGATGCTGCGGGTCGAGCGCCTGCTGCATGCGCGGATCGACGAAGGCGAGCGAGACGATTTCCTGCCAGCCGCGCGCGACCAGGGCCGCACGCGCGTCGGCGAGCGGGCGTCGCGCCTCGGCGGGGCGCGACGGCACCAGCGCCGCGAGATAGGGCCTGGCCGGAATGCGGTCGTAGCCGTAGAGGCGCGCGACCTCCTCGATCAGATCGGCTTCGATGCGCAGGTCATAGCGATGGCTCGGGATGCGGCACAGCCAGGCATCGCCGATCTCGTTGCGCGTGCTGATGCCAAGGCGCCCGAGCAGCTGCTCGATCTCGCGTCCGCCGATCTCGTGACCGAGCAGCCGGTTGAGTCGGGCGTGGCGCAGGCGCACGCTGATCGGCTCCGGCTGGCTGCGGCCGACCTGCGTGATCGGATGCACTTCGCCGCCGCAGATCGCGGTGATCAGCTGCGACGCGCGCTCGATGCCGATGCGCTGCAGCGCCGGATCGACGCCGCGCTCGAAACGATACGCCGCGTCCGAGACGAGCCGGTGGCGGCGCGCCGTGCCGGAGACCGCGGCCGGCGCGAAGCAGGCCGATTCGAGGAAGATGCTGGTCGTCGCTGCGGTGACGCCGCTGTCGAGCCCGCCCATGACACCGGCGAGCGCGATCGGGCCGCTGGCGTCGGTGATCAGCAGCTCGCCGTGCGCGAAGCTGAGCTCATCGCCGCTGAGCATCTTCAGCTGCTCGCCGCTGCGCGCGCGGCGCACGCGCACGCTGCCTTTGAGCTTGTCGCAGTCGAAGGCGTGCAGCGGCTGGCCCAGCTCGAGCATCACGTAGTTGGTGACGTCGACGACCGGGTGGATACAGCGCAGACCGGCACGGCGCAGGCGCTCGCGCATCCAGTCCGGCGTGCGCGCCTTCGGATTGAGCCGGGTGATCATGCGCCCGGCGTAGTTCGGGCAGTCGGCGGCGCTTTCGACCTCGATGCGCGCCTGGCGGTCGCCGACGACGACCGCCGGCGGCAGGCTCGGCCGCTTCAGGTTGACGTTGAACAGCGCGGCGACGTCGCGCGCCAGGCCCATCACCGACAGACAGTCGCCGCGGTTGGGCGTGATCTCCAGCTCGAGGATGTGATCCTGCAGGTTCAGGTAGTCGGTGATCGGCTGGCCGGGCTTGGCCGCGCTGTCCAGCTCCAGCAGGCCGTCCGACTTGTCGGACAGCGCCAGCTCCTTGGCCGAGCACAGCATGCCGAAGCTGTCGACGCCGCGCAGCTTCGCCTGCGTGATTTCCATGCCGCCGGGCAGCCGGGCACCGACGAGCGCGCAGGGGGCATGCAGGCCGACGCGCGCATTGGGCGCGCCGCAGACGATCTGCAGCGGCTCGGCAGTGCCGACATCGACGCGGCACACCTGCAGGCGATCGGCCTGCGGATGCTTCTCGGCGGCGACGATGCGGCCGACGACGACGCCCTGCGGCAGGGTGTCGACGGCCGGCGCCACTTCCAGCTCCAGCCCGCCCATGACCAGTCGGGCGGCGATCTGGTGAATGTCGGCCGGCGGATTGACCCATTCGCGCAGCCAGTTTTCGCTGAGTTTCATGTGACTCCGGGCTATCGGAACTGCTCCAGGAAGCGCAGATCGTTGTCGAAGAACAGCCGCAGATCGTCGACGCCGTAGCGCAGCATCGCCAGGCGCTCGACGCCCATGCCGAAGGCGTAGCCGGTGTAGCGCTCGGCGTCGATGCCGACGGCTTCGAGCACCTTGGGGTGCACCATGCCGCAGCCGAGCAGCTCGAGCCAGCGCGACGAGCCGTCGGCCTGCGTCCAGCGCATGTGCACGTCGGCGCCCGGCTCGACGAACGGAAAGTACGAGGGCCGGAACAGTGCCTCGACCTCGCGCTCGAAGAAGCGCGCGAGGAAGCTTTCGAGGTCGTACTTGAGATCGGCGAAAGCGACGTTCTCGGCGACGTACAGGCCCTCGACCTGATGAAACATCGGGCTGTGCGTGCGATCGGAATCGCAGCGGTAGACGCGGCCCGGGCAGATGATGCGGATCGGGGGTGTGCGCGACTGCATCGTGCGGATCTGCACCGGGCTCGTGTGCGTGCGCAGCAGGCGCGCGCCGTTCATCACGTAGAACGTGTCCTGCATCGCGCGCGCCGGGTGCGCTTCGGGGATGTTGAGTGCGCTGAAGTTGTGGAAGTCGTCCTCGATCTCCGGGCCTTCGACGGTTTCGAAGCCGAGCTCGCCGAACAGCCGGCAGATGCGCTCGATCGTGCGCGTGATCGGATGCAGGCCGCCGATCGACTCGCCGCGGCCGGGCAGGGTGACGTCGATCGCCTCGGCGGCGAGCTGCTGCTCCAGCGCGGCACGCCTGAGCGTTTCCGCCCGTGCCGCGATCCGCTCGGCGACCGCCTCCTTGAGCTTGTTGACGCGCTCGCCGAAGGCCTTGCGCTCGTCGCCTTTCAGCGCCGACAGCTGCTTGAGCAGCTCGGTGATGCGGCCTTTCTTGCCCAGCAGGTCGACGCGCAACGCGTCCAGCGCGCGCAGGTCGGCCGCCGCGGCGACATCGGCCTGGGCCTTGTGCAGCAGGTTCTCGAGCTCGTCGGTCATGGCTCTTGCTGGCTCACGAAAACAAAAGGGGAACGGCGGACGCCGTTCCCCTGGTCGGGTGCTGCAAAAAACGACGAGGGACTCAGGCGGCGCCGAGCTGGGCTTTCGCCTGGGCCACCAGGGCGCTGAACGCCGCCTTGTCGTGCACCGCGAGATCCGCGAGGACCTTGCGGTCGAGGGCGACGCCCGCCTTGGCGAGCCCGTTGATAAATCGGCTGTAGGACAGGCCCAGCTCCTGGGTCGCGGCGCCGATGCGGATGATCCACAGCGCGCGGAACTCGCGCTTCTTCACGCGGCGGTCGCGGTAGGCGTACTGGCCGGACTTGATGACCTGCTGCTTGGCCGAGCGGAACTGGCGCGACTTGGCGCCGTAGTAGCCCTTCGCCTTCTTCAGCACCTTCTTGTGCTTGGCGTGGGCGCTCACACCTCTTTTGACGCGTGCCATCTCTTCGTCTCCCTCTCGTTATGCGTACGGCAGCATGATGCGCACTTCGCGCTGATCCGAGGGATGGATCTGCGCCTCGCCGCGGAGCTGACGGATGCGCTTGCCCGACTTCTTGGTCAGGATGTGGCGCTTGTGCGAGTGGGAGCGCTTGAAGCCGCCTTTGCCGGTCTTGGCAAAGCGCTTGGCCGCGCTTTTCACGGTTTTCATCTTCGGCATTTCGTTGACTCCTGTCCGGAGGTTTATGGTGGTCCTTGCCGGCTTCGCATCCTTGCCTGGGAGCTGGCCGGGCCTCGCCGCCACGCAGGCGGGAGGACTTCCTGGTCTGCGCAGGGCGCAGAGGGGGCGAGATTCTGGCCGTTCCGGCCGGAAGTTTCAAGTTTCCGGTTCCCGGAACGAAACGAGCCGGGGCAGGGCCCCGGCTTGACCGGAAACTGGAAACTCCGAACCGGAAACTACTTGCGCTTCGGCGAGATGACCATCACCGACTGGCGGCCTTCCATCTTCGGGAACTGCTCGATCTGGACGATCTCGCCGAGCTCGTCGCGCAGGCGGTTCATGACCTGCATGCCCAGCTCC
This sequence comes from Pseudomonadota bacterium, assembly GCA_040754295.1. GTDB lineage: Bacteria > Pseudomonadota > Gammaproteobacteria > Nevskiales > Nevskiaceae > Solimonas. The sequence continues at coordinate 2,648 of JBFMCQ010000065.1, read as the reverse complement.
TGGTGCGCCATCTCGCGGCCGCGGAAGCGCACCACGATCTTGACCTTGTCGCCTTCCTCGAGGAAACGCGAAATCGAGCGGAACTTGGTCTGGTAGTCCGCCTCTTCGGTCGTGGGCCTGAACTTGATTTCCTTGACCTGGATCTGCTTCTGCTTCTTCTTCGCAGCCTGCAGGGCCTTGTCCTTCTGATAAAGGTACTTGCCGTAATCCATGATCTTGCAGACCGGCGGATCGGCGTTGGGCGAGACCTCGACGAGATCGAGCCCGGATTCCTCCGCTCTTTGCAGCGCATCCCGCGTGGGCAGGATGCCGAGCTGGCTGCCGTCTGCTGCGATGACACGTACACGCGGCGCGGTGATCTGGTTGTTGCGCCGGTCTTCACGTTCTAGAGCGATGCGTCGTCTCCTGCTTCAGGCCATTTCGATTCGAACCGTCGCCCTTGGCGCGCACGCGGGCGCGCAGCGAGGGAGGGGGTAAGGCCGCGAATTGTACGGTCGGGCCTGCGGCTTCACAAGTCGAATCAGGCCGCTTCACCCGCTCCCCGATTGACCGAGGTCAATGCGTGCCGCCCGGCGCCCGCCGAAACTGCGTGCGTCATGCAGGAGGCTCGTACGATGAGCGCCGTCTCTTTCCAACCCGAGCTGCTGCGCCGCTACGGCGGCCCGGCTCCCCGCTACACCTCGTATCCGACCGCGCTGCAGTTCGCCGGCGGCTTCGGCGAGGCCGATCTGCGCCGGGCGGTCGCCGCCGGCGGCAGCGGCCCGCTGTCCGTCTATCTGCACGTGCCGTTCTGCAACAGCCCGTGCTTCTACTGCGGCTGCACGCGCGTGATCACGCGCCAGGCCGAGGTGATCGAAGCCTACGTGCGGCGCCTCGTCGCCGAGATCGGCCTGCACGCGGAGGGCTTCGGCACGCGCCGCGAAATCCGCCAGCTGCACTTCGGCGGCGGCACGCCGACGACGCTCGACGCGGAGCAGTTCGGGCGCATCATGGCCGCGCTCGATCGCCATTTCGGGCTCTCCGGCGCCGACACCCGCGAATATTCGATCGAGATCGATCCGCGCACGCTCGACGACGAGACCATGCCGGCGCTCGCCGCGCTCGGCTTCAACCGCGTGAGCTTCGGCGTGCAGGACTTCGATCCGGTGGTGCAGGAAGCGATCAACCGCGTGCAGCCGGCGTGGCAGACCTGGCGTGCGATCGATGCGGCGCGCGCGGCGGGGTTCGACTCGGTGTCGCTGGATCTGGTCTACGGTCTGCCGCTGCAGACGCCGGATTCGTTCGCACGCACGCTCGACGAGGTGATCCGCGCCGCGCCCGACCGCGTCGCGGTCTATGCCTATGCGCACATGCCCGAGCTGTTCCGCGCGCAGCGCCAGATCCGGCTGCGTGACCTGCCGTCGGCGGAAACGCGGCTGGTGCTGCTGCAGCAGTCGATCGAACGGCTCACGGGCGCCGGCTGGGTCTACATCGGCATGGATCATTTCGCGCGGCCGGACGACGATCTCGCGCGCGCGCTCGCCGACGGCTCGCTGACGCGCAACTTCCAGGGCTACTCGACGCAGGGCGGCTGCGATCTGCTCGCCGTCGGCATGAGCGCGATCAGCAACATCGGCGGCTGTTACAGCCAGAACACGAAGGACATGGACGAGTACGCCGCGCGCATCGATGCCGGCCGCCTGCCGGTCGAGCGCGGCCTGTGGCTGTCCGGCGAGGACCGGCTGCGCCGCCGCGTGATCGAGGATCTGATGTGCCGCGGCGAAGTGAGCGCGGCGGCGCTGGAGCGTGACTACGGCGTACGTTTCGAGCGCCATTTCGCGCCGGAGCTGCTGCGGCTGCGTGCGCTCGAGCAGGACGGCCTGGTCCGCCGTGACGCGGATGCGATCCGCGTGACGCCGGTCGGTCGCCTGCTGGTGCGCAAGGTCGCCCAGGTGTTCGACTCGTATGCGCTGCCGCCGGCCGCAGGCGGCGCGGGCCGCCACGCCGCGGCGATCTGAGGCGGCGCGCCCGCCGCGCACGCGCACGGTCGTACGCCCGGGGGCTGCAGCGCGAACCCGCCCGCGGGAGCGCCCGCGCGGGCCGCGCACGCCCCGGCGCGGCCTGCGAGAATACGCAGCCCCTTGAGCCCCGCAGGCCGACGTGAGCCAGGACAATTCGCTTTCCAACACATCGCCTCGCGACCTGCGCGAGGCCGCGCTGGCGTATCACGAGCATCCGGTTCCCGGAAAGCTCTCGGTGATGCCGACGAAGCAGATGACCAATCAGCGCGACCTCGCGCTGGCGTATTCGCCGGGCGTCGCCGCGGCCTGCGAGGAGATCGTCGCCGATCCGGTCAACGCGTTCCGCTACACCGCGCGCGGCAATCTGGTCGCGGTGGTGACCAACGGCAGCGCCGTGCTCGGGCTGGGCAACATCGGGCCGCTCGCGGCCAAGCCGGTCATGGAAGGCAAGGCGGTGCTGTTCAAGAAGTTCGCCGGCATCGACGTGTTCGACATCGAGATCGATCAGGCCGATCCGGACAAGCTGGTCGAAGTCATTGCCGCGCTGGAGCCGAGCTTCGGCGGCATCAATCTCGAAGACATCAAGGCGCCGGAATGCTTCTACATCGAGAAGCAGCTGCGCAGCCGCATGAAGATCCCGGTGTTTCA
>JBFMCQ010000064.1:0-19684 GCA_040754295.1 Pseudomonadota bacterium | reverse complement strand
GCGCAACACGCGCGGCGGCGTCGAGGAGACGCTGCTGCGGCTGCAGGTGCCCGGGCGTGCGGCGCTCGACCTTGAGGCGGTCAGTGCCGACGTGCTCATCGACGGCGCCGGCGGCGCGCTCTCGGCGGCGAGCGTCAGCGGCGATATCCGCGCGACCGTCGAATCGAGCGCGATCAAGCTGAGTACGGTCAGCGGCGACATCCAGCTGAACGCCGCCGGGGCTCGCGCCGAGCTGCAATCGGTCAGCGGCGACATCGTCGCGCGCGGTCTGGGCGAGGTGGTCAAAGCCGAGACGGTTTCCGGCGATCTCGAGCTCGACGGCGGTCCGTTCAAGTCGATTGCCGCCGAATCGGTTTCCGGCGATCTGCGCCTGCTCGGCGTACGGCTGGCGACCGGCGGCGAGCTGCGCGCCGAAACGCTGTCCGGCGAGATCGCGGTGCGCCTCGGGCAGGTGCCCGATGCGCTGGTCAGCCTGCAGACGTTCAGCGGGGCCGTGCGCAGCGATTTCGGCACCGATTCCGCAAACCGGCGCAAGCTCGAAACCACGCTCGGCAGCGGCAAGGGTCGCATCGAGCTGAACAGCTTCAGCGGAGACGTTTATCTCGGCCGGCAGTGAGATCCGGCAGTGAGATTGGGCGCGATCAATGCCGGAAGTGGCGCACGCCGGTGAAAACCATCGCCATGCCATGCGCGTCGGCCGCGGCGATCACTTCGCTGTCGCGCATCGAGCCGCCGGGCTGGATCACCGCGGTGATGCCGGCCTGCGCCGCGGCGTCGATGCCGTCGCGGAACGGGAAGAAGGCGTCGGAAGCCATCACCGAGCCGGCAACCTGCAGCTTTTCGTCCGCGGCCTTCATGCCGGCGATCCGCGCCGAGTAGACGCGGCTCATCTGGCCGGCGCCGACGCCGATCGTCATGCCGTCCTTCGCGTAGACGATCGCATTCGACTTGACGAACTTGGCGACGCGCCAGGCGAAGAACAGGTCGTGCAGCTCGGCGCTCGTCGGCGCGCGCCGGGTCACGACCTTGAGCTCGGCCACCGACACCATCGCCGCGTCGCTGTCCTGCACCAGCAGACCGCCGGCGACGCGCTTGTAGTCGAAGGTCGTCGGCCGCTGCTGCGACCATTGCCCGCATTCGAGCAGGCGCACGTTCTGCTTGGCCGCGACCGCGGCACGCGCCTGCGCGCTGATCACCGGCGCGATGATCACCTCGACGAACTGGCGCTCGACGATCAGCCGCGCGGTGTCGCCGTCGAGCTCGCGGTTGAACGCGATGATGCCGCCGAAGGCCGAGGTCGGGTCGGTGCGGTAGGCCTGCTCGTAGGCTTCGCGGATCGTCTCGCGCACGGCGACGCCGCAGGGGTTGGCGTGCTTGACGATCACACAGGCCGCTTCCTCGAACGACTTCACGCATTCGAGCGCGGCGTCGGCATCGGCGATGTTGTTGTACGACAGCTCCTTGCCCTGCAGCTGCCGCGCGGTGGCGACCGTTCCGCGCTCCGCATCGCGCTCCGTGTAGAACGCCGCGCGCTGGTGCGGGTTCTCGCCGTAGCGCAGCTCCTGCTGTCTGACGAGCTGCAGACCGAGCACGCCGGGGAAGGTTTCGCGCGAGCCGTCGTCCTTGACGCTCGACAGATACGCCGCCACGGCGGCGTCATAGCGCGCGGTCAGCGCAAAGGTCTTCAGTGCCAGCCGTTCGCGTGTTGGCTGCAGCACGCCTCCGCCATCCATCTCGGCGAGCACGCCGGCGTAGTCGGCAGGGTCGGTGAGCACCGCGACCCAGGCGTGGTTCTTCGCTGCTGCGCGCAGCATCGCCGGACCGCCGATGTCGATGTTTTCGATCGCCTCGGCGCGCGTGCAGTCGGCCCTCGCCACCGTTTCCTCGAAGGGATAGAGATTGACGACGAGCAGGTCGATCGGCGCGATGCCGTGTGCGTCCATGACGGCCGCATCGACGTCGCGGCGGCCGAGCAGGCCGCCGTGGACCTTCGGGTGCAGCGTCTTGACGCGGCCGTCCATGATTTCCGGAAAGCCGGTGTGATGGCTCACTTCCACGGCGTCGAGGCCGGCGTCGCGCAGCAGCCGGTAAGTGCCACCGGTCGACAGCAGCTGCACGCCACGCGCCGCGAGCTCGCGCGCGAAATCGACGATACCGGATTTGTCGGAGACGGACAGCAGCGCGCGGCGAACGGGCGTTCTCATCGAGTCGGGTGAGGTTGGAAAGCGGCTTAAAGCTTGTGCGTGTCCGCGCTGATCCGGTGCTGCTTGAGCTTCTTGCGCAGCGTCGCGCGGTTGAGCCCGAGCATTTCTGCGGCGCGCGACTGGTTGCCGCGACAGTAGCGCAGCGTGGCGCGTAGCAGCGGCGGCTCGACCTGATCGAGGAACAGGTCGTAAAGGTTCTTCGGCGCGTGCCCGTTCAGCGTGCGAAAGAAATCATCGAGAGACTCCTGCACCGAATGCCCGAGCGGCTTGATGTCGGAAGGACGTAGAGCGGCCATCTAGTTATTCCTCAAACACGCGTCCCGTACCGTGCGTGCACCCCTGCTGCCACGCGACCACACACCGGGCCTCGGGTGCGAGCCGAGCGCCGCGCTGCCGAGGGGGGCGGCAATCATACTCCCGTGCACCGGCGTGCAAAAGCACTTTCGCGTGAGCAGCGCGCACCGCGCGTCCCGCGGCGTCCGTGCGCCGAGGGGATCCTCCGAAGCCGCTTGCGGATTTGCGCCTAAATCAACGACGCAGTGGAAAAAGACGAATGCCGGCGCGCGCGCTTTCAGTGCGTGGTGCGCGAACAGCTCGTGCGCGGAAGCCGGCGGCGCCCGGAGATTCGCGTCCAGCCGTCGCGCGAGACGTCGTCGTCGAAGGTGAACCACTGCGCATACGCGCCGCGCACTTCATCGGCCTGGCGATCGAGCAGCCCGGCGAGCGCCAGGCGCCCGCCGCTCGCGATGCTGCTCGCCACCCGCCCCGCCAGCTCGACGAGCGGATTGGCGAGGATGTTCGCGACCACGATGTCGGCTGGAAACGGCACGAAATCCTGCGGCAGCAGTGCGCTGAGGCGTGCGCCGACGCCATTGTCGGCGGCGTTGTCGCGCGTCGCGGTCAGCGCCTGCGGATCGATGTCGACGCAGACCGCGCGCTCGGCGCCGAGCAGCAGGGCCGCGATCGCGAGCACGCCGGAGCCACAGCCGTAATCGAGCACGGTCTTGCCGCGCAGATCCTGCCCGGCGAGCCAGTCGAGGCACAGCGCCGTCGTCGGATGCGTACCGGTGCCGAAGGCGAGTCCGGGGTCCAGGCGCAGGATCACTGCGTCCGGCTGCGTGACTTCGCCGACCTTCTCGCGCGGCACGACCCAGAGCCGGTCACCGAAGCGCAGCGGCGAGCATTCCGCCAGCCACAGCCGCACCCAGTCGCGGTCTTCGATCAGCGCCTGTTCCAGTGCGGCATGCGCGCCGTCGGGCAGCAGCTCGCGCAGGCCCGCGGTGATCGCGGCGACGTCGGCGTCTTCGCCGAAGAGGCCGAGTGTCGCTGTGCTCGCCCACAGCGGTGTCTCGCCCGGCGCCGGCTCGAGTACCGGATCGTCGGCGGCGTCGACGAAGCTGACCGCGCACGCGCCGTGTGCGAGCAGAATCTCTTCGGCGAACTCGGGGTGTCGGCTGCGGATGCGAAGCTGGAGCCAGGCCATGATGGTTCCGGGAAACGGGAGACGGGAGTTCGTAGGATGTGCCGAGCCCGAAGGGCGAACCACGCATCCTACGGCTTTGTTTGGTGCGATGCGGTGACCGTCGCGGCGACGTCGCCGCGCGCGAGGACGATCCGCAGCGCATCGCCGATGCGGGTCTGCGCGGCATCCGTCAGCGCGCGGCCGTCGGCGTCGAGCGCGATCGCGTAGCCGCGCTTGAGCACCGCATGCGGATCGAGGCTCGCGAGCATGGACGCGGCACGCTCGAGACGCAGATCGGCCTGGGCGGCGCGCCGCTGCTGTACGGAAGCGAGCCGTGTTAGCAGCTCGTCGAGTGCGCGCTGCCGGCGCAGCAGCGCCGCGGCCGGCGAGTGCGCCTGCAGCCGCGACTGGAGCTGTTGCAGGCGGTGGCGCGCTGCCGCCGTCGCCGTTGCGACGGCGCGGCAGGCGCGCAGGCTGATCTCGTCGAGGCGTTGTGCGCGATCCTGCAGCCGCCGCGCCGGATGCTGCGCCTGCAGCCGCGTCTCGAGCATGCGCTGGCGCTGCGCGAGCGCCTGCATCTGTCGCTCGCCGGCCCGGGCGAGGCGCGCGCGGCACTCGGCGATCGCGCCGTACCAGTCGGCGATGTCGGGCGCGACGCGCTCGGCGGCGGCGGTCGGCGTCGGTGCACGCAAGTCGGCAGCGAAGTCGGCGATCGTGACATCGACCTCGTGGCCGACGCCGCAGACCACCGGCACCGTACAGGCGCGCACCGCGCGTGCGACGCGCTCGTCGTTGAACGCCCACAGATCTTCGAGCGAGCCGCCGCCGCGCGCGAGGATCACGACGTCGACCGGCACACGCTGTGGCAGCTCCTCGAGTGCGCGCACGATCGCCGGCGCTGCGTCCGCGCCCTGTACCGGCACCGGGTAGAGGAACACCGGCGCCAGCGGGTAGCGCCGCGCCAGCGTCGTCAGCACGTCGTGCACCGCGGCGCCGCTCGCCGAGGTGATCAGGCCGATGCGCCGCGGCAGCCGTGGCAGCGGGCGTTTGCGTGCCTCGTCGAACAGGCCTTCGGCGGCCAGGCGCCGTTTCAGCTCCTCGAACGCGCGCAGCAGCGCGCCGGTGCCCGCCGGCTCCAGGTGCTCGCAGATCAGCTGCAGATCGCCGCGCGCGGTGTAGACGCTGACCTGCGCGCGCACCAGCACGCAGTCGCCATTGCCCGGCGGCGGCCGCACGTAGAGGTTGGCGTTGCGGAACATCGCGCAGCGCAGCTGCGCCGACGCATCCTTGAGCGTGAAATACCAGTGGCCGGACGCCGGCCGCGAAAGGTTGGAGATTTCGCCCTGCACCCAGACGCGCGGCAGCGCGTCCTCGACCAGCGCGCGCAGCAAGTCGGCGAGCTCGGAAACCTGGTAGACGACGCGGGCGGGTGTCGATGCAGAGGCCATGGCCGCGACAGCTTAGCGGCGGCCGATCGCCTATAATAGCCCGCTTGAACTCAAGCCTCAGCGCCTTGCGCCCCATGCGTATCCAGACCGAAGCGCTCACCTTCGACGACGTGCTACTCCTGCCCGCGTACTCCGAGGTGTTGCCGCGCCAGGTCGACCTGAAAACCCAGCTGACCCGCCGCATCGTGCTCAACATCCCGCTGCTGTCGGCGGCGATGGACACGGTGACCGAATCCAAGCTCGCGATTGCGCTCGCGCAGGAAGGCGGCATCGGCATCATCCACAAGAACATGCCGGCAGAGCGCCAGGCCGCCGAGGTGCGCGCGGTCAAGAAGTACGAGTCCGGCGTGATCACCGATCCGATCGTCGTGCCGCCGGACATGACGGTCGGCGAGGTGCTCAAGCTGACGCGCGCCAACCGCATCTCCGGCGTGCCGGTCGTCGACGGCCAGAACCTCGTCGGCATCGTCACCAGCCGCGACCTGCGCTTCGAAACCCGCTACAGCGAGCCGGTGGCCAAAGTGATGACGCCCAAGGAGCGCCTGGTCACCGTGCGCGAGGGCGCGCCCAAGGAAGACATCATCGCCCGCCTGCATGCGCACCGCATCGAGAAGGTTCTGGTCGTCAACGACAAGTTCCAGCTGCGCGGCATGATCACGGTCAAGGACATCCAGAAGTCCACCGACTACCCGAATGCGGCGAAGGACGAGCGTGGCCGGCTGCGTGTCGGCGCCGCCGTCGGCACCGGGCCGGACACCGACGAGCGCATCGCGCGGCTGGTCGAAGCAGGCGTCGATGTCGTCGTCGTCGATACGGCGCACGGTCACTCGAAAGGGGTGATCGACCGCGTGCGGGCGATCAAACACCACTACGGTGACGCGCTGCAGGTGATCGGCGGCAACATCGCGACAGCGGAAGCCGCACTGGCGCTGGCCGACGCCGGAGCCGACGCGATCAAGGTGGGTATCGGTCCCGGCTCGATCTGCACGACGCGCGTCATCGCCGGCGTCGGCGTGCCGCAGATCAGCGCGACGATGCAGGTCGCCGAAGCGCTCAGGAGCAAGAACCTGCCGCTGATCGCCGACGGCGGCGTGCGCTATTCCGGTGACTTCGCCAAGGCCCTGGCGGCCGGCGCCTATGCGGTCATGGTCGGCTCGATGTTCGCCGGCACCGAGGAGGCGCCCGGCGAAGTCGAGCTCTATCAGGGCCGCTCGTACAAGTCGTACCGCGGCATGGGCTCGCTGGGCGCGATGGCGCAGGGCTCCAGGGACCGCTACTTCCAGGACACCACGTCCGAAGTGGAGAAGCTGGTGCCGGAAGGCATCGAGGGCCGCGTGCCGTACAAGGGCCCGATGGCGGCGATCGTCCACCAGATGATCGGCGGTCTGCGCGCGTGCATGGGCTACACCGGCTGCCAGACGATCGAGGACGTGCGCACCAAGACGCGCTTCGTCAAGATCACCGCCGCTGGCATCAAGGAATCGCACGTGCATGACGTGACGATCACGAAGGAAGCGCCGAATTATCGGGTGGAATGAAAAGACGGGAATCGGGAATGGGGAATCGGGAATCGTAAAGGCGCGCGCCCGCTGCGCTTCTGCTTCTGCGATTCCCGATTCCCGATTCCCGATTCCCGATTCCCGCGCCGATGAACCTCCACTCCGACAAGATCCTCATCCTTGATTTCGGCAGCCAGTACACGCAGCTGATCGCGCGGCGCGTGCGCGAGCTCGGCGTCTATTGCGAGCTGCATCCCTGGGACATGCCCGACGCGGAGATCCGTGCGTTCGCGCCGAAAGGGATCATCCTCTCCGGCGGTCCCGAATCGGTGCTCGACGCGAACTCGCCGCGCGCACCGCAGGCGGTCTGGGATCTGAAGGTGCCGGTGCTCGGCATCTGTTACGGCATGCAGACGATGGCCGTGCAGCTCGGCGGCGAAGTCGCGCCCGGCACGGTGAAGGAGTTCGGTTACGCCGAGATCCGCGCGCGCGGACATTCGCGCCTGCTGCGCGACATCGAGGATCGCGTCAACGACGAAGGACACGGTCTGCTCGACGTGTGGATGTCGCACGGCGACCACGTGTCGGCGATTCCGCCCGGCTTCAAGCTGATCGCCTCGACCAGGGACGTACCGATCGCCGGCATCGCCGACGAGGCGCGCGGCTACTATGCGCTGCAGTTCCACCCGGAAGTCACCCATACGACGCAGGGTGCGCGCATCTACTCGCGCTTCGTCCATGAGATCTGCGGCTGCGGCAACGCCTGGACCGCCGGCAACATCATCGAGGACGCGATCGCGCGCGTGCGTGCGCAGGTCGGTTCCGGCAAGGTGCTGCTCGGCCTGTCGGGCGGCGTCGATTCGTCGGTCGTCGCGGCGCTGCTGCACAAGGCGATCGGCGATCAGCTGGTCTGTGTCTTCGTCGATCACGGCCTGCTGCGCCATCACGAGGGCGACCAGGTCATGAAGGTCTTCGCCGATCACCTGGGCGTCAGGGTCATCCGGGTCAACGCCGAGGATCGTTTCTTGCGCGAGCTCAAGGGCGTCGGCGATCCGGAGGCCAAGCGCAAGATCATCGGCCGGCTCTTCGTCGAGGTCTTCGAGGAGGAAGCGCACAGGCTCGAAGGGGTCGCTGCCGGCGCCGAAGGAGCCGGAAAATTCGAGTTCCTCGCGCAGGGCACGATCTACCCGGATGTCATCGAGTCGGCCGGCGCGAAGACGAAGAAGGCGCACGTGATCAAGTCGCACCACAACGTCGGCGGCCTGCCCGAGCGCATGAAGATGCAGCTCGTCGAGCCGCTGCGCGAGCTGTTCAAGGACGAAGTGCGCAAGATCGGCGTCGAGCTCGGGCTGCCGCGCGAGATGGTCTACCGCCATCCGTTCCCGGGCCCCGGCCTGGGCGTACGCATCCTCGGCGAAGTGACGAAAGCGGCTGCGGACACGCTGCGCCTGGCCGATCACATCTTCATCGAAGAGCTGCGCCGCTCCGGCTGGTACGACAAGACCTCGCAGGCCTTCGCCGTGTTCCTGCCGGTGCAAAGTGTCGGCGTGACCGGCGACGGCCGTCGCTACGAGCCGGTGATTGCGTTGCGCGCCGTCACGACCATCGACTTCATGACGGCTACTTACGCGCATCTGCCTTACGAGCTGCTCGACCTCTGCTCGCGGCGCATCGTCAACGAAGTGCCGGGCGTTTCCCGCGTGGTTTACGACATCTCGGGAAAACCGCCGGCGACGATCGAGTGGGAGTGAGTTCGGACTGTTAGTTAGCGTTCTCGCCTGCGGCGATCCGACCGCGGCGTCGGCTGCTGTTCATGGCCCGCGCATGCCGGGAAGGTCGAGATTATCGAACGCGAAAGGGTAAAGGTTTTGTCTTCTATTGAACTGTCACAGGAAGGCAAATCTCTTGACATAGATACTCCCTAGCATGCCTGCGCCCCCCAATGAGGGGCGGCGCCAATACAACCACGGGGAGTCAAACCATGCACAACCTAGTCCGAGCCATCGGGCTGGCGGCGGTTCTCTGTTCGCCGCTGACGGCGTATGCCCAAATATCGTCGACCGAGGCGCGACCAACGGAAGTCGCCGCCGCCGGCAAGAGCGACGAGGCCGCCGTCGTCGACACCATCGTCGTCGTCGGCACCAACCAGACCTACGCCGCGACCGCGACCACCCAGCCGATGCTGGATCTGCAGACGCCGATCACCAGCGCGCTGGACATCATCGACGACCTGCCGGGTGTGCTGATCAACGAGGGCGATCCCTACGGCTTCGACGACTGGTCCACGACGATCTCGATCCGCGGCTTCTCGGTGGATCTGGGCCAGCAGCAGATCGGCATCACCATCGACGGGCTGCCCAACGGCAACTCCAACTACGGTGGCGGTGCCAAGGTCAACCGCTACATCGACACGCCCAATCTGGGTGGCGCCGAAGTGTCGCAGGGTACCGCCGACATCGCCTCGCGTTCGCACGAGGCGCTGGGCGGCACCATCAATTTCTACACCAACGATCCGCTGGGCAGCGAGCGCATGCGCGTGCAGTACGCCGCCGGCAGCTTCGACGCGCAGAAGTTCTACGTGCGCTACGACACGCCGATGTTCCTGGGCGACACCGCGGCCTGGATCTCCGCTTCGTCGCAGGACAGCACCGATTTCTTCGAAGGCTCGGCGCAACAGCGCCGCGACCACATCGCCGCCAAGCTCGTCTCGTCGCTTGGCGGGACCCGGCTGACCGGCTATCTGGCCTACGATGACGTGCACGAGGACAACATGAACTCGGTGACGCCGGAAGAGTTCGCGGACGACCCGACCTGGGACCGTCTGACCGGCGACTGGACCGGCGTGCCGACGCTCGATCAGATGTACCGGCGCGCGTGGTCCACGCTGCGCGAAAACCTGTTCGGCTACCTGCGCGCCGAGCGCTCGCTGTTTGGCAGCCTGGACCTCAACGGCGCGCTCTACTATCACAAGAACGACGGTCGCGGCGACTGGATTCCGCCGTATCTCGTCGATGTCATCGACGACAACGGTGGGCCGGAGTCCGAGCTCGATCGGGACACTTACGTGCGCGGAGGCGATGCACTCGGCCGCATTCAGTTCGTCGATCCGAACGGCGTGGCGCTGAGCCCGGACCCTGCCTGCACGGCCAACTACGGCTATCCGTACGGCGGCGACGGTCCGGCCTATCACCCGGCCTGCTATCCGGCGAACGCGCAGCCGGTGTCGTCCTACCGGCACACCAACTACAAAAAGGAGCGCTACGGCCTCACTGGTGACTTCAGCTGGGTTGCCACCGTCGCGGGTTTCGACAACACGCTGCGCGGCGGCGTCTGGTACGAGGACAGCAACCGTGACGAATGGCGCACCTGGCACCGTGTCCTGGTGCCGGCGGTGGGTCCGAACTTCGATCACAGCGAGTACTGGCGCCAGTACGACCGGACGTTCCCGGTCGTCACCACCATGTACTACCTCGAGGACGCGATCGAGTTCGGCGACCTGAGCCTGCGCGGCGGCATCAAGCAGTTCTTCGTCGAGCTGGAACGCAAGGACGGCTTCCAGGGCGGTGCCACCACGGCCACGCTGGACTCCGACTCCGACGTGCTGTTCTCCGGCGGCGCCGTGTATCGTCTGCCGGTCGACGGCCTCGAAGTCTTCGCCGGATACGCGGAGAACTTTGCGGCGATGAAGGACGGCGTGCTCGAAGCCGGCGCCACCGCGCTGGAACGCATCGAGCCCGAACAGGCCGACAACTTCGACGTCGGTCTGCGCTACGCCAGCCGCCGCTTCAGCGGTTCTGCGACCTACTACAACATCGTGTTCGACAACCGCATCGTGTTCGTCGCAGAGGGAACGGCGGGCGCGATCGACTACCTCGGCGAGAGCAGCGGCGCCTATCTGAATGTGGGAGGCGTGGAGTCCAGCGGTTTCGAGCTGGCCGGCGACTACCGCCTCAACCCGTACGTCAACTTCTACGCCGCCTACACCAACAACGACTCGACGTATCGCGGCACGGGCGATTCGACGCTGGACGAGTCCCTGGGGATTGCGGTCGACAACACCGTGGCCGGCTCGGTCGAGCAGCAGTACGTGGTGGCGGCGCATCTGCGCAAGGACCGTTACTTCGGTGGCGTGTCGTACAAGTGGGTCGATGCGCGCTGGCTGGACGCGGGCAACACGCAGCGTCTGAGCGAGTACGCGCTCATGGATCTCTACGCCGGCGTCGCCGCGGACATGATCAGCAGCGTGCTGAAGGGCTACGACCTGCGTCTGAACGTGCTCAACGCCCTCGACGAAAGCTACCTCGGCGGCACCGACGGCGGCGGTTACTCCGCCTATATCGGCGCACCGCGCACGGTGGTGCTGTCGCTATCCGCCGATTTTTGAGCAGACCAAGGACTGGGGTGGCGCCGGCAACGGCGTCACCCCGAGTTCCTGCGGTGGACCGGGAGAACCCGATGCGCGATCTCATACTGGTGGTCGTCGCCTTGCTGTCGGCCTGTTCGGCGCAGCCGTACGGAATCGAAGCGACGCCGAAGGAGGGCGACCCCAAGCTCGTACTCGTCACCATCGACGGCCTGCGCTGGCAGGAAGTGTTCCGCGGCGCCGATGCCGAGTTGGCGGCCAACACAACATACGTCGAACGTCACGAGCACGTCGCCCGCTCCTACGTCGACGTCAGCGACCGTGCCGCTGCGCTGATGCCGTTTCTGCAAGAGCTGGCACAGCAGGGGGTGCTGATCGGCAATCGTGACGCAGGCAGCTGTGCCGAAGTGAGCAACCCCTGGTGGTTCTCCTATCCCGGATACAACGAAATCCTCAGCGGACGCGCGGATGCCGCGATCGACTCGAACGACAAGGTCGAGAATCCCAACCTCACCTTCCTGGAATGGCTGGAACAAAGGGCCGATTTCGCCGGCGCCGTTGCAGCCTTCGGGTCCTGGGACGTGTTCCCCTACATCATCAACGAAGCGCGCAGCGGCGTGCCGGTGAACGCGGGCTTCGAACCGCTGCACGCGGACGCTGAGGACGGCGAATTGCGCACGCTCAATCGCCTGCAGTCCGAGTTGCCGAGCCCCTGGGAAACCGTCAGGTTCGACGCGTTCACCCATGAATTCGCGCTGTGGACGCTGCGTCACGAGTACCCGCGCGCGGTCTACATCGCCTACGGCGAAACCGACGACTTCGCGCACGACGGCAAGTACGATGCGTACCTCGATTCGGCCCACCGTAGCGACGGGTTCCTGCGCGAACTATGGCAAACGCTGCAGAGCGACCCGTATTACGCCGGCCAGACCACACTGCTCGTCACGACCGACCACGGCCGCGGCGACGCCGCGGACGAAAGCTGGCGCAGTCACGCCAGCCCGGCCGCCATGAGGGGGCCGATGAAGCAGTATGCAGAGCACTTCCCCGACGGGATACGCGGGTCTGATCAGACCTGGATCGCGGCCATCGGCCCGCAGATCAGCGCAGCCGATGCCGGACAGTACCGCGACGGGCAATGCGCGCACAACGCGCAGATGGCCGCTACCGCATTGCGGGCGCTGCAGCTCAGGGCCGCGGACTTCTCCACGGAAGCCGAACCCGCATTGAACATCTTCAAGTGAGGGCCCTGTCATGCGCGGCCTGCGGCTGACAAACGCACTGCTGTTCGCAGCCGGCATCCTGTCGTCCTGCGCCTGGGCGGCCGATCAGCCGCAGCACCGCGAACGGCCGATGCTTCCGTCGCCTGATGCGACGATCGACACGATCGCCTTTGGTTCCTGTGCCAACCAGGACGAGCCGCAGCCGATCTGGGACGCCGTGCTGGCAGCCGAACCGGACCTGTTCATATTTCTCGGCGACAACATCTATGCCGATTCCGAGGACCCGGCGGTGCTGTCGCGCAAATATGCGGCGCTGGCCGCCAAGCCCGGCTTCCGGCGCCTGGTGGCGTCCACGCCGATCCTGGCGACCTGGGACGATCACGACTTCGGCGAAAACGACACCGGCAGCGAATATCCGATCAAGCACATCTCGCGCAAGCTGATGCTGGATTTCTTCAACGAACCGGCGGACTCGCCGCGCCGCTCCCAGACCGGCGGCATCTATTCCTCGCGCGTCATCGGTCCGCCGGGCCGGCGCGTGCAGATCATCCTGCTGGACCTGCGCTGGAACCGCTCGCCGCTCAGACACGTGAACCCTGAGGAGTATCCGTCGCGGGATGCCAAAAACATGGGGCCGTACCTGCCGGACGAGTCTGCCGATGCGCAGCTGCTCGGTGAAGTCCAGTGGCGCTGGTTCGAGGAGCAGCTGCGTCAGCCGGCAGAACTGCGCCTGATCGGCAGCAGCGTCCAGGCACTGGCCGAATTCACCGGCTGGGAAGCCTGGGCCAACTTTCCGCGCGACCGCCGGCGTCTGCTCGACGCCGTCGACCGTCTGGGCGCCGACAACCTCGTGCTGCTCAGCGGCGACACGCACTGGGCGGAACTCATGAACGATCGCACGCCGGCTGGCTGGACGCTGTGGGAAATGACCTCCAGCGGCCTCACCGAAGTCTGGGAAAAGGTCAGCCCCAACGAGCACCGCGTCGGCGAGCCCTACGTTGGACCCAACTTCGGCCTGGTGAATATCGACTGGAACGCCGAACCGCCTGCCGTTGACTTGAGCGCGCACGATGTCCGCGGCAAGACGATCATCAGTCGCCGCATCGAGATTCAGGCACAGAAGAATTGAAGCGCGAAGGGCGTGCGAGTCCGTCTCGCACGATCCCCTTTTGATCGGGGCTTCTTGGCGACCTGGTCCCGAGCACGAACTGTACTGGGACGTTTGGGGTCTTAATCCCCTTTTGATCAGGGCTTCTTGGCGACCTGAAAGACGGGGAAGTCATTGCCTTCTTCCCGTCTTAATCCCTTTTTGATCAGGGCTTCTTGGCGACCCGCCCGACTGGGCGGCAACCCTACTCACTTTGTCTTAATCCCTTTTTGATCAGGGCTTCTTGGCGACCGCTTCGGCGAGCTGCCGCGCCCCGGCCCTCCCGTCTTAATCCCTTTTTGATCAGGGCTTCTTGGCGACAGGATGGGCGCCTGCGGCATGGCGATGGACGCGAGGTCTTAATCCCTTTTTGATCAGGGCTTCTTGGCGACGGGCGCTGCGAAGACGACTCGCATGACGATGAGGTCTTAATCCCTTTTTGATCAGGGCTTCTTGGCGACGGAAAAATGTCGAAGGCGAGCCGTGGGAATGCGTCTTAATCCCTTTTTGATCAGGGCTTCTTGGCGACGACTGGAAGACCGGCACGTACCGTCCGGACGATCGTCTTAATCCCTTTTTGATCAGGGCTTCTTGGCGACAGGATATCCTGCGCGCATACCGCGACGGCGGCGTGCGTCTTAATCCCTTTTTGATCAGGGCTTCTTGGCGACGATTGAGAAGTATGATCTGCCCTCCGTGTCAAAGTGACATGAGACAGCCGCGTTGCTGAAATCTTTGTATTGAACTTGGAGGGCGGCTATGGAGAATGCGTCGTGCCCATGCCGTCGAAGAAGGTTGAAGTGACACCAGATCCGCAGTTCGAGCAGCGCCAGCGTCGTCGGTTCTCGGCGGCGGAGAAGCTGCGCATTCTGGGGGAGGTTGAGGCGTCCCAGGATCGTAGCGCCGTGGGTGAGATCCTGCGCCGGGAGGGTCTTTACTCTTCGCACCTGAGCGCATGGCGCCAGCAGCGAGACGCCGGCGCGTTGCAGGGGCTGCAACCCAAGACAGCCGGTCGCAAACCGGTTCACGACGCCAAGGACCGCGAGATCGCCCGGCTGGAGCGGGACAAGGCGCGGCTCGAGAGCGAGCTCGAGTTGGCGCGCAAGATCGTGGAGTTCCAAAAAAAAGCGTACGCGATCTTGGAACACGTCAACCTGCCCGGAAGCAGGACGTGATCGGCGTGCTCGCCCGGCGTGACCCTTTGATCCCGTTCGTCCACGCCTGTAGGGCGCTGGATCTGCCGCGAGCGACCGCGCATCGCTGGCAGGCGCCGCCGGCACCACGCACCCGCGAGCGCGCCGTGGCGGTCTCGCCAAGAGCCTTGTCGCCGGTCGAGCGGGAGGAGGTCATCGACGTGCTGCACTCCGAGCGCTTCGTCGACCAGCCCCCGCGCGAGGTCTACGGCACGCTCCTGGAGCAAGGCTGCTACCTGTGTTCGGTGTCGACGATGTACCGCCTGCTGGCCGGGCTGCAGGAGGTGCGTGAGCGTCGCAACCAGCGGCCGGCGCAGCACCACGCGGTGCCGCGCCTGAGTGCGACGGCGCCCAACCAGGTCTGGACCTGGGACATCTCCAAGCTGGCGACCACCACCGTGGGCGTGTTCCTCAACCTGTACCTGGTGCTCGACCTGTACTCGCGCTACATCGTCGGCTGGATGGTCGCCCAGCACGAGAACAGCGCTCTGGCCCAGCAGCTGATCCGTCAGACCGTCGAACGGCTGGACATCCCCAGGGACCAGCTCACGCTGCACAACGACCGTGGGGCGCCCATGACCGCCGCAGGCTTCACCGACCTGCTCGCGATTCTGGGCATCGACGCCTCCAAGAGCCGCCCGCGGGTGTCCAACGACAACCCGTTCAGCGAGAGCCACTTCAAGACCCTCAAGTACCAGCCGGAGTACCCCGGTCGCTTTCACGACGCCGCCCACGCTCGCAGCTTCCTGCGCCGCTTCGTGAGCTGGTACAACGACGAGCATCGCCACACCGGGCTCAACGGCTACACGCCCGCGGCGGTCTATACCGGGCGCCATCGCGAGCTCGCGCTCCAACACCAGGCCGTGCTCGACGCCGCCTACGCGCAGCATCCACTGCGCTGGATCCAGGGACCCCCGCTGGCACCGCAACCGCCGCAACTCGTCACCATCAATCCGGCTCCGCCCGCAACCATCGACGCCAGCCCGCTGGTCAACGAGATCGTGCCAGCAGAGCTGCCCGTGGTGATCGTCACCAGCCCGCGGGAGATCGCCGCCGCTACATAACTTTCTTCAAACTGCTGTCTCAAAAACCTTGACACATTCCGTCTGCGCATACGATTGGTCTTAATCCCTTTTTGATCAGGGCTTCTTGGCGACCCCGAGTTCGACCGGCAACGGTTCGAGGATACTGGTCTTAATCCCTTTTTGATCAGGGCTTCTTGGCGACTTCCGGCACAGGTCTTCCACGACACGGGGTTCTGGTCTTAATCCCTTTTTGATCAGGGCTTCTTGGCGACAGAACTGCCGCGCTGGCTGGAGTGACTGGCGCGTGTCTTAATCCCTTTTTGATCAGGGCTTCTTGGCGACGTCCCGGTACGACACCTATACCCGCTGCGCCCGGTCTTAATCCCTTTTTGATCAGGGCTTCTTGGCGACAGTAGTACACAGAGATTTACCCACCCCTCACACGTCTTAATCCCTTTTTGATCAGGGCTTCTTGGCGACACGACAAACAGGGCCGATTCACGTCAAAAGCTGGCGTGTCTTAATCCCTTTTTGATCAGGGCTTCTTGGCGACGCAGCAAGTTCGGACATTCTCCTTTCGAGAACCGTCTTAATCCCTTTTTGATCAGGGCTTCTTGGCGACGTACCGCAAGCTGAACAACATCCCAGAAGAATGGGTCTTAATCCCTTTTTGATCAGGGCTTCTTGGCGACAGAGATTTTCAGTATCACTTTTTTCCTCGGTAGGTCTTAATCCCTTTTTGATCAGGGCTTCTTGGCGACGATGTTCAATCCCCTGTCTGGTAAGTCCGACATGCAGGTCTTAATCCCTTTTTGATCAGGGCTTCTTGGCGACTGTTCTGGGCGCGCGACCTGGAGTGGACCACGCCGTCTTAATCCCTTTTTGATCAGGGCTTCTTGGCGACACCGCCAAGCGCGAGGAGGCCAAGCAGCTCGTGTCTTAATCCCTTTTTGATCAGGGCTTCTTGGCGACAACTTAACTCAGCACCAGCCGACGGCCGAGCAGTCTTAATCCCTTTTTGATCAGGGCTTCTTGGCGACCTGCCATGACCGACATGCTCGCAATCATCCGCGGTCTTAATCCCTTTTTGATCAGGGCTTCTTGGCGACAGAATCGCAGGTCTTCTACGACACGGGTTTTTGTGTCTTAATCCCTTTTTGATCAGGGCTTCTTGGCGACTGCTCGGCGCTGAAATACGTTTGCTGCCGAACGGTTACCTGGTTGTTTGCCGGAAAACAAGGGGGCTCCGAAGTGACGTGTCATCAGGCGCTGCGGGGGGCGCCGCCATCGTGCGGACTGGCTGCAAGCCATTGTACGCCGTCGAGGAGCGGGGGCGGGCCGAGGGTGGTGATGACGTAGTTTTCGTGCAGCCCGTAGATGCGCACGTCGTCCTCGGCCTCGTCGATGAGCTGGCGGATTTTTTCCTTGAGCTGGCGCAGTTCGGCGTGGGTGAGGTGGGCCTCGAATACCGAGTACTGGATGCGCACGGCGCTCTGGCTGCAGAGCTTGTGCAGCTTGCGCAGACGCTTGGGGCAGCGGATGTCGTAGCTCACGAGGTATCGCCGTCGGCTGGTGTTCATGGTCTGGGCATGTCCGGAAGATCGAGGTCATCGAAGGTGAAACACGCGGCGCCGCTGTGTCCATGGCCTTCGTCGCGCGGCTGACGCAGCCAGTGGTGCAGTGCGCGCAGGTGGAGTGTGGCGCGCGCCGTGAGCTGCGGGGACATGGCTTCGAAATGCCCGAGGATGCGCGCGTCCGTCACGCGGGCCTCTTCGCGCAGGAGCTTCAGGTACTGGCCGAGCATGGGCAGGACCAGAAAGCTGCCGAGGTCGCGGCGCAGGTCGTGGCCGTAGTCGAGCAGGCAGAACTGCAGCGGCAGCAAACCCTCGCGGATCACCAGGCGCTCGACGAAGCTGTGCAGCGCGGTCTGGAGCTGCCAGTAGGCGCCCTGGAACGCGCGGCGCGGTTGCCGGCGGCGGCACAAGCGCTCGAGTGCGCTGAGGCATCGGTGGTAGTCGCCGGCGCGGTTGCCGCGCCCGCGGAAGATGCGCGAGCAGGCATGGGCCTGCTGGACGGCGACCCATTCCGCGTAGCCTTGCGCCTCGGTGGCGACGAGGGTGTTGCGCAGGTCTTCCACCCAGGGGATCGCGGCCTGCTGGTGTTCCGGCACGCTCAGTTGTGCGAGCGGGCGCCCGTGTCCATCGACGATGAAGACCGGCCGGCCGCGCTGGATCAGCGCCAGCATCACGGTGAGCAGCCCGCGGCGCGGCCGGCGCAGCTGCAGTTGGGAGATCTGGTGCAGCGGCACCGTGTGCGTCACGCCCCGGCGGTCGACGACGCGCAGTTGCTCGGCGCTGCCGTCCACATGGCGGATGCGGTGCAGATCGAGCACGACGGGCTTGCTCAGGGGGAGCATGGCGGTTCTTCGCTTGGCCCGGGCGCGCCCTCGTCCGCAGCGTCGCTGCCGTGCGGCAGCGCCTTGACGTAAGCCAGGGCGCGTTGCAGCAGCGCGGTTCTTCGGGCGGCGGCCCAGGTCTCGTAGGCGGGGTAGAAGCTCCCGCGTGCGGCCTTCTTCATCAGAACGGCGCCGTTGAGCGATTCGAACTGGTCGGCGCGCAGCTCGCGTTCGGCAAACAGGCGCCAGACGAGCCGGTCGACGCCGGCGCGGTGCAGTTCGGTGAGATCGCAGGCCAGCGAATCGCGACCGGGGGCAAGGTCGTGGTAGACGCCGAGCATCGGGTCGAGGCCGGCGAGTCGGATCGCGCGCAGCGCGTCGGCGTGCAGCAGGCTGTAACCCAGCGAGAGCGCCGCATTGACCGGGTCGCGCGGCGGGCGGCGGTTGCGTCCGCTGAAACCGCAGTCCGGCGGCAGGATCGCGGCGTAGGCGCTGAAGTAGGCCGCGGCCGCGGCGCCCTCGATGCCGCGCAGGCGCTCGATGCTGTCCGTGCGCAGTGCCGAGCTCATCGCAGCGCGCAGCGACTGGGTGCCGCGCAGCAGGTTGCGGCGCTGGTCGGGCCGCTGGGGCAGCGCCTCGCGCAGCAGGCGGTGCTGGCTGCGCAGCTTGCCGATCATCAGCAGGCGCGACATCCGCAGCCGAAAGGCGGGATCGAGATGCGCGCGGTACTGGCGGATGCGGCGCGCGGCGCTGCCGTGCCGGTAGCCGTCGACATAGGCGACGCGATTGCCGGCGCGGCCGTCCATCAGCAGCACGGCCGAGCCCTGCTCGGCGAGGTGCGTCAGCACGGCGGTGTCGATGCTGAGGTTGGAGCGCGTCAACAGGTAGTCCACCTGGGCCAGCGGAATGCGCTGGGGCGGGCCGTCCGGGCCGCGCAGCACGAGGACACCGGGCGCGTACTCGATGCGGATGTCGCGGCGGTCGACGTAAACGGCGGGCATCGGCGGGCCTTCAGGCGAAGTAGAAGAATTCGGGATTGGCGGGCGGCACGGCGGTGCCGAGCGTGGCGACCGGCCGCCGCGGGTCCAGGGCGATGAGCGCGAACTGGTCTTCGTCCTCGTCGATCACCAGGTGCATGTTGTGCAGCAGCAAGGCGCGCTCCGGTGGCGTGAGCCAGCATTCGTGCGCGCTTTTCTGGCCGCCGCTGGCAAAGGCGCGGCAGACTTTCAGGGCGAGCCGCAGGCGCTTCTTGCAGCGCACGTCGTAGGCGGCGAGATAGAGCTGGCGTTGCATCGGTGATCCATCGCAATCGACGGCGATCAGCGTAGGCGGAAAAAGTGCGCCGCAACCCACACGACAAGCTTGTGCGTTGCGGCGAGTCAGGAATCGCCGCAGGGAAGCTCGCCAGAGGTGCCACTGCGCTGCTCGTCGAAGAATTCTTCGTGTGGATGGACCAGCGCTTCTACCGACAGAGCCTATGCGCGCAAGTGCCGCGCGGGCCTCAACTGGAAACGAGCACTGTGAGTCACGCGGCGTGCCTGGATGTGCATCCCCTGAAGGCCGCAGCCGCACACTTGAAGTAAACTAACCAACTTACTTCACTGCTGTCCGGTTAACTGACGGGCATCTTCAATAAAGCTGTTGTTCTGACAATAGGTTAGACGTGAATCTGGGCGGTGTCGATTTGAACGCCGTATTGATGCAGTCTGCCGGACTTTTCTCCGG
>JBFMCQ010000063.1:0-19770 GCA_040754295.1 Pseudomonadota bacterium | reverse complement strand
CCCGAGCCGGCCGCCGAGCCGCCCGCGGCCGAGCCACCGGCGCCGGCTGCGACAGCGCCCAGCGCTCCGCCCGCGGCCCCCGAAGCTCCGGCGCTGGCAGAGGACGATGCCGGCGAGGCTGAACGGCCGAAGTTCCGCGCGACCGCACCGGCATCCGACTACATGAGGCTGTTCGAGCAGGCGAGCCGGCAGTCCGGCCCGCAGCCGGCGGAATCGCCGGAAAAGCACGACTGACGCGAATCGGATCCCGGCGGCGAACGCAGGATCGCGGCCGGGACCCCTGTCTAGCCGTCGCCGCGCGCGGCCAGCAGCGCGGCCACGGCGGCGAGGTCGTCCTCGGTATCCACGCCGCGCGGCGGCGGCTCGTCGACGATGCCCATGCGGATCGCAAGGCCGTGCGTCAGCGCGCGCAGCTGCTCCAGCGCCTCGCAGGCTTCCAGCGGCGCGGGCGGCAGCGCACTCAGGCCTGCGAGCGCGCCGACGCGGTAGGCGTAGAGGCCGATATGGCGGTAGGCGAGCCCGGCCGGAAAGCGCGGCGCGGCGGGTGCGCCGTCGCGCAGATGCGGGATCGGCGCACGCGAGAAGTACAGCGCGTGCCCGCGGCGGTCCATGACCACCTTCACCACGTTCGGGCTCAGCCACTCGTCGACGGCGTGAATCGGGTGGCACAGCGAGGCAAGCTGCGCCGTGCCGTCTTCGGCGAGCAGCCGCGCCGCATGGCGCAGGAGCTGCGGCGGCATCAGCGGCTCGTCACCCTGGAGATTGACGACGATCGCGTCCTGCGCCCAGCCGCGCGTCCGCGCGATCTCGGCGACGCGGTCGGTCCCCGACTGATGCTGCGCGGATGTCATCTGCACATCGGCGCCGAACGCGCCGCAGGCGTCGAGTACCTCGGTGCTGTCGGTCGCGATCACGACCGCCTCGGCGCCCGCGCTGCATGCGGCCTCCCAGACATGATGCAGCAGCGGCCGACCGGCGAGCGTGCGCAGCACCTTGCGCGGCAGTCGCGTCGAGCCCAGGCGTGCGGGAATGACGACCCTGAACGCGACCTCCGCGGCACTCACTTGCCGAGCTCCTCCTCGGTCAGCGGCCGCGCCTCTTCCTCCAGCATCACCGGAATGCCGTCACGCACCGGATACGCGAGCCGCGACGCGCGGCACCACAGCTCGTTCCTGTCGGGATGCCACTCCAGCGGCGCCTTCGTCACCGGGCACACCAGAATGTCGAGCAGGCGCTTGTCGATCATCGAGCACTCCTCAAACGGGTCGCCGATTCTTGCACACGCGCCGCGTCGAGCGGAGCGAGCCGCGCGCTGACCGGCACGGCGAACCAGTGCGGCCTGGCGAACGACGCACACTTGACCGCGTCCTTTTCGGTCATCAGCACCGGCGCGTGGTCGCCGAAGTCGAGATCCGTGACGACGAAGCGGTGATGATCGGGAAACGCGTGCTCGCGCACCTCGATGCCGGCGGCGCGCAACGCAGCGAAGAAACGCGGTGGATGGCCGATGCCGGCGACCGCATGCACCACTCCTGTGCCGGCGAAGGACGCGAGCGGCTGGGGCCGCCCGCCGAGCAGCGCGACGGCCAGCTCCGAATGCAGCTGCATGCGCAGCACGCGCAAGGCCGGATCGTCCCAGCCGTCGCCGTTGACGACGACCAGATCGACCTGGCGCAGACGCTGCGCCGGCTCGCGCAGCGGTCCGGCCGGCAGCAGCGCGCCGTTGCCAAGGCCGCGCGCGCCGTCGACGATGCAGATCTCCAGATCGCGCGCCAGGTGGTAGTGCTGCAGGCCGTCGTCGGCGACGATCACGTCCACCGGCGATTGCGCGAGCAGCATGCGCGCGGCCGCGACCCGATCGGGTGCGACGACCAGCGGACAGCCGCAGCGCCGCGCGATCAGCAGCGGCTCGTCGCCGCTGTGCGCGGGATCGCTGTCGGCGCGCACGGTGTACGGATACGCCGGCGCGCGGCCGCCGTAACCGCGGCTGACGACGCCGGGGCGAAAGCCCCAGCTGCGCAGCTGCTCGACGAGCCAGATCACGAACGGCGTCTTGCCGGTGCCGCCGACCGAGATATTGCCGACGACGATCACCGGCACCGGCAGCTGCGCGGCCGCGCGCGCGAGCCGCCGTCTGCGCTGATCGACGACGGCGCCGTACAGGCGCGCGAGTCCGCGCAGCAGCCGCGGCGCCGGCGCCGGCGAGTACCAGCGCGCCTGCAGACCGTGCCCGAGACCGGAGCTCATGGTCCCTCGAACTGCATGCGGTGCAAGGCCGCGTACAGTCCGTTGCGTGCGATCAGCTCCTCGTGACGGCCGGTTTCGACGATACGTCCGTCCTGCATCGCCACGATCAGGTCGGCATGCTGGATCGTCGACAGGCGGTGGGCGATGATCAGCGTCGTCCGCCCCTCGACCAGCTCGTCGAGCGCCGCCTGGATCAGGCGCTCCGATTCCGTGTCGAGCGCCGAGGTCGCCTCGTCGAGGATCAGGATCGGTGCGTTCTTCAGCAGCGCGCGCGCGATGGCGATGCGCTGGCGCTGTCCGCCGGAGAGCGTCGCGCCGTTGGGGCCCAGCGGCGTCCGCAGCCCCTGCGGCAGCTTCTCGATGAACTCCCAGGCGTGCGCGCGCCGCGCGGCCTCGACGATCAGCGCCGCGTCCGGCGCCGGCTCGATGCCGTAGGCGATGTTGTCGGCGACGCTCGCACTGAACAGCCGTACCTGCTGGTCGACGAGTGCGATCTGGTTGCGCAGATCGCGCAGGCGGTACTCGCGCAGATCGTGGCCGTCGAGGCGGATGGCGCCGCGGCTCACATCGTAGAAGCGCGGCAGCAGCGACAGCAGCGTCGACTTGCCGCTGCCGGATTTGCCGACGAAGGCGACCGTCTGCCCGGGCTCGACGCGCAGGCTCACGCCCCGGAGCGCATCGCCCAGCTCGCTACGGTAACGAAAATGCACGTCGTCGAACTCGAGTGCGCCGCGGGCGCGTGTGAGCGCAAGCGGGCCGTCCAGCGGCTCGTCTTCCTGGTCGAGCATCTCGAAGATCTCGGCGGCCGCCGCGATGCCGCGCTGCAGGCGCTCGTTGACGGTCCCCATGTTCTTCATCGGCTGCATCAGCGACATCATCGCCAGCATGAACGCTGCAAACGTGCCGGCGGTCATGCCCTCGATCATGCCCGGCTGCGTCGCGAAGAAGACGATGGCCGCGACCGCCCAGGCGGCGATGAACTGGATCAGCGCCGAGCTGCCGGCCCGCGTCGCCACGATCTTCATCGACAGCCAGCGATTGTGCTCGTTGACCTTGGCGAAACGGCGCGCCTCGAACACCTGCCCGTTATGGATCTTGACGACGCGCTGCCCCGATACGGCTTCGTCGACGGCCTCGGTGACATCGCCGACGCTGGACTGGATGCGCGCGCTGATCCGCCGAAAGCGGCGGCTGACATAGCGAATGATCAGCGCGATGAACGGCACGACCACGAACGCGAACACCGTGAGCTTCCAGTTCAGCCACGCCATCACACCGATGTAGAACACGATCGTGAGGCTGTCCTTGAGCACGCCGGTCAGCACGGTGCTCGCCGCATCGGCGAGCTGCTCGACATGGTAGGTCAGCCGCGCGATCAGGTGGCTCGGGCTCACACGGTCGTAGTAGCGCGCCGGCAGCGCCAGCAGCTTGCCGAACAGCTCGCCGCGCACGTCCCTGACGACGCGGCGCGCGACCCAGGCCATGCCGTAGGTCGCGCAGAACGAGCTCAGGCCACGCAGCAGGAACAGGCCGACGATCAAAAGCGGCATCGTGCGGATGTAGGTCTGGTTCTGCTCGACGAAGGCCTTGTCCAGCAGCGGCTTGACCAGCGCGGCAAAGCTCGCGTCGACGGCGGCGAAGCCCGCGGTTGCCAGCGCCGCCAGCAGCATCACGCGCCAGTGCGGCAGCGAGTAACCGAGCAGGCGGCGATAAGTCGGCCAGGGCTTGCGTATCGCGTCGGCGGCTGTGCTCATGCGGGGATGAAAGATGAATCCGCCTATGCTACCAATTCGCTCCCGCCCGCCCATCGAGAGCGCCATGTCGAAAACCCTGTTCGAGAAGATCATCGACCGCGAGCTGCCGGCCACGATCGTCTACGAAGACGAGCACTGCGTCGCCTTCGAGGACATCCACCCGCAGGCACCGGTGCACATCCAGCTCGTGCCGCGCAAGCCCATTCCCATGCTCAGCAAGGCCAGCCCCGAGGATCAAGCCCTGCTCGGCCACTTGCTGCTCACCGCGCCCAAGATCGCCGAGGCGCGGGGCTATCCGGACACCTTCCGCCTCGTCATCAACAATGGGGCAGCGGTCGGCCAGTCCGTATTCCATCTTCACCTGCACATCCTCTGCGGCCGTCCGTTCAAGTGGCCGCC
Source organism: Pseudomonadota bacterium (assembly GCA_040754295.1). Classification (GTDB taxonomy): domain Bacteria; phylum Pseudomonadota; class Gammaproteobacteria; order Nevskiales; family Nevskiaceae; genus Solimonas. The sequence goes on along the minus strand of JBFMCQ010000063.1, from coordinate 15,370 downwards.
GGGCTGAACCGACCGTGCGGCTGCGGCGGCCCGGCGCAGCGGGCTCTCCGGCAGCGGCCTACTGCAGGCCGGAGCCGCGCACGGCTTCCATCGGCGGCACCAGCAGCTGCGCGTCGACGCGCGCGTCGAACCAGTTGACGCGCCAGTCGAGATGCGCGCCGGTGGCGCGTCCGGTGGCGCCGACTTTCGCGATCAGATCGCCTTGCCGCACCGTGTCACCCTCGCGCACGAGCAGCTCGGACAGATGGAGAAACGCCGACGACAGGCCGTGTCCATGGTCGATCATCAGCGTGCCGCCGGTGTAATACATGTCCGGATGCGCGAGGCTGACGACGCCGCCCGCCGGCGCGCGCACCGGCGTGCCGGTCGGGACCGCGACGTCGACACCGTAATGCGGCTGCCTGGGCGTGCCGTTGAGGATGCGCTGGCTGCCGAAGACGCCGGAGATCGGCCCGACGCAGGGCCAGACGAAGGCTTCGGCGAAGCCGGTCAGCGCGCTGTCGCGGTCGCGCGCGCGTGCGACCAGCCGCTGCTCCGCCTCGATGCGCCGCTGCACCTCCGGCGGCGGCGACACCATCTTCGGCGGCAGGCCATCGATGCGCTGGATCGCGTATTCACGGCGCGCGACGTCGGCCTTCATCGTCAGCGCGGCCGGCTCGTCCGGCAGCTGCACGCCGAGCTCGGTCGCAGGCGCTGCGTCACGGTGCAGTCCGAATACGAAACGGCCGTCGGCGGTCACGCGCAGCTCGCGGCCGTCGAGCCAGACGCGTGCGCCCGGCGGCGCCTGCCCGCGCAGCACGCTGCCCTGCCGCCACTCGCCTTCGAGCAGCACGCCGGGAATGCCGCTGTCGGCGGCCTGCGCCAGCGCCGGCGCGGCGAGCAGCAGCGCAAGCAGCCTGCGACGCACGGCGGCGCCTCTCATGGCGGCTTTGCGCTCTCGGACGCCGGCACCGCCTTGAGCGTGAAATGAAACGTCGAGCCCTTGCCCGGCTCCGACTCGATCCAGATGCGACCGCCGTGGTGCTCGACGATCTTCTTGCAGATCGCCAGGCCGACGCCGGTGCCCTCGTACTCTTCGGTGGAGTGCAGGCGCTGGAAGATCAGGAAGATCTTGTCGTGGTATTCGAGCGGCACGCCGATACCGCGGTCGACGACGCGGAAATGCCAGCCGGCGCCTTCGGCGCTGACGCCGACATGCACGGTGGGAGCTGCGCCCGGCTGGAATTTCAGGCCGTTGGAGATCAGATTCTGGAACAGCTGCATCAGCTCGTGCTCGATGCCCATGACCGTCGGCAGCGGCTCGTGCGTGATGCGCGCGCGGCGTGCCTCGATGACCGCCTTGAGCTGCTGCTGCACCTTCGCGAGCAGCGCCTCGCAGTCGACCGCCACGAGCGCCTGCTCGACGCGGCTCACACGCGAAAACGCCAGCAGATCGTCGATCAGATGCTCCATTTGCTTCGCGCTGGAGGTGATGTAGCCGAGAAACTCGGCCGCCTCGCCTTCCAGGCGGTCGCCATAACGCTTCTGCAGCAGCTGCGAGAACCCGGTAAGGCTGCGCAAGGGTGCGCGCAGATCGTGCGAGGCGATATAGGCGAACTGCTCCAGCTCCCGGTTGCTGCGCTTGAGGCTGTCCGCATAGTCGGCGAGCTGCCGCTCGACGTTCTTGCGCTCGGTGATGTCGCGCACCGCTGCGGTCACCAGCGCGCCTTCATCGGTCTGCAGCGGGCCGAGGCTGATCTCGACCGGAAACTCGGAGCCGTCCTTGCGCCGCGCCCACAGATCGAGACCGGTGCCCATCGGCCGCTGCCGCGGGTCGTGCGCGTAGCCGGCGCGGTGGCTGCGGTGCCGCTCGTGCAAGCGCTCGGGAATCAGCATCTCGATCGGCTGCCCGACCATCTCCTCGCGGGTGAAGCCGAACATGCGCTCGGCCTGCGCGTTGATCAGTGCGATGTGGCCATGCGTGTCGATGATGACCATTGCATCCGGTGCGGCGTCGAGCAGGTCGCGGAACTTGCGCTCGGCCTTCTTGGCACCGCCGAGATCGCGGCCGATCGTCGACGCGCCGACGATGCGGCCCTGGGCGTCGTAGATCGGCGAGATCGTCAGCGACACTTCGATGCGCCGGCCGCCGCGCGTCAGCCGCTCGGTATCGTACTGCTTGATCTGCTCGCCCTTGCGCACCCGCGCGAGGATTTCGGTCTCTTCCTCCCACCGTTCCGGCGGGATCAGGCGCTCGATCGATTCGCCGATAATCTCGCTCGACTGGTACCCGAACATGGCCTCGGCCGCGCGGTTCCAGCTGGTGATCCTGCCGTCCAGGTCCTTGCCCATGATCGCGTCGTTGGAAGACTCGACGATCGCGGCCAGGCGCGCGGCGGTATCGCGCTCGCGCTTGCGCTCGGAAACATCGCGCACCGCAGCCGACGCCCATACGCCCTCTTCGGTCTGCAGCGGGCTGAGGCTGATCTCGACCGGAAACTCGCTGCCGTCCTTGCGCCGCCCGAGCAGATCGAGGCCGACGCCCATGTCGCGCAGCTTCGGCGAGCCGAAGTACAGCCTGCGATGCTCGCCGTGGCGCGTGCGCATGCGCTCCGGAATCAGCACTTCGATCGGGCGCCCCACCAGGGTCTCGCGTGCGTAGCCGAACAGGCCCTCGGTCTGCGCGTTTACCAGACGGATGCGGCCGGTCTCGTCGATGATCACGATCGCATCCGGTGCGGTTTCGAGCAGCGCGCGGAGCTTCTCGTTGGCGCGCTTGCGCTCCTCGGCATTGCGGATCGCGGCCATCACATAGAGCCCGCGGTCGGTGTGCAAGGGGCTCAGCGAAATTTCGACCGGAAACTCGGTGCCGTCCTTGCGCAGGCCGGGCAGTTCGATGCCCGCGCCCATATCGCGCGCGCGCGGCTCGGCGAAGAAGCCTTCGCGGTGGCGGAGGTGGCCGCGACGGTACTTCTCGGGCACCAGAATCTCGATCGGCCGCCCCATCAGCTCCCGCCGGCTGTAGCCGAACAGGCGCTCCGACTGCGCATTGGCGAGCACGATGCGGCCCTCGGCGTCGATCAGCACCATGCCGTCCGGGGCCGACTCGACCAGATCCCGGTACCAGCGCGGATCGATGTCCGTAGCCGGAGACTGCGCCGGATCGTCCTTTTGCCCTGCCACCGCGCCCTCCTCAGAGACGGTCCGAGGATGCACCATGCGCCGCCCGGTTCATAGAGGCGCCGGCGATCAGCGCATGGACGTCAGCTGCCGAACGGCATCGGCCAGCGCCAGTGTCTCCTGTCTCTCCTGGCCGCGGAAGCGCAGCGTCACCGTGCGCGCCTCGGCCTCCTTGCGGCCGACGACGACGATCACGGGGATCTTGTGCGTGGCGTGCTCGCGGATCTTGTAGTTGATCTTCTCGTTGCGCAGATCGGCCTCGGCGCGCAGGCCGGCGTCCCTGAGCAGCGAACAAACCTCGCCGGCGTAGTCGTCGGCGTCGGAGACGATCGGCGCGACGACGACCTGCACCGGTGCGAGCCAGTACGGCATCGCGCCGGCGTGATGCTCGATGAGGATGCCGATGAAGCGCTCCATAGAGCCCACCATCGCGCGATGCAGCATCACCGGATGGCGGCGGTGGGAGTGCTCGTCGACGTACTCGGCGCCGAGGCGTTGCGGCATCATGAAGTCGACCTGCATCGTGCCGAGCTGCCAGGAGCGGCCGATCGAATCCTTCAGGTGGTACTCGATCTTCGGGCCGTAGAACGCGCCCTCGCCGGGCAGCTCGGTCCAGTCCACGCCGGCGGCACGCAGCGCCTGGCGCAGCGCCGCCTCGGCGCGGTCCCAGGTGGCGTCGTCGCCCAGGCGCGGCTCCGGCCGCAGCGCGAGCTTGACCGAGACCTCGGTGAAGCCGAAGTCGGCGTAGCACTGCATCGCCTGGCGATGGAAGGCCGTGACCTCCGGCTCGATCTGCGCCTCGGTGCAGAAGATGTGCCCGTCGTCCTGCGTGAACGCGCGCACGCGCATGATGCCGTGCAGCGCGCCGGACGGCTCGTTGCGATGGCAGCTGCCGAACTCGGCATAGCGGATCGGCAGGTCGCGATAGCTGTGCAGGCCGGCGTTGTAGATCTGCACGTGGCCCGGGCAGTTCATCGGCTTCACCGCGTAGCTGCGCTTCTCGCTCTCGGTGAAGAACATGTGCTCCTTGTAGTTGTCCCAGTGCCCGGACTTCTTCCAGAGACTCACGTCGAGGATCTGCGGCGCACGCACTTCCTGGTAGCCGTTGCGGCGCACGGCGGCGCGCACGTACTGCTCGACCGCCTGCCAGATCGCCCAGCCCTTCGGGTGCCAGAACACCATGCCCGGCGCTTCTTCCTGCTGGTGGAACAGGTCGAGCTGGCGCGCCAGCTTGCGGTGATCGCGCTTTTCGGCCTCCTCGACCATCTTCAGGTAGGCTTTGAGCTCGTCCTCGGTCGCGAACGCGACCCCGTAGATGCGCTGCAGCTGCGCGTTGTTGGCGTCGCCGCGCCAGTAGGCGCCGGAAACCTTGGTCAGTTTGAAGGCGCTGCCGAGCCGGCCGGTCGACGGCAGATGCGGCCCCAGGCACATGTCGAGCCAGTTGTCGCCCTGCCTGTAGATGCACAAATCCTCGTCGGGCTTCAGGCCTTCGCGGATCCACTCGGCCTTGAAGGTCTCGCCGGCCTGCTCGAAGTGCTTCACGGCAACGTCGTGCGGCCAGACCTCGCGGGTGATCGGCAGGTCGCGCTTGACGATCTCACGCATGCGCTGCTCGATCTTTTCGAGATCGGCCTCGGTGAAAGGCGTCTCGCGCGCGAAGTCGTAGTAGAAGCCGGTCTCGGTCGCCGGGCCGAAGGTGATCTGCGTGCCGGGAAACAGCTCCTGCACCGCCTGCGCGAGCACGTGCGCGGCATCGTGGCGGATGACCTCGAGCGCTTCGGGCTTGTCGCGCGTGACGATGCTGATCGAGGCGTCGCGGTCGATCGGCCGGGTCAGATCCCAGAGCTCGCCGTCGACCTTGACGACGGCGGCTTTCCTGGCGAGGCCCGGCGAGATGCCCTGCGCAATCTCGAGGCCGGTGACGGGACGGTCGAAGGATTTCCTGTTGCCGTCCGGGAAGGTGATTTCGATGGACATGATGGGGTTTCTTGAGTCCGCAGATCCCACGCCTATCTGCGTTCCTCTGCAGAGGACGATTTTTCCCGAATGTACCGGACGCCGGCCTCGAGCCGCGCCAGCGTTCGCTCGCGCCCGAGCAGGAACAGCGTCTGGTCGATCGGCGGCGACACCGCCATGCCGGCCACGGCCACGCGGATCGGCTGCGCGACCTTGCCGAGACCCAGGCCGCGGCTATCCGCGAAGCCGTTGACGGCCGCGTGCAGCGCCGGCGCGGTCCATTCCGGCAGCGCGGCGAGCACTTCGCGCAGCGCTTCGAGCAGCGCCGCCGATTCTGGCGTCAGGTGCCTGGCCGCGTCCTTCTCGTTGTAACCGCTCAGGTCCGCATACAGGAAATGCGACTTCTCGGCCATCTCCAGCAGCGTGCGGCAGCGCTCGCGCTGCTGCTCGATGACGGCGCGCAGCTCGGGCCCGTTCGCCGGGTCCAGCCCCTGCCGGCGCAGATGCCACTCGAACTCCGGCGCCACGACCTCGAGCGGCGCGGTCTTCAGGTACTGGTGATTGACCCAGTAGGCCTTTTCCATGTCGAAGCGCGCCGGTGAGGCGGAGACGTGGTCGAAGTCGAACTTCTCGATCATCTCCTGGCGCGTGAACAGCTCCTGGTCGCCGTGCGACCAGCCCAGGCGGACGAGGTAGTTCAACATCGCCTCGGGCAAAAAGCCCATCGCGCGATACTCCATGACGCCGAGCGCACCGTGGCGCTTCGACAGCTTGGTGCCGTCGGCACCGAGAATCATCGACACGTGCGCGTAGGCCGGCGGCGTCGCGCCCAGTGCCTTGAAGATGTTGATCTGGCGCGGAGTGTTGTTGACGTGGTCGTCGCCGCGGATCACGTGCGTGATGCCCATGTCGAGATCGTCGACGACGACGCAGAAGTTGTAGGTCGGCGTGCCGTCGGCGCGCGCGATGACGAGGTCGTCGAGTTCGGCGTTGTCGAAGCTGATCGCTCCCTTGATCAGGTCGTCGATGACCACCCGTCCCTCTGCCGGATTGCGGAAGCGCACGACCGGCTGCACCCCCGAGGGCGGCGGCGGCAGGCGCTTGCCGGGCTCCGGGCGCCAGCTGCCGTCGTAGCGCGGCTTCTCCTTGCGCGCGATCTGCGCCGCGCGCATCTGCTCCAGCTCCTCCTTCGAGCAATAGCAGTGATACGCCGTGCCGGCCGCGAGCATCTGTGCGATGACCTCCCGGTACCGATCGAAGCGCTGCGTCTGGTAAATCGGCTCCACGTCCGGATGCAGCCCGAGCCAGGCCATGCCCTCGAAAATCGCGTCGACCGCCGCCTGCGTCGAGCGCTCGCGGTCGGTGTCCTCGATGCGCAGCAGGAAGCGCCCGCCATGGCGCTTGGCGTACAGATACGAGAACAAGGCCGTGCGCGCGCCGCCGATATGCAGGTATCCGGTGGGGCTCGGTGCAAACCTTGTGACGGGTCCGGGGCTGACGACGGTCATCGGCTTTCGGGAGGCGGAAGGCGGGAGGCGGGAGGCGGAAGGCGGAAGGCGCACACAGCGGCACGCGCCGGCAAGCCGTGCATTCTAAACTATGCCTCGATCACGGCCTCCCCTGCGGCCGGGCATTCTCCGCCTCCCGCCTCCCGCCTCACGCCTCACGCCTCACGCCTCACGCCTCACGCAATGACCGCCCTCTTCGTCGAGCAGCTCACCGTCATCGACTGCGCCTACCTCGATGCTGCGCGCGGCCTGGTCGGCGACAGCTGGATCGTCGACGTCGAGCTCGAGGGCGCGCTCGACGAGCAGTCGATGGTTCTCGACTTCGGCGAAGTGAAGCGCCGCCTGAAGCGGGCGATCGACGACGCGGTCGACCACCGCCTGCTGGTTCCGGCGCGGACCACCGAGACGCAGCGGCTCGAAGAGGGCGACGACCTGCACCTGCTGTTCCACTCCGATATCGGGCCGATCGAGCACCGCTCGCCACGCGCCGCGCTGCAGCTCCTGGACGCGGACGAGATCGACGCCCGCTCGGTCGGCGAGTTCCTGCAGCAGCGGCTGCGCCCGCTGCTGCCCGCCAACGTCGGCGCGATCCGGCTGATGCTGCGCCACGAGCGCATCGAAGGCGCGTACTACCACTACGTCCATGGGCTCAAGAAGCACGCCGGCGCCTGCCAGCGCATCGCCCACGGCCACCGGTCGAAGCTCGAGATCCAGGTCGACGGCCAGCGCGAGCGCGCGCTGGAAATGGAGATCGCGCGGCGCTGGCTCGACATCTACCTGGGCACGCGCGCCGATCTGGTCGCGCGCGGCAACGGCCGCGTGCGCTTCGCCTACCGCGCCGCCGAAGGCCATTTCCAGCTGGCGATGCCCGAAACTCACGTCGACCTGCTCGACAGCGACAGCACCGTCGAATGCATCGCCGAGCACCTCGCACGCAGGCTCGCGCTCGAGCGCCCCGGCCGCTGCATCCGCGTGCGCGCCTACGAAGGCGTCATGAAGGGCGCGGTCGCCGAGGCGCAGGCCTGACACCGGTTCAGAAGCGATTCATCGATGCGCGCGCACGCTCCGGTCATGGTGGTCAGGCTCCTGATTGCGGGCATCGCCGGAGGGATACTCGCCGGCTGCGCGACGCAGCCGGTGGATCCGCGCTACGCGTATCCGCCGCGCAGCCACTACCTCTACGACCCCTGGTTCTACGACTCCTACTACGGGTATTACCACTACTATCCGTACGGCTACCGGCGCCCGCCGCCGGGCTACTGGTACCCCCCGCCGCCGCGGCCGCCGGATCCCGAGCAGCCGCCGGAGCAGCCGCCGGTCTATGCGCCCAAGCCCCCACGCATCGTTCCGGCACCGGTCGACCCGCCGACCGTCCCGGGTCCCGGCGCCAGCCTGGCACCCAGGCCGCAGCCGCCGCTCCGTCCCGCACCGCGGCCCGCACCGCAACCCGCGCCCAATCCACCGCAACGCGACCGGCACCCACTGCAGGAGCGCCTGCAGCAGGCGCCGCCGTCCGATCCGCGGGGTCTGCTGCTCGAGCGCCGGCGCAAGAAGTAGCAGGCGCAGGGGGCCGCAAGGGGGTCTTGTGGTATAAAAGCGCCCCTTCGTGTACTCCACCGCAGCGATGGCCACCGATCCGCAGCCCGTCAGCCCGGAGATCCGGTTCTTCTCCCGCGTCAGCATCGAGCAGGTCGAGGAAGGCCACGAGCTGGCGCCGAAGTTCGACGAGCACGGTCTGATCCCCTGCGTGACGACCGCCGCGAAGACCGGCGAAGTGCTGATGCTCGGCTACATGAATGCCGAAGCCCTCAGGCGCACGATCGCCACCGGCGAGGCGCATTACTGGTCGCGCTCGCGTCAAGTGCTGTGGCACAAGGGGGCGAGCAGCGGGCTGGTGCAGAAAGTCGTGGAGCTGCGCATCGACGACGATCAGGACGCCATCTGGTTGCAGGTCGACGTCGTCGGCGACGCCAGCTGCCACGTCGGCTTCCGCTCCTGCTTTTACCGCGCGGTGCCGGTCGGCGCCGGTCCGGACGTGCGCGAGCTGCAGTTCCGCGAACGCGAAAAGACCTTCGACCCCAAGCTCGTCTACGGCGACGCGCCGAACCCGACGAAGCTGTGACGGCAGTTTCCTGTGACGGCAGTTTCCAGTTTCCAGTTTCCAGTTTCCAGTGACAGCGCGGTCCGCTGCTCTGTATCTGGAAACTGGAAACTGGAAACTGCTTCTCACGGCTGTGCCGCCGCATTCCACCAGCGCGCGTTCTCGCGGCGATATTGCTGCACGCGCAGCCGCCCGTCGCGGTCGCGGCGGATCGTCACCGCACCGACGACGCCGGTGACCAACTGCTCGGCACCGGCCGCTGCGTAGCGCTCGACGACCTCTGCACGCGGATGACCGAAGCGGCTGCGCCAGCCCGCCGAGTGCACGACGAGGTCCGGACGCACCGCCGCGACCAGCTCGGAGGACGAGGAGGTGTGGCTGCCGTGGTGCGGCGACAGCAGCACGTCGGCGGCGAGATCGGCGCGGCGGTCGCGCAGCAGCCGCGCTTCCGACCGGCGCTCGATGTCGCCCGGCAGCAGCACCGAGTAGCTGCCGTCGATGCGCAGCACGCAGGACTGCTCGTTGTCGCTGCCGCGGTCCGACTGCGGGTGCAGCAGGCTGAAGCGCACGCCGTCCCACTCCCAGCGCTCACCTTCGATGCAGGGACGGCCGTGCACGGTGCCGATCTCTTCGTCGACCTGCAACAGGCTGCGCACCGCGGCGATCCCGCCGGCATGGTCGTTGTGGTCGTGCGACAGCACCAGGCGATCGATGCGGCGCACGCCCTGTGCGAGCAGATACGGCACCACGATCGAGCGCCCGGCATCGAAGCCCTCGTCGAAGGCCGGCCCGGCATCGTAGAGCAGCGTGTGCCGCGGCGTGCGCACGACGACGGCGAGTCCTTGCCCGACGTCGAGCGCGGTCACCGTCAGGCCGTCGACGCTCGGCGGGCGCGGCCAGAGCAGCGGGATCAGACACAGCAGCGCCAGCGGCCGCAGCGGTAGCCCGCGCGGCGCAAACGCGAGCACGACGCCGATCAAGGCCAGCGCCAGCGCTGCCGGTGCGGCACTGGCGGGCAGCCAGGCCTGCGGCGCGCTGGCAGCCCAGCCGAGGCCGCGATCGACCCAGCGCAGCAGCTCGCCGGCGATCTGCAGCAAGCCGCCGCCGATGCCCTCGCTCAACAGCGCCGCGAGCACGGCCAATAGCACCAGCGGTGTCAGCACGCTGAACACCGGCACCGCGATCAGATTCGCCACCGGCGCGAGCCAGGTCAGGCCCTGGAAGAAGTACAGCGTCAACGGAATCGAGATCAGGCTCAGCAGCAGCTGCAGCACCACGAGCACGCGCCACGCCGACGGCGGACGCCTGCGGCCGGCGGTGGCGTAGAAGATCGCCGCGACCGCGCCGAACGACAGCCACAGGCCCGGACTCAGCACCGCGAACGGGTCGAGCAGCAGAATCAGCACCCAGGCACAGGCGAGTGCGCGGCTCGGCTGGTTGAGGCGACCGGCCACCGCTGCGGCGACGAGCACCAGCAGCATGATCAGCGCGCGCAGCACCGGCGTGCCCAGACCGCTGAGCGCCGCGTAGGCGCAGGCGACGAGCGCCGAGCCGCACAGGCCGACGCGCTGCGCCGGCAGGTACAGACAGGCGCGCGGCCACGACGACCACAGCCAGCGCAGCAGCAGGAAGGCAAATCCCGAAACGATGCTCAGATGAAAGCCGGAGATCACGATCAGGTGCGTCGTGCCGGTCCGCCGCAGGCGCTCCCAATCGGCATCGCGCAGGCCGGAAGCGTCGCCGAGCACCAGCGCCCGGCTCAGCGCGGCGGCGACGCCCGCGCCGAGCACGGCGTCGATCCGCTCGGCGATGTGCTGGCGCAGGCGCAGCACGCGATGGCCCTGCGCCGCGGCGCAGGGCGCGCCGTCGCGCACCGTCGCCGTCGCGCCGATGCGCTCGCGCAACAACCACGCCTCGTAGTCGAAGCCGCCGGGGTTGAGCGAGCCATGCGGCGTGCGCAACCGCAGCCGCAGGCGCCAGCACTGGCCGCCGCGCACAGCCGCCTCGCTGCGATACCAGGACACGCGCAGCCGGCGCGGGCCGATGTCTTCGGCAGGCTCGAACTCGAAACGCCAGGTCACCGTGCCGTCGTTCATCGGCTGACGCTCGGGCAGCGACGCGATGGCGCCGACGAGCTCGATCTCCTCGCCATGACGGGCGCTCGGCCAGCGTTGATCGAGATAGCGCTGCCCGTGCCAGCCGGTCCATACCACGCCGAGTACGAAGGCCGCCCAGAGGCGCCGGCCGCGCCACGGCACGAGCACGCTCGCGAGCAAGGCCAGGTGGATTTGCACCGGCGGCAGCTCGGGCAGCGCGAGCATCAGCAGCACGCCGGCGCTCAGCGCCAGCGCGAGACCGCGCGGATCGAACGCGCCGCGCAGTCGCCCGCTCTCCGAGACCCCGTTCACCTTGCCACACCCTCCCCTCGCCGGTCCTGGCCGGCGCTTTCCCGCCGCAGCCTTCCCGCTACGTGGCTTCGTCCTTCAGGCGCCCGCCGTCGAGCGTCAGCACGCGGTCCATGCGCCGCGCCAGCTGCTGATCGTGGGTCACGACGACGAGGCTCGTGCCCAGCTCGCGGTTGAGCTCCAGCATCAGCTCAAACACGCGCTCGGCAGTGCCGCGGTCCAGATTGCCGGTCGGCTCGTCGGCGAGCACGCAGGCGGGCTGCGTGACCAGCGCGCGCGCCACCGCGGCGCGCTGGCGCTCGCCGCCGGAGAGTTCGCCCGGCTTGTGGCGCGTGCGCTCGCCCAGACCGACGCGCTGGAGCAGCCCGCGCGCCTGCGCATAGGCGTCTGCCGCCTGCATCCGCCGAATCAGCAGCGGCATCGCGACGTTTTCGAGCGCGCTGAACTCGGGCAGCAGATGGTGAAACTGATAGACGAAACCCAGCGTCCGGTTGCGCAGCTGTCCGCGCGCCGCGTCCGACAGCGCCGACATGCGCTCGCCGTTCACCCACACCTCGCCCGCGGTCAGCGCATCGAGCCCGCCCAGACAGTGCAGCAGCGTCGACTTGCCGGTGCCGCTGGCACCGACGATGGCGATGCGCTCGCCGCGCCGCACTTCGAGGTCGACGCCGCGCAGCACTTCGAGACGCAGGCGGCCGTCGTCGAAGGTTTTGGACAAACCCTGCGCCCGAAGATTGACGTCAGACATGCGCTGTACTCCCCTCCCGGAGGGAGAGGGGGGATAATCGGCGCTATTCATAGCGCAGCGCCTCCGCCGGCTGCACGCGCGACGCGCGCCAGGCGGGGTACAGCGTCGACAGCAGACCCAGCGCCAGCGACAGCGTGGCGATGCGCACGACGTCGCTGGACTTGAGCTCGGACGGCAGATCGCTGATGTAGTAGACGTCCGGCGACAGGAACTGCTGGCCCATCAGCCGCTCCAGCAGCGGCACGAGACTCTCGACGTTGAGCGCGAGCGCAATCCCGCCGGCCAGACCCAGCGCAGTGCCGACGAAGCCGATGATCGAGCCCTGCACCATGAAAATCGCCATGATCGAGCGCGGCGTGGCGCCGAGCGTGCGCAGGATCGCGATGTCGGACTGCTTGTCCTGCACGACCATGACCAGCGTCGAGACGATGTTGAACGCGGCCACGCCGACGATCAGCGAGAGGATGATGAACATCACCATCTTCTCGGTCCTGACGGCGCGGAAGAAGTTGGCGTGGCTGCGCGTCCAGTCGCTGACGTAGTACATGCCCGGCAGCTCGCCGGCAAGCTCGCGCGACACGCGCGGCGCGTCGAACAGGTCGCGCAGCTTGAGGCGCACGCCGGTGACGGCGTCGCCCATGCGCAGCAGCGCCTGCGCGTCCGCCATGTGGATCAGCACGAGGCCGCGGTCGAACTCGTACATGCCGACCCGGAAAATGCCGGAAACCGTGAAGCGCCGGAAGCGCGGCAGCACGCCGGCCGGCGTCACCGCCGCCTGCGGGATCATCAGATCGACCTTGTCGCCGACACCGGCGCCGAGCGCGGTGGCGAGCTCATAGCCGAGCACGATGTGGTAGGCGCCGGGTGCCAGCGAATCGAGCGAGCCGGCGGTGATGTGCTCGCCGATGCTCGACACCTCGCGCTCCTCCTCCGGCAGCACGCCGCGCAGCAGTGTGCCCGAGAGCTCGGCGCCGACCTTGACCATGCCCTCGCCCTCGACGTACGGCGCCAGGCCGACGATCTGTGGATTGCGCGCCGCCTGCTGCGCCGCGCCGCGCCAGTCCTCGAGCCCGCCGCGAAACGCGGAGATCGTCGCGTGCGAGGCCATGCCGAGAATCCGCGTGCGCAGCTCGCGCTCGAAACCGTTCATCACCGACAGCACGGTGATCAGCGCGGTCACGCCGATCGCGATGCCCAGCATCGACGCGGCGGAGATGAACGAGATGAAGTGGTTGCGCCGCTTGGCGCGCGTATAGCGCAGCCCGGCGTACAGCTCGTATGGGTTCTGCATGCCGACCGCATTAGAGCACAACGCCCACCGGGCGGGCGCGAGCGCTTACTCCGCGCGGCGCTTGCCGAAGACGCCGGCCAGCGTGATGCCGATGAAGTCGCTGTCCGGATTGAAGTTGCCGTGGATGCCGACCTCCAGCCCGCGGGTCGGATAGAGCAGCAGCTCGATCGGTACGCCGATCGTCGGCGACTGCTCGCGGTTGGAGACGTCGGTCAGCCGCGAGACGCCGGCGGCGAGGTAGGCCCTGCCGCCCGGACCCGCCGGCACGCCGAGCAGCACGCCGACCTCCTCCGCGGTGTTGCTCGTGTAGTCCGCCATCCAGCCGACGCGCAGCCGCGCGAGCACGGGGCCGGCGATGTTGAGCGCGAGCAGGGCTTCGGCGCCATCGGCCTCCTGCGCCGGACCCTTCGGCTGTCCGGGCGGCGGATCGTAGTCCTGTCCGTCGTAGTAGCCACCGCCGAAGCTCACCCAGAAATCCGAAGCCGGCTGTGCAGGCACCGGCTTGCGCGCCTGCACCGGCGCAGCGACGACTGCGACAGCGACGCCGAGCGCCGCAATCCAGGATGTACGTGACATGGAATCCCCCCATTCGTTTTCGCCGGGCGATGATAGTCGAGCCGTGGCACCGCCAGACAGCCGTTTTGCGAGCCACGTCTCAGTGCTATAGTCCGCTCAAGGTTTCCCTCCCAAGTCCGGTCATGCACAAGATTTTTCTCTTGACTGCAGTCATCGGTCTGACGTTCGCGCCGGCGCTGCGCGCCGACGTGCTGCGCATGCCGGAACCGGACACGGCGGCGACGATCGAGAAGCCCGAGCGCGGCATGAGCCAGGCCGCGGTGCGAAGCCGCTTCGGCGAGCCGCTGAAGCGCCATGCGCCGGTCGGCGGCGGCAGCCCGGAACGGCCGCCGATCACGCGCTGGGACTACAGCGGCTACTCGGTGTTCTTCGAGAACAGCACCGTCATCGACGTCGTCATTCCCGGCCAGCCCGCGCCGGTGCACCACGTCGATGAACTGCAGGGCGGTTGAAGCCGCCACGCGTTGTTCTTCCGAAACCTCGTAGGATGGGCCAAAAGCGCGGCGCAGCCCATCGAAACCCAGCTGCGCACGTTCCGTCGCAGCTTCCGATTCCGCCAATGACCACGATCTTTCCCGCCGAATGGGCGCCGCAGTCGGCCGTGCAGCTGACCTGGCCGCGGCCCGAAGGTGATTTTGCGCAGCATTTCGGCGCCGTCGAGCGCTGCTTCGTCGAGATCGCCGTCGCGATCACGCGGCACCAGGATCTCATCGTCGCCTGCGGCGACGATGTCGCGCCGCTGCGCCGGCGCCTGCTCGAGGCCGGCGTGCCGGCCGCGCGGCTGCAGCTACACGCGGTGCCGGCCAACGACGTCTGGGCGCGCGACCACGGTCCGATCACGGTGTTCCGCGACGGCCGGCCGGTGCACCTCGACTTCGTCTTCAACGGCTGGGGCGGCAAGTTCGACGCGAGGCTCGACAGCCGCATCACGCGCCGCCTCGCGGAGCTGGGTGCGCTGCGCGCGCCGGTCGAGTCGCTCGATTTCGTGCTCGAAGGCGGCGCGATCGAATCCGACGGCCGCGGCACGCTGCTGACGACCGAGCGCTGCCTGCTCGCGCCGACGCGCAATCCGCAGCTCGACAAGGCAGAGATCGAGGCGCGACTCAAGGAATGGCTGGGCCTCACGCGTGTGCTGTGGCTGCGCCACGGCGAGCTGATCGGCGACGACACCGACGGCCACATCGACACGATCGCGCGCTTCTGCGACCCGGAGACCATCGCCTACCAGGCCTGCGACGACGAAACCGATGCCCACTACGCCGATCTAAAGGCGATGGAACGCGAGCTGCAGGCGCTGCGCACGGCGGACGGGCAGCCCTACAAGCTGGTGCCGCTGCCCTTGCCCGCCGCCATTCATGACGGCGATCCCGCTTACGGCGGCCGCCGCCTGCCGGCCGGCTACCCTAACTTTCTGATCATCAACGGCGCAGTGCTGGTGCCGATTTACGGTGACGCCCACGACGCCGTGGCCTTGGAGCGTCTGCGGCCCTGCTTCCCGGGCCGCGAAGTCGTCGGCATCGATTGCCGGCCGCTGATCCGCCAGTATGGCAGCCTGCACTGCGTGACCATGCAGATCCCGAGCGCGCCACAATGAGTCATAAACAGATCCGGGCCGGCATCGTCCAG
>JBFMCQ010000062.1:0-19864 GCA_040754295.1 Pseudomonadota bacterium | reverse complement strand
CGGACTACGGCGGCCGTCGCCTGCCGGCCGGCTACCCGAACTTTCTGATCATCAACGGCGCAGTGCTGGTGCCGACCTACGGCGACGCGAACGACGCCGTGGCCCTGGAGCGTCTGCGGCCCTGCTTTCCGGACCGCGAAGTCGTCGGCATCGATTGCCGGCCGCTGATCCGCCAGTATGGCAGCCTGCACTGCGTGACCATGCAGATCCCGAGCGCGCCACAATGAGTCATAAACAGATCCGGGCCGGCATCGTCCAGCAGGCCTGCACTGCCGACATCGAGCACAATCTGCGCATGTCGGAACAGGGCGTTCGCCGTGCCGCCGGGCGCGGCGCGCAGCTCGTGCTGCTGCAGGAGCTGCACCGCAGCCTGTACTTCTGCCAGCACGAGTCCACCGAGCTGTTCGAGCTTGCCGAGCCGATCCCCGGGCCCTCGTCCGACTTCCTCGGCGCGCTGGCCTCGGAGCTGGGCATCGTCATCGTCGGCTCGCTGTTCGAGCGCCGCGCGCCGGGCCTGTATCACAACACCGCGGTCGTGCTCGAGCGCGACGGCCGGCTCGCCGGCACCTACCGCAAGATGCACATCCCGGACGATCCCGGCTACTACGAGAAGTTCTACTTCACACCCGGCGATGCGCCCTGCGGTGCCGAGCGCTGCGGCTTCGAGCCGGTCGACACCAGCCTCGGCCGCCTCGGCGTGCTGGTCTGCTGGGACCAGTGGTATCCCGAAGGCGCGCGCCTGATGGCGCTCGCCGGCGCCGACCTGCTGCTCTACCCGACCGCGATCGGCTGGAACCCGCAGGACAGCCACGAGGAGCAGGCGCGCCAGCGCGACGCCTGGGTCACGATCCAGCGCGCGCACGCGGTCGCCAACGGCCTGCCGGTGCTCGTCGCCAACCGCGTCGGCTTCGAGCCCGACCCGACCGGCCAGTGGCCCGGCGCGCAGTTCTGGGGCCACAGCTTCGCCGCCGGCCCGCAGGGCGAGATCCTCGCGGTCGCGGGCGAAGAGCCGGAGGTGCTGGTCGTCGACATCGACCTTGCCCGCAGCGAAAACGTGCGCCGCTGGTGGCCTTTCCTGCGCGACCGGCGCGTGGATGCCTACGGCGATCTGGTCAGGCGCTTCCGCGATCGCGGCAGCTGAGATTCGGACCGAATCACGAGAAGGAAATGATCATCGCCCGCGCCCCGGGACGGGCACCCAAGAAAAAGCCGCCCGGGGGACGGGCGGCCAAGGTGCGAGATCCCGTGCGGGATCTGGAGGAGACTGGTGTCGTTCGCGGCTTCGGCGCCGGCCGGTCTGCGTCGCGTCCGACGAGATGCATTCTCCGTACGCTGCCGCAGCGCAACAACCGAGTTTTTTATACACTTGGTTAAGCGAATCTAAATTGGCTTTACATGCGTCTGCCCCCGTTGAACGCACTGCGGGCCTTCGAGGCCGCGGCGCGGCGATTGAGCGTTCAGAAAGCCGCGCAGGAGCTGTTTGTTACACCTGCCGCTGTGAGTCAGCAGGTCAAGGCGCTGGAAGACCGGCTCGGCATCGAGCTGTTCCGGCGCCTGCCGCGGCGCCTGGAGCTGACCGAGGCCGGTGCAACGCTGCTGCCACGGTTAAGCAATGCTTTCCGCGAACTGGAGGCGGCGATCGAGCAGATCGAAATCCGCAAGACCGAGCGCCGCGGACGCCTCGTCATCGGCACGTCGCCGGCCTTCGGCTCCAACTGGCTGCTGTCGCGGCTGCAGGACTTCCAGGCGAGCTGGCCCGACATCGATCTGCAGCTGGCGACGCGGCCGACGATGTCGGACCCGGTGCTGCGCGCGTCCGACCATCCGGACGATCTGTTCCAGGGCTGCGACATCGCAATCCGCTTCGGCGACGGCCACTACCCCGGCTGCTCGGTGCACAAGCTCTTCGAGCTGCACTCGACGCCGATGTGCAACCCGGCGCTGATCGACGGCCGCCATCCGCTGCGCGGGCCGGACGACCTGCGCCACCACACGCTGCTGCACGTCCGCAACGACGTCGCCCAGATGGACGTCGGCTGGCCGGGCTGGCGCGACTGGTTCAAGGCCGCCGGCGTGGACGGCATCGACCCGCGCCGCGGCCCCGTGTTCAATCAGATCTCGCTGGCAATCGAAGCGGCCGCGGACCGCATGGGCGTCGTGCTCGGCGCGCCGGTGCTGGCGGCGCGCGAGCTCGGACGCGGGCGCCTGACGATTCCGTTTCCGCTCAGCCTGACGATGAGCCCCGGCTACTACATCGTGCATGCCACGCAGGCTTCGCCGGAGGTGCACGCGTTCCGCGAATGGCTGCTGGCCGAGGCGGCCGCGGAGATCTGGGCGCAGCCGATCGGCGGCCTCGAGCCGCTGCGCTGGATTCCGTCGTAGCGGGGAGCGTCAGGGCCATCGCCGGCGGCCACGAGTCTGTGACGGCGACGACCGCACTTCGGGCGCGGCGCCGCCCTACGACGCCGCGTCCGGCTCGTCCTTTTCCGGATCGGGCGGCGCCGGTTCGCCGGCCTTCGGCTTGGGCGGCTCCGGCTGCGCGTGGCCGAGCCGCTTGAGCTCGGGCGGCAGCATCCATTCGTTGAGATCGTAGCCGCCCTGGTTCATCAGCTTGGCCAGCGACTCGACCTGGCGCGTGTTGCCGCGCGTGCTCAGCATGCTGCCGGGCCGCGAAATCAGCACCGTGATCTGCTCGAGAAAGCGCCCGCGGTCGGACACCATGTTGCCGGTCGCCGGCTTGCGGCCGGCCCATTTCTGCGCCTGCAGCACTTCCTGCGCGGTCGTCACCAGCGCGCCACCGCCGTCGATGACGATCTGCGCGATGTCGCCCTGGCGGATGATGCGCAGGCGCTTGGTCGCCGCTTCCAGCAGGGTTTCGGTTCTCGCCATCGGCTCTACTCGAATTCCATGCCGCCGGCACCCTTGCGCACCGAAAAGCCGGCGCCGACGAGGTCGTCGAAGATCTGGCGCGCATGCGCCTCGTCCTGGGCTTCGACCAGCACCTCCAGCGTCGCGTTCTTCGCGTGTCCGCGGTGCAGGCGCTCGTGGTGGACTTGCACGATGTTGCCGCCGGACTCGCCGATGCGCCCCGCGACGCGCGCGAGAAAGCCGGGCTGGTCCTCGATGTCGATCGACAGGCTGATCAGCCGCTGCTCGTGCACGAGCTGGCGCAGCAGCACCGACGCGAGCAGCCGCGTATCGATGTTGCCGCCGCTGACGACCAGGCCGACCGAGCGGCCGGCAAAGCGCGGCGGGTCGGTCAGCAGCGCCGCCAGGCCGACTGCGCCGGCACCTTCGACGATGACCTTCTCGATCCCGGCGATGAGCCCGATCGCGCGCTCGATCGCCGGCTCCTCCACGCGCATCAGCTCGACGGCGTGCTCGCGGATGATCCCGATCGTCAGCCATCCGATGTTCTTGACCGCGATGCCCTCCGCGATCGTCTGCCCGCCCTTGGCGAGCGACGGATCGTCCTGCAGCGCCGCATACGCCGACGCATAGCCGGCGGACTCGACCCCGACGAGCCGCAGTCCGGGCTTGAGCGCGTGCGCAGCAATGGCGATGCCGGAAATGAGGCCGCCGCCGCCGATCGGCACGACCAGCGTGTCCAGCCCCGGCGCCTGCTCGAGCATCTCGAGCGCGACCGTACCCTGCCCGGCGATGATCGCCGGGTCGTCGTACGGGTGCACCAGCGTCATCCCGCGCCTGCCGACCAGCTCGGCTTCCAGGTAGGCCTGCGCGTCGGCCAGCGTTTCGCCGTGCAGGATCACCTCGCCACCGAGCTCGCGCGTGTTGCGCAGCTTGGTGAACGGCGTGTTCTTCGGCATCACGATGACGCTTCGGATGCCCAGGCGCGTCGCGTGGTAGGCCACCGCCTGCGCATGATTGCCGGCCGACATCGTCGCCACGCCGGCGGCGCGCTCGGCATCGCTCAGACTGGCGAGCTTGTTGAGTGCGCCGCGCTCCTTGAACGACGCCGTGAACTGGAAATTCTCGAACTTCAGCCAGACCTCGGCGCCGGTGATCTTCGACAGCACGCGCGAGCGCGTGCACGGCGTGCGCACGATCTGCCCTTCGAGCACCCGCGCGGCGCGGCGGATGTCGTCGATCGTCACTGGAGCACTGGAACCCACCATGACGCGGATTATGGAGGCACGACGCAGCACGCGCATGGGTGCTCCTGCGTTAATCAAGGCCACCGGGCGTCCTTGCGCTATAGTCCGAGGCGGGAGCGGACAAAGGGGCAGCTGTGAAAAGCGCGCACCGGCTGTTGGTCGCTGTTGCGGGATCTACACCTCAGGTCCTGACGGAGACCCTTTATGCGCTGGCCAAGCGGCCCGAGCGGCCGTTTGTCCCCGACGCGCTCAAAGTATTCACGACAAGCGAAGGCGGAGCGCAGCTCGCGCGCGCGCTGCTTGCAGAGAATCAGCTCGCAAGACTGTGCTCGACGCTCGGGCTGCCGACAGGCAGGATCGCGTTTGCCCAGAGCGATATCGAGATATTCCGGGGCGCCGGCGGCGCAGCGCTCGAGGACCTGCGCAATCCCGCGGACAACATTGCCGCTGCAGATCACCTCGTACGCAGGCTGGCTGAACTCACCGCTGATCCCGACTGCACGGTCCATGCGTCGCTGGCCGGGGGCCGCAAAACGATGAGTTTCTATCTCGGGCACGCGATGAGCCTGTTCGGCCGCGTGCGCGACGAGTTGTCCCACGTGCTCGTGAACGAGCCCTTCGAGGCGCATCCGGACTTCTACTTTCCTCCGGAACCGCCGGTGGCACTCGCGCTGCGCGACGGGCGGCAGGTCTCCACGGCCGACGCACGCATCCAGCTCGTCGACGTGCCGTTCCTGCGGCTCGGCGACCTGCTCGACGCCGAGGCGCGCAAGCTGCTGCAGGCGGACTCCTTCAGCTTTGCCAAGACGGTGGACTGGGCGCAGATCGCACTCGACGAACCGGCGATCCGCATCGAGCTGACCGGCCCCGACTGCGACGCGGCTCCCGGCGGCGGCCGCATCGTTCTGGGCACGCGCCGTCCGGTCACCCTCGTGCCGCCGCCGCGCGAGCTGGCCTTCTACCTCTGGTTCGCCCAGGCGCGCCGGCAAGGCTGCGAGGATCCGGCCGTGATCCACCGGCAGAAGCTCGACTGGCCGCGCTACGCCGCCAATGCGAAAAGGCACCATATCGAGCTGAAGCTGCCCGCCAAACCGGAACCGGACTACTTCGACCAATGCCTGCACGCGGTGAAAACCGCCATCGGCCAGGCCGCCGGTCCCTACGCACTCAAGCACTACCAGATCAGCAGCCCGAAGCGGCGCAGCGGCCTGTACGGACTGCACGGCCTGCCGCCGGAGGCGATCACGATCACATCCGAGGCCACAAGCTTGTGAGCACCCCCGACGCCGCCGCTCTCGCGCTACAACACCGCCCGTCCGCACACCGTCTGACGTCATGACGATGATCCAACGCAGCTACACCGTCCGCTTCCTCACCCCGGCCTTTCTCGGCAACGCCGAACAGAACGGCGAATGGCGCACGCCGCCGTTCAAGGCGCTGCTGCGGCAGTGGTGGCGGGTGGCGTATGCGGCGAAACACGAGTTCAAGGTCGACATAGCGCGAATGCGCCACGAAGAGGGCTTGTTGTTCGGTCACGCGTGGCTGGAGAACGACGTCGACGACCGTGGCCGCGAGGTGGCCGCGCGACACAGCTCGCTTCGACTGCGCCTTGACCGGTGGGACGCTGGCACGCAGCGCGGAGTCGCTCCCGAAAAGAGCTCCGCTGAAATGAAGTATGTCGCGTGGGGCCTTATCGGTCGTGGCGCGGGGGTCGCAGATCGGACGGCGCTCAAAGATGCGGTTTCGAGTTCCACAGAAGGTAACGCGACACTCCGACTGGCCTGCCCCGAAGACGCTGTCGAGATGATTGAGACGGCCGTAGTGTTGGCGCATCACTTTGGGACGCTGGGTAGTCGTTCGCGGAACGGGTGGGGCTCGCTGGAATTTCAGGGCGCGCCGCAGGCTTCCGGACTTCTGGAATTGGCTGATGCTCACTGTGATGCCCTGGAACGATGCATCTCGCGCCCTTGGGCTGCCGCGCTGCTGGGTTCTGATGGGCACGCATTGATATGGGAATCCGCTCGGGAGTACGGATCCTGGGGCGAGGCGATGCTCGGTATCTCGACCGTAAAGAAGGAGCTGCGGCGCACCCTCACGCTCGACCCGCGGAACCTGTCAGAGCGACACATTCTGGGACTGCCGGTCAAGGATTCCGATCCGGCAGGGGACAAGGATGTCCGTATGCCCAGCCCGATTCGCTTCAAGGTGATCCGGCGCGACGGACGCCTGGCTTTCCGAATTGTGGCTATGCCGCACGCATTGCCCGATGCAGAAGGCCTCGACAGCGAGAAGCCAAAGCCAGGACGAAGCCGCGGGGGATTACAGCGAGCGCAGTTCAAATCCGTTGCTGAGAAGGCTTGGCCAAGGATCGTCGATTGGCTGTCGAAGCCCGAAGTGAGCAACGTACGTCGATTGACCGACCGGTAGGAATCACATGACAGCTGCAATGCTCTGGCAGACCAAGCTCCACGCCCGCCTGCACGACCCGGCGGAGAAGGCGCTCGTGTTGCTGCGCGATCCGGCCGGTCACGAGCGCGGCACCTCGCGCGTGCTCTGGCGAATGGCGCGCGCCGAGGAAATCCCCGCCGATGATGTGATGGACAACGACAACGCCGAGGTGCTGCACGCCGTAGCGTTTTCCAACGGCATCAAGTCCGCAACCTACAAAACCGTGCAGCGCGCAGACTGGTGGGCGGCTGCGGCGGATCGCCCGCAGTGGCCGATGCAGGAAATCAGCGTCAAAACCGATACCGGCGAGGAGAAAACGCTCGCGGTGGCGGACTTCGCGCAGGTCCACTGGGCAAAGCAGCCGCAGTTGATTCATCCGCTGTCCGGCGCGACCTATGACCTGGCCAGGCACGGCGGCCTGACGGAAACCGATATCACGGACCTGAAGCAGCGCAGCTTCGCGCATTTCTCCCGTCTGCTGCGCCGCGCCGACGGCGTCACCGACTTCAAACAGTCCCTGCTCGCTTTTTGGCGCTTCGGGCCGGAAGTGGATTCCAGCGAGGAAAACGACTTCGGCAAGCTCGGCGCGCTCTGGAATCTGCTGCCGGCCGACACGCGCGTGCCCGATCACAGCATCTGGGACCATCTGGATCTCACCAGTGCCTTCGCCGGTGCCTTCGCCGCGGATGAGAACGGCGAGGCGGCGTTACTGTCGCTGTCCATCGGCCCGGTGCAAAGCTTCATCGAGGCGGCTCGCTCCACCTCGGACCTGTGGGCCGGCTCACACCTGCTCGCGCGGCTGGCCTGGGAGGCGATGAAGCCCGTCTGCGACCAACTCGGCCCGGACGCCATCCTGTTTCCACGCCTGCGCGGCGTACCGCAGGTGGATGTCTGGCTGCGCGACGAGTGCGGCCTGCCCGGAGAATGGTTCTCTGGCTGCGAGTGGACACGGAAGGGCACGGACGCGAACCCGCTGTTTTCCGCCGCGCTGCCCAACCGCTTCGTGGCCGTGGTGCCCGCGTCCCAGGCAGCGCAGATTGCCGGGCAGGTCGAAACCACCGTGCGCGGCTGGCTGCAAGACCTGGGCAAGCGGGTCGTGGATGAACTTCTGGAAAAGGCCGGGATGCGGGGCGAGCACTGCTACCGGCAGATGCAAGAACAGCTCGAAGGCTTCCCGGAAGTGCACTGGGCTGCCGTGCCGTTCTCCCTGATCCGCTGCCGCGATGGGGCCAAGCAGCGCGATCTGGATGTGACGCCACTGTCCGCGGCGATGCGCCCGTTCTTCGACGGTGAGGGCGAGCCGGGGTTTCTCGGCAGCCCCGCGTGGCTGGTGCTGCGCAAGGAAACCGTCTGGGAAGACAACACCACCTTCTTCGCACCCAATCCCGGCGTGCTCTACCCCGCCGTGCACGACCTCGCCGAGCGCGTGCTGGCCGCCGCAAAGACCACGCGGCGATTCATGCAGACCAGGCAGGAAGGCTGGCGCTGCACGCTCACCGGCGAAACTGAGTGGCTGTCCACGGACCCCGAGCAACGGAACTGGAACCAGACCTACCGCAAGCTACAGGGCACGCTATGGACGACGCTTGAAGGCCGCTTCGGGATCAAGAAAGGCGAGCATCTGGGCGCGCTGCCGGCCGTCAAGCGACTGTGGCCGACCCTGTTCGCGCGCGAGGCCGCGGTCGCAACGGGCGACGAAGTGTCCCGCTTCGTGGTCAGCACGCACGCGATGGCGCTGGCCGGCCCGCTGGCCGAGTGGATCGAGAAGGGCGAGATGATCCCGCGCGAACTGTCCGCGGAGCTGGAACGGCACGAGCGCGTCGCCCTGCCGCGCAAACTGGTGCTGAAAGCCTACGAGCACCACTACGAACAGGGCCGCACACTGGCCCGCATTCCCGCCTGGCTGGACGCCGCCCGCGAATCCGAGGACGAGCGCGCGCTCGAAGCCGTGAATCGCAAGATTGAGGATCTGCTCGGCAAAAAGCCGGAGACCTACTACGCCTTGCTGATGATGGATGGCGACAGGATGGGCGCCTGGCTGTCCGGCGAGAACGCCATCGCCTATCGCGACAGCTTCCACCAGAAGGTCAGGGACGGCATCCAGCCATTCGCCGCCAAGCACCCGGCATTGGAAGCCTACTTCAGCCAGACGCGCGCGCTTTCGCCCAATCGCCATCTCGCCATCTCCGCCGCGCTCAACGACTTTTCGCTGAGCGTGGCGCGACACGTCGTCGAGGAGGAGTTCATGGGCCGCCTGATCTATGCGGGCGGCGACGACGTGCTCGCCATGCTGCCGGTCAGTGATCTGCTGCCCTGCATGCAGCGCCTGCGCGCGGCCTACAGCGGCCATGACGGCCAGCAGAATGCCGAAAGCCGCGGGCGCGACCGGCTGGTGCTGCGCGATGGCTTCGCGCTGCTTGGCAACAAGCTGATGCGCATGATGGGCAGCCCGTGGACCACTCCGGATGGACGAGTCCATCCGGGCGCCACGGCCAGCATCGGCGCCGTGATTGCCCATCACCAGGCGCCGCTGTCGGCCGTACTGCGCGCACTGCGCGCGGCGGAAAAGCGCGCGAAAAACGAGGGCGATCGCGACGCTTTCAGCCTCACCGTCCTCAAACGCTCCGGTGGCGCGCTGTTTTTCACCGACAAGTGGCAGCGCGATGGCGTCGATCCGGTCCTCACCTGCCTGCGCGAACTTGCGCTGGCCTTCCGGGACGAGGATGCCTCGCGCCGTGCGGCCTACCACGTTCAGGCGTGGAGCACGGACCTGCCAGAGCCTTCGCAACTCGGCAGTGCAGATGCGTATCGGGAGATGATCCGAAGCCTGCTGCACTACCAATTCGAGCGACAGGGGTTGGAGGCAAAAGGCCAACCCATGCATTCGGCGCGTCTCGGCCGGCTGATGCCGGTGGACTCCCGCAACGCCGCGATGGACTACATCAACAACCTTCTCGCCGTCGCCGAATTCCTCGCCCGCGAGACGCGCGGGGGTACGAACACCGTCGAGCGCACCGCCGGAGTCGCCGCATGAGCCTCCACTACCGCTTTCTCGAACCGCTGGATGTACTGTTCCTGCGCGGCAACAAGCTGTTCGGCGATCCCGGCAGCTACGGCGAAGCGCTGATTCCGCCCTGGCCCTCGGTCGCGGCCGGTGCCTTGCGCAGCCGCATGATGGCAGACGACGCCACGCTTAGCGCCGAAGCGCTACAGAAACCGGACAACTTCAGGCTCGCGACCTTTCATCTGGCACGGCGCGTCAATGGCGGCGTCCAGACCCTGCATCCGCTACCTGCCGACCCAGCGTGGATCTCGCCCGACAACGGGAGGCGTTGCGGCATCGAGACCCTGCATCCGATGCCTGCGGACCTGGTGGTAACGGAAAGAGACGGCGAACCTGAATGTGTCTGCGCACTCAATCCACAGGCGATGGCCGTGGGCCTGCTGTCCTCCGCGTCCCTGCCGCGGCTGCCGGTGCTGCGCCAGACCGAGCGCGGCAAACCCGCGGGCGGCTACTGGCTGAATGCCGAGGGCTGGGCGTGCTATCTGCAAGGCCAGACGCCGCAGCTCGATCATTTGGTGAAGGCCAAGGATCTATGGACGCTGGACACGCGCGTCGGCGTCGGCCTCGACACCGCCACGCGCCGCGCAGACGACGGCAAGCTGTTCAGCATGCAGGCCATCGCCTTCAAGCCGGAATTCGAAAAGGATGGAAAGCGAATCCGGCAGCAAGTCGGATTTCTGGTCGGTGCCAGTGCCGCACAGTTGCCGGAAAGCGGCACGCTGCGCTTCGGCGGCGACGGGCGCGCGGTGGCCGTCACCAGCATTCAAGAACCCTACGCGCTACGAACCTACGAACAGCCGGCTGCTGAGGGGAGATTCAAGCTCGCGCTCACGACGCCCGGCATTTTCGAAGGCGGCTGGCGGCTGCCGGGGCTGGACGACGACAACATCTGGCATGGGCCGGATGGCTGCACCGCAAAACTGGTCTGCGCCGCCGTTGGGCGTGCTGAGACCGTATCGGGCTGGGACCTGGCGCAGTGGCAGCCCAAGCCCGCGCAGAAAGCCGCTCCCGCCGGCAGCGTCTACTGGTTCGAGGACTTTCAGGGCGATGCCGCCGCCCTCGGCAAGCTTGTGGAAACCGGCCTGTGGGACTTGCGCGGCCAGAATGACGATCCTCAGCGCAAGGCGGAAGGTTTCAACAACGTCGCGATCGGGCTATGGCAATGAACACGGTTTCACCACAGCGTCCTGATCGGGTAGCGCCGGATGTTCTTGTCCGGCGTCACCAGCGTCAGGCCGTGCTCGATGGCCTGGCAGATCAGCAACAAATCGAACGGGTCACGATGGATGACCGGGATGTTCGAAAGATGGCGGACGTCCGCTTCGGCAAGCTGCAGCGGCGCCACCTGATGAAGTTCGCGCAAGCGCGTGAAGTGTTGCCAGGAAGGTTCCTCGGTATTGAGCGTCAGCTTACCGATGCGGTGTTTGTTGACCGCCTCCC
The DNA here is from genome assembly GCA_040754295.1 of Pseudomonadota bacterium. Taxonomy (GTDB): domain Bacteria; phylum Pseudomonadota; class Gammaproteobacteria; order Nevskiales; family Nevskiaceae; genus Solimonas. Next base: position 8,797 of record JBFMCQ010000062.1, on the reverse strand, counting down.
ATATCGAAACCGCGCTCACGAATACCTCGTTGTCGGGATCGCCAAGCCAAGCGCGCGCCCGATCATGCAGCGGCGCCTCATTCCAGATCAGCCACAGAAATGTGCAGGTATCGAGCAGCAACCTCACGATTCGGGCTTCCAATCCGGGTGCAACGGATCCTCCGGATACATGATTTCCCCGGTAAACAAACCCAACAGCTCGTCATCGAGCGGCTCGAAGAACTCCGGCCCTACATGGCCTGCGCCCTCCGCCAAACCGATCGGACGCGGCTTCTTCGGCGCGGCCTCCGCTTCGATGGGCACCAGCCGCGCCACGGGCTTGTTGCGGCGCGCGATCACGATCGTCTCGCCCGCCTCGACGCGCGCCAGCATCTCGGAAAGACGCGCCTTCGCCTCATGAATGTTGACCACTTCCATCGCTACCGGCTCCAGAATCTGACCCACTCGAGGATACAGTAAACCATGTTCACGGAATGCAAAGCCGTCTTCTTCTACTGCGTCAGCCCCGTGCACATGGGCGCGGGCAGCGCGGTCGGCGTCATCGACAACCCCATCCAGCGCGAGAAGCATTCGGACCATCCGGTGTTTGCGGGGTCAGGGCTCAAGGGGGCGCTGCGGCACTCGTTTGAATCGCTGGGCGGCGATCCCAGACTGATCAATCGCATCTTCGGCCCGGACACCAACGCCAGCGACCATGCCGGCGCCATCAGCTTCGGCGATGCTCAGCTCGTCGCCTTTCCCATCCGTTCCCTGCGCGGCGGCTTCGTCTACGCCACCTGCCCTTACGCGCTGGCGCGGCTGAAGCGGCTGCTCACAGTGATCAGCAAGGGCAAAGCGCCGGACTGGTCTGTCCCGGCTGCGCCGGCCGCCGGAACCGGCTGCACTGTGCTCAATGACGGCCTGCTCGCCAATGGCTCGCTGCACTTGGAAGTGTTCCAGTTCACGCACGATGCGGCAGGCAAGGACGCGTTGACGAAGATCGCGGCATGGCTGTCCACCAGCGGCCTGCCCGCTGACGACAGCTACGACTACTTCCGCAATAAGCTCAAGACCGACCTCGTGCTGCTGTCCGACGAGGACTTCAAATACTTCGTGCAGAACGCCACCACGGTCGAACCGCACGTGCGCATCGACCCGGATACCGGCACCGCCGACGGCGGCGGTTTGTTCTACACCGAGAACCTGCCGCCGGAATCCCTGCTCGTCGCGCCGCTGATGGCCAGCGATGAGCGCACGCCCAAAGACAAGCGCAATGGGCAGGATCTGACGGCTGGGGACGTGCTCGACAAGATCACCAACGCGCTGCACTGCAACGGCGGCCTGCTACAAGTCGGCGGCGACGCCACCACCGGCCGCGGCCTCGTCGTCGCGCATGTGCTGAATGGGAAAGAGGGGAACTGAGCATGGCGCAGACACTGGAACAGCAGCGCGCGGCGTATGCCTGGAAGTGTGTCAATGAGGTCAGGCCGCAAGAGCGCGAGGAATACAAGAACCTCGCCAAGGCCATGCCCATGATGGTGATGAACAGCGGCCTGATGCAGACGCTGGCCTTCCTCGAAGAAAAGAACAAGGCGCATCACACTGCCCTGCGCGACCACGTCATCCACTGGATCACGAAGCAAGGACAAGGCGAGCGGCCGATGCCGTTTGCGCAACTGATGCCGGAGCTGCTCAAGGCAGGGCCGGTGAGGTTCAGGCAGTTCACCGCCGAAACCCACGCCATCCTGCGCTGGATTCGTCAGCTGGCGTCGGCAGTCTGAGGGCGCATCCATGAGCATCGCCGCCGTTCCCGCCTATCTCGGCAAGGACTTCAACAGCGCGCCGCCCGGCCATCGCTTCACCTTGTATCTGGAAGCCTGGCGCGACGATTTCACACTGGATAAAAACAACAAGGCGCAAGCGGTCAAGCGCGCCCTGCCGCTTCCCGATGCCGGCAAAGCGTTGGAGGCCCTGCGTGCCCGCCAGCTCGCGCTCGCCGATGCACTCAAAGCCGAAATTTTCGACGCCACCGCCACCGCCCCCTTTGCCACCGGTCTGGGCATGGAACACCCGCTGGAAAACGGCTTCGCGTTCTTGAATCCCTATGGTCTGCCCTACCTGCCCGGCAGCGGCGTCAAGGGCGTGCTGCGCGCCGCGGCGCGTGAACTCTGTCCGGAATCGGAAGGTGGCAAATTCGATAGCGATGCCGGCTGGACGCAGGACAAAGTCCGCGCCTTGTTTGGAGGTGATCCCGGCAAGGAGCCTTTCTCGCGCGGCGCCCTGACTTTCTGGGACGTAATCCCCACGCTGCCCGGCAACACGATGCGCGTGGACGTGATGACGCCGCATCAGCCTCACTACTACCAGAACGGCGCCACGCCGCACGACTCGGGACAGCCCAACCCCATCCCCTTCCTTACCGTCCCGCCCGGCGCCGAGTTCCGCTTCATCGTCACCTGCGAAGAAAAGTACCTCAAGGGTGGCCCGCTCCAGAACGGCGCCTGGAAGGTGCTGCTCAAGGCCGCCTTCATGCATGCCTATGAATGGCTGGGCTTCGGAGCGAAGACTGCCGTGGGCTACGGCGCGATGGCCCGCGACTCGAAAGCCGAGTCGCGCCGCGAAGCCGAACGCCAAGAGCGCCAAGCGGAAGAACGCAAGGGCGCCGAAGCCGCCGAGCGCGCCGCTCAACTCGCCGCCATGTCGCCCGTGGACCGCAAGATCGCCGAGGCGATCGCCGCAAAACAGCCGGGTCAATCCGACGACAGCGCCGTCTTCAACGCGTTGAAGGGCGGAAGCTTCGATGCGAGTGAAATCCGCGAAGCGGCGGCCAAGCTAAAAGCCATGATGCAATCCGCCAGGTCCTGGAAGGAAACCACAGCGGCCAAGAAACCAGAGAAGGACAAGGAACATCAACGCACACTGCAAGTGATGCAGTGGCTCAAGGATTGAACCGCGCCGTGTGCAAGCCGAGATGACTCACCGCAACCCCCTCAACCGCTCGTACAGTTCTCGGGGAGTGACGATCGCCATGCCTTCGATTCGCCGCAGGTCCAGCAGCGGTTTGTCGCCGGTAACGAAGACATCCGCGCGTGCGGCCAGGGCGCTGGCCAGCACAGCCGCGTCGTCCGGGTCGGGCACGGCGGGCAGGCTCATCTGCGCACTTTCGACCGGCGTCAGCAGATCGAAGATGTCCTGCATGTCGCGCAACTGCTGCTCGGAAGCGCGGAGCTTTTCGGTCATGACGCGCACGTATTCACGCCGGACAGGCGCTCCGACGAGCACCTCATCCACGCCGTCCTCGACCCGATCCAGCAATACGTCGAGCAGACTGGCGCAAAGCCCGCGGGCGATGGTGGCACTCACGAGAAGTCGCGGAAGACATCCTCATCGGTCAGATAATCCGCCGCTTCGCCCAGCGGAACGAGCTTCGCCCGAGCCTGCTCGAAGTTCGTGCGCAGCACGCTGCCACGCAGCATCTGTCGCACCACCTCGCTCTTGGTCTGGTGACGTTCCCTGGCAATGCGTTCAAGCTCTGCTTCCAATTGGTCGTCGATCCGCAGATTCAGAACACCCACGTCGGTCTCCAATTCCGGCTGTAATGCAGCGTGATGCGCAGCATAACGCGAGCACCCGCCTGCGCATGCGTACGGGCGTCAAGCCAGGCGAAGCCGCGTGAACCGACTACGGCGCAAACATTTCCTGCAAGGTGGCCAGCACCGCCTCGAGGGTGTCGCTGCGCACGGCGCCCAGGCGCTTGACCAGGCGCACTTGGTCCACGGTGCGAATCTGGTCGAGCAGGATCAGCCCCGCCTTGCGCCGGAACGTGACCGGAATGCGGAAAGGTGCAGGCCGGCTGCCCGTGGTCATCGGCGCGACGATGGCCGTGCGCAGGTGGTCGTGCAGCTCGGGGGGCGAGACGACGACGCAGGGGCGAGTCTTGCGGATCTCGCTGCCGAGGGTCGGGTCGAGCGCGGCGAGCCAGACCTCTCCGCGCTTCACCATTGCAGATGCTCGTCCTCCGCATTGCCGAACTCGGGCCACGCCAAGGCGTCGTCGCCGCTCTGGGCCAAGCGTTGGCTTGCTTCTGCCCAGCCCTCTCTCGGCCTGCGGGCTGCAGGCCGCAGGACAATCGCGCCGTCCTCGACGGTCATCTCTGCCTCCTCGCCCATACCCACCTGCGCCAGGATCGGTTTGGGAATGAGCACGCCCTGCGAATTTCCAAACGGCCGGATCAGCGCTTTCATGAAAGATTCCCGATGGATGACTTACCGTTACTGTTGTAACAATGTTATTCCTGGGCCACGGGCCGGACAAGCCGGCGCATGGAGCACCTGATGTATACCCCGGGCGCCCGCCACATCCTCCTCTGTTCCCTCGGCGCGAGCTGGGCGGTGATTCCCGAGATCTGGTGCTGGCTGCGGCCGGACGAGGTGGACCTGTACGCGCATCACCCTCAGCGCGCCTCGCTCGATGGCACGCGCCGGCAGCACCGCTTGCAAAGCCCCGACGAGCTGTGGGTTTGTACCAGCGGCGGCGAGCAGACGCAGAAGGGCCTTGCCCAGCTTCGGGCCTGGTGGACGCAGATGGCGCCGCCGGCACCGTTGCGTATCTGGGTAGCGCAAGACACGGATCAGCTGGCAACCGAAGCCGAGTGTGCCCGCATGCGCGAATTGATCTTCCGCTGTACGTTGCTGGCCGCGGAATGCGTGGGCCGTGAAGGTAGCCTGATGACTTCGTTGGCCGGGGGCCGCAAGACCATGAGCGCAGACATGCAGGATGCCGCGTCGCTGTTCGGCGCCCGCGCCTGGCTACACGTGGTAGGGCCGGAACCGCTGCCGCAGGCGCTCAAAGACGCCCGCGTCGAAACGTTTCTGCTGCCGCTGGACAAGGACACAGCTTCGGGCGTGATGCCGCTAGTTGCCGGGGCCGGGACCCGCAGTGAGCTGCTCGATGTAGAGTTGGATGGCCACACCGTGACCGCCGCACGCTTTCCCCTGCCTCTGCCGGAACCCGGCGCGTGCTGCGTCTGGCCGGCGCCTGCGGAGCCGGGCCTGTACGCCGAGCTGGACCGTCGGCGCCGTGAAGGCGGCCGGCTTCTCAGCAATTTCGTCGCTGACCTCGCCGGACGCGAGACCTACGAGAATTGGCGCAGCCTGTACCGTTTGTCACCGCACGCGATCCGGGAACTGCGCGAAACGCGGCTGAATGAAACCCATCGCGACTGGCTGATCCTGCTGCCGAAGGCGGACCTGCACCGGCACGTCGGCGGCGCACTGGATCTGGACGCACAACGGGAGGTCGCGGCGGCTGTCTGGCAAGCCGCGGACGGCAAGCAGCGCGAGGCTGCGCTGGAACTCGTCCGATTCGTGCTCGACTCCGACGCCGACTGGGACTGGGGTTGGCCAGAACGGCTGCGCGGTTCGCAGCGCGCCCTGGGCAGTGCCGCACTGCTGCTGCACGCCCGGCCTGAAGTTCTGGAGCGCCAGCTCTATGGCCTGACCGAGCCGCGCGTAGCCCTGAAGAAAAGACATCCGCAGGGGTTTGCAGCGTACGAGCGGCCCGGCGAACTGTCCGGTTCGGCTCTGCTTTGCAATCCCGCGGCGATCGTGCCGTATGCCCGCGTTCTGGTGCGGCAAGCGCGCGCAGAAGGCTTGGCATACGTGGAACTGCGCGGCAGCCCGCAGAAGTATCGCCCCGCCGATCCCGCAGGATTCCTGTGCGAGTTCATGCGGGCTCTGCAGCAGGCCGGAGCCAGCACGCAAACGGGTTCTGCCGGCAAACCGAGGATCGGCTTCATCTGGATTCTTGACCGTCGCCGCCAGCACCGGCCGGAGATCGCGGCAGTGGTGGAGCAAGCCGTCGCGGCGCGCCGCGCCATGTCCGGCTTCGTTCTCGGCTTGGATTTGGCCGGCGACGAGGGCACTACCGCACCGGAAGAGCTTGCAGCGGAGTTCGCACCGGCCTTCGAGGACTGCATGCCCGTAACCATCCACGCCGGCGAAGGCGAGAGCGCAGACCACATCTGGCAGGCAGCCTATCACCTGCACGCCGACCGCATCGGTCATGGTCTGACCGTGATCGACAATCCGGAGCTGGCGCAGCGTTTCCGCGACCGCCGCATCGCGCTGGAACTCTGCCCCACCTCGAACCGCGAAGTGGTCGGCTTTGCCGATCCGGCGGTGCCGGAAAGTGCCGACCTGCCCGTTTACCCATTGCGCCGGATGATGGATGCGGGACTGCCGCTGAGCCTGTGCACCGACAATCCTGGGATCTCACGGACGACCCTGGCGGACGAATTCATCAACGCCGCGCGCATGATCGGAGGGTTGACGTTGTGGGAGGCGCTGGCGCTGATCCGTAACGGTTTTGCGCACGCCATGCTCGGTGCTGGAGAGCGCGACGGGATGATGCGAGGCCTCGAAGCCGCGGTCGCTGCCAGTGTGCTGCCGCCGGGCCATTGATCGCCATATGACTACCTTGCTGCTCTCCTTCCTCGGCCGCTCACCCAAGCGCGACGGCGGATACCGGCAGACCGACTACCGCTTCGACGACGGCAGTGTCGATCAGGCCGCGTTCTTCGGGTTCAGCCTGCTGCGCCGCATCCGCCCCGAGCGGCTGGTGGTCATGGGCACCGCGGGCAGCATGTGGGACCACCTGTTCGAACGCGATGTCGCTCTCGGTGCCGAAGCAGAATCGGAACGACTGGAGCTGATGGATGCGGTTGCCGACAAGACGGTCACTCAGGATCAGCTCGACCGGGTCGCACCGACGCTCGCGTCCGTTCTGGGCTGTGCCGTGGAACTCAAACTGATTCCCTACGCACGGGAAGAAGCCGAGCAGGTCGCCATCGTCCGCGCCATCGCCGAGGCCGCGGCCGACGCGGCGCAGCTTCATCTGGACATCACGCACGGCTTCCGCCACCTGCCAATGCTGGCGATGATGGCTTTGCAGTACCTGCGCGCCGTGCGCCCGTCGGTGGCCGTGAAAGCCGTCTGGTACGGAGCCTTCGACGAAGACAGCGGCGAGGCGCCCGTGCACGAACTCTCAGGGCTGCTGAAAATCGCCGAAGGCGCCGCAGCCCTCGCGCGCTTCGACGCGAACGGCGACTACGCGGCGCTGTCCGCGCTGGTGCCGGAAGACCCGCGTAAACACCTGTGCCAAGCGGCGTTCTACGAGCGCACGCAGCAAGTAGGCAAGGCGCGCGAGCCCATCAGGAAGGCGCGTGCCGTCCTCGAAACCGATCCGCCGGGTGCCCTGCCGAACCTGTTTCGCGACGCCTTGCGCAAACGCCTGGTCTGGGCCGACGAAGAGCGCCTCTACCAGCGGCAACGCGCCCTGGCCCTGCAGCATCTGGGGCGCGGCGATGAGCTGCGCGCCGCGCTGTTCGGCTTCGAGGCGTTCATCACCCGCTACATGTACACCCAGCCGGTCGCGGGCGCCGATCCCGGAAACTTCGATCACCGTCAACAAGCCAGGGCCCGCTACGAAGAAGCCGGTCGCAGCACGCGCGGTGCCGAGTTCGAGGACTACAAGATGCTGCGCGATATCCGCAATCAACTGGCACACGGCATCGGCTCTCCGCGCGTGGAAGTCCAGCGCGTATTCGCCAACGAGAACGCTCTGCGCGATGCGCTGGCCGGGCTGATGCAGCGGCTGCTGCCCGGCTGACTCGGCCATGCTCCCCATCAAAACCACCCTCCTGCGCTTCAAGGCCGAGCGCGCCGGGCACCTGCCGGAAGCGCTCGGCCCGGTCTGGCGCGGTGCGTTCGGCAGCGCGCTGCGCCAGCAGGTCTGCATCACCGGCATGGAGCGCTGCGACGCCTGTCCCTTGTACCGGCGCTGCGTCTACCCCTACGTTTTCGAGACGCCGCCGCCGGAAAAGGCCACGGTGCTGCGCAAGTATCCCCATGCTCCGCACCCGTACATCCTTTACCCGGCAGCCGCAGGAGGCCCGATCGCGCAGGACCAGCCGGTGGATCTGGAAGTCACGCTCATCGGCCGCGGCATCGCGCACGAGGCCGTCGTGCACAGCGCCCTGGAACGCGCCGCGGCCCGCGGCCTGGGTGCCGAGCGTGTTCCGCTTCTGCCCACGCAGGCGGCGGAGCTCACCGCCGACACCACGCCGCAAGCCCTGCCCGAGGCCGTCCGCATCCACCTGCAGAGCCCTCTGCGCCTGACGGTCGCGAACCGGCCCGTCACGCCGGATCGATTCACCTTCGGAGATTTCTTCTCCGTACTGCTGCGGCGCGTGGCCATGCTGCATGCGTTTCATGGCGAGGCCCCGCTTCAGCTCGACTTTCGCGGCCTCGTCGCCCTGGCGCGCGCGCAGACCGTGGACGACGTGCAACTGGTCTGGACCGAAGGCCAGCGCTACTCTGCACGACAGCGGCAAGTGATCCCGCTCGGCGGTATCACCGGAGCCTTCAGCCTGCGCGGCAATCTGTCGCCGTTCTGGCCGATCCTGCAGCAGGGCCAGTGGCTGCATGTCGGCAAGGCCACGGTCATGGGGCTGGGGCGCTACCGGCTCGAAACCTGCGAGTAGGCCGCGGTCTTCAAGGCCGCGACCGGCTCTTTAACAATTCGAACATCTTCGCGGCGATTCCTGAAGTCGCCGCAACGCAAGCTTGTGGCCTGCGTTGCGGCGCACTTTTTCCGCCTACGCTGATCACCGTCGATTGCGATGGATCACGGGATGCAACGCCAGCTCTATCTCGCCGCCTACGACGTGCGCTGCAAGAAGCGCCTGCGGCTCGCCCTGAAAGTCTGCCGCGCCTTTGCCAGCGGCGGCCAGAAAAGCGCGCACGAATGCTGGCTCACG
>JBFMCQ010000061.1:0-19902 GCA_040754295.1 Pseudomonadota bacterium | reverse complement strand
CGCCGTCATCAACCTGGCGCAGCGGTATCAGATGCTCGCCGGCTGACGCGCCGCAGGCTGAAGCGCAGTTTCATCCGCGCCGGACGGCGCGCGGCCTCATGAGGCACTTGAAAATGCGCGCGCAGCGCGCTGCGGCCGGGCGCCCGCCCGCGGGCCCGGGATGCCGCTCCTACGACGGTTTGGCTGCCGGCCGGCGGGTGCGGCCCGCACCGGCCTTGGCCGCGAGCGGCACCGTCGCGTCGATCGAGGTGCCGGCGCCGGGTTTGGATTCAAGCTCCAGCGTGCCGCCGACGGCCGCGCAGCGCTCGGCCATGCCGTGCAGACCCAGCGTCTCGCCGCGCGCCGCGGCGCCGGGGTCGAAGCCGACGCCGTCGTCGCGCACGCGCAGCCGCACCCGGCGCGCGCCGACGTCCAGCGTCACCCGCACCTGCCTGGCTCCGGCGTGCCGGGCGATGTTGCTCAGGGCCTCCTGGGCGACGCGGTACAGGCACGAAGCCGTTGCCGGCGGCACCGAATCGGCCGATCCCGTGCTGCGGAAGCGGACCGGCAGCGCGTGGCGCTGTTCGAACGCGCGGCACTCACCGTGCAGGGCCCGGATCAGCCCGAGGTCGTTGAGCGTCTGCGGGTGCATGCTTCGCGCCAGCTCCTGCGTGGTCTGCGCGATCGCCTGCACGCGGGCCTGCAGCGCACGCAGCGCCTGGCCCGTTGCCGGCGCATCCGCCGGCAGCTGCGCGAGCCGGCCGAGCTCGATGCCCGCGGCGGCGAGCTGGCCGCTGACGAGGTCGTGCAGGTCCCGGGCGATGCGCCTGGCCTCGAGGTCCGCCGCGGTCCGCAACTGCTGCGCCACGTCCGCTTCGCGCCGGGTGACGTCCTGCAGCACCAGCAGAATCGTGTGCGTGCCGACGCCGGCGTCGACCAGCTGCTGGCCGCTGATCAGAAAGGCCCTGCGGCCGATGCGCGGAAACGCCTGTTCGATGCGCAGGTGTTCGAAGCGCTGTTTCTGCGGCAGGACGCGCTCGACCAGCTCGCGCAGCGCCGGCAGGTTCCACTGGCCGCCGCCGAGCTCGAACAGCGACCGGCCCTCGGTGTCGCGGCTGGAGACGCCGAAGCTGCGGCAGTACGCCGGATTGCAGCTGAGCACGCGCGCCTGCGCGTCGAGCACCAGCAGCGGCTGGTCGATGGTTTCGACGGCGGCGGCGGCGGCGCGCTTGGCGGCGTCGATGTCGACCAGCGCGATGAGCACGCCGTCGACGGCGCGCCCGCCGGTCCTGTACGGGCGCATGCGCAGCGAATGCCAGCGTCCGCCGGCGTCCTGGACCTCGCGCTCGACGGTGCGGTCGTGCGCCAGCACCTCGCCGATCAGCTCGTCGAGTGCGGGCAGTTTCAGCGGCGGCTTGATCTGCCGGAACGGCCGGCCGACGTCGCTGTCGATCAGGTTGAACGCGGCGCCGGCCGCCGGACTGAAACGGCGCACGCGGCGCTCGCGGTCCAGATCGACGATCGGAATGTCGACGCCAGCGATCAGGTTGCCGAGCTCGCCGGCGAGCTGGTCCAGCTCCTCGTTGCGCCGCTGCAGCTCCTCGTTGACGGTGGTCAGCTCCTCGTTGGCCGACTGCAGCTCCTCCTTGGCCGTCTCCAGTTCCTCGTTGCTGCTCTGCAGCTCCTCGTTGCTCGACAGCACCTCCTCGTGCGCGGTGCGCAGTTCCTGCGCGGCGTGATCCTGCTCTTCGATCACGGTCTGCAGCTGTTCGCGCGTCGATGCCAGCAGCCGCGTCAGCCGTCTGCGTTCACTGCGCTCGCGCGGCGTCGGCGGCCGTGCGCCGCGCGGCGGCGCCGCCGCGGCGGACGCTTCGAACAGCACCAGGCAGCCGGACGGTGCGGCGGCCTTGCGCTGCAGCGGAATCACCGTCAGGCCCAGTTCGCGCGACGCACCGTCCGCTGCCACCAGCACCGTCTCGCGGTGCACCGGCCGCCGCGTCTTGCGCGCCGCGCGTATCGCCGTGCGGATGTCCAGCGCGACGCCGGGCGGCACCATGCGCGCCAGGTGGAAATCGGCCTGGCCCGGCGACGGCTGCAGGTAGGCGCCGATTTCGCCGAGGAAGCTGCGGATCTGCAGGTCGTCTTCGATGAAGAAGCCGGGCGGGGCGTAGCGCTCGATCAGCACGCGCTCGAGCTCGCGGCGCAGCTCCGAGGCGGCGCCGGGCCCGTTCTGCGGTATTGCGGTGCTGCGGCGCGGCGTTCCCGCCGGCAGCGCCGGCAGCGCCGGCAGCGCCGGCAGCAGCGATGCCGCCGTTGTCCCCGGCTTGCGCACATAGATGCGGTGTTTCTTGTCGAGCAGCCGGAACAGGCCGGCGTGGCCCGCCAGCGATTCCGAGCGGCCGAGGAACAGGTAGCCGCCGGGCTTGAGCGCATAGTGGAAGGTTTCGATCACGCGGTTCTGCAATGCGCGGCCGAAGTAGATCAGCAGGTTGCGGCAGCTGATCAGGTCGAGCTTCGAGAACGGCGGGTCGCTGCCGACTTCCTGGCAGGCGAACACGCACAGATCGCGCAGCTCCTTGCCGACCTGGTAGCCGCCGGGCTGCTTGACGAAGTGGCGCTTGAGACGCTGCGCCGAAACCTGTGTGGTGATTTGCGGCGGATAGCGCCCCGCGCGCGCGAAGTCGACGTCCGCGGCGCTGACATCGGTGCCGAAGAGCTGGATGCGGCGTGCGCCGGCGCGCTTGCCGAGCGTCTCCAGCAGCAGGATGCCGATCGAGTACACCTCCTCGCCGCGCGCGCAGCCGGGCACCCAGACGCGGATCGGGTCGTTGCCCGGCTGATCGACGATCGCGGCGATGACCTTGCGCTGCAGCGCGCGGAAGGCCTCGGCGTCGCGGAAAAAATTGCTGACGTGGATCAGCACGTCCTCGTACAGCGCCTGCACTTCCTCCGGGTGCTGCCGCAGGTGGCGCGCGTAGGCGGCCAGCTGCGTGAACCCGGTCGCCGCCATGCGCCGGCCGATGCGGCGGCGCAGCGTGCTCGGCTTGTACTCGCAAAAGTCGACGCCGCTGAGCTTGAACAACTCGGCGAGGATCGCGGCGAAGGCGGCGTCGCTGCCCGCGGCGTGTTCCGGCACCGCCTCGAGGGCGGCCGGCGGCTGCGCCAGGGCCGCCGGCTGCAGCAGCTGCTCGGCGATCTTCGCCGGCGGCAGCACGAAATCCGCGCAGCCGGCCTGGATCGCGCTGGCCGGCATGCCGTCGAACTGCGCCGTGCGCGGATCCTGCGCGTAGGTGGTGCCGCCTTCCATGCGGATGCGCCTGAGGCCCAGCGTGCCGTCGCTGCCCGAGCCCGACAGGATCACGCCGTGCGCGTGCGCGCGCTGGTCCTGCGCGAGGCTGGCGAAGAAGCGGTCGATCACCGTCGGCCGCGCGCCGGCGGTGGTGCGCGCCGTGGCGTGCAGCACGCCGCCGGCGATGCTGACGAACTTGTCGGCGGGCACCACGTAGACGTGATCGGCCTCGACCGGCTGGCCGTCGCGGACCGGCACCACCGGCATGCGCGTCTTCTTCGACAGCACCGCATCGAGCATGCTCTCGTGCGTGCGGTCCAGATGCGAGACGATCACGTAGGCCAGCCCGGATCGCTCCGGCAGCGCCTCGAGCAGCTCCGAGATCGGCGCCAAGCCGCCGGCCGAGGCGCCGATGCCGACGACCGGAACCGGAGCTACGCCGCGCCGCACCCGCTTCCGCGTGGCGGGGGCGTGGCTGGCAGTACCGGGATCGCTGGATTTCCTGGCCATGGCCGTCCGCAATGCGAGCACGCGCGCCCGGGGGACGCAGGATAGCAAGCCGTCCGGCCACCCGATCGTTGCCGGCGTGCCGGGCCGCGGCCGCTACGACCGTGGCGAGCAGGCGTATGCTGATGCCGATGGCAGGCTGTGTCGCCAGGAAGCTCACGCCGGCGCCCGTGGACGGCGATGGCGCCGCCGAAGGTTCGGGGAATCCGCGATGTTTGGAGCGCAGACGCGCGCGCGGCCCAGTCTGGTGCTGGCGGACGATCATGCGATCGTCACGGACGGGCTGTGCCGGCTGCTCGAGCCGGACTACGACGTCGTCGCCGCGGTCAGCGACGGCCGCGCGCTGCTCGAGGCCGTCGGCCAGCTGCGCCCGGATGCGGTGATCGCCGACATTTCCATGCCGCTGCTCAACGGCATCGACGCCATCCGCGAACTGCGCAAGGCGCATCCGGCTATCCCCGCGATCTGCCTGACGATGCACGCCGATCGCACCTACCTGGCCGCGGCACTCGCGGCCGGCGCCGCCGGCTTCGTCGTCAAGCACGCCGCCGCCGAGGAGCTGCACCAGGCGCTTTCGGCGGTGTTGCGCGGCGGCAGCTATGTGTCGCCGATGGTCGGCGGCTGCGGCGCGCGGCGCCGGGGGCGAGGTCTGCCGCCCGCATCCCGGGCCGCGGGCGCCGAGTTGACCGGCCGCCAGCGCCAGGTGCTGCAGCTGATCGCGGAGGGGCACACCGCCCGGCAGATCGCGCAGCTGCTCGGCGTGTCGCCCAAGACCGTGGAATTCCACAAGTACCGCATCCGCGCGCTGCTGGGCCTGAACTCCACGGCGCAGCTGGCACGCTATGCGCTGCAGCACGGCCTGGTCAGCGAGTGAGAGCAGCCTGAGAACTGGGCGCGGAGGCTGGTAAATCTCCCAGTTGGCGGCGCGGCGCGATCAGCCAGCCTGCGGTCAAGTGCAGCCCGCGTCCCCCCTAGACTGCGCCCCCAACGCGCTTCTGCGTCCATCCGACGACACGCGAGGCGCGATTCGTCGCCCGTTCGCCCCTTTCCCCCGGACGGGCGACGCTGCTTTTCTCCCGGCACGCGCGTCCGGCCGGACAGCCGGTCCCGGTGGACGTCGCCAAGACTGAAGCGCGCAAACGACGCAGCGGGGGGGCTGAGGCTCACCCCAAGCTACGCCTTTGTTGCCGCCTTGAGCCGGTACAGGAGCTCGAGCGCTTCGCGCGGCGACAGCGTGTCCGGATCGATCTCGTCGAGCAGGCGCAGCGCCGGCGAGTCCGGCGCTGGCTCTGTAAACAGCGCGAGCTGCGGCTGCGGGGCTTGCGGCAGCGGCCTGCTTTCCAGCTCGGCGAGATGTGCGCGCGCGGCGCGGATCACCGGCGGCGGCACGCCGGCGAGTGCGGCGACCTGCAGGCCGTAGCTGCGGTTGGCCGGGCCCGGTTTGACGCGATGCAGGAACACCAGGCGCTCGCCGCCGGCGCCGTCCTTGCCGACCTTGTACTCGGCGGCGTCGAGATGGACGTTGGCGATGCCCGGAAGGCTGTCGGCGAGCGCGGTCAGCTCGAAATAGTGCGTCGCGAACAGGCAGAACGCGCGCAGCTGCGTCGCCAGATGCTCGGCCACCGCACGTGCCAGCGACAGGCCGTCGTAGGTCGAGGTGCCGCGGCCGATCTCGTCCATCAGCACCAGGCTTTCGCGCGTCGCGTTGTGCAGGATGTTCGCGGTCTCGGTCATCTCGACCATGAACGTCGACTGGCCGGATGCCAGATCGTCCGAGGCGCCGATGCGCGTGAAGATGCGATCGATCGGGCCGATGCGTGCCGATTCCGCGGGCACGTAGCAGCCGCTGTGCGCGATCAGCACGATCAGCGCGGTCTGGCGCATGTAGGTGGATTTCCCGCCCATGTTCGGGCCGGTGATCATCAGCAGCCGCGTCGCGTCGTCGAGGCTCAGATCGTTGGGCACGAACGGTTCCGGCGCGGTCTGCTCGACGACCGGATGCCGCCCGCCGCGGATGTCGAGGCAGGGTGTGTCGACCAGCTGCGGGCGGCTGAAGCCGAGCGCGCGGCTGCGCTCGGCGAAGCAGGCGAGCACATCGAGCTCGGCGAGCGCCTGCGCGCTGGCCTGCAGGCTTTTCAAATCCGCGCCGACGCGGTCGAGCAGCTCGTCGTAGAGCAGCTTCTCGCGCGCCAGCGCGCGGTCGCGTGCCGACAGCACCTGGTCCTCGAACTTCTTCAGCTCCTCGGTGATGTAGCGCTCGCAGTGCGTCAGCGTCTGCCGGCGCGTGTAGTCGGCGGGCACCCTGGCCGCGTGCGTCTTGCCGATCTCGATGTAGTAGCCGTGCACGCGGTTGTAACCGACCTTGAGCGTGTCGATGCCGGTGCGCGCGCGCTGGCGCGCTTCCAGGTCATCGAGGTAGCCGTCGGCGTTTTCCGAAAGCCGGCGCAGCTCGTCGAGCTGCACGTCGAAGCCGCTGCGGAAGACGCCGCCGTCCTTGGCGAGCAGCGGCAGCTCGTCTGCGAGCGCGCGGCCGAGATGCCCGGCGAGCACGGAGTGGTCGCCGATCGTCGCGCCGAGCTGCAGCAGCAGCGGCGCCTCCAGCCCGGCGAGCGCTTCGCGTACCTGCGGCAGCAGCGCGAGGCTCGCGCGCAGGCCGCCGAGATCGCGCGGGCGCGCCGAGCGCAGCGCCACGCGCGCGAGGATGCGTTCGAGATCGACGATGTCCCTGAGTGCGGCGCGCAGCCGCTCGAAGCCGGCGCCGCGCCGGGCATCGTCGTCGAGCAGGCAGGCGACAGCGTCGTAGCGCGCGTCGAGCAGCGTATGGTCGCGCAGCGGGCGCGTCAGCCAGCGATGCAACGCGCGCGCACCCATCGCCGTCACGCAGCGGTCGAGCACCGAGAGCAGCGTGAAGTCGTGGAGTCCGGAGATCGAGCGGTCGATCTCCAGGTTGCGCCGCGTCGACGCGTCGAGAATCAGCGACTCGCCCGGCATTTCGACGCGCAGGCCGGTCAGGTGCGGCAGCGCGGTCTTCTGCGTTTCCTGCACGTATTGCAGCAGCGCGCCGGCGGCGGCGATCGCGGCCTCGAGTCCGCCGGCGCCAAAGCCGCGCAGATCCTGCGTCCGGAACTGCTCGACGAGCAGCCGCGACGCCGACGCGGCGTCGAAATGCCAGGGCGGTCGCGGCCGCGCGCGCTCGGTCAGACCCGGCGGCGCGGCGCCGTCGGGCACCAGCAGCTCGCTCGGGCGCAGGCGCTGCAGCTCGTTGTGCAGCTCGGCGAGCTGCGCGGCTTCGAGCACCGAGAAGCGCCCCGATGAAAGCTCCAGCCAGGCGAGCCCGTAGCGGCCTTGCACCTGACATGCTGCGGCGAGCAGCGTCTGCGTGCGCGCGTCGAGCAGCGCATCGTCGGTCGCGGTGCCGGGCGTGACGATGCGCGTGACCTCGCGCCGCACCGGCCCTTTGTCCGCGCCCACTTCGCCGACCTGCTCGGCGATCACCGCCGATTCGCCGGCCTTGACCAGCCGCGCGAGGTACTGCTCCAGCGCGTGCTGCGGCACACCGGCCATGATCACCGGCGCGCCCGCGGATTCACCGCGGCTGGTCAGCGTGATGTTGAGCAGCCGCGCGGCTTTGCGCGCGTCGTCGTAGAACAGCTCGTAGAAATCCCCCATGCGGAACAGCACCAGCGTGTCCGGATGCTGGGCCTTGATGCCCAGGTACTGCTGCATGAGCGGGGTGTGCGCACTGAACGGGCTTGCGGTCATCTCGCTTCGGAGAACGGAGACGGGGAGCGCGGCGGCGCCGCAGCTATACTGATGGGTCTTGCCCATTATCGCCGTTCGCATCCCGATCCGTGAGCCCGCAGCGTTCCTCTCCGCCCGCCGGCTGGTCGCCGGAATCCTGGCAAAGCCGGCCGGCCGTGCAGCAGCCGACCTATCCGGACGCCGCGGCCCTGCAGCAGGCGCTCGCGCAGTTGCGTCAGCTGCCGCCGCTGGTCACGTCCTGGGAGGTCAACGCGCTGCGCCAGCGCCTCGCGCGCGCGCAGGCGGGCGCGGCCTTCGTGCTGCAGGGCGGCGACTGTGCCGAGTCCTTCGACGACTGCCGCCCGCAGATCATCGCCAACCGCCTGAAAGTGTTGCTGCAGATGTCGCTGGTGCTGGTGCACGGCCTGCGCACGCCGGTCGTGCGCATCGGCCGCTTCGCCGGCCAGTACGCGAAGCCGCGTTCCGCGGACACCGAAAGCCGCGGCGGGCAGGTGCTGCCGAGCTACCGCGGCGATCTGGTCAATGCGCCGGCGTTCACGCCGGCGGCACGCACGCCGGATCCGCAGCGCCTGCTCGAAGGCCACATGCGCTCGGCGCTGACGATCAACTTCGTGCGCGGCCTCATCGACGGCGGTTTCGCCGATCTGCACCATCCGGAGTACTGGGACCTGGACTGGGTCAAGCACTCACCGCTCGCCGCCGACTACCAGGCGATGGTCGACGCGCTCGGCGACTCGGTGCGCTTCATGGAAACGCTTGCCGGCCAGCCGATCGGCGAGCTCTCGCGCGTCGATTTCTTCACCTCGCACGAGGCGCTGCTCTTGTGGTACGAGCAGGCGCAGACGCGCCAGGTGCCGCGCTCCGAGGGCTGGTACAACCTGTCGACGCATTTTCCGTGGATCGGCATGCGCACGGCCGAGCTGGGCGGCGCGCACGTCGAGTACTGCCGCGGCATCCGCAACCCGATCGGCGTGAAAGTGGGGCCGGGGATGACCGCCGACTGGGTCGTGGGCCTGTGCCGCGTGCTCGATCCGGACCACGAGCCCGGGCGGCTGACGCTGATCCATCGCATGGGCGCCGACCGGGTGGGCAGCCATCTGCCCTCACTGATCCACGCGGTGAGGGCGGCCGGCCACCCCGTGCTGTGGCTCTGCGATCCGATGCACGGCAACACGATCACCACGCCCAACGGCCTGAAGACACGGCCGTTCGACAGGATTCTCGCGGAAGTGGAGCAGTCGTTCGCGATCCACAAGGCCTGCGGCTCGCGGCTCGGCGGCGTGCACCTGGAGCTGACCGGCGAGGACGTGACCGAGTGCACCGGCGGCGCGCGCAATCTGTCGCATGGCGACCTGGAGCGCGCGTATCGCTCGACGGTGGACCCGCGCCTGAATTACGAGCAGGCGCTGGAGCTGGCGATGAAGATCGTGCGCGTAGCGAGCTGAGGCGATAAACGAAAACGCCCCGCCGCGGTCAGTTGCGGCCCGGGGGTCCCGCGTGCGCTTACTGCGCGTCGGCTTTCGCCAGCTCCATCTTGTTAGCGGGCGGCATGAGCGCCTTGGCTACCGCGGTCATCCGAGCATCGATCTGGGCCAGCTGCAGCTCGATCAGCGCTTCGGTGTCACGATTAAGCTGAGCCGAATGCAGCTGCGGCACCGAAGTGACGGGGAGGCTCACGGCAGTCGCGGTTTCGATGTCCCGAGCGGCAGCGACGCCGGCGAACAGGATGGTAGACAGCGCTAGAGATTTGATAAAAGTGTTCATCATGAGTGCCCTGCAGAAACTTATCTCTGTACCAGTCTCTCAGGACACCCGGCGTTGTGCAATGCAGCATTCCTGCGCGAAAATTTAGATAATCTTAATCATGCGCCATTCGCCGGGTGGCGAGGGCAGCTAACCAAGTGGTCGTTCACGATCCCGACGGCCTGCAGGTAGGCATAGACGATGGTCGAGCCGACGAACTTGAAGCCGCGCCGGAGCAGATCCTTGCTGATGCGGTCCGACAGCTCGGTGCGCGCCGGCACCTCCTCGATCGAGCCGAAGCGGTTGATCAGCGGCGCGCCGCCGACGTAGGCCCACAGATAATCGCCGAAGCTGCCGTGCTCGTCCTGCACTTTCAAGAACGCGCGGGCGTTGGTGCGCGCGGACCAGATCTTGAGCCGGTTGCGCACGATGCCCGGATTCTCCATCAGCTTTTCCAGCTTCGCATCGCTGAAGCGCGCGACCTTCCGCGGATCGAAATCGGCGAAGGCTGCGCGGTATCCGGCGCGCTTCTCCAGGATCGTGCGCCACGACAGGCCGGCTTGCGCGCCTTCGAGAATCAGGAACTCGAACAGCACGCGATCATCGCGCTGCGGCACGCCCCATTCGCGGTCGTGATAGGCCTGATATTCGGGTGTCGACGCGGACCACGGACAAGGCTCGAGTGCATGCATGCGGGATGTTCCGGAATGGCTCCTCCCGTCCTTGAAGCGGGAGGCTGGGGAGGCGCTCAGCCGAAGCGCACGCGCTGCCCGCGCGGCGGCCCCTTGACCGTGCCGTTCTCGTAGACCAGCTCGCCGTTGACCCAGGTGCCGACGATGCGCGCCGGCAGCGTGCGGCCTTCCAGCGGCGACCAGCCGCATTTGTACAGCAGGTTCTGCGGCTCCACGTGCGTCTCACCGTGCGGATCGACCAGCACCAGGTCCGCCCAGTAGCCTTCGCGGACATAGCCGCGCTCCTGCACGCGGAACAGCTCCGCGGGCGCGTGGCAGGCCTTGTGCACGACCGTGCGCAGGTTGAGCTCGCCGCGCTTGACGAGGTCGATCAGCATCAGCAGCGAGTGCTGTACCAAAGGCAGGCCCGACGGCGCCTTGAAGTAGCTCTGCGCCTTCTCTTCGGCCGTATGCGGCGCGTGATCGGTCGCGATGATGTCGACGCGGTTTTCCATCACCGCATGCACCAGGGCCCGGCGGTCCGCTGCGGTCTTGATCGCCGGGTTGCACTTGATGCGATGGCCGAGCGCGGCGTAGTCGCCCTCGTCGAAATACAGATGGTGGACGCAGGCTTCGACGGTGATCTGCTTGGCCTGGGTCGGCCCGGCGCTGAAGAACTCCAGCTCACGCGCCGTCGTCAGGTGCAGCACGTGCAGGCGCGTGCCGTGCTTCTTCGCGAGCCCGACGGCGAGCGCGGTCGATTTGTAGCAGGCCTCGGTCGAGCGGATGCGCGGATGCTCGGATGCCGGCACGTCCTCACCGAACTTCGCGCGTGCGGCGTCCTCGTTGGCGAGGATCGTCGGCGTGTCCTCGCAGTGCGTGACCACGAGCAGCGGGCTGCGCGTGAAGACGCCTTCGAGCACCGTGGGGTCGTCGACCAGCATGTTGCCGGTCGACGCGCCCATGAACACCTTGACGGCGCAGGCTTCGTCCGGCCTGAGCGCCGCGACCTCCTCCAGGTTGTCGTTCGCGGCGCCGAAATAGAATGCGTAGTTGGCGAAGCTGCGCTGTTCGGCCATTGCGTATTTCTCGGCGAGCCGGTGCCGCGTCGTGATCGGCGGCTTGTTGTTCGGCATGTCGAAGTAGGTGGTCACGCCGCCGGCGACCGCCGCACGCGACTCGCTGTAAAGATCGCCCTTGTGCGTGAGCCCCGGCTCGCGGAAGTGCACCTGGTCGTCGATCAGGCCGGGCAGCAGCCACTGGCCCTTGGCGTCGTACACCGGCGCGCCCGCGGGTGCCGAGAGCTGCTTGCCGATCTTCTCGATGCGGCCGTTGCGGATGAGGAGATCGGCGGCGACTTCGTGTTCTTCGTTGATGATGTGTGCGTTCGTGATCAGCATCGGCGGCTCCCGGTTTCGCAACGACCTGCATGGTAATCGGTTTGACCGGCACGACGGGCGTATGATCCAAACCGATGCCCTCAGCCACCGCCTGCTCCGCGGGCGTCCCCCCTCCCCACAAAGGGGAGGGTGTCGGCGTCGCGTGGCGACGGTCACTACGGAGCGAGCCATGAGCGAGCAGACCCATTACCGTGCCTGCAACCTGTGCGAGGCGATCTGCGGACTCGAGTTCAAGGTCCGCGATGGCAAAATCGTCTCGATCAAGGGCGACGCCGATGACCCGCTGTCGCGCGGCCACATCTGCCCCAAGGCGATCGCCTTGCAGGACCTGCACGATGACCCGGACCGTCTGCGCAAGCCGCAAAAGCGCGTCGGCGATCGCTGGATCGAGGTGAGCTGGGACGAGGCGTTCGACGACATCGCCGATCGCCTCGCGGCGATCCACGCGCAGCATGGCGCCGACAGCATCGCCGCGTATCTCGGCAACCCGAGCGTGCACAACTGGGGCATTCTCACGCATGCCAGCGCGTTTCTCGGTCCGCTGAAGACGCGCAGCCGTTACTCCGCGACCTCAGTCGACCAGCTGCCGCACCAGCTCGTCGCGTACTGGCTCTACGGGCACCAGCTGCTGATCTCGGTGCCCGACATCGACCGTAGCCAGTACATCCTGATGTTCGGCGCCAATCCGATGGCGTCCAACGGCAGTCTCTGGACCGTCCCCGACTTCCGCAAACGCCTCAAGGACATGCAGGCGCGCGGTGGCAAGCTGGTGCTGATCGACCCGCGCCGCACCGAAACCGCGGAAGTCGCCGACGAGCACCACTTCGTCCGCCCCGGCGCCGACGCCGCGGTGCTGCTCGCACTGCTCAACACGATCTTCGCCGAAAACCTGGCGCGTCCCGATCGCCTCGAGGCATTCGCTGACGGCCTCGACGAGGTCGCCCGGCGCGTGCGCCCGTTCACGCCCGAGCGCGCGGCCGCGGTGTCCGGCATCGACGCCGCAACCGTCCGCCGCATTGCCCGCGAGTTCGCCGCTGCCGGCGCCGCGGCCGCCTATGGCCGCATGGGCGTTTCGACGCAGGCGCAGGGCACGCTGTGCCAGTGGGCGCTGGTCATGCTCAACATCGCCACCGGCAACCTCGATCGCGCAGGCGGCATGATGTTTCCGCATCCGGCGATGGACTTGATCACGGGCTTCGGCTCGCGCGCCGGCCACTACGGCGCGTGGAAGTCGCGCGTGCGCGGCCTGCCGGAGTTCGGCGGCGAGCTGCCGGTGGCCGCACTCGCCGAAGAAATCCTCACGCCGGGCGAGGGGCAGGTGCGGGCGCTCGTCACCATCGCCGGCAACCCGGTGCTGTCGACGCCCAACGGCCGCCAGCTCGAAGAGGCGCTGGGCACGCTCGAGTTCATGGTCAGCGTCGACTGCTACCGCAACGAGACCACGCGCTTCGCCGACTACATCCTGCCGCCGACGAGTGCGCTCGAGCACGATCACTACGACATCATCTTCAACCACTTCACCGTGCGCAACACCGCCAAGTACAGCCCGGCGGTCTTCCCCAAGCCGGCCGGCGCGCTGCACGACTGGGAGATCTTCGTGCAGCTCGGCCGGCGCCTGCGCGCGCGCCTGCAGCCGCATGCAAGAAAGCCGCTGCTGCAGCGCTTGCAGGCGCGCATCAAGGACGAGATCACGCTGCGCCTGCCCCCGCACCGCATGCTCGACCTGAGTCTGCGCAACGGCGCCTACGGCAAGCGCTCCGAGCAGCGCCTGTCGCTAGCCAGGCTCAAGGCTGCGCCGCACGGCATCGACCTCGGCCCGCTCAAGTCCGAGCTGCCGCAACGGCTGTTCACGCGTGACAAGCGCCTCCACTGCCTGAATGCGGAGCTCAAAGGCGAGATCGAGCGCTACGACCGCGCATTGCGCGAGCAGGAGACGCGCGCGCCGCAGGACGGCGAGCTGTGGCTCATCGGTCGCCGCCACGTGCGCAGCAACAACTCGTGGATGCACAACGCCCAGCGCCTGGTCAAAGGCAAGCCGCGCCACCAGCTGCTCATGCACCCGCTCGACCTGGCCGCTCGCGGCCTGAGCGACGGGCAGACGGTGCGCATCAGCTCGCGCGTCGGCAGCGTCGACGTCGAAGTGCAGGCCACCCAAGACATCATGCGCGGCGTCGTCTCGCTACCCCACGGCTGGGGCCACGCCCGGCCCGGCGTGCAGCAGCGCATCGCCCAGGCCCACGCCGGCCAGAGCATCAACGACCTCACCGACGACCGCCACCTGGACCTCCTCTCGGGCAACGCAGCGCTCAACGGCGTGAGCGTGACCGTTACCGCCGTCGCGGAAGCAGAAGCAGCCGAACGCGCGGCGTGAAGGCTGCGCGGGGAAAGGGACATCGTCCAACCGGCGTTCTTCACGCCCTGTGCAGCGGGGCAAGACCGGGATGGGCCGCGGTCCGGTATGTGGCCTCAATCCGTTGAAGGAGCTCGCCGAAGCGATTCTTGGCGTCGAGGGCGCTGATGGTCTTCATTGACCTGAGCAGCCGACACAGGCGTATTCGCGACTCTATCTGGGAGGCTCGGCTGCGTGAGTCAATTGGCCGAATCGGAGATTCCCGACGGAGCCTGAGACCCTTATGCCGCGCCAGGCTCAAGGATTTCGGCGCCCGGCCGCTGCACGGGGGATGGCCGTCGAATCCGCCATGCCGCAGTTTCGCGCCGGGCCGCGCTGGTCCGACGTCGCCCTGCTGTTCGTGCTGTATTACGCCGGTGCGCGTATCGGCGTCGCCTGGACGGTGATGCCCGAGGGCACAGCGATCCTGTGGCCCCCGAACGCGGTGCTGCTGTCGGCGCTGCTGCGTTTCGGCGGCCGCGGCTATGGCGGTATCGCGGTGGCGGCGATCGGCGCCGAAGTGGCCGCGGACTGGCCGGTGTTCAGCGTCGCCGAGGCCCTGAGCTTTGGCCTGATCAACCTCGCCGAGGCGACGCTGGTCACAGTTGTGCTGCTGCGCTGGTCGTTCAACCCCGGCTTTGCCGGCGTCGCGGATCTCGCCAAGTTCGTGGTCGCGGCGCCGGTGGCCGGCGCCGTGGCGGCGGCGCTTCCCGGCGCCTGGGTCTACACGCATTTTCGGGGCGGCGAGACGCCGTACCTGGAGTTCGTGCGCGTGTGGTGGTTCGGCGATGGCCTTGGGCTGATGATCCTCACGCCGCTGTTGCTCGGACTGTGGGCGCCCCGGCCACTGGCCGTGGCTGCCGCACCGGTCGCACGCACGCGACTCCTCGGCCTCGTGCTCGCGCTGGCGGCGATCGCAGCGCTGGTGCTGGCCAGCCGCGACGGCCATATCGCCGGCGTGCACGCCAGTCCGGTGCTGCTGTTGCCGGCCGTGCTCTACGTTGCGGCCCGCTTTGAGCTGCGTGTCGTCGCGGCGGCGGTGGCGGCACTGGCCGCGGCGGTTGTCGTCACCACCGTGCGCCAGCACAATCCTTTCGGCGCCGCTGATCCGCAGACGGCGGTAATCCTCGCGCAGGAGTTCATCTTCATCGTCGGTCTCATGGCGCTGGGGTTGTGCACGCTGCTTGCGCAGCTGCGCGCGCGCCAGCAGCAGCTGCAGCAGAACGTGGACGCGCTCGATGAGCTCAACCGCTCCCTCGAGCGGCGCGTCGGCGAGCGCACGGCCGAGCTTGCCCGCGCCAACGCGCAGCTGGAACAGCTGGCGCGCACCGACCCGCTTACCGGCGCGCTCAACCGCCGCGGCCTGCTCGAGGCGGCGTCGCAGGAGGTCGAGCGCTGTCGCCGCTATGGCTCGGGGCTGGCGCTGATCGTCTTCGATCTCGATCACTTCAAAGCGATCAACGATCGCTGCGGCCACGCCGTCGGCGATTCCGTGCTGTGCCAGGCGGCGGCCGCACTGCGTCCGCTGCTGCGCCGCACCGACGTTTTTGCACGCCACGGCGGTGAAGAGTTCGCGGCGATCGTGCCCGAGGAGGACGCGACCAGCGCGGCGGCGCTCGCCGAGCGCATGCGCTCGGCCATCGCGCACAGCCGCGGCCCGGCCGGTGTGCCCCCGCTGACGGCGAGCTTCGGAGTTGCCGTGCTGCGCCTCAACGAGGAGTTCGAGACGCTCATGCGCCGTGCCGATGATGCCTTGTACCGCGCCAAGGACGGCGGTCGCAACCGGGTGAGCATCGACCCCGGCGACGCGGACGCCGAAGCGGCTCGCCGGTCGCGGAGAGCAGGGAGCTGATCAGGGTGTTCGTGTCGACGACGATCCGCGTGCGCGGCGCTTGATGCGGTTCGCCCGCATCCCATGCGGTGAGCGCGGCAGTCGTCGGGCTACTCTGCGGCTTCGAACAGCGGTTGCAGCTCGTCGGACAGCGAGCGCAGCAGCTGCACCGGTAGTGCGCTGGTGAAGCTGTAGCGCGCGGCGTCGGCGCCGGCCACGTAGGCTGTGAGGCTGCCGAAGTGGCGGTCGCCGATCATGAAGACGAGCGTCGCCGAGCGGTTGACCACGCGCGAAGTCACCAGCTGCCCGCCGCGCGCGAAGGTTTCGTAGCGGTGATCGCCGGTGCCGGTCTTGCCGCCGACGGTAAGCGGTGCGCCGTCCGCGTGCAGGTAAGCACCCTTGAGGCGGCGTGCGGTGCCTTGGTCGACGACATCGACCAGTGCGTGCCGCACGACCTGTGCGACCTCCGGCGCGAGCACGCGCTCCGCCGCCTGCGGCACGCGGTCCAGAACGGTTTCGTACGGCGTGCCTTCGGCGAAGTGCAGGCGCTCGACGCGCACGCTGGGCAGCCGCACACCATCGTTGACGATGATGCCCATCAGCTCGGCGAGCGCCCAGGGCCGGTCGCCAGAGGCGCCGATCGAGGCGGCGTACGAAGGCGTGACCGCTTCGAACGGATAGCCGAGCCGCCGCCAGCGCTGCGCGATCTCGGTGAACGCCTCGGTTTCCAGCAGCGTCAGGATGCGCGTGTCCTGCGCCTGCTTGCGGCCGGTGCGAAACAGCCAGGCGTAGACCGCCTGACGCTCGTCGCGGCTGGCCGCGACGAGGTCGCTCAGCGTGGCGCCGGGATGCGCGCGCAGGTACGCGACGAGCCACAGCTCCAGCGGGTGCACGCCGGCGAGGAAGCCGCGGTCCGCCAGGCTGAGGTGGTCGGGCTGGTAGCGGGCGTGCAGCGCCCGCAACTCGGCTTCCGTCGGCGCCTGCGCCAGGCGGCCGCGCATCAGCTCGGAGAACGGCTCCACGCCGATGCCGGGGGCGATGCTCAGGATCGCCGCCGCCAGCCGCCGCGGTCCCGGTGTCACGCTCTGCAGCAGCAGCTCCTGCATCTCTTCCGCTGTCTTGCCGCGGTAGCGGCGGTAGAAGCGCGTCAGGAACTCGCGGCCCTCCTGGTCGGCGAAGCGCGTCAGGTACTCGGCGCGCAGCGGATCTTCGGCGTCCTTGAGCAGCCGCGCCGCGGCGCCTTCCGGCTGATACATGTAGTGATGCACCAGGTCGCGCATCAGGCGGATGAACGGCAGATTCACCGAGCGGCGGAAGGACTCACGCACGCTGAGCACGCGGTCGTCGTCCTCGCGATCGAAATTCTCGAAGCGATGCAGGCCGCCGCCGGTGTAGAACTGCGTCCATGGGTCGGCGGAGTAGCGCCGGTCCATGGCGGCCTCCAGCATGCGCTCGAGCGAGCGGTCCGCGGCGCTGGCCAGATAGTCGAGCGCCCAGGCGCTGAGCGTGTCGCGCGGTCGTCGCTCCACGGCGCGCAGCGCCTCCGCGCTCAGGCCGGCGTAGCGGCCGTGCAACTCGGTGACGACCTCCAGATAGCTGATCAGCGTGCGCAGCTTGGCGGTCGAGCCGAGATCGAGCCGCGCGCCCTGGTTGAGGTCGAAGGGCTGGTCGACGTTGTCGGCCTGCACCAGCAGGCGATTGCGGTCGGCGCCGCGCTCGAACAGCGTGAAGCTGACGATCAGCTTCCCGGGATCGTCACCGTCGCGCAGCAGCCGGTGACCGTACAGACCCTGCGCGCGCGCCTGCGCCGGATCGCGCAGCTGGCGCAGCGCCTGGCTCACGCGTGCCTGCAGCTCGGCGTCGAAAGTGCTCGTGACGCTGAGGTCGAGGCGGTCGAGATCGTACAGGCGCGGCACGTCGAACAGCGCCGAGAGCTGGGAGCGCAAGGCGCTGGGCGCCTTCATGGCGACGAAGGACGGCACCGCTGCCTGCGGCGGCGGCGGCATCCGCAGCGGCTGCGCGAGCGCGGCGTCGCGCAGGGCGGGCGGCACGATGCCGGCGGAGGCGAGCAGGCGCAGGTGGCTCTGCGTCAGCGCTTCCAGCTCGCTGCGGCCTTGCAGCAGGTAATACGACGGGCGTCGCTGCGCGATCATCAGCGACAGGGCTTCCTTGTATGCCTGCGCCTTCATCGCCAGCGTTTCCGTATCGCTATCGTCCGCTGCGCCGAGCAGGCGGTTGATCTCCTGGAAGTCGCGCCCGTACCAGGCCCAGAGCCCGTCGCCGATGCCGTGCACCTCACCATGGCCGGCGCGTGCGGCGAGCGGCACCGTGTTCAGATAGTCGACGACCAGGCGCTGGCGCGTCTGCTGCGTGTCCTCGCCGTCGAGATAGGCGCGGATCGAGGCGGACGCCATCTGCCGCAGCTTTTCGCGCGCGGAGTCGGTGCGGCCGCCGGGGGAATGGCGGTACTTCTCGATCTGCGTCGCCAGCGTGCTGCCGCCCGGCGTTGACCGCCGCGAGTCGGCGACGCTCAGCAGCTGGTCGAGCGCGGCGCGCGACAGCCGGCTCCAGTCGAGCACCGGATTGCGCGTGACGGGGCCGTCGAGCAGGCCGCGGTTCTCGATGAACAGCAGCGACTCGACCAGCAGCGGCGGCACGGCGTCGAAATGCGCGTAGGTCCGCAGCGGATACCGAGCGGCATACAACGGCGCTCCGCGCCGGTCGAGCAGCATCAGACCGGCGACGCTCTTTTCACGGTAGGGCAGGAACAGACCGCGGTCGGCGAGCCCCAGCAGCGCCGGCGACAGGCGTGCCTGTTCGGCGATCCGGTAGTCGCGCAGCGTCAGGCGGTCCAGCAACTGCGGCAGCGCTGCGTAGCCCAGGCGCGTGTCGTAAGGACCGCTGCCGGGGAAGCGGATGGCCTCGCTCACCCCCGGCGCCGTACCGAAGCTCAGCTCATCTCCGAGCGCCGCCAGCCGGCGCGCCTGCAGGCGCGAGGACTGCAGCTCGTCGACCAGCAGCGCGACCGCCGGCGCGAGCACCGCGAGCCCGAGCAGCAGCAGCCGCTGGCGGCGCAGTGCGGCTGCCGTGCGACGCCATAGTGAGAGCCGTTCCCGACGGAGCGCGGCGGGCGCCGGCGGGATGCGCATATCCATATCGAAGGGCACAGGCCATCCAGTTCCTGAAGCCGTATTTCATACCTCTGCCCGGCGGGAGGAAATGGTGCGTGCTGCCGGCTGGATGTGCGTTTACTGCCGATAAGCGGATCAGGCCGCGCCGTAGGCGTACCAGCGCCGCTGCTCGTAGTCGAACAGCTTGCAGCGCCGGAAGATGTCGCGCATGCCGGACCAGCTGAATCGGTACTCGTGGATGTAGTGCCCGTAGTGCCGCTTGAGATCGGCGTAGGCCTGCGGCAGCCGGTAGAACGGGATGTGCGGATTCACGTGGTGCGGCACGTGGATCATGATGTTGTGCGTGAGTTTTTCCATCAGCCACGAGAAGCGCACGACGGTGCTGCAGTACAGCTGTCCGACCGCCGGGCCCCAGGACTCGCGTTCGAGAAAGAACGGGATGTCCGGGTGCGTGTGGTGCAGGTAGATGAACAAGGCGATGAAGTAGTTGAAGACGATGAACGGCAGCGCGACCGCGGCGATCACGCCGGCGATGCCGCCGCCAAGGGCGTAGGCGAGCCCCGAGAGCAGGACCGCGAACGCCAGTGTCAGCAGCTTGTTGTTGCGCATGCGCCGGCGCTCCGCCGGCGTCTGGCCGGGATTGAAGCGCACCATGCGCAGCCACCAGACGTGGATCAGATAGTGCAGCGCACAGCCTCCGGGTGTGCGCTCGATACGATAGAGCGCGCGCCGCCAGCGGCCGGCCGCCGCGTACTCCTCGGGCGTCCACGGCCGCCAGATCCAGTCGATCGTCGACAGCGACGTGAAACCGTGATGCACGCGGTTGTGGCCGAAGGACCATAGCCGGTACATGTTCAGCGACGGCAGCATCGCCAGCGTGCCGAGCACCTCGGCGGTGCGGCGATTCGCGAACAGCGCACCGTGCGCGGCGTCGTGCGCCCAGACGAACAGGAAGGCGACGGCGCAGCCGGCGACGAAGCCGCCGAGCAGCTTGAGCCACAGCGCGCCGGCGGCCAGCGCGACGGCGACGCCGCCGGCGTACAGCAGCAGATCGAAGACCAGCGGGCCGAGCGCGCGCGGCAGCGAGCGCTGCTCGCAGACCGGACTGATCTTCGCGCGCACCTCGCGCAGGTTGATCGCCTTGAGTTCGGTCAGCGGATCGACCGCGGACATGGTTTCGGTTGCGGCAGTCATGCGGCG
>JBFMCQ010000060.1:0-20346 GCA_040754295.1 Pseudomonadota bacterium | reverse complement strand
GGCGCCGGTGCGGCCGCGGCGCCGCCGCTGGCGCAGGTCCAGGCCATCGTCGCGCGGCACTGCGCC
This sequence comes from Pseudomonadota bacterium, assembly GCA_040754295.1. Lineage (GTDB taxonomy): Bacteria > Pseudomonadota > Gammaproteobacteria > Nevskiales > Nevskiaceae > Solimonas. The sequence continues at coordinate 20,280 of JBFMCQ010000060.1, read as the reverse complement.
GGCTGCCACGCCGAGCAGCCGAGCTTCGCCGGCCTGGTGGCGCCGCCCAGGGGCGTGGTGCTGGAGACGCCCGCGCAGCTGCAACAGCACCGCGCGACCATGCGCCAACAGCTGCTCGCGCGGACCATGCCGCTGGGCAATTTGACGCAGATGAGCGACGCCGAGCGGCAGACCCTGCTCGACTGGATCGATCGCGGAGCACCGCCATGAAACCACGCATGACCCCGGGCCGCGGCGCGGAGGGCGGGGCATGAACCTGCAGGCCCACCGCGGCGCGCTGCTGCATTTCTCCGGCGACCCCGGCGATCACGACGACGCCGGCAGCTACCACTACCACGAGGACGGCCTGCTGCTGGTCGAGGACGGGCGCGTGGCCGCCTGCGGGTCCGCCGCCGCGCTGCTGCCGGCGCTGCCGCAGGGCGCGACCCTGGTCGATCACGGCGCCGATCTGCTGCTGCCGGGCCTGATCGACACGCACATCCACTTTCCGCAGACCGAAGTGATCGGCTCGGCCGGAAGCGATCTGCTCGACTGGCTGGAGCACTACGTCTTCGCCGTCGAGGCGCGCTTCGGCGACCACGCCTACGCCAGCGAGGTCGCCGAGGTCTTCCTCGACGAGCTGCTGCGCCACGGCACCACCACGGCGCTGGTGTTCTGCACCGTGCACCCGGCCTCGGCCGAGGCCTTCTTCGCCGCCGCCGAGCGCCGCGGCCTGCGCATGATCGCCGGCAAGGTGCTGATGGACCGCAACTGTCCGGAAGTCCTGCGCGACACCGCCGAGGGCGGCGAGCGCCAGACGCGCGAGCTGATCGAGACCTGGCACGGCCGCGGCCGCCTGGCGGTGGCGATCACGCCGCGCTTCGCGCCGACCTCGACGCCGGCGCAGCTCGCCGCCGCCGGACGCCTGGCGCGCGCGTATCCCGACACCTACATCCATAGCCATCTGGCCGAGAACCTCGGCGAGATCGCCTGGGTGCGCGAGCTGTTCCCGGATCGGCGCAGCTACCTCGACGTCTACGATCACTACGGCCTGCTGCGCGAGCGCGCGGTCTACGCGCACTGCATCCATCTCGACGACGGCGACCGGCGGCGCATGGCCGAGTGCGGCGCCTGCGCCGCGCACGCACCGACCTCGAACCTGTATCTGGGCAGCGGCCTGTTCGACTTCGCCGCCAGCGATGCGGCCGGCCTGCGCTTCGGCGTCGCTACCGACGTCGGCGGCGGCACCAGCTTCTCGATGCTGCGCACGCTGGGCGAGGCGTACAAGGTCGCGCAGATGCAGGGGCAGCCTCTGACGCCGCTGCGCGCCTTCTATCTGGCCACGCTCGGGAACGCGCGCATCCTGCATCTGGAGAACCGCATCGGCACGTTCTCGACCGGCTGCGAAGCCGACTTCATCGCACTCGATCTGCAGGCGACGCCGCTGCTGGCGCGGCGCATCGCCGGCTGCCGGACCTTGAGCGAAAAACTGCGGGTGCTGATGACGCTCGGCGACGAGCGCGCGGTGCGGCGGACCTACATCGCCGGCCGGCAGGCCGGCATGCGACAGGACAAGGGAGCGGAATGAGCAGAACAGCGACCAGTGGCCGCAGGATCGTCAGGCGCGCCGCGGCGGCAGCGCCGGTGGCCGCGGTGCCGGCCGCCAGCGCCATCGAGCTGGCCTACGAGCGCATCTACGCGGCGATCATCGATCACAGCCTGCCGCCGGGCGCGCGCCTGGTCGAGAACCGCCTGTGCGAGATCTTCGGCCTGGGCCGCACGCGCGTGCGCCAGGTGCTGCAGAAGCTCGCCGGCGAACGGCTGGTGACGCTGCTGCCCAACCGCGGCGCCATCGTGACGCTGCCGACCGTGCAGGAGGCGCTCGATGTCTTCGAGGCGCGGCGCCTGATCGAGCCGGCGATCGTCGCGCGCTTCGTCGAGAAGGCCTCGCGCGCCGAGCTGCAGCGCATCCGCGACCATCTGCAGAAGGAAAAAGCCGCCGCCCGCCGCAACGACCGGCGCATGGCGATCCGCCTGTCGGGCGAATTTCACCTGATCATCGCCGAGTGCGCCGGCAACGCGACGCTGCTCGAATTGCTGCGCGAGCTGGTCTCGCGCTCCTCGCTGATCATCGCCCTCTACCAGGACGCGGCGAAGCGCTGCTGCCCGCCGGACGAGCACCAGCAGCTGGTCGGGGCGCTGGAAAAGCGCAGCGCCGAGGCCGCCCGGCTCATGCTGCAGCACCTCGACCACGTGCTCGCCGAGCTGCGCTTGCAGGAGCCGGCGGCGCCGGGCGTCGATCTGCTCGCCGTGCTCGGAGAACCGGCATGAGAAGCGGCGTGAGCGCGAGCACGCCCTATCCGCGCGATCTGGTCGGCTACGGCCGGCGGCCGCCGCATCCGCGCTGGCCGGGCGGCGCGCGCATCGCGCTGCAGTTCGTGCTCAACGTCGAGGAGGGCGCCGAGAACTGCGTGCTGCACGGCGACGCCGCGTCGGAGACCTTCCTGTCGGAGATGTTCAATCCGCAGGCGTTCCCGATGCGCCACATGAGCATGGAATCGCTGTACGAATACGGCGCGCGCGCCGGCTTCTGGCGCGTCGTGCGCGCCTTCGAGGCACGCGGCCTGCCGCTGACGCTGTTCGCGGTCGCCCAGGCGCTGGCGCGCACGCCCGAGGTGGTGGCCGTCGCCCGGGAACTGGATTTCGAGATCGCCTGTCACGGCCTGCGCTGGATCAGCTACCAGATGGTCGACGAGGCCACCGAGCGCGCGCATCTGCACGAGGCGGTGGCGCTGATGCAGCAGCTCACCGGCGAGACGCCGCTCGGCTGGTACACCGGCCGCGACAGCCCCAACACGCGGCGCCTGGTCGTCGAGCACGGCGGCTTCGTCTACGACGCCGACTCCTACGCCGACGACCTGCCCTACTGGACCCGGGTGGAGACCGCGCGCGGCTGCCTGCCGCATCTGGTCGTGCCGTACACGCTCGACACCAACGACATGCGCTTTGCTTCGGCGCAGGGCTTCGCCACCGGCGCCGACTTCTTCGATTACCTCAAGGACGCCTTCGACATGCTCTACGCCGAAGGCGATCCGGACGGCCTCGACGCGCCGAAGATGCTCTCGGTCGGCCTGCACAGCCGCCTGGTCGGCCGGCCGGCGCGCAGCGCCGCGCTGCAGCGCTTCCTCGACTACGTGCAGGCGCACGAGCGCGTCTGGATCTGCCGGCGCATCGACATCGCCCGCCACTGGCAGGCGCATTTTCCGGCACCCGCCCCATGATCGATCTGGAGGTTCTCAACCGCTGCTCGCTACCCGACTTCGTCGCCGCGCTCGACGGCGTCTTCGAGCACTCGCCCTGGGTCGCCGAGCGCAGCGCCGGCCGGCGTCCGTTCGCGACGCGCTTCGCGCTGCTCGACGCGCTGTGCGCGACCCTGTTCGAGGCGCCGCGCGAGGCGCAGCTGGCGCTGGTGCGCGCCCATCCCGAGCTGGCCGGCAGTGCGGCGCGGCGCGGCGAGCTGACCGCGGCCTCGAGCGCCGAGCAGGCCGGGGCCGGGCTGACGCAGGCGCCGGCGGACGCGCTCGTCGAGCTGCAGGCGCTCAACGCCGCCTACCGCGAGCGCTTCGGCTTCCCGTTCGTGATTTCGGTAAAGGGCCGGCACAGCGCCGACATCCTCGCCGAGCTGCGCCGCCGTCTGGCCAACGAGACCGAGGCCGAGCTGCGCACGGCGCTGGCCGAGATCGCGCGCATCGCCGACTTCCGGCTCGCCGAGCGCTGCGCCGTCGAGGACCTCGCGGCGGCCGGCCGCGAGATCCTGGCGATGGCCGAGGCGCTGGCGCGCTACAGCGAGCGCGAGGACGCGCTGTGCTGCACCTATCTGTCCGCGGCGCACCAGGCCACGGCGCGCCGGCTGCGCGACTGGATGCTGCAGGCCGGGCTCGACGCGCACATCGACGAGGTCGGCAACGTCGTCGGCCGCTGGGCCAGCGCGGCGCCGGGCGCGAAGACGCTGATCACCGGCTCGCACTACGACACCGTCACCGACGCCGGGCGCTACGACGGCCGGCTCGGCATCCTGCTGCCGATCGTCGTCGCCGGCCTGCTGCGGCGGCGCGGCGTGGCGCTGCCCTTCGATCTGGAGATCATCGGCTTTGCCGAAGAGGAGGGCGTGCGCTTCAAGTCCGCCTTTCTCGGCAGCAGCGCCGTGGCCGGGTGCTTCGACCCGGCGCTGCTGCAGCGCACAGACGCCGCCGGGATCACGCTGGCCGAGGCGCTGCGCGCCGCCGGATGCGATCCGGCGCGCATCCCGGCGCTGGCGCGCGATCCCGCGCGGCTGCTCGGCTACGTCGAGGTGCACATCGAGCAGGGGCCGGTGCTGCTCACAGAGAATCTCGCCCTGGGCGTGGTCACCGCGATCGCCGGCAGTCGCCGCTTCCGGGTCTCGGTCCACGGCCGCGCCGGCCACGCCGGCACGGTGCCCATGCACCTGCGCCGCGACGCCGCCGCCGGCGCCGCCGAGATCGTGCTCGCGGTCGAGCGCCGGTGCAGCGGCACGCCGGGGCTGGTCGGCACCGTCGGCCGTCTCGAAGTGCCGGACGGCGCCGTCAACGTCGTACCGGGCCGCTGCGAGCTGAGCCTCGACATTCGCGCGCCCAGCGACGCGACGCGCGACGCCGCGGTCGAGGCGGTGCTGGCCGAGATCGCGGCGATCGCGGCGCGCCGCGGCTTGCGCATCGAGCACGAGGAGATTCTGCGCGCCGAGGCCACGCCCTGTGCGCCGGCGCTGCAGCGACGCCTCGACGCGGCGATCCGCGCCGTCACCGGCGCCGCGCACAGCCGCCATCTGCCCAGCGGCGCCGGCCACGACGCGATGATGATGGCGAGGCTGACCGAGGTCGGCATGCTGTTCGTGCGCTGCGGCGCCGGCGGCATCAGCCACCATCCCGAAGAAAGCCTCAGCGCCGAGGACGCCGCGCTCGCCGCCGCGGCTTTCGCGCAGCTGCTGCAGGACGACGCTCCCTGGAGTCCCGCATGACCGCCCCTGCCCTGCCCGCGTCCGTGCAGGCCGCGCTCGCCGCCGCCGTCGACGCCGAGTTCGACGCCGCCTGCGCTTTCCTCGCCGAGCTGGTGCGCGTGCCCAGCGACAATCCGCCGGGCGACTGCAGGGCGCACGCTGCCCGCGCGCAGCAGCTGCTCGAAGCATCGGGCCATGCCGTCGAGACCGATCCGGTGCCGCCGGCCGAGGCCGCAGCTGCCGGCATGATCGCCGCGACCAATCTGATCGTGCGCCAGCGCTTCGGCGACGGCGGGCCGTGCATCGCGCTCAACGCGCACGGCGACGTGGTGCCGCCGGGCCTGGGCTGGACCGAGGACCCCTACGGCGCCGCGGTGCGCGAGGAGCCCGGCCGGGGGCCGACGATGTACGGCCGCGGCGTCGCCGTCAGCAAGTCGGATTTCGCGACCTACACCTACGCGCTGCGCGCGCTGCAGCGCCTCGCCCCGAGCTGGCCGCTGCGCGGCCAGGTCGAGCTGCACTTCACCCACGACGAGGAAACGGGCGGCGAGCTCGGCCCGCGGCGCCTGCTGGAACAAGGGCTCACGCGCCCGGACTACGCGATCTGCGCCGGCTTTTCGTACGCGGTGACCACCGCGCACAACGGCTGCCTGCACCTGGAAGTGACGGTGCACGGCCGGCAGGGCCACGCCGCGATGCCGGCGTCCGGCGTCGATGCACTCGAAGCGGCGACGCGCATCCTCGGCGCGCTCTACGCCGCGCGCGCCGAGATGGCGAAGATTCGTTCGCAGACGCCGGGCATCGAGCATCCGACGCTCAACGTCGGCCTGATTGCCGGCGGCATCAACACCAACGTGGTGCCGGATCTCGTCCGCTTCCGCCTCGACCGCCGCATCATTCCGGAAGAGTCCTTCGACGCGGTCGAGGCCGGCCTGCGCGCGCTGATCACGGGCGCCGCCGCGCTGCCGGGCATCCGCGTCGAGATCCGCCGCGTGCTCAAGGCCCTGCCGCTGGCGCCGCTGCCGGGCACGGCGAGGCTGAGCGAGGCGCTGGCGCGCCACGCCAGCGCGATCTTCGCCACGCCGGTCGGCGAGCAGGGCCTGCCGCTGTACACCGACGCGCGCCACTACGCCGCCGCCGGCATTCCGACCGTGCTCTACGGCGCCGGCCCGCGCACGCTGGGCGAGGCCAACGGCCATGCGGCGAACGAAAAGCTGCGCCTGGAAGACCTGCGTCGCGCGACCCAGGTCGTCGCCTGCACGCTGGCGGAACTGCTGGCCGCACCCGGCGACGCGGCGTGAACGCCGCCGCGCGCGCCGGCTTGCGGGGCTTACGGCGCCTCGACGCCGTGGGCCGCCGCGATTTCGGCGATGCGCGCCAGCCAGCGCCGCTGGCTGGCCTGGTCGAGGAAGGCGGCTTCGATGCTGTTGCGCGCCAGCTGCACGAGCTGCGCGTCGGACAGGCCGAGCGCCTGCTGCATCGCGCGGTAGTTGTCGCCGATGTAGCCGCCGAAGTAGGCCGGATCGTCGGAGTTGACGGTCACGCACAGGCCGCGTTCGAGCAGGGCCTTGAGAGGGTGGTCGGCGGCGCGCGCAAACACGCGCAGCCTGAGGTTCGACAGCGGGCAGACCGTCAGCGGTATGCGCTCGCGCCGCAGGCGTTCGACCAGCGCCGGGTCCTCCACGCAGCGCACGCCGTGGTCGATGCGGCGCACCTGCAGCAGATCCAGCGCCTCGGCGATGTAGGCCGGCGGACCTTCCTCGCCGGCGTGCGCGACGGCCCGCAGGCCGAGCGCGCGGGCGCGCTCGAAGACGGCGGTGAACTTCGACGGCGGATGGCCGCGCTCGGACGAATCGAGGCCGACGGCGGTGATCGATGCGCGCCAGGGCAGCGCCGCTTCGAGCGTCGCCATCGCCTCCTCGGCGCTCAGATGGCGCAGGAAGCACAGGATCAGGCGCCAGCTGATGCCGTGCTCGCGCTCGCCGTCGGCCAGCGCGCGCAGCAGGCCGGGCATGAAGACCTCGAAGCCGATGCCGCGCGCGGTATGGGTCTGCGGGTCGAAGAAGGGCTCGACGTGGACGACGCCGTCGGCGGCGGCGCGCGCGAGGTAGGCGCGCGTCATGTCGTAGAAGTCCTGCTCCTCGCGCAGCACGCCGGCGCCGGCGTAGTAGAGGTCGAGGAAGCTCTGCAGGTCGGTGAAGTCGTAGGCGGCGCGCAGCGCCTCGACGCGGTCGTAGGCCAGCTTCACGCCGTGCCGGGCGGCGAGGCGGAACACCATCTCGGCTTCGAGCGTGCCCTCGATGTGCAGGTGCAGCTCGGCTTTGGGCAGGGCGGTGATCAGATCGGACATGGCGGTCCATTCCTGAGCAGGAGTGCAGCACGATGACACAGCCGTCTTCATGGCGTCACGGCCTAGCGGCCCTGCTCGCCGCGCCGCGAATTCAATTTCCGCTGGGACCCGGAGGCGGCGCGTATCGCCCTGCGTGCGCCGTGGAGGAAGATCGTCATGGTGCCGGTCGATCCGTCGACGGCCACCGAGCTGTCGGTCGATCTCATGCGGCGCATGACGGCGCGCGACACGGTGCTGGCGCGCCAGCTCAGGGCCCACAAGGAGCTCGGCTTCCCGCTGTGGGACGAGATCGCCGTCGCCGTCTGGCTCGATCCCTCGCTGATCGCCGAAGCCGAGGAGCTCTACATCGACGTCAATACCCAGTTCGGGCCCGGCTACGGCGACACGCTGTCCTGGGCGCCGCACTACCAGCCGGGCGTCGGCGAGCGCATCGAGACGGTGGTGCGCCAAGCCGACGTGCCGCGCCTGGAGCGGCTCATGGTCGAACTGATGACCCGCCCGCTGCCGCCTTCTGCGCACTGAGCCGGCGCTGCCTGATTCCGGCGCGCGCCGCGCGGGCGCAGATGCGTCCGGGTGACGATCGCACACAATCGTACGTCCGATTGCATGCAATAAGACGAGGCACGCGCGCCAAAAAGCATCGCGCCTGCTCCGTGCTCGCACACTGTCGAAGGTTTCTTTCAGGTCCGCAGGCCGCGTGCGCGCCTTACTTCGCCGGATTTTCCCATCCCACGGCGAACTTTCCATGGCATGACCTTTGCGGAACGCCAGTATCGAGCCTGTATGCAATGCCTTTTCGAACCGCATGCAGGGGCGTCCCGATCTTCCGCAGCGGGAGTACGTGGTTCCGCCGCGCGGCGCCGCGGGCGAGGGGGAGCGCGCAGGCAGGCCGCGCTTCGACGGCTGCCGCGATCGGCTCTCTGGATCGACCTACGCAATGGGGGTGTGTGATGAAACCTGCAGGTCCGGCTTCGACGATGCGCGCGATCGCGCTGATGGCCCTGGGTGGTGGCTTGGCGCTGCCGACGCTGGCACCCGGGCAGGAACCCGCGCAGGCCAGCGTACCGGCCGAGGCCGCGGCAACCGAAGCGACTCCCGAAGCGGCTCCCGAAGCGGCTGGGGATGAGGTCGATACGGTCATCGTCGAGTCGCGCGTCAACCGCGAGGTCAACATCCTGCCGCGCGAGCCGGTGGATTCGGTGTTCGGCTTCGAAAAGAGCATCCAGGAAACCCCGCGTTCGCTGACCTCGGTCAGCAACGAGATGCTCAACAAGCTCAACATCACCGAAATCGACGACCTGGTGGCACTGTCGCCGGGCTCGTTCACGCAGTCGTTCTTCGGCGTCGCCGGCTCGCTCGACGTGCGCGGCACGCCGGGCGAGACCTACTTCCGCGGCGTGCGCCGTATCGACAACCCCGGCAACTATCCGACGCCGATCGGCGCGTCGGACCGCATCGACATCGTGCGCGGCCCGGCCTCACCGATCTACGGCCCGTCGAAGATCGGTGGCTATCTCAACTTCGTGCCCAAGTCCGCACGCGCGCAGGACGGCGCCATGATGAAGGAAGCCATGGGCGAATTCGGCGTCACCCGCGGCAGCTGGGACAAGAACGTGCTGCGCGGCGAAGTCGGCGGCCCCGGCAAGCTTTTGGGCAAGGACTTCGGCTACTACCTCTACGCCGAGGTCGAGGACTCCGACTCCTATTACGAGAACACCTCGACCAGCCAGAGCATCTACCAGACCTCGTTCGACGTGCAGCTCACGGAGAAATCCCGCATCGAGTTCGGCGGCATGTACCAGGACTTCGACGGCAACCAGGTCGCCGGGTGGAACCGCCTGACGCAGGACCTGATCGACAACGGTACGTACATCACGGGCAGCCCGGTGTCGCTGGATGCCAACGGCGACGGCCTGCTGTCGGCCTCCGAATCCGCCGCCGGCAATCTGAGCATCTTCTATTTTGGCGGCGTAGGCGTGCAGTCGGCCGAGCAGGTCAACGCCGATCTCGAGGCTAGGCCGAACATGGCCCTGGTCAATCCCGGTACCGCGCACATCAACGGCAGCCAGGTGCTGGTGCAGGAAGACGATGTGCTCGCCTCCGAGGTTCTCACGCTGTACTTCGACTTCATTCACGAGCTCGGCGGCGGCTGGACGATGACCAACAAGGTCTTCTACGAATCGCTCGACAACATCAACGAGAATGCCTACGGCTTCTCGCAGTTCGCCGACACCTGGGTGTTCGAGGACCAGCTGATTTTCGCTTGGTCCGGCGACCACGGCGACCAGGTGAAAGCGGCCTACCAGCTCGGCCCCTCGATCCGCTACCAGGACTTCGAGCACGGCGACAACTTCGATTTCGAGTACTTCGACCGCCGCGACATCACGCAGCCCGGCTCGCCGGTCGACCGCCGCACGCTGTCCACGCGCCACGGCCCCCTCATCGAGCCGTTCTCGAGCCACCACCAGGGCGACTTCACCGACTTCGGCCTGGCGCTGCTGACCGACTACAAGTTCTTCGACGCGCTCAGTCTGCTGGCGGGCGTGCGCTACGACAGCATCGACATCACGTCGACCTGCGGCGTGCAGCTCGGCGTCAATGCCGAGACTGGCGAGCCGATCTACGACAGCAGCGGCTGTGGCGACATCGCCACCGTCGAGCAGTCCGACACCTTCGATGCCACCTCCTGGACCGCCAGCCTGAGTTACGAAATCCCCGTCATCGGCGCGATTCCATACATCACCCTGGCCAAGCAGACCACCATGATCGTGGGCCAGGGTGGCGAAGTCCCGGCCGCGAACGTGGCCGACGGCAGCGCGGTGGCGGATTCGGAACTCGACGAATACGGCGTCAAGGGCAGCTATTTCGACGGCCGCCTGTTCGCCGCGGTGGCCTACTTCGAGCAGCAGCGCGTGGATCTCAACTCCCAGAACACGGTCACCAACAACACGACCGAGACCAAAGGCTGGGAAGTGGAGCTGCGCGGCATCCTGACCAACAACCTGGCGATCAGCGGCGCCTATACGAGCATCGAGGTAACCAACCTGACGGCGCTGGAAGACGGCTTCCAGTTCGGCTTCGCCGGCGGCAGCGATCTGCCGGCGGGCGTCGATCCGGCCCTGATGTACGGCGGCGTGGTCAATGGCCTGACGTTCACCAGCGACGGCCGCAAGGCCGGCATCCCCGAGCAGATCTACAGCGTCAACCTGATCTACAACTTCGACCAGGGCCTTTTGACCGGCCTCACCACCACAGTCGGCGTGACGCACGTGGATTCCGTGCCGTCCGGCTTCTCCAAGGCCGTCATCCTGCCTTCGTACACGCTGCTCAACGCCAGCCTCAACTACGAGACCAAGGACTGGAAGCTCGGCCTGCAGGGCAAGAACCTGACGGACGAGGAGTACTTCCGCTCGAACTTCCCCGACCTGTTCGGCTCGTCGGTGGTGCTGCCGGAGCTGCCGCGCAACTTCCTGGCGACGGTCACGTACAAGTTCTGATCGGAGTCTGATCGGAGGTCTTGATCGGCTCCTTTCGCCCCTTCTCCGCGCAAGCAGGGGAAGGGGCCTTGCGCGCTTGTCATGAGGAGTTCTCATGAAACCTCTGCTTCCTCGCGATTTCACCGGCGTCTGCCTGATGGCGCTGGCGTTCACCCTGCTCGCAGCGGCGGCCTCCGCCGCGAAAGTCGATGACTTCCCGCGTGCCAGGATCGCCCTGGTCGGGGGCACGTTCATCAACGATGCGCTGCTCAAGAGCGAGGGCATCCTCGAGGGCAGCTTTACGATCAAGACCAAGGCGGGCGTTTCGCCGACGATCTGGTACGGCGAGACCGGCGGCGGCCGCTTCGAGACCGCCGCCGAGGTGCGCATGATGGGATTGTGGGGCGGCGATCTGGTGACGATGAGCATCGGCACCGAGATGACCTATGCGCGCATGATGGGCATCCACTACGCGGCGCTGGTCTCGATCTCGAACCCGGCCGAGGGCGTGGGCGACTGGGACTGGGAGACCCTCAAGGGCGTCTATCCGCGCATCAATCCGCTGAGCCTCGGCATCGTGCTCGCCGCGATCCCGCGCATCGCGGCCATCGGCGACGAGGTGCCGCGCGTCGGCGACGCCCTGCGCTTCCATCCCGAAATGACCAGCGGACAGGCCGCGGACGAAAAGAAATGACGCCGTGCGGACTCCTGAAATGCCTGCTGCTGGTGCTGGGCTGCGTGCTCGTTGCCTGCGGCCGGGCTCCCGCGTCCAAGCCGATTGAGATCAAGGTCGTCGTCGTGGCGATGTTCGAGATCGGCGAGGACAGGGGCGATACCGCGGCCGAGTTCCAGTTGTGGCGCGAGCGGCAGAAGCTCGACCAGCATTTCGCCTTCGCCCATCACCACGATCTTTTCCTCAACCCGCAGACCGGCGTGCTCGGCATGGTCACGGGCATCGGCACGGCGAACTCGGCGAGCGCGGTGATGGCGCTGGGGCTCGATCCGCGCTTCGATCTCTCGCACGCCTACTGGCTGGTCGCCGGCATCGCTGGCTTCGATCCGGAGGACGCCTCGATCGGCTCGGCCGCCTGGGCCGAGTACCTGGTCGATGCCGATCTCGCGCACGAGATCGATCCGCGCGAGATGCCCGAGGGCTGGCCCACCGGCTATTTCGCGCGCGGGTCCCGGCAACCCTACGGTGAGCCGCGGCCCAAATCCGCGGGCGAAGTGTTCCGGCTCAATCCGGCGCTGACCGAGTGGGCCTACCAGCTCACCAAGGACCTGCCGCTGGACGACAGCGCCATCCTGCAGCATCGCCGCGCCGCTTACGCCGGATTCCCAAACGCGCAGAGACCCCCCTTCGTGCTCAAAGGCGACAACCTCGCCGGCATGACCTACTGGCACGGCAAGCTGCTCAACGACTGGGCCAACCGGTGGACGAAGTACTGGACCGACGGCCAGGGCGAGTTCGTGTCCTCGGCGATGGAGGACACCGGCACCGCGCAGTCGCTGGCGTATCTCACGCCCGCCGGCAAGGCCGACATCCGGCGCCTGATGGTGCTGCGCACGGCGAGCAACTACACGATGCAGCCACCGGGGCTGAGAGCGGCCGACAGCCTGCTGGCGGACCACGGCGAGGAAGGCTATGCCGGCCTCTCGGCCGCGACCGAGGCGGCCTACCGCGTCGGCTCGAAAGTGGTGGACGAGATCGTCCGACATTGGGATGTCTACCGCGAGCGCACGCCGCCGTTGTCACCGTAAGCCGGGTGTGAGCCAGCGGCTCTGAAAATGTGATCAACGGACAGAATGTCGCCCAGGTTCGCGGCGTCTCACTCGCGCGGCAGGCACAGCTGGTAGTGCTTGCAGGTGAAGGAATAGCTGACCGGCTTCACGTCCGCCAGGGAGGCGATTCCGCGCTTCTGGAACTGTGCGGCGAAGCGGGCCACGCGGCGGTCGTAGTCGGCCAGCAGTTTCTCCTTCACCGGCGCCTGCACGAAGGCGTACTGTAGCGAGTTGCGGCCGATCTTGACGATCTCGTCCCAGGACAGGTTGAACTCGCGCACCGCGACGAAGTATTCGTCGGTGAGGTTGGAGTCCCACATGCCGCGGTCGTCGGTCGACAGCGCGACCGGGATGCCGGTGCGCAGGTATTCCGGGAACGGGTGCTGCCGGAAGTCCTGCACGTATTCGAGCAGCAGGTTGCTGATCAGATTGATCTCGATCAGGTAGGGGCCGTTGCGCATCAGCACCGTGGTTTCCGGATCGCTCAGCAGGTTGAGGCCGTGGCCGATGCGCTCGGCGCCGAGCAGCAGGGTGTCGCGGATATGGAAGTTCGGCTCGTCGACCTCGCCGGCATGGATCGACAGGTGAATGCCCGGGTAGTGCCTGCGCAGCTCGCGCAGCGTCGGCAGAAAGCGCAGCGGATGGCCCTTGTCGTTGTCCTCGCGGCCGACCATGTTGATGCCGACGTAGAGATCGCGGTGCTGGTCGGTGAAGGCGTAGAGCGTCTTCAGATACTGCTCGGCGTTGGGCGCAAAGCGCAGGATCGAACTCTGGAAGCGCACGGTGACGCCGGTGGCCCTGGCATCCGCGGCGGCGAGGCGGCGGCGCAGGATGTCCGCGACCTGCTCCGGCGGCAGCACGCTGCCGTCCGGCCTGAGGAAACCGAAGGCGCCGTCCTGCGTTTCCAGATAGGCCAGCCCTTCCTTGCCGAAGGCCTGCATGTTCCGAAACAGGATCTCGGCGGTCACGTAGGGGTTGCGGAACAGATCGCCAAGGCGCTGCCAGTGGGTGCTGAAGAACTCGTCGCGGCCTTCGTGCTGGCGGTCGAGGCGGATGCTGGCGAGCCAGCCGTCCTTCTCGCGCGCGTCGAGGTCTTTCAGCGGCTTGTATTCGGACTGGCGGCAGGCGTCGAGCCCGGCGTAGCCCGACTGCTGGATGGTGTGAAACAGCAGGTAGTAGGGCTGGGCGCCGTACTCGTTGCTGCTGCCGTACTCGATGCAGTTGTTGATGCGGACTTTGGTGTAGTACCTGTAGCCCTGCTGCTCCGCGGCCAGCGCCGCATCCCACCACCATTCCGACAGCCCGGCGCCCGACAGGTGGTTGTGCAAGTCGCCGCCCTTGGGCAGCGCGTAGAGGAAGCGGTACAGCTGCTCCGGCGTCGCACCGGCCTTGAACACTTCGAACCAGGCGCCGCCGGTGGATTCGGCAGCGCGGGTCGTCGTGGCAGCCAGCAGCAGCAGGCCGGCGACGAGGAGGGTGGTGGCGAGGCGGCGCATGGCGTTTTCGGTTTCGGCTTTACAGGTACTTGAGCAGGTGCAGGCTGAAATAGGCAGCCTGCTTGGCGGCGATCGGGCCGAGGCGCAGGCAGTCCTCGTTCGGCGTCAATTCACCAAGATACGAGCTGCACGGCAGGCCCCCGATCAGACGCTAAGCATTTCGTACAAAATCCGGGCCAGCACCCACGTCGCTTCCCGCTACGCCCGCCACGCGCCCGAGCGCACGCTGCTATACGCGCTGGTCGAGGCGTACTACCCGGATTTCATTGCTCGCATCAAAGCGCAGGACCGCTCGCTTCCTGCGTACGTCCGCGAGGAGTTTGCGGCAATGGGTGTTGAGCTTCCCTTACCCCTTGCGCTTCCTGTTCGCCAGTAAACCCGAGGCCATCGGCGCGGTGCTGGGCATCGTGCATGGTGTGATCGCCGGCTGGTTGGCTTGATCAAGCGCGCAAGCCACTGCTGCGCTGCGCCGCCGCGGCACTTGCCAGCGGGGTTCACGCAGGCACCTCGATGGAATCCCCGTACATCTCGATGCCGAGCTTTTCGCCTACCTTGCGCGCGCGCGCATCGATCATGGGCGAGACGACGATGAGGCGGCTGGCCTGGCGCTGGTGGCGGCGTTCGTAGAAGCGGGCTTTTCGCTCGAACGCGTACATCGCGGGCTTGTCCATGGACGACTTCAGCTCGCACAGGATCAGCGTGCCGTTCCGGATGATCACGTCGAGCTCGACCTGGTCGGGACGGCCGAAGACTTCACCGGCGTCGTCGTATTCCGTGACGTGGAGTACGCTGACGCCGAAGCTCTTTTCCAGGATGCCGGCCAGCGCATCGCGGAAGGCCTTTTCGGACTGCGTGCCCCAGCGCGCGCCCAGGGCGCCAATACTGCGATCATGACGGCGCGCCTGCTCCATGATTTCCTCATGGATGCGATCAAACCGCTGGCCTGCTTCCTCCCATTTGCGGTTCTGCTCCTCTTTCTGCTCGTCCCAACGGCGGGCCTGTTCTTCCCACTTGCGGTTCTGCTCCTCTTTCTGCTCGTCCCAACGGCGGGCCTGCTCCTCCCACTTGCGGGTCTGTGCCTCACGGTCCCGGCGCAGCTCTTCCAGCATGCGGTCGAAGCGGCTTTCCGTTTCCGACTTCGGGGCGTACTCCATGCGCGTGAGGTCGAGGACGAACGCGCGCAGCGCGGGGTCCTGCTGGATCAGGCCGGGGAGTTCCCGGCGAATCGTTTCCTTGATTTGCTCGGTATTCGCGGTCATGGTTGAGTTGCTCAGGCGCAGAATTCAGCATAACCGCCGGGCGCTCAAACAAAAAGGGCGCCCGTAGGCGCCTTAAACCATCGATCTGAAAGTGCGTCCGATCCATCAACGCCTGGCCGATCGCGCGCGCACCCACATCTTCCTGTGCATGCTCGCCTAGTACGTCGAGTGGCACCTGCGCGAAGCCTGGCGTGAGCTACTGTTTGCCGATCAAGATCAAGCAGCCAAGCAGACGCGCGATCCGGGTGCACCCGCCACCGGCTCCGACGCCGTCGCCATCGCCCCTGCGGCGAGAGCGAAGGAATCCGCGCAGGCTCATTCCGGCAGCTGGTCGCGGTAGCGGTCCCAGCCGGCGAGCAGCTTCTGCACGACGATGTTACCGACCTGATAGGCCGCCTCGACCGCCGGTCGGCCGCCTTCCGGGTATTCGGCGGTTGCGCTCCAGGCCGCCTCCTTGCCGGGCGGCTGCTGGCTGTAGTTGCTGGCGGTGCGCAGCACCAGCACGCGGTCGAGGTCGGCGCGCTGTGCGCGCGACAGGCGGCGCAGCGCGGTCAGCGTGCCGCTGTCTTCCATCGCCGACATCATGAAATTGGCCTCCGGCCCGGCCTGCAGCTTCATCCAGTCGTTGGCCCACTGCGTCATCCGCGCGCCGTGGAAATAAGTGCTCGACGACATGGTGTCGCCGATGGTCACGAAGGGCGGCCGGACCGCGTTGGGCAGACCCTCGAACTGCCGGCGGAATGCGGCGATGCCCGGGCTGTCGGCCACCGGATGGTCCTTGGTCAGCTCGTAGGCCCAGGCTGTGAGTCTCGCGTTGAGCGGGAAGTGGATGGTGTCGACGGTCCAGCCCTCGGCCTTGTCGTTGGGCTTCTTGGCGCCCAGTGGCAGCAGGCCGTAGGGCCAGTCCCTGGGCATCTCGCGCGCGTCGATCTCGTAGAGCAGGTCGCCGTCCACAACGTGCCGGGCCCAGGCGGCGGTGCCGAGCGAAACGTCCTGCGGATCGCCGCCGGCGATGCCGGCGACCAGCCAGTAGGCGTGCCGGAGATCGAAGCGTGGATCGGTGCCCAGCGCCATGATCGAGGTCGCCGCGTTGGTGATGCCGCCGCCGGTGCAGATCGCCAGCACGCCGGCGTCGTTCATGCGCAGCTCGTATTCGCCCATCGGGAAGGGATACACGCGGTCGAGCTTCTGGCGTTCGATCCAGAGCTGGAACTCGCCCGGCGTATCGCCGGTGATGGCGCCGATCTCGAACATGCTGACCACCACGACCTTGACCGGAATCGGCTGCGGCGCGACCACCGTCTCGGCGACCGGCGCGGGCGTCGGCGAGCCCTTCGAGCAGGCCAGCAGGGCGAGGGCGGCGAGCGGCGCCAGCAGCGCGCGGCCGGCGGTCCGGAAAGCAGGCGTCATGGGCGTGTGTCCTTACCGTTGGGTTGCGGCGCGAATGCGGCGCGGCCTCAGGCGGCCTGCCGCAGGTACTGCTCCAGCGTGTCGAGGTACTGCGCGCGGCGCGCCTGCGGCAGCCAGGCGATCTCGAAGGCGTTGCGCGTGAGCTGCACGAGCTCCTCGCGCGTCATGCCGTCGTCGGCCAGGGCCTGCAGGTTCTCGTTGAGGTAGGCGCGGAAGTAGGCCGGGTCGTCGGAGTTGACCGTCGCACGCATGCCCAGCTCCAGCATGCGGCGGATCTCGGCCGTCGTCAGGTTCTGCACGACGAAGCGGTTCGACACCGGGCAGACCGTCAGCCCCAGGTCGCGCCGGGCGACCTCCTGGTACAGCGCCGGCTGATCGAGCGTGTTGATGCCGTGGTCGATGCGGTCGACGACGATCTCTTCGAGCACCTGGCGGATGTGCTCGTGCGTGTTCGGCTGATGCACGTCGCAGTGCATCGTCAGCTTGTAGCCGTGTTCGCGCGCCCGCCTAAAGACTTCGGCGAACTTGCGCGGCGGGTTGTCCTTCTCGTCGGAGTCCAGGCCGACGCCGACGATCCAGTCCTTGAACGGCAGCGACGCGAGCAGCGTGTCCATCGCCGACTCGGCGCTCATGTCGCGCAGGAAGCACAGGATCAGCTGCGAGTCGATGCCGAGTTCGGCGCGCGCGGCCTCCTGCGCGCGGTGGATGCCGCTGATGACGGTGGCGAAGGCCAGGCCGCGGCTGGTGTGCGCCTGTGGGTCGAAGAAGGGCTCGCAGTACAGCAGGTTCTGCTCGCGCGCCTTCTTCAGGTAGGCGTAGGTCAGCTCGAAGAAATCCTGCTCGGTGACCAGCACTTCCATGGCCTTGTAGTAGATGGCGAGAAAGGACGGCAGGTCGTGGAAGTCGTAGGCGGCGATCAGCGCTTCGGGCGTGTCGTAGTCGAGCCGGACGCCGTTGCGCGTGGCCAGCGCGAAGCTCAGCTCGGGTTCGAGCGTGCCTTCGAGGTGCACGTGGAGCTCGGCTTTGGGCAGCTGGGCAATGAAGTCGGACATGCTCTGCATGGCGCGTCGGATGAACGAAAAGGGCCGTCGGCGGGCGCGGCCGCAGCGTCGGCCGCCAGAACGGCAGGCCGATTGCATGGCGAACCGGGCGGCACCGTGCATGCAATCCGTAGCAAGGATTGTGCACAACCGACGGGGAGCCCGAATTCAGCAGCCGCGAGGCGGCGGAGGACCTTGTTGATGCAGCACGATGAGCAGTCGGCGAAGAGACAGGCGCGCCCCTTTGCGGTGCCTGTGGTCGATATCACGCCCTATGTCGCCGGCAGCGGCGCGGGCGCCGGGCGGCTCGCGCGCGCCCGCGTCGCCGCCGAGCTGGACAGGGCCTGTCGCGAGGTCGGCTTCCTGCAGATCCGCGGTCACGGCATCGCGCCGGCGGTGCTCGCCGGGCTGGCCGGCGCGATCGACGCCTACTTCGGCCAGGGGCTCGAAACCAAGCTGCGCGACCGCGCGCCGCCGCAGATCAACCGCGGCTACACGCCGCCGCAAAGCGAGTCGCTGAGCCTGTCGCTGGGCCTGCAATCGCCGTCGCGGCTCAAGGACTACTTCGAGGCCTTCAACGTCGGCACCGCCGCCGCCGAGTTTCCGCAGCTGGCGCTGCCGGCCGAGGTCTACGCCGAGAACCTCTGGCCGCAGAGCGGCGAGGGCTTCGACGGCGCGCGCTTCCGGGCCGCGGTGTCGGCGTATTTCAGCGAAGCCGGTCGCGTGGCGCGCACGCTGTGCCGTATCTTCGCCGACGCCCTGCAGGTGCCGCCGGACCGCTTCGCCGCGGTCACCGACCACTCGGTCGACGTGCTGCGCATGGTCCACTACGCGCTGCCGCAAGGGCTCGAGCTGCAGGACGAGACGCCGGCCGGCATGGGCGCGCATACCGACTACGGCATCGTCACCGTGCTCTGGGCCGATCCGGTGCCGGGCCTGCAGGTGCTCGGCGCCGACGGCGTCTGGCACGAGGTGATGCCGGCGCCGGGCACACTGCTCGTCAATCTCGGCGATCTCACCGCGCGCTGGACCAACGACCGCTGGCGCTCGACGCTGCATCGCGTACGACCGCCCATCGTCGACGGCAAGCTGCAGCGCCGCCGCTCGGCCGCGTACTTCCACGACGGCAACTTCGACGCGCTGATCGAGACGCTGCCGTCCTGCATCGCTGCCGGCGGCAGCGCCTATCCGCCGATCACCGTCGGCGAGCACCTGGCCGCCAAGCTTGCCGGCTCGCGCGCCGGCATCGTCAACACGAGGGCCGGCAAGGAAGCCGAACGCGTGCGGGCGGCCGAGCAGCTTGAAAGCAGGTGCCCGGTCTGATCGAGCTGGCGATGCGGCCGACGCCGGGCTAGCGCTTTTACCGCGCTACGGCGGTCATGTCGCGCCGCCTGACGCCACGCGCATCTGATGCGGAGCCAAAAATCTTGACGAAGCTGCTGCTGGCGGGCGCCGACGTACTGGTGACCCACGACGATGCCGGCCGCGAGATCCGCGACGGCGCGGCCTTTGTGCGCGAGGGCTGGATCGAGAAGATCGGCACGCGCTCCGAGCTCGAGGCCTGGATCGCCGAGGCGCCGGCCGGGCGCGCGCCGGATCGCCGCTTCGATCTGGCCGGCTGCGTGCTGATGCCGGGGCTGGTCAACGGCCACCATCATCTCTACCAGACGCTGACGCGCAGCCTCGGTACCGCCGGCGGCCTGGGGCTGTTCGACTGGCTCAAGAAGCTCTATCCGATCTGGGGCCGCATGGACGCGGAGGCGGTCTATCTGAGCGCCAGGCTCGGCCTTTGCGAGCTGCTGCTGTCGGGCGCGACCACCGTCGCCGATCACCTGTACATGTTTCCCAACGGCGCGCGCCTGGACGACGCGATCCGCGCCGCCGCCGAACTGGGCGTGCGCTTCCACCCCACGCGCGGCTCGATGAGCCTCGGCCAGAGCCGCGGCGGCCTGCCGCCGGACCGGCTGGTCGAGGACGAGGACGCGATCCTCGCCGACTGCGAGCGCGTGATCGACCGCTTCCACGATCCGGCGCCGGGCTCGATGCTGCGCATCGGCCTGGCGCCGTGCTCGCCGTTCTCGGTCAGCGGCGAGCTGATGCGGCAGAGCGCGCGCCTGGCGCGCCGCCATCGCCACGTGCGCCTGCACACGCACCTGGGCGAGACGCTCGACGAGAACCGCTACTGCCAGGCGAAATACGGCCTGCGGCCGCTCGACTACGCCGAGTCCGTCGAATGGCTCGGCGACGACGTCTGGTTTGCGCACATGGTGCATCCGGGCGAGGGCGACATCGGCAAGCTGGCCCGGCACGGCAGCGGCGTCTGCCATTGCCCGAGCAGCAATATGATCCTGGCGTCCGGCATCGCGCCGATCCGGCAGATGATCGACGCCGGCGTGCGCGTCGGCCTCGGCGTCGACGGCTCGGCGAGCAACGACGGCAATCACCTGCTCGGCGAGGCGCGCCAGGCGATGCTG
>JBFMCQ010000059.1:0-20579 GCA_040754295.1 Pseudomonadota bacterium | reverse complement strand
GGCTGATCCGCGATCCGCACCGCGAGGTGCGGATTCGGGTGGCGATGCGCATCGACGCCGCCGCGCTGGCTGCGCTGTGCGATGACGAGGACTACTACGTGCGCATGCTCGCGGCACGGCGGCTGCCGCAGGCGCTGCTGCCGCGGCTGATCGACGATCCCGACCGCGAGGTGCGCATGGAGGTGGTCGCGCGCCTCGAGCCGGCGCAGCTGATGCGCATGGCCGACGATCCCGAGGTCTCGGTGCGCCGTGCCGTCGCCGGGCGCGCACCGCCGGCGCTGCTCGCGCGCATGGCCGCGGACCCGGCCTGGGAAGTGCGCTGGGAAGTGGCGCAGCGCGCGCCGGCGGAACTGGCCGCAACCCTGCTGGGCGACGCCGAGGCCGAGGTGCGCGCCGCCGCCGCCGAACGCCTGCAGGCACTGCGGGCCCCGGGGCAACAGGAGCAATCGCATGGGTGACATCAACCGCGACGACGACCTCATCGAGCTCGCCGGTCCGCCGCGCTTCAGATTCGGCGAGCGCGTCGTGAGCCGCACGACGATCCGCAACGACGGCACGTTCTCCGGCCGCGACATCGGCGAGGTGCTCGCGAAAAAGGGCGAGATCGGCTACGTGACGTCGATCGGCACCTATCTGCAGCAGTTCTACATCTACGCGGTCGAGTTCGTCGAAAGCGGTGCGCGCGTCGGCATGCGCGCCAAGGAGCTCTGCTCGCTCGACGATCTGCCCGAGGACGTGCTCGCCGCGCTCGGTGCCGAGAAGGCCGAGCGTCTCAAGCTGCTCGGCCGCGGCAATGATCCGGCCAACGCCGCCGGCCGGGCCGGGGAGGCAACACCATGAATCCGATGATGGACCGCGAAGCGCGCTACGGCTGGGGCCTGCGTGTTGCCGCCTGTGTGGACCTGTTCAACGACGGCGGCTACCCGGAGCACGCACCCGATGCGCTGCTGGTCGGTGCCGGCACGATCGGCGAGATCGTGCAGGTCGGCATGCACAGCGAAACGCGCACGCCGATCTATCTCGTCGAGTTCGGCAGCCTCGTGGTCGGCTGCCTCGAGGAAGAAATCGAGCCGGTGGCGATCGACGGCATCGTGGAGACGCTGGCGTGATCCCGGCCGCGCGGCCGGTGCGGGCGGCGGCGCTGCGACCGCCGGTCGCGGACGTCACGCAGCGGCGCATCCTGCGCGCGCTCAACGAGCGCTCGCGCTATCGCTATGTGAAACCGGAGATTGCGCCCGAGGGCGAGGGCTGGAAGATCAGCAGTCCCTGCTGCTCGCGGCGCGTCGATCCCGAAGGCGGCGTCATCGACATCGCCTGGATCGAGCCGATCGGCCAAGGCTGGCGGCTGCATGCCCGCGATCACGCGCAGGCGCGTTGGCAGCCCGTGCTCGACGCGCGCCGGCTGCAGACGCTGCTCGAGCGCCTGCGCCTCGACCCGTTCCGGGAATTCTGGAAGTAGGCGCCGCGCCCGCATGATCTATCTCGACAACAACGCGACGACGCGACCGGCGCCCGAGGTCATCGACGCGATGGCGGCCTGCCTCGCGCGCGACTGGGGCAATCCATCGTCCTCGCACGCGGTCGGCCAGGACGCCAAGCGCGTTCTCGGCGAGGCGCGCTCGGCGGTCGCCGCCCTGCTGGGTGCGCATCCGGTCGAAGTCGTGTTCACGAGCGGCGCCACCGAGGCCAACCAGTGGGTGCTCGAAGGTGCGAGCGCCGCGCTCGACGGGAAGCCGCCGCTGCTGCTGCTGAGCGCGATCGAGCACTCGGCGCAGCTCAAGGCCGCGCGGCGACTCGCGCAGAACGGCCGGGCGCGCCTCGAGCTGATGCCGGTCGATCGCGACGGCCGCGTCGATCTCGCCGCCGCTGCGCGCCTGATCGCACCCGGCGTGCGCCTGGTCTCGCTGATGGCGGCCAACAACGAGACCGGTGTCGTGCAGCCGGTCGCCGAAGTCGCCGCGCTCGCCAAGGCCGCCGGCGCGCTGTTCCACATCGACGCGACGCAGGCGATCGGCAAGCTGCCGTTCGACTTCGCGCACTGCGGCGCCGATCTCGTCTCCTTGTCGGCGCACAAGGTGCACGGACCCAAGGGCATTGGCGCGCTGCTGGTGCGCAAGGGCCTGGTGTGGCCGGCGCTGCTGTCCGGTTCGCAGGAACGCGCGCGCCGCGGCGGCACCGAAAACCTGCCGGGCATCGCCGGCTTCGGCGCCGCGGCGCGTCTGGCCGCGGCGCGCCTGCGAGCCGACGGCGAACACCTGAGCCTGCTGCGCGGGCGCCTCGAGCAGGGCCTGCAGGCGCGCTTGCCGGTGCGCGTGTTCGGTGCCGGCGCCGCGCGCCTGCCGAACACGCTGAGCCTGCGCATCGGCACGCTCGATGCCGATCTGGTGCTCGCGCGCATGGAGCAGGCCGGCTTCATCGCCGCGTCCGGCTCGGCCTGCAGCGCCGGCGGAAACGAACCCTCGCATGTGCTGACGGCGATGGGCATCCCGCCGGAAGAGGCACGCGGGGCGATCCGCCTGTCGCTGTCGCGCGACAACACGATCGCCGAGATCGATGCACTGCTCGAGCGCCTGCCGGGGCTGCTCGCGGCGCCGCTGGCCGAAGCGGCCTGAACCCCTCGTCTCCCTCCAACGAAGCCAACCGGATTCCCCGACATGAAAGTGATGATCCGCCGATCCCCCGCCGGCCTCTCGGCCTATGTGCCGAAGAAGGACCTCGAGGAGCCGATCGTCTCCATGGAGAAGCCGGAGATGTGGGGCGGCACGGTGACGCTCGCCAACGGCTGGCAGCTCGCGCTGCCGGCGCTGGCCGCCGATACCGCGCTGCCGATCACGGTCGAGGCCAAGCGCCTCGGCGGCGGCGATTGATGGCGCTCGACGAGCCCCAGCTGCGGCAGATCGCGGCGCTGGTCGCCGCCGCCGCGAGCCTGCGCGACGCGGCCGCCGCGCTGCGCTCGACGTTCCCCGGCCTGCGCGCGATCGTCGTCGACGCGCTCGACGTGAAGGGCGAGCCGCCGGCGTTCGAGGTCGGCGATCGCGGCGTGTACCTCGTCGAGGACGGCGGCCACTGCTGGAGCCTCACGCGCGATCCGGGCAGCGCCAGCGGCGTGATGCTGGTGCAGGGCTGACAAAGGCCGGGAACCGCATGGAAAGGGAATGGATTTCGCTGTCGGAGCCCGACATCGACGAGCCGGAGATCGAGCTCGTCACCGCCGCGCTGCGTTCGCGCGAGCTCTCGGGCGCCGGTCTGGTGGAGGCTTTCGAACGCGAGTTCGCGGCCTACGCGGGGCGGCGCCATGCGATCGCCGTGTCGAGCGGCACGATGGGCATGCTGGCGACGCTGCTGGCGCTCCGGCTGGAGCCGGACAGCGAGGTCGTCGTCCCGGCCTATTCCTGGCATCACACCGCGCACGCGGTCGTGCACGCGGGTCTGAAGCCGCAGCTCGCCGACATCGACTACTGGTCCGGCTGCATCGACGCCGCCAAGCTCGCCGAACGCATCACGCCGCGCACGCGCGCGCTCATCGCCTGCAACGCCAACGGCCATCCCGCCGCCTGGCCGCAGCTGCGCGCGCTGGCCGAGCGGCATGGGCTGATCCTGCTCGAGGATTCGAGCGAGGCGATCGGCTCGCGCCTGGCCGGCCGCCTCGTCGGCAGCTTCGGCGATGTCGCGGTCTTCGATTTCTCGCAGCCGGGCGCGCTGTGCTGCGGCGAGGGGGCCATGGTCGTCACCGACGACGAGACGCTCGCCTCCGAAATCGCCTACCACCGCGCGCGCAAGATCAAGGATCGCATCTCGATCTCGGTCGGCAGCCGCGTGCCGCTGCAGTGCGGAATCAGCGAGGTCACGGCGGCGATCGGCCTGATGCAGCTCAAGCGTCTCGACGCGATCCTCGCGCGCCGCAAGCAGATCGAAAGCTGGTACCACGAGCAGGTGCAGACCTTCGAGGGCATCAAGCCGCCGTACATCGCCGACGACGTCAGCGAGATCCACTGGATGCTCTACATCATCCATCTCGGCAAGCGCTTCACGCTGAGCGCGCGCAACCAGATCGTCGAAGACCTGGCCGACGCCGGTGCGATCGAGGTCGCGCCGTACTGCGTGCCGCTGCAGTCCGAGTTCCACTACCAGCGGCTCGGCTTTGCGCGCGGCCAGTTCCCGATCAGCGATCGCATCGCCGACCGTGCGCTCGCGCTGCCGTTCCACGGCAACCTCGACGAGGACCAGATCAGGTTCGTCGTCAAGACGCTCAAGGAAGCCTGCACCAACGTCGGTGCGGGCGTCCCCATCTACTGAATGCCTGCTGCGGGAAACCCCATGAAGACGCTCGATGAGATCGCCGCGACCTACGCCGCGGGCCGCCTGATTCCCTACCTCGGCCCCGGCGTGCTCGCCCTGTGTCCCGAATACGAGGTGCCGGGTACGCCCGAGCTGCTCGTCGGCAAGCTCACCGCCAAGGCCTCGGTGCCGCCGAAGATCAGGAACAACCTGACGCGCTCGGCGCAGTTCATCGAGAACTTCAAGCACCGCAAGACGCTCGTCAAGCTGATGCAGGAAGCGTTCGCGGCGCCGCCGCGCAGCTCGGCGCTGCACCTCGCGCTCGCCAGTCTCGATCTGCCGCTGATCGTCGACAGCTGGTACGACGATGCGATGGCCAACGCGCTGGCCGAGCGCGACGACTGGGGACAGATCCAGGGCCTGTCGCAGTCCGAGCACTTCGGCCACTGGACGGGTCACTACGACGCGCAGGGCGCGCCGCTCGGCGACGGCCCGCTGCCGGCGCACTGCAGGACCGTGCTTTACAAGCCGATCGGCGGTCACGCGCCGGCGGCGAACTATCTGGTATCCGATACCGATTTCGTCGAGGTCCTGACCGAGATCGACATCCAGACGCCGATCCCCGAAGTCGTCAAGGACCTGCGCCGGGCAAAGAGCTTTCTGTTCCTCGGCTGCCGCTTCAACGATCAGCTCACGCGCTCGTTCGCGCGGCAGGTGATGAAGCGCTCGTCGGACCGGCACTGGGTGGTACTGCCGGAGACGCCGACGCGCATGGAAGCGCGCTTCCTCGCCGAGCAGAACATCACGCGCATCGAGGCGCCGCTGGCGAGCTTCGCCGCCCGCTTCATTGCGCGCCTGGCGCCCGAAGCGGCCGCCGCCTGACGCATCCGATCGCTTTCAACGCTAACCCATAAGGAGAACCTTCATGCCTCTTTTCACCATCAAGAACTCCGGCGCGACCGTCGAGGTCGACAGCGGGCTGACGCTGCTGCGGGCCCTGCACAAGGCCGGCGTGACGATCAGCTGCACCTGCGAAAAGAACAAATACGATCCCTGCCACCTGTTCGTGCTGGAAGGTCGCAAGAGCCTGTCCAAGGCCGATCGCACGGAGAACGAGCGCATCGACGGCATCGTGGGCGCGGCCTCGAAGTCGCGGCTGGCCTGCCTGGCCAGGATCGGCGAGGAGCCGGTGACGGTCGAACTTCTCGGCGCGTTGTCGGGCTGAAAAGGCGCTGCGGCGGCGCGTCGGGAACCGCTCTGTCGCAAACACGACATTCGGTTCAAGCCGGCCGGGCATCAGCACGAACATTCGTCGAAACAATGCTTTACAAGCTGGCACAGCGGTTGCTTGAAGGGACATCAGGCAGCCCATCACGCAACCGGAGAGCACCGTCATGTGGGAATACTCGGAGAAGGTCAAGGACTATTTCTTCAACCCCAAGAACGCGGGTGTTCTGGACGGCGCGGACGGCGTCGGCGACGTCGGCGCGATCGCCTGCGGCGACGCGCTGCGTCTGGCGATCAAGGTCGATCCCGAGACGCAGATCATCACCGACGCCCGCTTCCAGACCTTCGGCTGCGGATCGGCGATTGCGTCCTCATCGGCGCTCACCGAGCTGATCATCGGCAAGACGATCGACGAGGCGCTGAAGATCACCAACCAGGACATCGCCGATTTCCTCGGCGGCCTGCCGCCCGAGAAGATGCACTGCTCGGTGATGGGCTACGAGGCGCTGCGCGCCGCGGTCGCCAACTACAAGGGCGAGGCCTGGGTCGACGATCATGAAGACGGCGCGCTGATCTGCAAGTGCTTCGGCATCGACGAGGGCTACATCGAGCGCACGGTGCGCGCCAACAAGCTCACCTCGGTCGAGCAGGTCACGCACTTCACGAAAGCCTGCGGCGGCTGCGGCACCTGCATCGAAGGCGTCGAGAACGCCTTGCAGAAAACCAACGCGGCGATGGTCGCCGAGGGTCTGCTCGCGGCCGAGGAGGCCTTCGATCCGGCCACGGCGATCCGCCCCGTGCGCAAGCCCAAGGAGGCCAAGCCCAAGGCGCCGGCCGCCAAGGGCGGGGCGATGACGACGCTGCAGAAGATCCGCCTGATCGAGAAGGCGATCGAGGAACTGCGTCCGTTCCTGCAACAGGACGGCGGCGACTGCGAGCTCGTCGACGTCGAGGACAACAAGGTCTACGTCAGGCTCTCGGGCGCCTGCGTCAGCTGCCAGATGTCGACGGTGACGATCAATGGCGTGCAGGAGCGGCTGATCGAGAAGCTCGGCATTCCGCTGCGCGTGCTGCCGGTCCAGGTCGACGCCACGGCCTGCGCGCACTGATCCGCCCCCCGGAGAATACGCCATGGCGACGTCCTCGCAGACCCTCGCGCGTCCGGCCCTCGCAAGTCCGGCCCTCGAACGTCCGGTTTATCTCGACAACAACGCGACGACGCGGGTCGATCCGGAGGTCGTCGCGGCGATGCAACCGTTCTTCACCGAACAGTTCGGCAACGCCTCGTCGATGCATGCCTTCGGCGCCGAAGTCGGCGGCGCGTTGAACCGCGCGCGCCAGCAGGTGCAGGCGCTGCTCGGCGCGCAATACGATCACGAGATCGTCTTCACCGGCGGCGGCACCGAATCGGACAACACGGCGATTCTCTCGGCGCTCGAAACGCAGACCGGCCGCAACGAGGTCATCACCAGCATCGTCGAGCATCCGGCGGTGCTGAGCCTCTGCGAATGGCTCGAAAAATCGCGCGGCGTGAAGGTCCATCGCATCCCGGTCGACACGCAGGGCCGGCTCGATCTCGACGCCTACCGCGCGGCGCTCGGTCCACGGACCGCGATCGTCTCGATCATGTGGGCGAACAACGAGACGGGCACGATCTTTCCGGTCGAGCCGCTCGCAGAGCTCGCGCACGAGCACGGCGCGATTTTCCACACCGATGCCGTGCAGGCCGCCGGCAAGATTCCGATCGATCTCAAGAACAGCGAGATCGACATGCTCTCGCTATCCGGACACAAGCTGCACGGCCCCAAGGGCATCGGCGCGCTCTACGTGCGGCGCGGCGTGCGCCTGCGGCCGCTGATCCGCGGCGGGCACCAGGAGCGCGGGCGCCGCGGCGGCACCGAGAACGCCCCGGCGATCGTCGGGCTCGGCAAGGCCGCCGAGCTCGCGCTGAAGTGGATGCCGCACGAGACCACCGAGGTGCGCCGCCTGCGCGACAGGCTAGAGCAGGGCATCGTTGCGCGCGTGCCGCGCTGCCTCATCAACGGCGACCGCGCCAACCGCCTGCCGAACACGACCAACATCGCCTTCGAGTTCATCGAAGGCGAGGCGATCCTGCTGCTGCTCAACGAATACGGCATCGCCGCCTCGTCGGGCTCGGCGTGCACCTCGGGTTCGCTGGAACCCTCGCATGTGCTGCGCGCGATGAAAGTGCCGTACACCGCGGCGCACGGCTCGACGCGTTTTTCGTTCTCGCGCGAAAACACCGAGGCCGACGTCGACCGCGTGCTGGAAGTGGTGCCCGGCGTGATCGCGCGCCTGCGCGAGCTCTCGCCGTTCTGGAAAGACAACGCGGTGGCCGAAGCGGAGTTCAATCCGACCTATGCCTGAGGACAACAGCCCGAGCAGCAGCCTGTCGGAGGCGGAACTCACCGCCTATCTGCACTGGTACTGGCCGACCGACGGCGAGCGCATCGCCCCGCAGATGGTGGATTTGCTGCGGGCCTATGCCTTGCGCCGCCTCCGCGCCTGGTTGTCGCAGCAGGAGCTGTCGGGGCTTTCGCAGGAAGCCGCACGCCTGCTGTGCCGCGCCTACATCCGCCGCGCCGTCGCCGAATTCACCGCCTGGACGCCGCTCGCTACGCGGACCGCAGCCTGAGCGCCGGTGCCGTCTGATCCGTCTGGTTCCATGCGCATGGCGCTGAGCGCTGCGGATATCGATCGGCTGTATGAGGAGGATGTCGCATACGGCGATCTGACCACGCGCGCGCTGGGTCTGGGCCATTCGCCGGCGAGACTGACGCTCAGCACGCGCGACGCGATGCGCGTCTGCGGCACCGAAGATGCGGCCCGAATATTGCGCGGCGCCGGGCTCTCCGTGCAGGTGCACAAGCGCAGCGGCAGCGCCGTTGCGGCCAGTACGCCGCTGTTGAGCGCCAGCGGCACGGCGGCGGAGCTGTTCGAAATCTGGAAGATCGTGCAGACACTGGTCGAGTGGCAATCCGGAATCGCCACTGCGACCGACCGGATCGTGCGCGCGGCACGCGCGGTGGCGCCGGACATCGTCGTCGCCTGCACCCGCAAGAACGTGCCGTTGACGCGGCGCCTGTCGGTGCGCGCCGTCATCGCCGGCGGCGGCACGCTGCATCGCCTGGGCCTGTCCGATTCGATCCTGCTGTTTCCCGAGCACCGGCGCTTCCTCAGGCTCGACTTCCCGGCCGCGGTGGCGCAACTGCGTCGTGCGGCCCCGGAGCGTGCGGTCGTCATCGAAGTCTGCAGCGAACAGGAGGCACGAGCCGCACTGGCGGCCCGGCCCGATGTGCTGCAACTGGAGAAGTTCGAGCCCGACGCAGTCGCGCGCATTCGCGCCGAAAGGGAGAACGGCCGCGCCCATACCCTGCTCGCCGCTGCCGGAGGGATCAACGCGGCGAACGCCCCCGCATATGCCGCCGCGGGCGCCGACATTCTCGTGACATCCAACCCGTATTACGCGCCGCCCTGCGATGTGGCGGTGAATCTGGAGCCATTCCCGGCAACTTCACCCCTCGCGCCAGAATAGTCGTCGGAACCGCAACAATGCTCGCGATGTCCGCGGAGAGTTCGACAAGGCGCTCGAGCTGTCGTCCTTCTTCCCGGCGCAGCTTGTACGCCGAGTCGCCGGAAAAGGGGTCACGCGCCGGAAAAGGGGTCAGACCCCTTTTTTCATGTTCGACTACCCGCTTGGGGTGACCCCCGTGCAAAACGGCATGGGCCTCATCGGCAAGGACGCTGCGGACTCCCTGGCGCTCCAACAGGCTGCCGACATTCTGCGCGCCGCGCTGCGGCTCGCGCCATAGCGAGCGGCTTCAGCCGCGGGTTGTTTACCGGGGTGTCGTGCGGCTCCTGAGCGCCGCGGGAAGATCGCAAACTTCGAGCGCACGCGCCACGAGGGGCTTGGCCCACGAAGGCGTCGCCTTCACGGCCTTGAGTGTGTCCGGGTACTTCAGCCGATTGCTCTCGATGCCAAGTACGTCTACAGGCCTGGGCAGGCCATGACCGTCCTTTTCGCTGTTGTCCCAGACGCGAATGCTGGCCTGTGTGCCGATGAGCCCGAGCAGGTTTTCGCGGCTGTGAGCGAAGCGCTCGCGGATCTTCGCCGCGGGGATATCGTGGCCGCCCCGCCTGACCCTGGCGGCGACGCGCTGCAGATGCAGTTCCACGGATTCGAGACCGACGTAGTAGATCGTCAGTCCCCGCCCGCGCGCGAGCGCGCGAAATAGCTCTGCAACGATGCGCTTGCCGCCGAGCGGCGTTTCGAATGTGAAGTTGGTGCCGGTGTCGATCGCGCGCTTGAGCGCTTCATACCCGTCCTGCCAGCTGCGGCCGTTGGCGTCGTCCTGGCTCAAGCCCGCTTCGACGTAGGCTCGCGTCCGTTCATCCGGGTTGTAGTAGGCGCCGCCCGCATCCTGCACGTAACGCCCGACGATCGTACTCTTGCCCGCACCGTTGACGCCGGCCGCGACGATGATCTCGCCGACGGGCATCAGCCACGCGTGCGCCTCTTGCGCTTCGACTTGCGAACGCTGGCGCGCAGATCGGCCGTACCGATCGCCATCAGACCCTTGCCGACCGCCACGCTGTGCGGCGACTGCATCCTGGCCACCATCTCGTCGAACTCGCTTTCCAGCCGCTCGATCGCTCCCGGCACGATCGTCAGTTGCCGCTCCAGTCGCTCGTACATCTCCGGCGAGATGACGTAGGCGGCCGGCTTGCCGTGCCGCAACAGCGACACCGCCGTGTTCTTTGCGGCCTTCTCCAGAACCTCACCGAAGCGGTTCTTCGCCTCAGTGGCATGGATCGGCTCGACCTTGATTGCGGCAGTGCTCATGGGCGACTCCGTGGCTATACATGATCGTATAGCCATTCTGCCGCCTTTTAGCTATTCGTGCGGGGATGCACGCCGCGCCTGCTGAGCGCTTGCGCGCGCTCGAAGTCGCGGCCGCATCAGCTCCGGGTGGAGCAGAGGTTTTCTCGCTCCGCGCTTGTTTTCGGCGAGCGCCGGCGTATACAGGCCGCGCCCGCCGAGGCTATGAGCAGCCACAGGCCCATGGCGCCGCCACCGCCGCCGCTTCCCCCGCCGTTGCTGGGCGGCGTTGGGGTGGGCGTGGGCGTGGGCGTCGGAGTCGATGCGGTCGTCACCGTCAGCGTCGCCGTCGTCGATATCGGCTCGAAGTCGCCTGCGGGCGTGACCTGGATGCAGTCGAGCGTGGCTTCGTAGACCCCGGGCTCGCTCGGGCTGAGCTCGGTCGAGCCGGATATTCGCCAGGCGTCGCGACGCTCGCCGTAGCCCGCGCCGGGTATCGCCGCGCCGGCGATCCGCTCGCCGGCGCGCAGGATCTCGTAGTTGCAGTTCGCCGCATAGCCCGTCGAACTCCAGCTCAGAACCAGGATCTGGCCCGGCACGGCGCTGTCCGCCGACCAGTCGAGCGACAGCGTCGCCGGCGGGCGCTCGTAGCCGAACTCGGCGCCGTCGAAGACGCGAAGGTTCAGGCCGACCGGGTCCAGGTAGGGGCGCAGGTCCGGCCAGGAGTAGTCCAGGGTCTGGAACTCGTTGCCCCAGATGTTGTTGTACTCACTTTGACCCTAGCAACCTGTCGGATTTTCGGAGACCGGCGCGAGAGGCCATCCCGGAGAGCACGGCAACTGCCGCTGGATAACGCTTGTCGGTTAATGCGCGACGTTATATGATGGGCGCGTGATCCAGTCCTTCAAGTGCGACGAAACGGAACGGCTGTTCACCACCGGAAAGAGCGCGAAGTTCTCCAGCATCGCCAAGGTCGCCACGCGCAAGCTCGCGCAGTTGGCCGCCGCCACGACGCTCGACTTCCTTCGGGTTCCGCCGGGCAACCGTCTCGAGGCGCTTCAAGGTGACCGCGCCGGTCAACACAGCATTCGCGTCAACGAACAGTTCCGCGTGTGCTTCGTGTGGACCGAGGCGGGCCCTGCGGACGTAGAGATCGTGGATTACCACTGAGGCGACGACGATGACCATCAAGAACGGAATGCGACCTGTCCACCCCGGCGAGGTCCTTCGCGAGGACTACCTGCGGCCGCTGCATATGAAGCCCAACGCGCTCGCGATGGCCCTGCGCGTGCCTGCTCCACGGATCAATGACATCGTGCTGGAACGGCGCGCCGTGACGCCGGATACGGCCATGCGTCTCGCACGCTACTTTGGCGGCGACGCCCAGAGCTGGCTCAACCTTCAGGTGGCGTACGACTTGCGCGTGGCCGAGATCGCGGCCGCGAAGAAGATTGAGCGGGAAGTGATGCCGCGGGCCGCGTAAGGCCGGCACTGCTAGCCCGCATTATTCAAGCCGCGGGGTCAAAGCCGCGGGGTCAGCGCGAGCCGCGGGGTCAGATCTTGTTTTTTGCACGCGAGCTTCGCGGCCTGATCACCCGGATCGACGGTCCGGCCGGTGCGTTCGATCTGGCCTGCGACGCGGTCGGCCGGCAGGTCTCACTCGCCCGGCCCAATGGAACCGATACCCGCTCCCGTTCGACGCGGTCTGCCAGCTCGCCCAAATCGGCCATAGCGGTGGCTTCCCTCGCCAGTAACAAGAAAAGGGCCAACGGGCCCTTCTTGTTGGTGCGCCGTGCCTTCAGGGCTTGCGGCCCAAGTCGCCCCAGACTTTGAGCGGGACGTGCGCTGCGGCATGGCAGTAGTCGCGGTCCGCGGACAGCATCGTGAGTTGGTGGCGAATACCTCGTCGCGGGCCTTGGGGCCGCTGAATCCTTGCAGCAACTCCTGAAGCACGAGACCGTGGTGAAGATCGGATCAGATGTATCTGCCGATTTTTAGCTATTCGTGCGGCGACGCACGCCGCGCCTGCCGAGCGCTTGCGCGCGCTCGAAGTCGCGGCCGCCTCAGCTCAGGGTGGAGCAGAGGTTTTCTCGCTCCGCGCTTGTTTTCGGCGAGCGCCGGCGTATACAGGCCGCGCCCGCCGAGGCTATGAGCAGCCACAGGCCCATGGCGCCGCCACCGCCGCCGCCGCTCCCCCCGCCGTTGCTGGGCGGCGTTGGGGTGGGCGTGGGCGTGGGCGTCGGAGTCGGTGCACTCGTCACCGTCAGCGTCGTCGTCGTCGATATCGGCTCGAAGTCGCCCGCGGGCGTGACCTGGATGCAGTCGAGCGTGGCTTCGTAGACCCCCGGCTCGCTCGGGCTGAGCTCGGTCGAGCCGGATATTCGCCAGGCGTCGCGACGCTCGCCGTAGCCCGCGCCGGGTATCGCCGCGCCGGCGATCCGCTCGCCGGCGCGCAGGATCTCGTAGTTGCAGTTCGCCGCATAGCCCGTCGAACTCCAGCTCAGAACCAGGATCTGGCCCGGCACGGCGCTGTCCGCCGACCAGTCGAGCGACAGCGTCGCCGGCGGGCGCTCGTAGCCGAACTCGGCGCCGTCGAAGACGCGAAGGTTCAGGCCGACCGGGTCCAGGTAGGGGCGCAGGTCCGGCCAGGAGTAGTCCAGGGTCTGGAATTGGTTGCCCCAGATGTTGTTGTGCATCCCTTGAACACTTTCACCGGCACAGGAGACCGAGGATCCAGCACTCAACACGCCGAGGGCCCGGCCCCGGGCATCGCGCAGCGCGGAGCCCGAGGCGCCGCCGAACATCGCGCCGTCGCCCTGGGAGGAATCGGAGGCGGTGGCCCAGGTTCTGCACACGTGCCCTTCGCAAATTGGCGTGTCCCCGAACTCCTGAGTGCCTTCACAAATCACCCCATCGCTGTCGCGGTGGAGCTGCAGCGGGCGGACCTGGGAGTGGTGCGTGGTGTAGAACGTCCCGGACTTGCCCGGCAGGCCGGTGCCGACGGTGGCGTCGGGGCCGGTCGAGTCCCAGCCGGCGAAATAGGCCAGCGATCCCTCCGGCGGCGGGTCGTCCAGCTCGTAGAGCAGGTAGTCGCCGGACATGACGAGAATCTCGGCACCGTCGTTTTCGGCCAGGGAGGCGTTGATGGCGGCATACTCTTTCATGTCGGGGGAGCCGCAGGGCACGACCCCGTGCCAGTAGAACTTGCGCTCGCTGGTGTCGTCGGGGGTCCAGAGGACGCCCTCGGTGGCGCTCTGGGCGTACTCGCAGTGCGTCGCGGTGGCGACCAGCGGGCGGCCGTCGAGCGCGGTGTTGTTGAGCAGCGTTGCCGAGCACAGCACGACCTGGTCGGGTTTGCGGACCGCCACATTCATCGTCGAGCGCGCGGCGTGGTCGGTCTGCGCTGAACCCTCGCAGGCGTAGTTGACGACCGTGGCCTCGATGATGGCGTCGAGGTCGGTTTCGCTCTTCGGGCTCGCTTCGCCCGCGCCCCTGCGCCAGGCGTCGCGCAGGTCGCGCGCGGGGCGACCGGCGTCGACGCTGTCGATCTCGAACACGGCCGATCCCCAGGCGGCGCGCGCCTCGCGGATCTCGATGGTGACGCGATCGCCCGGCACGGGGCGGGCGTCCAACGCCTCCTGGACCTTGGCGCGGAACCACGCCTCATGTGCGGCGGGATCGACCGCGAGCGGGAAGGGCAACGCGCCTTCCTTGGCGATTCGTGTAAGCAGGTGTCGCGCATCGGCTGAGTCGGCACTTGCGAGCAGGGCTTTGCGAGTCGGCGCATCGATCGGCCGGCCACCGACGGCGCCGGATGCAGGATGGCTGCAACATCGCGCGCCCAAGCTGGGCGGCCCGTCCGGACGCTGGGCGAACCATGCAATGATCCGAGCAATGATCCGCCTCCGCCTGCACACCCCGTTCTCTGCGGCGTGCATCGCCGTCATCCTGGCCGGCTGCGATGCGTCGGCGCCTGTGTCTGCCCCACTCAACGCCGGCGCGCCGGCGCCGGAGGAGCTGATCGACGCGGCGGCCTACGTTGATCAGTTCGTGGCCACCGCCGACGATTACGGCCAGGACCTGCCGGGCGCCTATATGCCCAACGGCTTGGCCAAGGTCAACCCCATGTCCTGGCCGTATCGCTCGCACAGCGGCTACAACTATCCGATCCCGGCCATCGCCGGATTCACGCATACGAATCTGGACGGCGTGGGCAGCGGCGGCGGCGGCGATCTGCTGGTGGCGCCGATGAAGGGCGCCTACCTCGGCAACAGGCGACCGCCTCTGCTCGGCGACCCGGCCCAGGATCTGGGCTCGCTGCCCTACGGTGTCTATGCGCGCTTCTTCAGCCACCGTGCCGAACACGCGCAGCCCGGCTACTACGAGGTGCAGCTGCTGGATGCGAATCCGGACCTGTCCAGCCTGAGCGGACTGTTGCCGGGCGCGATCCATGCCGAGATGACGGCGGACACGCGCAGCGGCTGGGACCGCTTCACCTTCCCGGCCACGACGACCACGGCCAGCCTGATCCTCGACCTGTCCTGCAACTTCCACCAGCGCATCCACGCGAGCGCCGAGATCACCACGCTGGCGGACGGCCGCGTGGGCATCGCCGGCCAGCTCGACGGCAATTTCTACACTTCCGACTACCGGCTCTACTACTACGCCGAAACCACGGCGGCGCCGATGTCCGTGCGCAGCTGGGGCGATGAGGGTGCACTGTCGGATGCGACCCAGCAGAGCGGCAGCGATGTCGGCGTGATCCTGCAGTTCGATACCCGCAGCGACAAAGCCGTCGGCCTGCGGATCACACTGTCGCCGATCAGCGCCGAGCAGGCCCGCATCGACCAGGCCAACGAGCTCGGGTCACGGACTTTCGAAGCCGTGCGGGATGACGCGTACGCGCAGTGGAATGCCCTGCTCGGCCGCGTCCATGTCACCGCTTTCAGCGCCGCTGATCCGGACGGCAGCTTGCAGAAGCTGTTCTACACGCATCTGTACAAGATGTTCGGCACGCCGGTGAATGCGACCAGCACCACCGGCTTCTATCGCGGCATCGACGGCCAGATCCGCGAGGCCGTGGGTTACGTGCACTACGACGGCTTCACCACCTGGGACGACTACCGCAAGTACGGCCTGATCGCGCTGGTCGCGCCGCAAGTTTTTGCCGACATGACGCGCTCGATGGTGGATCTGTTCGCCGATCTGGCGCAGACCGACCAGACCGATCCGGCGGCCCTGGTGCACAGCGTGCCCACGGTGCGTTTCGAGCGCTCCGCCATCGTGATCGCCGATGCGGTTGCCAAGGGTGCAGCGCTGCCGCGGCTGGCGCAGGCCTATCCGGCATTGAAGGCGTTCTCCAACGGCACCTGGGACGACGCCAACACCCGGCTCGGCTACTTCCCCAACCAGCTTGCCGACCCGCTCGGCACCGCCTACGACGACTGGGCGATGTCGGTGATCGCACAGGCACTGGGCTACGACGACGAGGCGCAGGCGCTGGCGCAGCGGGCGACGCGCTACCGCAATCTGTTCAACCGCGACGGCTGGACCTCGCCCGGCGGCACGCCCGTCGGCCTGCTGTGGCCACGCGCCGAGGACGGAAGCTGGGACCACAACCTCGACCCCGAGGCCTTCGATCTGCCGGGTCTGTATCAGGGCACGATCTGGCAGTACCAGTGGTACAACACGGCGGATCTGGGCGGGCTGATGCAGTTGATGGGCGGCCAGGACGCATTCGCCGAGGCGGTGCGCTTTTTCTTCGGCGAGCAGGCCCCGGACGACTGCCGCCGCATGCTGCATTCCAACGCCAACGAGGTCGATCTGATCGGCGCCTATCTGTTCAACTACGCCGGCATGCCCCATCGCACGCAATTCTGGCTGCGACAGATTTTCGGCGGGCGTTCCTGCAACCGCTACATTGCCAGCGGCAACGCTTTTCCCTACGCGATGACCCGGAACGGCGAGTTCGTCGCGCCGCACGAGATGCAGGTCTACCGGCTCGATCCCGCCGGCTTGCTGCCGACCATGGACAACGACGCCGGCACGATGTCGTCGATGTTCGTGGCCGCCGCGCTTGGCCTGTTCCCGGCAAGGCCGGGCGACGACACCTACATGATCGGCTCGCCGTTCTTCGATCGCCTGAGCCTGCCCACCGCCGACGGCGGCCGCTTCACGATCTCGGCGGACGGCGTCACGCCGCAGGCGTACTACATCCAGAGCGCGCAGCTCGGCGGCTGCGCACTGGATCGCTCCTGGCTCCGCTACGCTGATCTGCGTTCGGGCGGCACGCTGGATTTCGTCATGGGGACCACGGCCTCGGACTGGGCCAGCGACGGCGATCTGCCACCGAGCCTGAGCGATACGCTGCCGGTGGAAGGCTGGGCGCCGCGCGCAGCGCCGACTGCTTCGGGCTGCCCGCGATGATGTGACGCTGCGTGGCTGCACGGCGACACGCCTGTCCGCCGCGAACCGGTGTGCCGGTCGCCGGACAGGACATCAGGGGTACGCCCAACTGTGGGGGAGGCGCAAGGTGGAGCGCGCATCAATGTAACGTCCGCGTTTGCCGGTCGGTCTTCTTCTGTACCTCCGCAGGCAGATCCTCCGGCAGCAGCGTCCGCAGCCCGCGCAGCCGAAGCGTGCGTCCGGCCGCGGTTGCGTAGGCGCCCTGCAGCACTCGCCGCAGCTCGCGCGGCGATACCGATCCCAGCTGTGAGAGCAACGGCGTGCCCAGCGGTGCAAACACTTTCGCCAACTGCGGCTGCTCCCGGCGAAGCTGCGCATCGACGGACGCGACGACCGCCGGCATTTCAGTGGCCGTCGGTGCACGCACCTCGATGACATGCAGCCGGCTGATCAGCTCCGGACGCACCCGGCTGCGGTCGTTGGCGGTGAAGATGAAGCACGCCGGGCGGATATCCATCTCGATCTCCAGCGCCTCGTCGCGAAAGCGCTGCGCGGTGTACGGCTCGAGCAGCCCCAGCAGCGCCGGCCCCAGTGGATAGCCGCGATCCCCGGCGGCCTTGTCGAGTTCATCGAAGATGAACCACGGCACGCGGTCGGTCGGGCAGCGCGACAGGTGATCCGCGATCACCCCGGGCCGTCCGTTGGCCCACTGCGTGCTGGCGCCGGTGATCAGCCATGATGCCGACAGCTCCGCCAGCGAGCGCACACAGGACGCGCCTTCCAGTGCTTCGGCCAACACATGGCAGAACATCGTCTTGCCGATCCCCGGCGCCCCCAAGAGCAGGACCGGCGGCAGTCGAAAGGGCTCGCGCGTGAGGATACACAGGCGGATCTGATCGGCCACCCAGCGGCAGACCCCATCGAAGTTCGGGAAGCGCTCGATGAGCCGCTCGACCGCAGCGGCCTGGCCCAGGTTCGCCCGCTGCAGCCTTCGCTCGCAGCCTTGCTCGAGTCGCCGCAGCAGCGGCTCGAGCATCGGTTTGGACTGTTTGCTTGCCGCCAGCTCAGACAACCGCTGCTCGATCGCGGTCTGGTCCGCCAGCACCCAGGTGCCGGCGCGGCGCCGGCGCGGGCGTGTCGCAGGTTCGGGCGGCTCGGTCATCGCGTCTTCCAGCGACATGGACAGCTCGTGCTCCGACAGCTCGCGCTCCACCGACTTCGGCGTGCCGACCTGGCAGACCAGATCAGGGTACGCGCCGATCCACTCGGCGGCCAGGTCACCAGCCCGCGCGATCCATTTGCGCACCTCTTCGGTCCTCGCTTCGAGGCGGTGCAACTCCCCGGCGATCGCCCAGGCCACGAGCGTCGGCGACATGCGCAGGGCGCCGGACAAGCTGGACAGCGGCGGCAATGGCCGGTCCTCCGCCAGCAGCGGAGGGACCAGAATCTGGATCGCCCTGAGCGACACAAGCCCTCGCAGTGACAGGTTCGGCGTCGCCATCGACGCCCTGTGCAGCTCGATCGGCACCCGCTGCTCGCCGAGATAGGCCAGCAGCACTGATCCCAGATCGCTTGCCAGGACATACTGACCTTCGCCCTGGGCCGTTGACGGGATGCGCCGCTGCAGACGGAGCGCATGCACGCGCAGCACCAGCAGACGGGTGCATCCGGCCGGTCGTTGGCGGCAGGACGGCAACGGCTCCAGCGCGTCGAACCGACGAACCAGATCTTCGTCGCTCATCTCGAGCTCCTGTTCTTGTGGAGGTGGGCGGGCAGCTTGTCCTCGAAGGGCGCCGGCAGCGGCAGCGGACCCCACCGCTGATCCTCGCCGTGCCCGACCTGCCAGTACACGCCCGCCGCCGGGTCGACCGCGGTGAGACGGCCATACGGCGCCTGGTAGGCCCCGGTGTCGATGAACAGGTGCGAGCCGAAGCGCACCGGCTCGCGCGTGCGCATGACACTGTGCCCGCAGATCACCAGGTCGACGCCCACCACCGGCTTGAGCATGCGGACGATCCAGTCGCGAAACGGCGCGTCGACCTTGCCGTCGGCGGGATCGAACGCTGTGAGACGCTGGTAGCAATGGCACCGCTGCCGGCCCCACAACAGGCTGTCCATCTGCCCGTGGACGTCGCCGACCACGAGAAACCGCCCGCGCGGCTGCGGCTCCGCATCCCCGGTCAACTCGATCACCGGATCGCGATAGATCACGACCCCCCTCCGCCGGAAACTCGAACAGGCCGTCGCGGCGAAAGCCGAGTGCGTCTTCGCCCGGATAGCCCCACTGGTTGGTGACCACGCGCACGCCGTTGTGCATGACATCGGCGTTGAAGTGGGTGTGGCCATGGATCCACATCCGAACCGGCGCGCGGATCAGATCATCGGCGTTGGAGTGGAAGGAGCCGTTGCTGGGCTGGCCGGCGTAGCGCGGCGCGATCGTCGCGGCGGTCGGCGCATGATGGGTCACGACCAGCAGCGGGCGGTCGGCCTGGCCGATCTGCCAGTCGAGCCAATGGGCGCTCTGGACGAACGTGCGGACCGTTCGTTCCGGGCTTAAGGGCTTTCCGCCCTGGCGGCGGATGCACCAGAAGTCCGAGAGCGACTGCTCGGCCCAGGCCCGCGCCTCCTCACGACGCGGATCGCCCAGGAC
This sequence comes from Pseudomonadota bacterium, assembly GCA_040754295.1. Taxonomy (GTDB): domain Bacteria; phylum Pseudomonadota; class Gammaproteobacteria; order Nevskiales; family Nevskiaceae; genus Solimonas. Next base: position 1,179 of record JBFMCQ010000059.1, on the reverse strand, counting down.
CCGGAAATCGGTCCACAGCGTGCAACCGAGCACGCGGATGCCGCCCACATCCAGCGCATCGCGTTCGAGGATGTGGACATTCGTGCCCCGAGCCCGCGCCCGGCATTCGTCGACCAGGGTGTCGTAGTTGTGGTGGTAGTACTCGTGGTTGCCGAGCACATAGACGACCGGCACCTGCGGAAACGTCTTGGCCGCCCACGCAATCGCGGCGCTGCCGACGTCGATGTCGCCGGCGAGCACGACGAGGTCTTCATCGCCGCGCCGGTCGAACAGCGGATCGTAACGTCCGAACTCGAGGTGCAGGTCGGAGTAGACGCGGATCTTCATCGTCTATCGCTCCCCGAGCGGCAAAGCGCGGTAGGCGCCGATCAGCGGCTCGCAGGCTTCGCAGGCCGTGAGCCACCAGCCGCCGAACCGAACCGCGCGGCCGACACCGCGCATGCCTGCGCACAGGCAGCAGGTTTCACGGCTCGCCCTCTCCAGTTCTCCAGTTGAGCGATCAGCAGATCGAGCTCGGTGGCTTCGCCGCCAGCATGAACCGACATGCAATACACGCCTCCGGGCGTCTGCATATCGAGGCGCTGCGGGCCGCCCGAGTAGTACAGCCGCAGGCCCCCGAATTTTTCCTTGATCTGCCGCCAGTAGCCGTCCGGGCGCAGGCGAGCCAGGCCTGCGCAGGCCTCGGCGACCAGGCGATGCCAGCCGTCGGGCCAGCTATAGGCCCAGGATGGCTCCGGGAACTGGTGCGGATATGCGAGTACAAGCGCGGCGACGTTGTCGCGCTCGCGGGCGTAGACGTTGCCCGGGTGGCGAGATGTCGTGGTCATTGGCACGACCTCCGGCGGGGTTTGGCGGGCCGCTCGGCGCCGTCCGACGCGGGCGTCGAGGGCATGGCGCCGAGAGCCCGGATCAGGCGCTCACGCGCAAGCAGGCTGCCGATGAGCGTCATCCAAGGTCGCGATGACGGACAGGGAAAATGGCCTGGGCACACGTTTTCGGGGTGCTCAATCAGGAACGGGGCGGTGCGACCGCGCTTGAGCGCGTCGAGTGGCTCGGGGGCGAAGCGATTGATGGCCGACACAGCGATACTCCGGAAAACCACTGGGGTGGTGCCCGGGGCCGGACTCGAACCGGCAACCTGCCGCTAATCTGGCGGCGCCCTTCCGAGGGAAGGGGTCG